>NZ_SEWF01000005.1 GCF_004168285.1 Emticicia agri | reverse complement strand
TTAGTTTTAGTATGGTCAATATCTTCTATAGCCAAATATAATTGATATTCGTGTTGCTCCCTATTACCACAATATTCTGTACCCCTATCAGTTAAAACTCTTAGTAGACGAATCTGATTTTGCTCATGAAAAGGAATAACCTTATCATTGAGCATATCAGCGGCTACTAAAGCGATTTTCCGGTCATAGAGTTTAACAAAAGCTACCTTTGAATAAGTATCTATAAAAGTCTGTTGATAAATATGGCCTACTCCCTTAATATTACCTACGTAATACGTATCCTGTGCTCCTAAATAACCCGGATGATGTGTCTCTATTTCTCCATGAGCCTGTTTCTCAGCTTTGGCTCTTTCTAAGGCTGTTATTTGCTCATCTGTAAGGATAATTCCTTCCTGATTAACCTTCGCTTCCAATGCTTTTAAACGTTTCTTAAAGGTAGCTAAATCATGTCTTAACCAGATTGAACGTACTCCACCAGGAGAGACAACTATACCTTGTTTCTTTAGCTCATTTGATACTCTTAGCTGTCCATAAGCTGGTAAGTCCAATGCCATCTTGACAACGGCTTCTTCTACTAACGTATCTACCCGATTTTTCTCTATGGGTTTTCTGCGACTAATTTCTTGAAGTGCTAATTCACCACCTTGTTCATAGAGTTCCTTGAAGCGATAGAAACTATCTCGACTATAACCCATTACCTTGCAAGCCTTTGAGACATTGCCTAAAACATTGGCAAGTTCTAATACTCCTAACTTGTTCTTGATGATTTTTGCCTGTGTTGTCATTTGATTTAATCTTTAATTTTAAGTTACTAAATAAATCGTAACTGTCAGATTAAATCATGACTATTTCAATTAAATAAAACAACTTGCACAACCTTCTCCCTCAGCATCCGCAAGAATGTCAAGTAGGTAATGAGATTGTGATTTATTTTTTCTTTGAGTTCTTTTAATATACTCCTCTTTAATCCTTTGTACTCTTTCTGGTTGTATTAATTCAGATAAGGGCTCATCCTGTATCCAAGTATACCCGTCTCTTTCATACTCCATAGCTTTTAGGAATAGGTTTGGATGCTGTTCATAAAGCCATACCCACTCTATTTTCTGTTGATAAAAACAAAAAAAGCAACCAGAGCGACTTCTTGCATAAGTACCCTTTTTTCCTGCAATTTCGAATGCTATTTCTTTATAATATTCTGGTACCCCAACGCCACTTGTTTCTAATATTTTAAAAATATCTGCTCTAACCAATACTTCTTCATTCTCAAGTAAGGGAAAAGAAGTTTCAGTAGCTAATGGATAATCTGTAAATTGAATATATGTAAATACGATTTTGTTAAAATCTTTGATATTTAAATCTAATAGTTGATTTAGTTTCTGGTGTAAATTGTAAGATAACGAAAGAGGGGTTTCTAAAATCTCTTTGAAACGCATTGTTCTTTCGTTTGAGGGAAGTGTCTCGAAAATTTCTGAGATTTTACTAATATTATTGTTTGAAAGTACTTTTGAAATTACATCTTCACTCCAAATATTTCGGCGAAAAGGGAAAATAGATTGAATACTATTCTTTTTTGAAATATACCCTTCTCTGTCTTCGTCGCCTCTTATGCCCACATAAGAAATTACAGGGTCATTCCCTACAAATTTTTCAAATGGTTCGAGTTTTAATTTTTTTGTACACCATCTTGAATTAGATGATGGTAAAAAACCACCATACATTTTTAAGAAGTGGTCGAATGGCAATTCTGGGCTATTTTCAGCCCCTGCCAATCGTATGATCTTTTTCCCTAGATATACTTCAAGATTATCAATGAGTTTATATGTTTCGTCCAACTCTTTTCCAGTATCCGCAGTATAATACTCGATATCTAATTCAGGATATGTATTTTTCATATATATCGCTAATGCTGCGCTATCCTTTCCCCCAGATATACCTAATACGTGTCTCACTTTACTCATTTTTTAGTAGCTCTTTTAGAATGTTTGTCAATGCCGCAATATTGGCAGATTTATCTTTAGATAATGTAAAACGTATTGTTTCTTCAATAAGTTTTATTTCTGCATTTTTACTTTTAGGCAATCTAATCAATTTTTTACTATTGCCATCACTAAAAGAATTTATCTCTATACTTACAATTTCTTCTTTTTCTTCAGAAAAATCTGATTTAGAGATTTTTGTTAGACTATCAATTTCTAGAATCATGGACTTTAATTTCTCACATAATATGTCTTCCTCCGGGTCTTTCAGCTTTTCCAAAGAATTTCCAATTAATGCCTGAGTTATGGAGCTTAGCCAAGCTTTTTTATCATCTAGTTGAGAATCAAGTCGTTGAACGAAAGTTTTTTGTTTAGGTAATAGTAAATGTTTTTTTAATTTTTGATACCTTCCTTGTAATAAGGATTTATAAATTTCAAACTCTACTTTTTCTCCAATAATTTCATCTTGTATAAATACTTCTATTCTATTTATTAATCCGTCAAAAGATGTCCTCAATTCACGAATTGTATCTTGGAGTTTAGTTGTATAATCTTGCAACTCCTCACTTGAGTTTTGCAATTTTTCTAAAGTGAATCCTAGTGCTGTTGGGAAATCTGCAAAAAAAGTTTGCTCAGGGTCTTTCGAATTGGCAATTGCATTTCTTATTGCTAAAGTTTCCTTTTCAAGTCTTTTAGTATTTTTTGAGTATTCAGGTAAATTTTTATAAAAAGTTAAGAAAGGTCTAATAGTTTCAATAAAAGTATCATTTGAAATTTCCTCCTGAGTCGTTTGATTGAGTAATAAACGGTAACTGTTGAAAATATCAAGTTTTATTCCGTCTACTGAGAATGCCTTTAATTCATATTTATCAGGATATTTGGTTATTAATTCAAGTACTTCCTCATTTAATATAGGAATATATCCATTTTCGCCAAATAATGCATACTCTGTTCTTGTAATAAAGAGAAAACTTGGTATCCAAAAATCAATTAAACCTTGTTTAAGCTTAAATGGTCTTTTATTTAAAATGGCACTTAATTCTGATATTTTTCTTTTTGAAATCTTTGAGCTTTCTAAAAAATCAATTGAACATTTCCAAAGTGGTAAAAAATTGTTCTCTGTTTTAATTGTTATTTCATCGACTCTTTTTGAAGATGTATCAATACCATTATTTTTTAAGAGAGTTAAATAAATAGTTTTTTCAGGTGGGAATTTATCTTTAGAAAAGCCCAAATCTGATTCCCCCCAATTATTTATAAGAGCTTTAAAATAGTTCTTTTTAGCAGAGTGAATTGAAGCTGAAATCTTATGTCGATTAACTAACTCGTTTTTGAACAATGGAGTATCAGTGTAAACGGTTAGGCATGCTTGTGATATAAGTTTATTAAACTCCTTTTGATTCTGAATATTTTTTTCCTGTCCTTTAAAAATCCAGGTTACTTCTCCATTATAGTGTCCGTCAATTATGTAGTGATTTAAAAGATTCTTGTGATGAAGTAATACATTCTGTAGCTCTCTCCATGCTACTTTATCATCTTTGTTTTCTTCTATTACTTTTTGCGTTTTCTCAATTTCAAATAGTTGTTCTTTTATTCTCTTTGCTGTATGATAAAAACCATAGATTATTGCTTCCTCTTGCAACAAGGATTTTTGTTTAACCTCAGATAATGTTGTATTCTCATTGAAAATTAAATTGATAAATCCATCAACTTCGCCTAATGGAATGTTGTTGATAGGTTTATCAGATATACTGTAATCAAATAACCTTGGAGTACCGTTTTCATAAGAATACATCTTTGCGAATATCGGCGGTAGTTGATAATATTTCTTTAGAAGTGTTACCACATCGCCAATATTACTAACTTTATTTCCAGCCTCATTTAAAGCTAATTGTATATCTAAATCGGTACCTTCAAAAAGTATAAAGCGATTACTATAATTCCGATATAGTATTATTTTTTTCTGTTCTAAATCATGTATCAGGATTCCGGGAGTTTTAATCCCTAAGCAAGTTTTTGAATAGTTCGTTAAAAAATCCTCATCTAGTATAGAGCCTTTAGGAGTTATTAGAGCTAATAGACCAATTGTTTTAATTAGTTTATCATAATCTTCAAGATTATCATCAAATGAGCGTTCAATGTTCTCTAATGCACTCTTAACACTCGTCCAAGCTAAAAAATCCGGATTATTTTTACTATTTATGAAAGAATAAAAATTGAATATCAAGTAGTCATAAACATTAGCGACATTATACAATGGATTTTTTGATGAGATTTTTACTTTAGTTAAACTTGTATGGTCAGTAGATTCAAGAAAAGAGAATAAAGACCTTTCATTTTGCCCATATCGCTGAAGACATAAAGTAAGTATATTAGCTGCCAGTAAATCTAATGGATACAATTTATTAGCTGCTTGAATAGCTAATTCTTTATCTAAATTGAATGTTTTTGTGCTTTTAGTAATTTTAAGCGCCTTTTTTATTACCTCATTTATATTCTCTTCCTTTATTTGGCTATCTATGTGTTCGGCAGCCAGAAAGAGTAACTGTTCAACCGGTTCATTAAATGTAATTTCTCTAAATCTACCCTTAACTTTTGCCCATTCTTGTCTTTGAGTATTAGATAGTGAAAAAGCATAACCATCAAAATTTTGATGTAATGCGGTGAGCAAACAAATGTTATAATCAGAATTGTTTACAAATTCTGTAAGTTGTTGAATAAAGTAAAGTTCTTTTTCTGGTTCATGTTGAGCTGCATATTCTAAAAACTTACCTAATTCATCAATTACAATGACTAATAATGGCCTCGTTTTACCTAAATCGTGATATTGGTTATATATCTCAGATAAAATATGTTGTGGCTTATTTTGATTATCTATTACATTAAAGTATTCGGCAAATGACTCTGTAATAGATTTATATTCACCAATAAAGTTTATTATTTTAAAAGATGGATTCGAAACTAAGTTAATATCAAAAAAATGTTTCTTTAAACTTAAACTTTGCTCAAAAGCCCAAAGAAATGAAGATTTTCCAGTTCCATAAGTACCGATTATATTGAAAGAACGTAAACCTTTTTTGAAGTCATTAGCGATTTGATTTACTACTCTTATTGAATTAGGAGTAGGGTGATAGATGAGGTTTCTATTCTCATCACGAATAATATTGATAGATGTAGTATATTGGTTATTCTGCGGCATAATACATTTCTAGGACTTCAAAAGGTGTTGGTTTTATTTTAAATTGTAATTCTCTAATACCCGCTTGGTCACTATATGTAAAATTAGGGTTATTTGTTACAAGAAGCTCTATCTTATTTACTAATTCAGACCGATTTACAGCAAATATACTAGATACACTATTGGGCTCTTGTTCCATATAGGTTAAACTTACCGACATATTAATATTTGGGTCAGCCAAGATATTATATAGGACAGCATGTTCTGATAAATTTGGTCGATCTACATTTTCAATAATAAAGTACTGTTCAGATTTTTTCATATTCTTCTCTTTTTCAGTACTGTAATATTCAACCTCTCTTGTATAATATTTAATAATTTCTAACTCATTAAGTAAGCCAGAAAATGTATCTTCTTTATCTTTCGAATCTTGTCTGCAATATAATTTTATCATTACATCAAAATCATCGCTAGCAGTTTTTTCATTAACGGTTAATTTTAATAATTCAGCTTTACGTTTAATGAAACCTAAAAAATTTTCCTTTGTGAATTCTATTTTCTCTCTCCTTAACTCATTAAATACTAGCCCATAAATGGTTGCATAACCTCTTGAAACTAGATGATAATGTAAAAGCCAAAGGCTCATCTCATCCTCCAAATATGGATCCCATCCATTATCTGATAATAATTTATGTGCAAAATCAGTAAGTATATCTTCTGAATTTATCAAACCAAAAGCTTTCATCCAATAGCGTATTGATGCTACCATATTTTTTCCCACTCCTAATACTACAACAGCATCTTCATCATTAAAAGATTTGCCACTTTGTACATAATCATACCCTTTTTTTAACCACAGATTGCGACATTGGAAAGATTCATGTCCTGAAAAGGAAAACCGTTTGTTCTCTATTTGTACCATGCACTCAGTAAATAAATATTTGTGTAAAGTTAATTAAAATGATACCAAGATATAATAACTATTTTTTCATATTTGAAGATAGGTATATTAAAATAATTAATTGAAGTAGCTCATTGAATATATGCTATTAGATTTCTAATATTCATTTTTTCAGATTATAAAAGTGGTGATCTAAAAAGCACGTTATAGTGAATCTACAAAAATGTAGTGATACTTGTAGTGAGACTAAATTTTACAAGCATAAAAAAAGCAGTTATAAATAAATATAACTGCTTGATTATTAGTTGTTTACCTTGCTCCCGAAGCTGGGCTCGAACCAGCGACCCTCTGATTAACAGTCAGATGCTCTAACCGACTGAGCTATTCGGGATTATTTTGCCGTGATTCCTTTATCTGAAATCGTGGTGCAAAATTAGACTTTTCAGCGATATATGCCAAATAAAATTAAAAAAATATTTTATGTTTTATTGATATTTATCCCCCTACAATAGCCGAAAAGTCTTATTGTCAGTGCTTTAACGTTTAAGAAAATGTTAATATTTTTTGCTCATAAGCCTACAAAAACTAAATTTCCTTCTATTTTTACCGGATATGTCGTAATCTGATAGGCCTCATCGCCCATACATTTACCGGTTTCTAACGAAAAAGTCTTTTTATGGAACGGACATGCTACCTTGGGTTCGCCTCCCTGTGTGCCTATCATACCCCTTGATAAAACCATTTGTTGTTTATGCGGACAAAGGTTCTGGGTGGCAAACCATTCGTTGCGTCGGGCGAAATTATAAATAGCTATCTGTTCTCCGTCTAATAATACGCAAGCTCCTCCGTTTTCGGGTATATCTTCAATTTTGCAGGCTTGTCTCCATCTGATTGCTATTGATGTATTTATTTCGAGTATCATGATTGTTCTGTTTTTGATGTTGATAAAGATTAAGCAGTTACTTTGTTCCAGTCGGTGGCCATTATCTGGTCTCTGAGTGGTTCATATTTCACATTCGGGTCTTTTACTTCCGGTGCATTCACAAAATGAACAAAGCGTTTACGAATTTCAGGCGTCTCTACGGCTTCTTTCCATTCACATTGGTAATTGTTTACCAGTGTCTGCATTTCTTTTTCTAATTCTTCACAAATCCCTAAACTATCATCAATAATTACCGATTTCAGATAAGCAATTCCGCCTTCCATTTTATTCAGCCATGTAGCTGTGCGGGTAAGTGGTTCAGCTGTTTTAATATAAAACATAAGAAAACGGTCAATCAATTTCAGACATATTTCGCTACTCAGGTCTGTTGCTAATAACAAGGCATGTTGGGGTTTTGAACCACCATTTCCACATACGTACAGATTCCAGCCTTTTTCTGTAGCAATAATGCCAAAATCTTTGCTTTGGGCTTCGGCACATTCACGGATACAGCCAGACACTGCAGACTTTAATTTATGCGGTGAGCGGAGTCCTTTATATCTGTTTTCTACTTCTATCGCAAAACTTACAGAATCCTGTACACCAAAGCGGCACCAGGTGGTTCCTACACAACTTTTTACAGTACGTAATGATTTACCGTAGGCGTGTCCACTTTCAAAACCTGCTGCTACCAGCTCTTCCCAAATCTGTGGTAAATCACCTACATGAGCCCCGAACATATCTATACGTTGACCTCCTGTGATTTTGGTGTAAAGCCCATATTTTTGAGCAACTTGCCCAATCACAATCAGTTTTTCAGGTGTTATTTCTCCACCAGGAATACGAGGCACAACCGAGTAAGTACCTCCACGTTGGATATTGGCTAAAAATCTGTCGTTAGAATCCTGGGCAGTCGCATTATCTTTTTGCAGAATCATTTCATTCCACAAACTGGCTAAAATAGAAGCAATGGCAGGTTTGCAAACTTCGCAGCCATCGTCTTTGCCGAATTTATCCAATACCTCATCGTAGGTTCTGAGGTTATTGATTTTCACTAAGTTGAATAATTCCTGACGGGTATAGTCGAAATGCTCGCAGAGGATATTCCGGATATAAATACCCTGCGCTTTCATGGTACCTTGTACAAGGTCTTTTACCAGAGGTACACACCCGCCACAGCCTGTACCTGCTTTGGTGCATTTCTTAATGCCATCTATGGTGGTAACTTTGTTTTTAACAATTTCGTGGCAGATGCGTCCCTTTGAGACAGCTTCACACGAACAGATAAGGGCTTCATCGGGTAAAGCCATTACACCTGCTCCACCATCAGACTCACCACCTCTGCTGCCTAAAATAAGGTCTTCAGGGTCTTTGGGTATGACTAAATTATTGATGGTAGTCTGCAATAGCATATTGTATTGCTCTGCATCGCCTATCAGAATACCGCCAAGCAGACTTTTTCCATCAATAGAGATGTTGATTCTTTTATAAACGCCTTTCGATTTGTTTTCATAAACGATAGTCTGGCAGTCAGGCTCCTGAATAAATGGATTGCCGAAACTGGCTACATCAACCCCAATCAATTTTAATTTGGTTGACATATCGAATGAAACAAACGATTTACTTTCTGAAGTGGCTGCTTTGCTCAGGTTGGTTGCTACTACATCAGCCATATCATAGCCAGGCGCTACTAATCCATAAATCATGTGATTATGTAATGCACATTCGCCAATGGCAAAAATAGCTGGGTCAGAGGTTTGCAGATAATTATTGACCACAATTCCACCTCGGCTGCCTACTTCCAGACCTGCCAATCGGGCTACTTCGTCTCGTGGTTTAATACCTGCCGAAATCACCAGCATATCCACATCCAATTTTGAGCCGTCGGCAAAGGTCATGCCCGAGATGCTATCATTTCCGGTTATCTCTTGTGTATTTTTCGACAAATGAATTTTTAGCCCTAATGCTTCCAGTTTGTTTTTGAGCATATCAGACCCTGACTGGTCAATCTGGCGAGGCATCAGTTTAGGCGCAAATTCAATCACATGGATTTCTTCTAAACCTAAATCTATTAAAGCCTTCCCTGCCTCCAAGCCCAACAAACCACCACCAATTACTGCACCTCTCCGGGCTTTTTTAGCGTGGCTTTGCATCATTTCCAAATCCTCTATTGTACGATATACAAAAACACCTTCTTTCTCAATCCCCAGAATCGACGGCACAAAAGGTGCTGATCCAGTAGCCAGTATCAGATAATCGTAAGGTACTGAAAGCCCATGATGTGATAATACAGTTTTGTTTTCCCTGTCGATATGCGTAATAGGGTCGGAGAGGTGAATCTGGATGTTGTTGTCGAAATACCAGTCTAAAGGAGCGAGTGTGAGGTCTTCGGCAGTTTTGCCTGCAAAATATTCACTGAGATGTACACGGTCGTAAGCAGGCCGTGGCTCTTCACCAAAAACAGTGATATGAAAGAAATCAGGCGCTTTGGCTATGAGTTTTTCGCAAAACTTATAGCCCACCATACCGTTGCCCACCACAACGACACGGCGTTTAGTTCCGTTTGTCATTTTGAATTATGTTTACCTACGTTTGCCCGTTTTTAGCCCGAAATTTCCCCCAAATCAGCCTAAAAACAGTGTTAATTGATTTATAGAAAATAAGTATAAATACTTATTTCTACTCAAATATACTTATGTAATTTTAATATGCAAATTTTTATTTGGCAAAATTCATGAATTTTCTACTTCTGTTTTGTGAATTGTACTTAAGGCAGAATAAATATAAATAAATGAAACGTTGAACATGCACTTTCAGAAAAAAGCAAAGATTTTTCTCAACCGTTTTGTTCGTTTCTTTGTCAATGTAGAAAATGAATGCTGATTCTATGAAAAAACGTATTTCTACTTTACTATTTATCTTACTGGCGTGTTCGGGCTTATGGGCGCAGGAACAACTGACGAATATAAGAGGTCTTTATGGACCTTCGACTAGCCCTGCAGGTCCCATCAATTATATAATTAAACTGAATAAGCAAATTGTATGGACTTCTACGGAGGAGAATGGAGTGAATCTATATACTTCTGATGGTACTAAAGAAGGAACCAGGCTCTTAAGTAATGTATTATCATCTATCCCGACTCTTCATCATTCTTTTGATACATGGTCGATACGAGGTGACGAACTACTTTATAGGATTACTCCAAGTTGGGATAATGCCCAGATGTATCATGATTTTACGGCTTTACATTTTGTGACTAACGGAACTGATAAAACACTGAAATTATTTGAAGCAAAAGATTTTATAGAGGGGTCAAGTGCAGTGAAAATTGGCGAAAACTATTATTATATCTACGGGCAAAAAGAAAATGATGTGCTTATTTTAAAACTATTCAAGGTTTATCCAGATGGGAAACAGGAAATTGTAAAGACAATTGATTTAGCAAAAGAAGATGCCTCAATAATAGATGTAAGATTTATTGAAAATGTCGGAGAGTTGTATTTTAAAGTGATTATAGCACCTGATTATCTGCTAAGTAGTTCAAAAGATCTCATAATAAATCCAATCAACGGAGAAATTGTCAATAAAAATGAAGAAGTCTATTTAACGAACTTTCGTGGAAAGGTTTTCTTTTATAAGTATGATGAACTTAGTAAAAAGTATGCTACTTATGCTACTGATGGCTCAGGACTGGTTAAGCTATTTGAATCAGAAAATATGGTAAAGGTTTTTACGCCTAATCCTGATGATGAGGAGATTATTTTTTATGATAACGATAACTGGTGGATTACGGACGGGACAGTTGCCGAAACAAAGTATGTTAAAAGTTTATACGAGAGCTTTAATATGGGTATGCAAAAGAAAATCAATGGTGGTTATCTTTTTTGTGACTTTGGTTTCAGACAATGGCAGATTTATACCAACGGTACAATGAAAAAGGCTGACATTAATATTCCTGGAATTGACTTCGATAGTTATCCGAAAAGTGTAGTGTATAATAATAAGTTCTATTTTAATGCCATGGGTTGGTCAGATAGCCTATATAAAAAAAGACTTATGGTATATGTTTTTGATGGTAATGATGTGCGTATGGCAGTTGATTTAAGTAATTATGAACTGAACAACCGGGCGTTTTCGATGGTATTGAAAAATGGAGGGATGATATTTTCGATTACACCTTTCACCGATACCTTTGAGAATACGGTTGTTTATTGGCACCCGACTATGAATGAAGGTATTTTTATAGCCAAAGGGTTTGTGAATGATATATATATTACAGAGGATAATAAGGCCATTATAAGAATTGAGGAGAAACAAGGTACTATTTATGAGGATATAAATTATCAACTCTATATCTCTGATTTAAAAATACCTGCCCGACTAATAACCTCAAAAGTGTTTGTTCAAAAAGGAGTCACCATAGAAGAGGGGAGCCATATAATTGCTGACAAAAACATTTTAGGTAATAAATTATATTTTTCCGCCTATTCTCCTGAAACTGGATATGAACCGTGGGTTACAGATGGTACCGAAGAAGGTACCAAAATGGTTGGTGATTTATTGAAAGGGCCACAAAGCTCTCATCCTACAAATTTTATGGAAGTAAACGGTATTCCGGTTTGTCGAGCTTCAACACCTGATACAGGGCGACAATTATTTTCCCTGCTACCAAAACTTGATTCACCTATACTGAGCGTACCAAATACCCAGGCTTGTGAAGGAGACACTATTGTGCTGACTTCCTCAAAAGGCTATGACACCTATAAATGGATAATTGATGAGGACGAAGAACTCACTACGACTGAAAATAAACTAAGTATATCAAAATCAGGCACTTATAAAGTAATTGTCAGCAAGGGTAATGCCTCAAGTCTGCCTTCTAATGCAGTAAGCATCAACTTTGTTGCTTTGCCTCCAAAACCTGTTATTAAACAGGAAAACAATCAGTTGAGGGTAACAGCCACCGGACAAGTGCAGTGGTATCTGAACGGAAGCGTGATTGCCGGAGCAACTACTCATACTTTAACTTATAATGGGGCAGGAGATTATACTGTGAAATTAACGGCAAATGGTTGTTCAGTACTATCAGACAAATTATTAGTAAGTATTACGGCAACCGAAGAAATATGGGCAGATGCTGTATATCCTAATCCAGCCAGTAATCAACTGATGGTGAAAGTAAACCAGAACTTTCCGGTTCAGCTAAAGCTGATAGATATAAAAGGGAGAATGGTGTTGGAAAAAACACTTGTTGAGTCGGTGAATGTGATAAATCTGGAAGATTTTGCTAAAGGCGTATATATTCTCAGGTTGAATGAGTATAGTAAAAAAATAATTATTGAGTAAATTTAAAAAGTTTTTAAACCTCAATCTTTCTTTTCGTGTCATCATTAAAAAAGACCTCACTTTCATGTTTCAGAAAGTAAAAAAAATTTTCGTGCAAAAAATCGTTAACCAGACACTTTTAAGTTTTGGTTTGGTCGCTTTTTTGACTGGTGCGTGCGATAATGTAAATCTCAGTACCTCACCGGGGGCAGGCGTTGAAGAAAACCCCAATGATATTTTTTATACAACCAAAGATGCCATCACCATTAATCCTACTTCTTTAAAAGGACTCGAAAATGTCAATCAGATTAGTATTGCGCAGAATCCGTTGTATGGAGAGGCAAAATTTACCGATAACGGATTGGTCTATTACCGATTTACAAGCACAACCGCTGCCAATAGAGATAATCTGATTTTAAGGGGAAAGACACAAACAGGAAGCATGATTGATAAAGAAGTACTATTCACGATTGTATCTTCTGCACAAGACCTTCCGTGTTTTGCCGGGGCTATAGGAGATAGAGTAGAGGTGGAGGCTTCATCTGCCTCCACACTCAATGTTACAGGTAATGACAAAACCTGCTCTGCCATCAGTTCATTGCAGATTGAGATTCCACCAAAGCATGGTACTGTAACTATACAGGAGCAGAAAATTGTTTATACCCCAGAAAAGGACTATGTAGGAGAAGATACATTTTTGTACCGGATTGGCATACCAAATACCAAAAACCCTGTTGCTCCGGTTGAACTAAACATTATCGAGCCAAAGGTTTGTCAGGAGGGTGTGAAAGATGATGTACTCAATTTGTCGAATTACGTTTTAGGTTCAAGTATTGCCATTGATATTTTGCAGAATGATGTGATTTGTTCTTTGTACAGCAACGCAACACTCAGAATTGTATCACAACCACAGCACGGCAAAATAAGTATTGATACAACCAATTTTGATAAACCTGTTATCTTATATCAGGCAGACAAAAGTTTTTCGGGTAGTGATACTTTTAACTATGGCTTGTATCGTAACGAGACACAATTTGTACAGGCAAAGGTGTCAGTTTCAATCAAACTATAATACAGCTATTTTAAACCGCATAAGGATATTTAAACTTGCTTACTGACGAGGAGGTATTCAGGGGTTGTTTGAAAAACGACCGTAAAGCGCAGGCGACTTTTTATCAACGATATAAAAGTCGTTTTTTTGGCGTTTGCTGGCGTTATTCCAATACCCGTGAAGACGCCGAAGATATTTTTCAGGAAGCATTAATTAAAGTGTTTAAACATATAAAAGAGGTGAGAGACGCCAGAGATGTGTCGGCATGGGTAAGAAGAATTATTGTAAATACAGCTATCAATCATTACCGGAAACAGGTGGTATTTGATGATGTGACTGACGATGTATTGTTGCCATTTGATACCAACGAAGATATACTTACACAACTTAATAATAAGGAACTGATGGAGGTATTGAACCAGGTTTTAGCAGAATTACCCAATGGCGCAAGAATTGTATTTAATATGTATGTAATGGAGGGCTATACACACCCCGAAATTGCGGCACAATTACAGATAGCCGAGGGAACCTCAAAATCGCAATTGTTTTTTGCGAAGAAATATATACAGGAAAAGTTAAAAAAAAGGGATATAGTGTAGTGGATTCGGTAAAGATGATGCATATATAAAGCATGAACAAGCCTGAAGATAACATAGAGAAACTATTTCAGAGCCATATCAATGACTTTGATAAAATGCCCGACGATAGCCTTTGGGCTGATATAGAGGCGAATCTTCCGCCCGTGGAGACACCTGTCCGCAAACTCTGGCGATGGGGTCTGGCAGCAGCCTTATTGCTGTTTTCGCTGATTGGCTATGTAGCTTATCAATCGCTTGATAACAAACAAAATTCGGACATAGTCGGAGTAAAAGAAAATACAACGAAGCCTGATACAGATGCACAAAAAAGTATCCCTGAAAAAGATACAAAAACGGCATCAAGGGCGAATGAAACGCATGTGCCAGAAGAACAGGCTACTAAAGAAACAATAGCCATCAGAGCGGCTGAAAATGATAAAACAGCATTAAAAGAAAATAAAATTCAAAAAGATAAAATTGCCAGTGATAGTAAATCCGTAAAATCGCAAAAAGCCGGAAACTCAATATGGAAAAACCCCGTTACTAAATCCTCAGAATTGATTGTTGAAAAACAAAATATTGTGGCTATTGGTAAAAAGCCTATAACGGCAGTAAAAGAACCTGGTAAAGAGATAGCTGTGATGTTTACAGAAGATAACAACATAAAAGCTAATGAAACGATAAGCAGGGAAATTGGAGAGGCTAATAATGAGCAAAAAGCTATAGCAAATGCAGAAATGGCTAAAGGGTTTTCGGACGTTGATTATTTAAATAATAGGAATGACGTAGCTGCCCATGCGATTCCGTTCAATACCCGTATTGCTTGCGAAGCCGAAGTTCAGCCACAGGAGACACGAGAAAGTTTTTTCAAAGTACCCGCTGAAGTATATGTTTCACTGACACCGTCTTTAAATTACTATCGGGTATTTTCTAATGCAGTCATTAATCAGTTTAATGGAGCCAATAATGGTGGTAGGGTAGGCTGGGCTGTGCAGGCAGGGGCTGTGTATCCACTTAAACTGAGAAGGCTAAGCTATAGAGTTGGATTGAGCTTCTTTTCGGCACAATCTAATTTTAAATATAACCTGATTAGTGGCAAACAAGTACCTGTACGTTTGGATAATAATACATTTGAGTATGTAAATCTTGAAAGTTTACAGACAGAATCTAAAAAATGGCAGGTATTAGAAATACAAAACGACCTGATGTACAAAGTACGCCCCATGCAGGATTTTATTCTGGGTTTTAAGGCAGGCAGCAGTTTTACGGAAAGACCTGTTTTTGATGCCTATACAGGTTATCGTTTCAGTAAGCAAGTCAGCCATCGTCAGATTTTGTGGATAGAAACTGCTTATGCCTATGCCATCAATGCCCAGAAATCAAGCTATAATACTTTTTCGTATCACATGGATAAGTATAGTTTGAGAATTGGATTGAATTTTAAATAAGATTTACTCCACTGCCAATCTCACCAACTCCGCAGTATTCTTAACCTGTGTTTTGCGTAGAATATTGGCACGATGGTTGGAAACCGTGCGGACACTCAGGTTAAGCTTTTCGGAGATTTCCTGACTATTCAACCCTTCTACTATATAGTTCAGAATTACTTTCTCTTGTTTTGATAATGTGCTGACAATAGCAGAGGTTTCTTTTTTATTAGTAGCTACACTGTTTTTCTTATGATTCAGTAATCCGTCAATAATCATGGCTGAAACCGTAGGCGGAAAGTACTTATTGCCATTCGCTACGGTATCCAGTGCTTTCAGTATTTCCTCTTTACTCGTATCTTTCAATAGATACCCCATAGCTCCGTTTTCAACGGCCTGCACCATGTATTCCTGATTGTTGTGCATGGAGAAAATAATAGACCTCACGGCCGAATATTTCTGCGAGATAATCTTAGCTACCTCAAAGCCTGTCATTCTGGGCATAGAAAGGTCTAAAAGTACAATGGTAGGTTTTAATTCTTTGATGCCTTCGAGTGCTTCTACACCATCAGGTGCTTCACCCACAATCTCAATATTTTCCTCATCTTCTAATAGGTTAATAATTCCCTTGCGTACAACTGCGTGGTCGTCCACAATCATCAGTTTAATTTTGTTTGCCATTTTAGTTTGGGATTTTCACGGTTATCTGGGTTCCTTTTGTTGATTTCGCTTGTATTGTCATTTGGCCGCCCAACAAACGCACACGGGTTTGCATATTAGGCAGTCCGTTATGGATGTTCTTTTCTTTTTTAGTATTTTTTTCGTCAAAGCCTATACCGTTATCACTGATGTGCAACTCAATTCCTGCCTGAGTTTTCTGTAAAACCACATTGGCCTCTGTAGCTTTTGAGTGTTTTACCATATTATTGAGAGCCTCCTGTGCTATTCTGTAAAGATTTACTTCCAGATTCCCGTTCAGCCTGGTTTGTCCGTAGTTACTATCAAAGGATACCTGAATATCGCTTGTTTTGGTGGTATGCTCTGTCAATAACCTGATGGCTGCTCCTAAGCCAAAATCTGTCAAGATAGGCGGCATCAGATTAAACGATACCATACGTGTAGCTTCTATCGTTTCTTCAATCAGTTTGTTATGTTCTTCAAAAGTTTTTCTTTGTTTGTCGTTGGCAAAAGGCAGGCTTTTCAGTTTTTCGCTATGGAGTTTTAAGCCTGTCAGCATTTGCCCTATACCGTCATGCAGTTCTCTTGATAACCTCCGGCGTTCTTCTTCCTGCCCTTGCATCAATGCACTCGACCGCACGTTATCTTCCTTACGCACCAACTCGTATTTTTCTTCCGTAATTTTTACAATGTCTTTCTGCGCTTCTATCAGTTTCTGGTTAGAAATACTCAGTTCCTGGTTTTTTTCCTGCAAGGCTTCTTCCGAATTAGTCAACATTCTGATTACCTTTTTGATATAATCTGCCAGAGGTTTAAATATCAGCAAGCCCTCTAACAGAAGAATACCAATGGTAAGGAAAAATAAAAATAATTCGATGCTCCGTACTCTGTTTACTCTTTCGTGCGACTCTAAATCATATTGAAACACAATACTGTCCATCTGATTCAAAAAAAGCCGCTCGTTGCGCAGTATTTCGTTTAATACCTGCTTTTTATCAATGGTCTGATGAGTCTGAATCAAGTCCATCTGATTTTTTATCTTCAGAAAAACCGGATTTAATTCATTGAGCATCCGGATAGTGGCAGGGGAGTTTTTTATTGCTACTTCCCGTTCAACTTCTAACTTTCCGTTCATAAAACCCTCATGACATTTACTCCACAAAGCCAGCGTTTCTCCGAAGTCTTTCTGATAGAATTTAGCTTCTTCCGAAAATCGGTCGGTATTGGTAAGCAGAATAGCCATTTTTGATAAACGCTGGCTTAACATCCGTTGGCGTCCGGCTATATTTACTACGTGTGCATCATTGAGGGTGTCCTCTAATGATTCCTGTATCAGCACCTGCCCGGTTATCGAAAGAACGGCTACGGCAGTCAGGGCAAGAATATAAAGTTTTGTCAGACGTTGGGTAACCTGTTGTTCGAGTGTAGGCATTTGTATCAGTATCGTCGCTTAGATTCCAAAGAAATTTAGTATAAAAAAACACCTTTTCCAACGTTAAAATACAGATTCTTGATAGTTTTTTATTAATTATTAAAAAAATACCATTCATAAAATTGAGTATTTTTACTTAATTGTATTTTTCTTATTTTTATTTTGAATTATTCAATTTTATGCAAATATTATTCTGAAAATGTTTGTATTGATAAAATTATCTTCTACTTTTATTCATTATTAATAAATATATAATCCGTTTCGCAAGCCGATTCTGATTTTACGACTGACTATAAATAACTAAAATGCAAGCAAAACTGACACTCGTGGGGGCGGGTCCAGGCGATGCCGAACTCATCACACTTAAAGGCATCAAGGCCTTACAGAAGGCTGACGTGGTTTTATACGATGCCTTAGCCAATCAATCGCTGTTAGCATATGTTTCTGAAAATGCCATTCTGCTGAATGTAGGCAAGCGTAAAGGGCAACACTCATATGCCCAGTTTGAAATCAACGAAATGATTGTCGAATATGCCTTTAAATTCGGGCATGTGGTGCGTTTGAAGGGGGGCGACCCTTTTGTATTTGGCAGAGGGTATGAAGAGTTAGAGTATGCCCGTGCCTTGGGTATTGAAACAGAAGTAATTCCAGGGGTATCGAGTAGTGTAGGGGTAGCAGGAGTTAACCAGATTCCGGTTACTCACCGGGATATTGCCCGTAGTTTCTGGGTTGTAACCGGACATACCAGTGATGGTTTATTGCCCAACGATTTAAAACTGGCAGCGCAGTCATCGGCTACGGTGGTGATATTGATGGGCATGAGCAAATTAGATGAAATAGCGGCGATTTTCTGCGAAAATGGCAAAAAAGAAACACCCATAGCCATTATTCAGCACGGCACTACTCAAAAACAAAATTCAGTATTCGGGCAAATAAAAGATATTCAGACCAAAGTTAATCAGACGGGCATCAGCAATCCGGCGGTGATTATTATTGGTGAAGTAGTAAGTCTGCATCCTGAATATGTAGAAGCCTATGTAGAAAGGTTGGTAATTGAGTGATGGTTTTCTATCTGCTGCGTTTGATTTCATATATATATTTGACAGCTAAGTAACAAATTATATCAGATTGATTTTAGTAATAATAACTGACATCTATTTGTCAGGAAAAAATGCTTAGCTATTTAAGGAGTAATTCACGGGCTATACCGAATTACTCTTTTCTTCTCTTTTTATTTGTCAGAATACTCTTCTGAATACTTACTTATCCCTTCTGTTTTAATTGTACTTTTTTTATATTTAATTCTTGGTGAGAAAAAATGTAAAAATGTCAAAAAGGTAGTTTTATGGTTTTAAAAAATACCTTTTTAGTGAATAAAAATTGTATTTTTCTAAAAACAAGTTTCAGATTTAAAAGAATATTGATTAAAATTAGCAAAAACACTAAAAATATGTATAAAATGATTTTGAGTATAAAATATTATTTTTTACATTTGACTAAGTAAAGAAAATTATTGTATAAATAAGTATTTTTACTTATATAATATTTGGGTAGTGGGGGCTATCAAAGTATTATATTTCACAACCATTTTAAACAATAAACAATTCAAAAGCTCATGCAAACATAGGGAAAAAAACAACAAAAGCACAAACTATGGCTATTGTCGAAGACAATTGTCGGGGTGGGGGCCCCGATTTCTGCCAACAAAAAAGCCGACCTGATATGGGGGTATCAGAATCGGCACTGAATCGCAAAACGTAGGTATTTATTCACAATTCAACATCAAAGCAAATGAAAAAAAATTTATTACGCAAATTTGCACTTGCACTTTTCTTCATTGTTTTCTTTGCGGGAGGTTCGTATTCACAATTTTCACTCACAGGTCAGCTAAGAACCCGTACCGAAATCAGAGACGGATTAGGTAATCTGGCTCTGGTTGGGGCTAAACCTGCTGCTTTTACATCGCAACGAACCCGACTGACTTTTGGTTACAAATGGGATAGAGTAAATCTGGGCGTATCGGTACAGGACGTACGGGTATGGGGGCAAGATGCTTCTTCTATCTCAAATAGCGATGGTGCCAGATTAGCCGTACACGAAGCCTGGGCAGAATTAGCGCTGGCTAACGCCACCGACACCAGTTTTAAATTCAAAGCCTTGCAGTATCTTTCGCTCAAAATAGGCCGTCAGGAATTAGTCTATGACGACGTAAGGCTATTGGGTAATCTGGATTGGTTACAACAGGGGCGTAGGTTCGATGCTGCCTTACTTAAAGCGCAACACAAGGGCTGGACATTGGATTTAGGCGGAGGATTCAATCAGAACGGAGATGCGTTTGGTGCCAACGGTACCTATTATGTAGGCGGAAACGTACCTGCCACGGCATTATCTGCTAAAGGTATAAGCCTTACTATTCCGGGTGGTTTTTTACCTACTAATGGCAAAGGAGGTGCTCCTGCCTTGCTTAATGCCGTGAGTACTAACGGGCAGAACCAGATGTTTAAATCTTTTCAGATGGCTTATCTGGCACGCAAGTTTCAACAAACCAGGTTATCGGTTTTGTTTTTTAAAGATGATTTTTCGAAATTTCGTATAGATAGTATCGGTAGTGTGACTAACGGATATGTATATGGCCGCCGATACGATGTAACAGGTGTAAACTCTCGCCTTACTTATGGAGCCATGCTGACTGGTACCAACAGTCTTACCAAACTACATAAAGTACAATGGCAGGTGTTCGGTTATCTGCAATCGGGCAAAGACCGTGACGGACTCACTATCAAAGGTGCTTACCATTATGGAGGTAATTTCATGATTCAGCGTGGTACTCTTAGCTTCGGGCCGGGTTATGAAGTACTGTCGGGTAACGATGGTTTCAAACTGAAAGCAGGAGAAACACATCGTTTTGACCCATTGTATGGCACCCCTCATAAACATTGGGGCTACATGGATTACTTTTATGTTGGCACAGGCTCACCAGCAGGTGGTTTACAGAATGCTTTCTTCAAATTCAAGCACGTAAACAAACGCCTGACTACAACCTTAGACATTCATTATTTTGCGCTGGCGGCTGCTACACCCAATAAAACTACTGACGCACCCACAGGTGCTAAAGTCAGCTCGATGTTGGGTTTAGAATATGATTTGGTGCTCAATTATTCCCTCAATAAGTTTACAACGCTTGAGGCAGGCTATGCCCTGATGCAAGGCAATAACAGCCTTGAATATGTAAAGCAGAATTCGATGGATAAAACCCGCAAGACAGGTCAGTGGGGCTATCTGATGCTCAATATCCGTCCCGAATTTTTTGCTTCTGCCAAAAAATAAGACACGGATTCTTCTACATTTTCTCATTATCTAAACGAACAAAATCTCATGAAATCGAATAAACCATTAGAAAAACTAAATATTTTTGATTTTTCAAGTGTACAAATGCGTACATTCCATGTTACATGGCTTACTTTCTTTATGTGCTTTTTTGGCTGGTTCGGTCTGGCACCTTTAATGCCAACCATCAGAGAAGACCTGGGTCTGAGCAAAGCACAGGTAGGTAATACACTCATTGCGGCGGTATCGGCCACTATCATTGCCCGTTTAATTATTGGTCGCCTTTGCGATACCTGGGGACCTCGCAAAACCTATACAGCCTTATTGGTGCTTTGTGCTGTTCCGGTGTATCTGGTGGGTTTATCGCATAGCTACGAAACCTTTTTATTATTCCGTCTGGCTATCGGGGTTATCGGTGCCTCGTTTGTAATTACGCAATACCATACATCGATAATGTTTGCTCCAGGTATTAAAGGTACAGCCAATGCAGTAGCCGGAGGTTGGGGGAATCTGGGTGGCGGCATTACCAATATGTTGATGCCTTTAATTTTTGCCGGAATTGTAGGTCTGGGTTATACCAAAGGTGAAGCATGGCGTCTGGCTATGATTGTACCGGGGACACTACTGTTACTATGTGCATTTCTATATTATAAATTCACACAGGATACTCCTGCCGGAAACTACGCAGACATCCGCCGCAAAGTAGCTCAAAAAGAAAAACCCAATACATGGGAAGTAGTAAAAGACTGGCGTGTATGGGCATTGGCTATCTCTTATTCCATCTGTTTTGGTATGGAAATTACATTCGATAACGTGGCAGCCCTACACTTTGTAGATAACTTCGGGGTAGACCAGAAAATGGCCGGACTACTGGCAGGTATGTTTGGGTTCATGAATATTTTTGCCCGTGCCTTAGGGGGTATTTGGGCCGATAAAATCGGTAAAAAGAATGGTTTAACCGGAAAGGGTCGCTTACTGGCTATATTAATTGCTATAGAGGGCATCGGGCTTGTATTTTTTGCCAGTGCGGCTACTTTGCCTGTGGCCATTGCTTCAATGGTACTGTTTGCCTTGTTTCTAAAAATGGCTAATGGCGCTACGTATGCACTGACGCCTTTTATCAATGCAAAAAATGTAGGCATGGTAGCAGGTATTGTAGGAGCAGGAGGTAACATTGGCGGCATGCTGATGGGCTTCCTGTTCAAATCAGAAAATCTGACTTATGCCGATGCTTTCCGTTACATAGGTATGGCTGCGGTTGCAGCAGCTATTCTCATTGCCATTACCAGATTTAGTGTGAAAGAAAAAGTGAAGAAGACTGCGATGGTGGAGGATTTGGTGTAAAAAAATTGTGTTTTAAATTTTCCCTCATTTTAAAGGAGGGGAGGCAAAATCCTGACGAAGTCGGATTTTGACGGAGTGGTTAAACGCAGGTCTGTAAATTAGTTCTTAATAGTTTTATGAGCTTATGGTTAACCACCTCCCCCATAAATAACCGATGAAAAATCGGTTATTTATGGGTAATCCTCCTTGAAAAAGAGGAGAAATTAACGGATAAAAAATTCATTAATTACTCTCTGGTCATGCAAACCTCAAAAAAATATAAAACCACCTGCTGTTATTGTGGGGTAGGATGCGGAATTGTGGTAACGGATACCGGCAATGGCAGGATTCATGTGGAGGGTGATAAAGACCACCCTGTGAACAAAGGAATGCTTTGCTCAAAAGGGATGAATCTGCATTATACGGTCAATGATAAGTCTGACCGACTGCTGTATCCGCAAATGCGGATGAACAGAAGCATGCCTATGCAACAGGTAAGCTGGGATGCGGCACTGGAACGTACGGCAGCTATTTTTAAGGCTTTCATTGCTAAATATGGGCCTGATTCGGTAGGGCTTTATGTTTCAGGGCAATGCCTCACAGAGGAATATTACTTATGGAATAAACTGATGAAAGGCTTTATTGGGTCTAATAATATAGATACCAATTCACGTCTGTGTATGTCCTCGGCTGTGGTGGCTTATAAACTCTCATTGGGTGAAGACGCTGTTCCGGTTTGTTATGATGATATTGAGGCATCAGACTGTATCTTGGTTGAGGGCGCAAACCCTACATGGTGCCATCCGATATTGTGGCGAAGAATTGAAGCACACAGGGCGGCTAATCCTGACCTGAAAATTATTACAGTTGACCCTCGCCGTACACAAACGGCTACTTCGTCAGACCTGCATTTACAGCTTAATCCGGGTACAGATGTAACCCTGAATTATGCCATAGCAAGGGTGCTGATAGAAAACAACTGGATTGATAATAAATTTATAGTTAATCATACCGATGGCTTTGGTGAGTTCAGAACAAAGATTTTTGAACGGACATTAGACGAATCGGCTTTGATATGTGGTGTTTCGGTAAAAGATATACAAAAAGCAGCCTACTGGATAGCAAAGGCCAAAGGCTTCTTGTCAATGTGGACAATGGGCTTGAATCAATCGGTGATTGGTGTCAATAAAAACCTGTCTCTCATTAACCTGAGCCTTATTACAGGTAAAATTGGTAAACCGGGTAACGGGCCTTTTTCGCTGACAGGACAGCCTAATGCAATGGGTGGCAGAGAAGTAGGTGGATTAGCAAATATGCTGGCATCGCACCGTGATATTCTGAATCCGCAACACAGGGCAGAAATGGAAACTTTCTGGGGAGGGACTACTATTTCTGACAAAATGGGATTAACCGCTACCGAAATGTTTAAAGGTTTGGAAAGCGACAAACTCAAGGCTATCTGGATAGCTTGTACCAATCCGATGGTAAGCCTGCCCGATGCAAAAATGGCCGAAATGGCTTTGAAAAATGCCCGGTTTGTGGTTGTGCAGGATATTTCGAATAAAGCTGATACTATTCGGTTTGCTGATGTGGTTTTGCCTGCGGCTGCCTGGACAGAAAAAGAAGGAACGATGACTAACGCCGAGCGTAGGGTCTCTTATCTGCATAAAGTCAGCGAAGCACCCGGAGAGACTTTGCCCGATGCTGAAATTATCTGCCGCTTTGCTGAGAAAATGGGCTGGGGAGATAAATTCAGCTATAAAAATTTCGGAGAAATTTATGAGGAATATACACGCACTACCGCAGGAACAAACATTGATGTAACAGGCGTAAGCTATGATTTGCTGAAACAGCATACGGTGCAATGGCCGTATCCGGCAAAGGCTGCGCAAAGCAAAGGAACACCTCGTTTGTTTGAAGACCATCGGTTTTATACAGCTAATCAAAGGGCAAAAATACATGCAGTATCTGATGAAAACGAATCTGAAAAGACGAGTGAGGATTTTCCTTTGATTTTGCTGACGGGTAGAATCAGAGACCAATGGCATACCATGACCAAAACAGGGCGTGTAAATAAACTGAAACAACATATTCCGGTACCCTTTCTGGAAATTCATCCGAATGATGCCCGAAGCCGGGGTATTGAAAATGAGGCGGTAGTAGAAATAAAAGGCAAGCGTGGAAGCGTAAAAGTAAAAGCCCGGACTACTGACGAAGTAAAAGAAGGGAATTGTTTTTTGCCTATGCACTGGGGCAGAATATTGGACAACGATTTTGGCCGAGCCAATAACCTGACCAATAACCTGATTGACCCTAAATCGAAAGAACCTGATTTCAAATATTCGGCTGTTGAAGTAGTCAGATACCAGAAACCGAAAGAGAAAATTATTGTCATAGGTGCAGGCTCGGCAGGGTTAGGTTTTATTTCGGCATATCGTGCCCTGAATCAGACCGACGAAATTGAGGTATTTTCTAAAGAGATATATCCATTCTACAACCGTGTGATGTTGCCTGATTATATCAGTGGTATACAAACCTGGGATCAACTGGTAAAACTGAGGGAAGACCAG
The DNA here is from genome assembly GCF_004168285.1 of Emticicia agri. Classification (GTDB taxonomy): domain Bacteria; phylum Bacteroidota; class Bacteroidia; order Cytophagales; family Spirosomataceae; genus Emticicia; species Emticicia agri. The sequence goes on along the minus strand of NZ_SEWF01000005.1, from coordinate 219,119 downwards.
TTTAAAGAAACACAAATAACCGTCCATAAAGGCATAGGCATTGAACATATAGACCGCAAAAACAAAGTGGTGGTAGATAGTAATGGCCATGAGCATCATTACAATAAACTGTTTTTGGGGATGGGTAGCCGTGCTTTTATGCCAAAGAATTTTCCACGGATAGGAGGAGTGTTTAACATGCGCAGCAGGCTTGATGCCGATGCTCTGTTGCCCTATGTGAAAGCCGGTAGACATGCTGTAATTGTAGGCGGCGGACTATTAGGTTTAGAAATGGCAGCGTCTTTAAAAGAGATTCAGGTAAATGTGACAGTCATACAAAGAATCGGACGCTTTATGGACAGGCAATTAGACCCGATAGGCAGCGATATTTTGCATGAAGAAATTATTGCTCGCGGCATTGATGTGTATTATAACGATGAAGTAGAACAGGTATATGGCAGTGAGAAAATTACGGGTGTACGCCTGAAATCGGGCATGAAATTGACTTGTGATGCATTGATTGTAGCGGCAGGTACTACTCCGAATATCGAACTGGTAAAAAATGCCGGGCTGGCTTGTAATCGAGGGGTAGTGGTGAATAACTACCTGCAAACTTCAGACCCTGATGTTTTTGCCTGCGGCGAAATTGCCGAATGGCAGAACCAGATGTGGGGTATTACTGCGGCAGCAGAACAACAGGCAGCCGTTGTAGCCAGATTTCTGGCTGGAGACCTTGCTACCTACTACAATGGGAGCCTTTCAATGAATATTCTTAAAATGCACGGACTTAATCTCTGTTCGCTGGGTATGGTAGAAATACCTGCAGGAAGCACCGATTATGAAGAGATTATTTTTATAGACAAAACCCGGCATTATTATAAAAAATGTATTGTACATAATGACCGATTGGTAGGGGCGATTCTGATAGGAGATAAGTCGGAGTTTTTAGAGTTTAAAGATTTAATTATCAATGGTATTGAGTTATCAGACAAACGGCTGGCATTATTGCGTTCTGGTAAAGCTGCCGAACCTGTTATTGGCAAACTGGTGTGCTCGTGCAACAATGTAGGCAAAGGCAATCTCGAAAATGCCATTTCAGGAGGGTGTAAGGATATGGTACAACTATGCCAGAAAACAGGAGCAGGCATGGGTTGTGGCTCGTGTAGACCAGAAGTAAAATTGATTTTGGAAAGTATGCTTGACAAGAATAAGGTAACCGAAGAGTCATTGGCTTAGGTCTTAATATTTTATTAAGAAAAAAGAGTAAATGTTTGAAGAATAAGGTATTTAATTAAATTTGTGTTCACACATTATTCTTTTTTGCATGAAAAATATTTTGTTGTTACTATTCCTATTCTTAAGCCTTTGTGCTTGCGCTCAAGAAAAATCTTATGAAGAATACAAAAAGGGTGAGAAAGGAGAGGCCGTTCTTCCGTCGGCTATTACGCCTACACAAGCCGGAATTACAGTAGAATTATTCAAGGCACTCGGGCATTTGCCTGTCAGGGTTGTATATGACACTATAAGCAATTGCCTTTACACCTGTAATATTGACGGTTGGGTTTTTAAGGTTCCGATTATAAATGGAATGGCAGGCGATGAAAGTGGATTTTTACCACCACATGAGCATCATATTAATTATTTACAAGGCATGGTGTATTACAACAATACTTTTATTCTGATAGGTAACCATAACACGGCCGAAAACTCAAATGGATATGGTGTGGTGGAGAAATGTACGATTATGCCTAATGGAGAACGCCAGTGGACAACCATGCTAACCACTGAATTATACCCATCGTCAGGTACATTATTCGACCATGCTTTTGCCGGAATCTGTTTATCACCCAATAAAGATTCTGTGTATATCGCCAGTGGTTCTCGTACTGACCACGGCGAGGTAAAAAACTCAGGAAGCTATACAGGTTTAAGAGAAGTCCCGCTTACAGCTAAAATTTTTCGTATTCCTATCAATGCAAGTAATATTTATCTGCCCAACGATGAGAATGCACTTAATGCAAGCGGTTTTGTATTTGCCAGAGGGGTGAGAAATGAATTTGATATGGCTTTTAATGCGGAAAACCGACTATTTGGTATTGAAAACTCAGGCGATAGAGACGACCCCGAAGAAATGAACTGGTTGCGTAAAGATAAGCACTACGGGTTTCCGTGGCGGATAGGGGGGAACGATACGCCTATGCAATATACACCCTATGATGCCAGTCAGGATAAACTGGTGCCCGCCGAGGCATTGGCCAGAAATATATTTTATAACGACCCCGGTTATCCGGCACGACCCTCAGGCGTGGTATTTACTGAACCAATCAAAAACCTTGGCCCAGACGCCAACTGGGTAAGAAACCCATCAAACGGACAAATGTATAAAGGCACCGAAGTAACCACTTTTACAGGCCACCGCTCACCTGTTGGGTTAGTATTTGATAGAGATAGCACCTTGCAAATGCCTTATACTGGCTCGGGCTTTATGTTAGCGCATCTGCCTGATGGAGGCGGAGGGTATTTGCCTAATGAAGATTCGGCAGGAGATGTATGCCAACTAAAATTGGTGTATGATGCGGCCAATACCAATTATAAGGTGAATACAACACGATTGGTAACCGGATTTACGAAACTGACAGATGCAGAAAAAGTAGGAAACATAATTTATATAACCGACTTATTGGGAAATATCTGGAAAATGACTTTACCAAAACTGGTAGCTCCGGTTACAAATTTTGTGGCGATACAGTCAGATGGTTGTTTGAATAGATTTACTTTTCAGAATCAGTCAGCCAATGAGCCCATGACTTATTTGTGGAATTTCGGTGATGGCACTACCTCTACCGAAAAAAATCCGGTACATCAATACGCAAATGGAGGGAGTTATACTATAACACTTACTGCACGCAACCCACAGGGAAGCCAGGTAAAGCAAACAACTATCTCATTGACAGACCCCTATGTCATCAATAACCCGATAAGTGGCAATGCCGATATCAGAGGCCCTAAAGTTATACAGGCCAATAATATGGTTTACTCAAGTGCTAATGTTATTTATAAGGCACAAAAGCATATCTTATTGAATCCGGGTTTTAAAGTATGGGAGTGTGTTTCTGAGTGGTATTGGTGGCTGTAATAATTAAAACGGAATAAGTTGATTAAACTATTAATCTTATGCAAGATAAATATCTGATACGAATCAATTTTAAAGGCGGCATTGCTTCGCCTGCCGAAATGAAGGCTATATTGACTGTGGCGACACAGGCACAGGTAGAGAGCGTACGCTTTGGCTTACGCCAGCAGATGTTGCTTTATGTGCCGCATAGTTTCGGAAAAACATTCGGCAAAGCGATGGAAGCCCTGCAAATTGATTATCAGGTAGATGCTAATCAGCATCCAAACATCGTGAGTTCGTATGTGGCAGAAGAAGTCTTTCAGAAAGGCAACTGGCTGACAGAAGGAATTTATAAGGATATTCTGGATACTTTTGAATATAGTCCTCAACTGAAAGTAAATATATCTGATGCTGACCAAAGTTTCAGCCCGTTTTTTTCAGGACATCTCAACTTTATAGCCTCACCTACACCCAATTTCTGGTATCTGTATGTCAGGATACCCAAAAGCAATGCACTGGTTAGTTTTAAAAGATTGGTTTTTTCAAACGAGATAGCTAAAATCTGTCAGTATTTAGAAGAGCAGCTATTGATACAACAAAAAACAGAAAGCAGAGAGATTGAAGTATTGCTCGAAAACCTGCCGATTGCTATTTTGGCTCCTCTTGAAACGGAATTGATTCCTGCCCGTTTTACTTTGCCTTATTACGAAGGCTTTAATAGGTATGGTAAAAAAACATGGTTAGGAATATATCGCAGGAATGAATCTTATCCGATAGATTTCCTGATGAAAATCTGTAGTTTATGCCAGGAAACTAAAATAGGAGAGATTTGCCTGACACCTTTCAAATCTTTGATAGTGAAAGGAATACAGGAAGTTGACAGATGGAGGTGGAGCAATGTGTTGTCGGAGTTTAATATCAATGTACGTCATGCCGCCAATGAACTTAACTGGCAGATTGAAGATGATTCTGATACTGCTTTACAGTTGAAATCAGCCTTGATAAGAGGTTTTGATGCTATTGATTTACGAACTTTTGGCTTGTGCTTTGGTATCAAAACCCGACCACGTACAGAAGTATATGCTTCAATTATGTTAATGAAAAGACGCTTCAGACTCTTTAACCTTATTCCGCTTTTTTCGGTTTATGATATTTCTTATACAGAAGATTTTAACCCGAACGGGCGTACAAAAAAGTATTTTAGTAGGGGTGTATGGCGATTTAATGTAGACGAGCAGCTAAGAAGATGCGTATTGAAATACAACAAAATGATTGCAGAAAATCAGGTAAAAGCAGCAGGATTAAAAGACGACCACAAGACTGACGAAACACCTGTACTCGCTACCAAAACTGTACACCAATGCCCTTGTTGCCTGACAATTTATGACAAAGATTTCGGTGATTTACTGAATGATATTCCTGTAGGAGTGCCTTTTGAAAAACTGCCCGATAGCTATATGTGCCCTACCTGTGAAACCGATAAGAAGGATTTTAAGTCATTGCAAGTAGAGGCATCTTTGGTTTAGACCGACATTTTTTTATTTTTTATCAATCTTTGGCATAGATTTTCGTTAATTTGTTATTGAGTTTTGAGTGATAATGACGAGACAATCAAACATGCCGGAGCTATGCTAAAGAAAATACTTTTATTTTTACTAATCCCTATCCTGTCTTCAGCGCAAACCATCGGGTTTTCAAAAGGTGATAGTGTTGATATTTTTTTGCAGTCAGGCGAAACAGCGCTGATTAATCAATTGAATAAGCTATTGCAGGAGCCTGAAAGCCAGACTTTTATGGCGGAATTTAAAAAGAAATTCCCTGATTCGTTTGAAAAAGAAACACGCTATAAACAATTGTTAGTAGCTAATGTAGATGATTGGGAAATGGGCTTATACGACGAGCGCAAAAATCAATTAGACTTTCTGAAAAATTATCCGGCAAAAGAAAAACTTTCTGCTGACTTTCAGAAATTGGTCGAAAGCAATATCCGCTGGAATTACTGGCACTTATTACTGGCGTATTCTATCACTCGCAGTAACCTTGATACTAAACTAACACGTGTGGTATCCTTACCGTCAGTAATGATTGAGGCACTTGACCCTCAGAAAGTACAGGACGAAAGCCTGTTGATTTCAGAAAGCTACCGCAACTTTCTGTCTTTTTTCGTTACTTATTTTAATTCACAGGAACAAAAATTTGTGAAATACAGCGACCAGGTAAAAGCCCTGACAGACAAAAGCAACTATGCTTTGAAATACCTGAAAGGCAAGGTTTTAGATTATACACTCTCAAAACTGATGTATGATAACTGCGGACGAATTACCTCTTCGGCGGCCAAATACTGGATTAGTCAGGTATCATCAGATACTTACCGTAAATTACTGATTAGCCATTGTCAGGAAACGTTGAACAAAAAAGAAGAGATTGCCAAGAAGAAAGAGGAAAAGACGCAAAGCCCCAAGGAATTGCTAAATACGAGCGATTATCCGGTGCTGACAGATATTAATGGCAATAAATTTAATTTTGCCAAATATAAAGGCAAGGTAATTTATGTTGATTTCTGGGCAAGCTGGTGTGGCCCTTGCCGTCAGGAATTTCCGTTTTCTAAAAAAATTCATGCTTCGCTTACAGATAAGCAAAAGAAAAGCATTGTGTTTTTATATATCTCTATCGATGAAGACCCTAATAACTGGAAAAATGCGGTTGAAAGATTGCAGTTAGACAATGGCGAACATGGGTATTCAGAGGGTGGCTGGGCCTCTGAAGTAGTCAGAAAATACCAAATCAACGGTATTCCACGTTATATGATTATCGATAAAAACGGAACAATTGTTCAGCCTGATGCTGTTCGCCCGAGTAGTCCAGATACATTAGACATTCTATTGAAACTGATTGGTATCTCATAAGGGCAAAACAGAAGGAATTAATTTTCAGTTTTGATTGTATTACATCTATTAGAGCATATTTAAAAATTATTGTTCGACCTTCAAAGGCATCTTTTTCAGTTATACTGCGTTACATTTTTTCGATGTAGCTGCTGGCTACATCGAAAAAATGTGTCTTGTCTAACTAAAAAATCTGTCCTTTTCAGTCAGAAAAATAAAATTTAAAAATGCTCTAAAAACAAATTACATTTGTACAATATTCAGTCTTATTTTTAAATTTCCCATTCGGGAATTAAGGTCATGTTTAAATACATTCTCATATTTTTACTACTGATAGTCTTTGTTCCGGTGTTCAGAAACTTCCTGTTCAATTTATTGGTAGGTAAGCAGATTGCCAAAGAGCAAAAACGCTACAACGATATAATGGAGAAAAAACGAGGAAAAGAGGGAGATATCAAGGTGAAACCCACACAATCGTCGGATAAGAAAGGAGGATACGAAGGCGGACAGTATGTTGATTTTGAAGAGATAAAATAAGAATAATGCTTAAAAAATTTCTGAAACCCACAACTTTAACAAACCAGATAAGTTTAGCAGTTTTATTATTAAGGTTAGGCTTGGCCGGTTTAATGATTCCACACGGTTATAATAAACTCCAGAGTTTTTTAGCCGGAGTCCATGATTTTCCTGACCCTTTGCATGTATCACCTATGGTTTCGCAAGGGTTAACTATTTTTGCAGAATTCTTTTGTTCTCTACTGCTGATTATAGGCTTATTTACCAGATTAGCTTCTGTTGTACTGATTATCTGCATGGGAGTAGTTGCTTTGGTAATTCATGGAGACGACCCCCTTGGCGATAAAGAACAAGCCTTATTATATCTTACAGGTTTTGTTGCCATTTTTCTGACAGGCCCCGGCAAGTATTCTTTAGACACCCGCCTTTTTAAGTAGTATCTATGCTGAAAATAGCTTACGATTCTATCTATACTCATCCACTGCCGCCGGGTCATCGGTTTCCGATGATAAAATACGAGTTAATTCATGAACAGTTGCTTTATGAGGGTACATGCACGCCCGAAAACTTCTTTGCACCTGTGGTTGTTGAACCGAAATGGGTATTAGGTGTACACGATAAAGCCTATTTTGAAGATTTGCTCAACCTAAGGATTGATGCCAGAATGGAACGTCGTATTGGTTTTCCGGTCTCTGAAAAACTGGTTGAGCGGGAACTGATAATTACACAAGGTACAATTGACTGTTGTACGTTTGCCTTTGAATCGGGGATTTCGATGAACATTGCAGGCGGCACGCATCATGCCTATGTCGATAGGGGCGAGGGCTTTTGTTTGTTGAATGATGTAGCGGTAGCGGCCAATTACCTGCTTACCAATCAGTTAGTCAATCAGATACTGGTAGTTGACCTGGATGTGCATCAGGGCAATGGTACTGCGCTTATTTTTGAGAATGAGCCAAGGGTTTTTACTTTTTCAATGCACGGTAAAGAGAATTATCCGCTGAAAAAAGAAAAATCAGATTTAGATATAGAATTATCTACCTATTGTGAAGATGAAGCATACCTGAGTTTACTTTATAGAACATTGCCACAATTGATAGAAGAGGTAAAACCACAGTTTATTTTCTACATTTCTGGTGTAGATATTTTAGCCTCCGACAAATTAGGTAAACTGAAGGTGTCGATGGAGGGCTGTAAGCAAAGGGATACTTTTGTTTTTGAACAGGCTATCAAAAACAAAATTCCGATTGTGGTTTCAATGGGTGGCGGTTATTCGCCACGTATTGCCGATATTGTAGAAGCTCATTGCAATACTTTTCGTCTGGCTGATAAGCTATTTTTTTGAATTCCGAAGAGGTATACACCTCTACAAAACACACTATTTTTTCCTCTGCGCAAACAACCATTGTAACAACCCCGGTGTATCACTTACCTCATTCCAGATATTGTGGGCTTTGTCGGAATATTCGGTGTATCTAGGGTTTCCTCCTGCTTTTTTCATCGCCTCAATCATGACACGGGAACCAATTACCGGAACATTTCTGTCATTGGCTCCATGAAAAGCCCATACAGGTATATCAACAATATTTTTAGCCACCGAAGTATTGCCCGCACCCGAAATTGGAATGGCCGCAGCAAATAGTGTAGGACGTGTAGAGATAAAATGCCATGCCCCATAACCTCCTAAAGAATTGCCTGCTACATAATACCTGTTTGTATCAAATGGAAGTTTTTGTTGTAATGAGGCAATGGCTTCAAAAACCAGAGAGTCAATAGCAGGAAAATGAGGGATACCACCCCAGGTAGCGCCTACCGGACATTGAGGAACAAAAAGAAAAGCAGGGTATTTAGTTCTGTTTTCGGGTTTTGAAAGCAATGGTACAGGCAATGACGCAACAACCTGACGGGCATTATCCATCCCACTTCCTGAACTCCCGTGCAGGCATATGACTAATGGATACTGCCTGGTTGAGTCATAGTTCAGAGGTTTCAATAAGCGATACCGGAGAGTATCCTGATGATTGTTTACATAGATTCCTGCTTCAAATGGCTCTGCTATTTTTTTGAGATGAGTGTCTGCACGTCTGGCATTTTTGCTGATGTCCATACTATCTAAAACTAAAATTGAAATGAAATAAAGCCCGCCCATTGCTATGATCACTGCAGCAAAATTAATCGTACCTACCCACGATTCCTGACCAGCATTAGGTTTGTCTGTACTTATTTTCTTTTCTTCTAAAAAATGGAAAATAAAAGCAATGGGTACCAGTGTTCCTGCCAATCCTACCCATTGTTCTATACGCCCAAGTGTACCACTCAGCATAAAACTGGTAGAGTTAATAGACCAGATAATAGCTGAAGTCATAATGATTCCTTCTATCAATAACACAATTCCGGCCATTCGTAGCCACCGATTTTTACCTGTACCGGAACTGAGCAGGCTGATGGCATATAATATACCGGCTCCCAGAGAACCGATAATAGTTATGATATGATAATTGAGTATCTCTTTCGTTTGCATGAGTTGCAGAAAAGAGAAAAAATGAAAGACAGAAACTACTATGGATAGTATAAGTGCCCGGAAAACAAAAGTATGCTTATAGAAATGATAGTATTTCAGTAATATTATTGACCAGACCAGCCATGTCAGAAACTCGAAAGTAAACCACCCACCGATTGATGGCAGGTTACTCGCTTGTATGCCGAGTATCAGATACAAAATGCTTTTAAATAAGATAAGAACAGTGTATATAGCAGCAAAGACAATGGCAGAAGAATAAAAACTTCGGGTCATAAAATGGAATATGGTTGAATAAGTCAGGATATGGGAAAGATAACAAGACTATTTCAATCACAAAATAATTTGTTGAAGCAAATAAGAGTAGTAACTATTTTTCAGATGAATAGCACTACTCTTAATAACTCTTTTGTCAGCAACCTTTTACAAGGGTTTTAGCTTTACACTGATAGTTAAAGGCGTGGCGCTACCTGTTGCCACATTAGCAGTATAATTACTGATTTTAAAGAATCCTAAGCGTCCTTTTTTGTCTTTAAAGCCGAAGACTTTTCCGGTTGCGGCATCAGTAGTTCGGTTAGTTACATCAGCCGAACCATACATTTCATCGAATTTGATTTTGTAGTTCTTTACTACCCTTTCAAAATCAGCAACTGTTTCAACAGAATCAAAGGCAGCTACCGACATTTTGTTATAATACTCAACATTTTCGACACGAGAATCAGTAACAGTACTAAACGCACTTACATATCCGGTTCGGGTTGACATCTGTTTTACATTTTCAAAAAAACGACAGCTACTACAACCTCCTCCATGATAATTGTAAGCAAAATCAATCTGGTCTGAAACAGCAACGGCTTCTGTTTGAGAGTAAACTTTTCCATCTGATAGACTAAAAAAGCCTTTACGGGAAGCAACAATATTTCCGGTATTGGTTCCGATAATGCTTTCGACTGTAAATTCAGTTTTGTCGACAGGCACTGGTGCAGGGTCAGAAGATTTACAACTGCTCAGGATAATAAGCCCAAGCAGTAAGACTTGTGAATTTTTCATAGCTATAAAATGTAAATTTAAAACAGCTAATCAACCTCAATGGCTAATCTTAGCTGAAAAGTTTATGGTTTTTGTTTGTCCGTTAAACAATTAAACAAAGTTCGTCAAAAAGTAAAGTGATTCCATGAGTTTTATCAGTATTTTACTAAGTGGTAAAAAGGGTTTGTATATTTATAGTGCTTTTTGTAATGATTTGTATACAATAGAAGACCTGCCTTAAAATAAGTTTTGGGTACCAATATTAACCTATAGCTTTTATATTTGAATAGCCAGCAATACGCTAAAAGCAGGTGTTTCTACATTGTTTTGCGTTGAATTAAATCATTTGAATATGAAAGAACTATCCTTTCGGTCTTTATGCTGATACAATTAGGCTGAAAAACCGAAACTTTATCAAGCTAACGATTCAAAGATTGAGTAATGGCATATTGATCTGGGAGAAAATAATACGATGGCTGGCAAACTCAAAGTAGGATATTTGATTATAATGGCCTCATAGCTATTCCTTCCTTTTTTTAGCTGTATGGTATTTTTCTAAACATTTTTCAAGCGGTTTGCCCTGGTTGTGAATACAATCGCAGAATTCTTCACAGGCTTTTTTATCACTACCTGCACAGCCATTGGTGCATTCAATCAATGAATTTCCTGGCCGGATGTCAAACAAAAAAATGTTAATGATTATCACCGAAGCAATAGCCAGAATCACACAACCAAAAAATATGAATGGAAATTTGTTGGTAGAAGATTTCTTTTGTGTTTCGATATTCGCTTCTTTGATTTGGTTAAACGGTAAAATATATTTTATGCGGTCATAATGCCAGAATAGCAAATACAGGTTTGCCAGAAGCATTAAAGTTACAATACGAGTGCCCTCAAACCGGGTAGCATAAGTAAGGATACAAATATTCAGAATGATAGGAAAATAGAGCAGTGCACCAAGAATTGCCGTTCTGGGAATTATTAATAAGAGTGCAATCAGCAACTGTGAAACACCTATAAAAGTATAATAAAACCCTGTATGGTGTAAGGCTTCAAAATAATTACCTAACGGATGATTATTGGATAGGGCTGTAAACCGTTCGCCAATGGTTTTTACCCAACCTGACGGAATAAATCCTAAGGCTAAAGTTATGCGACAGAAAACAGTAAACCCACGAAACCATTTATTCCCTTTGGCTTCGGCATAAAATTTCTCAAGTCTGGTAAATGTAGCCATATATACAAGGCTAACAAGAATGACCTGCTTATTAACCTTATTCAAATTAACGAAAAAATAATTAAGTGAGAAAAGTGCAATGGCGCTAATACGGTCTTTCTCTGGCTTATTATAAGTTGCCGTTCGATTTAATTTTATATCATTTAAAAGAGTTAATAACCGAATACGAAAAAGTTTCGTTAATTTTAGTTTGTAATCCTGCGTTTGTTAAAATTTAAACCTTTCAGAATTTTTGCAAACCTTTTCATTTCATTTCCGATGAACAACGAGCGTTTTTATATTGAAAAATGTAAGGAAATAGTGGAGACTCAATTATCCTGGGGCGATAGTGCACACTGGCAGAATCAGGATTTTGAGGAGTTAAGCGAGTTGATTTTTGCCAAAACAAAAGTTTCGTTGAGTAACTCAACACTCAAAAGGATTTGGGGAAAGGTAAAATATGACAGCACACCAAATCTTGCCACGCTTAATGTACTGGCGCAGTTTATAGGCTACGAAAACTGGAGAGAGTTTCTGAAAAACGGAGCTATAATATATGAGCAACCGTTCACCCTTGATGAACCTGAGCCAACCATACGTACGGAGTATGTTCCGAAAAAATTCAATTGGGGATTAGTAGCTACGGTAATTATACTTTTTACCGGGGTTTTGTGGGCTTTCCAAAACAAGTCTAATGGTCTGACATATCGCAATATTTATTTTACAAGTAAGCCTGTTGCCAAGGGATTGCCCAACACGGTTATTTTTCAATATAACGCCGCAGATTCTAATGCCGACTCGGTATTTATCCAGCAAAACTGGGACCCTTCACGACGCTTTAAGGTAGATAAATATAAGCATGAGTACACCAGTACTTATTATGCTCCCGGTTATTTTCAGGCAAAACTGATTCTGAATAATACGATAGTAAAAGAGCATGATTTATTTATAGAGTCAGATGGCTGGTTGGGCATGATTGATAAAGAACCGATTCCGGCTTACTTATTCAGACATGAGATAGAAAAAATTGATGAGCATAAGCCTTTGAGAATAGACGAAAAGGACTTTGAAAGTTTAGGTATTGATTTGAATAAAGAAAAGCTGTGGTCGAGTATTCATAAAGTTTCCGGAAAGAACACGGTTTCAAGCGAGCATTTTTTAATGGAAACTGAAGTAAAACATACTTTTTCGAGAGGGGAAGGAGTTTGTCAATACACCAGAATTGTATTATTGGGTACCGAAGGTATTATTGCTATTCCTTTAAGTATTAAAGGTTGTGTAGGAGAGATACACCTGAATGTAGGTGCGAAAACGAGAGAGGGCAGAACGAATGACCTTTCAGATTTTGGCGTAGATTTTCAGGATTTTGTAAAGGTAAAATGCGAAGTACAAAACCAGAAAATCAAGATATGGGTTGGTGAGAAACTTGCCTATCAGGGTGATTTTACAAAACCTATCGGTAAAATAGTAGGTACACGTATCAGGTTTATGGGTACTGGTGTAGTGCGGTCTTATGATATAAAAGAAATTTAACCCTCTGATAGTTAGTTAAAAAAATTGTGGACAAATAATTAATGAATCTTCTTTTTGTATGCAGTCGTAACCAATGGCGTAGCCCCACTGCTGAGGCTATTTTTAAAAACCATGCCTATCATCAGGTGAAATCGGCAGGTACGGAACCCAGTGCCCGTACCAAACTGACTGAGAAACTCTTACAATGGGCTGATGTGGTTTTTGTGATGGAGAAAAAACATAAGCAACGTATTCAACAAAAATTCCCTCACCTTGTTAATGAGAAGGAAATCATGGTATTAGATATTCCTGATGAATACCAGTTTATGGACGAAGAACTCATCCTATCGCTGAAAACAATGGTTTCGCCTTATTTGTAAATTTTTTTTAATGTTTTATTTAAGTAATCAATTGACAATTAGTAAATTTAAAGATTCAACCAAACGGACATTACCGTTATCTATCAAAAACCTATCAGTATTACTATGAAAAGACGAGACTTCTTACAAAAAGGAGCTATGGCTCTTGCAGCCTCCACTGCCTTATCTCATGAGTTATTTGCAGCAAAAAAGAAAGGTGAAATGGTGGGTGTGCAACTCTACTCAGTGCGTGATGATATGAAAAAAGACCCAATGGGCACTTTGAAAAAAGTGGCTGATATGGGTTATAAAAATGTAGAACACGCCAATTATGTAAATGGTAAATTCTACGGATACTCACCTACAGAGTTTAAGAAAATTCTGGACGATTTAGGCTTGAAAATGCCGAGCGGTCATACAGTAATGGGCAAACAACACTGGGACGAGTCGAAAAATGATTTTACTGACCTTTGGAAAAAAACAGTAGAAGATGCCGCCATTTGCGGACAAAGATATGTGATAAGCCCCTGGTTAGATGTAAGTCTGCGTAAAGACATGGATAGTTTGAAACGTTTTATGGATGTTTTCAATAAATCAGGTGAATTATGTCAGAAATCAGGAATGAAATATGGCTATCATAACCACGATTTCGAGTTTAGTCTTAAATTAAATGCTGTACCGGTTTATGACCTTATTCTGCAAAACACAGACCCTAAACTCGTGATTCAACAATTGGATATTGGTAATATGTATGGTGGTGGCGGAAGAGCCGCTGATTTGTTGAAAAGATTCCCAGGTCGTTTTGAGTCGATGCACGTAAAAGATGAGATTGCCGTAAAAGGAACGGCAGAGGGAGCCGGTGAAAAATATGAAAGTGCTGTGTTAGGTACAGGTATTATCAATGTAAAAGAAATCATTGATATGGGTAGAAAATCTGGCGGTACGGTACATTTTATCATAGAGCAGGAATCTTACCAAGGCAAAGCTCCGTTAGATTCTATCAAAGAAGATTTAGAGATAATCAATAAATGGGGATATAAATAATGACGAATTAGTGAATGGTGAATTAGCGAATAGCATTATTCACTAATTCACCATTCGCTATTCACTAATTAAATTTATGAACCGACGAAATATTATCAAAGGGATAGGGGGAGGCATGATGGCCTCCTTTTTCCATAATGAACTGTTTGCTGCAACAGACAATCAGTTTCGCGTTGGTGCCTGCGACTGGTCTATCAACAACACCGGAAATTTAGGTGCGATGGAAATGGCGAAGCGTATTGGCTTAGATGGCGTACAGGTAAGTTTGGGTTCGGCAGAAAACAATATGCACCTACGCAATAAAGACGTGCAACAAGCCTATAAAGCATTGGCCGATATTTTTAAAGTAGGTTTTACAGGCTTAGGTATAGGGGAGTTGAACAATATACCTTACAAATCAGATAACCGTACCGACGAGTGGGTGTCTGATAGTATAGATGTTGCCAAAGCATTGGGCGTCAAAGTAGTTTTATTAGCCTTTTTCTTTAATGGAGATTTGAAAAATGACCCAAAAGGGCAGGAGGTCGTTATCAAAAAATTCAGGCAGGTAGCACCTAAAGCCGAGAGATTGGGTATAACCTTGGGCATAGAATCATGGTTGAGTGCCGAAGAACACATGAAGATTATAGATGCTGTAGGCTCAAAAGCCATCAAATGTTATTATGATGTTGCGAACTCTCTGCAAATGGGGTATGATATTTATAAAGAGATTCGTTGGTTGGGTAAGCAAAACCAGATTTGTGAATTTCATTTCAAAGAGAATGGTTACCTTTTAGGCAAAGGTATGGTGGATTTTATGGAAGTAAGGCGCTGTATTGATGAAATCGGCTATACCGGCTGTGTGCAAATAGAAGGTGCAGTGCCTGAAGGAAGAAGCATGTTTGAAAGCTATCTGCAGAATAATGAGTTTGTGAAGGGATTGTTGAAATGAGAGGAATTTTCGAGTGTCGATTGCAGATTGTCAATTGATTTAATATCCTATTCGACAATCTGCAATCAAAAATCGACAATTTATCTATCACTCTACTAATTTGATAGATATTTTTTCTAAAAAATGTAAGGCCATTAGGTAAAACTAAAGCTAAATTGTTTCTTTCTAATAAAAATTATCTGCTATTCAAGTCAATTGTTTCGACAACTAATTTCTAATTTTATTATATTTGCAGAACAATCTGGAATGTACTTATTGTTGTATTAGCAATAGTGCATTTACCGCTGCGGCGGGTCGTTCAATAACACATTTTAACTTCCCGATGAAAATCAATCTCAATACTCAAGAATCCTTTGAAAGCCGACACCAAGGCAAAAGCGAAAATGACTTACAGGCAATGTTAAAAACCATCGGAGCCGATTCGCTTGAAACACTCATCAATCAAACAGTTCCGGAGCAGATTCGTCTGCAAGCACCTTTAAATTTGCCAAAAGCTAAATCAGAAGCTGATTTCTTAGCTGACTTTAAATTGCTGGCACAAAAAAACAAGATTTTTAAATCATACATAGGTACAGGGTATTATGATACCACAGTGCCGAACGTTGTTCTGAGAAATATTCTCGAAAACCCTGCGTGGTACACGGCTTATACTCCTTATCAGGCAGAGATTGCTCAGGGTCGTCTGGAAATGCTGCTGAACTTTCAGACAATGGTAATTGACCTGACAGGAATGGAAATTGCCAATGCCTCTTTATTGGATGAAGCCACGGCAGCAGCAGAGGCTATGACGATGTTGCACAATATCCGTCCGGCTGCGAAGAAAAATGCCAATACTTTTTTCGTTTCAGAGCTTTGTCATCCACAAACCATTGATGTGGTATTAGGTCGTGCAAAACCGCTGGGTATCAGAGTAGTAGTAGGAAACCATGAAACTTTCGACCTGACACAAGAAGAGGTATATGGCGTATTGTTGCAATATCCGGCTACTAACGGAGAAGTATATGATTATACAGACTTAATCACCTCGGCACATGAACTGAATGTAACAGTAGCCGTAGCAGCCGATTTATTAGCCTTGACCTTACTAACCCCTCCGGGTGAAATGGGTGCTGATGTAGTAGTGGGTTCAGCGCAACGTTTAGGTGTGCCTATGGGCTATGGTGGCCCTCATGCGGCTTACTTTGCTACTAAAGATGCTTTCAAACGTCAGATTCCGGGTCGTATCATAGGCATATCGGTAGATGCACAAGGCAACCGTGCTTTACGTATGGCCTTACAAACCCGTGAGCAACATATCCGCCGTGAAAAAGCTACTTCTAATATCTGTACTGCTCAGGTACTGCTATCAGTAATGGCGGCGGCCTATGGCGTCTATCATGGCCCGCAAGGCTTGAAAAATATAGCAGCCAAAGTTCATGGCCTAACGAGACTATTTGCCGAATCAGTAGAAGGACTGGATTATCAGTTATTGACTCATAATTATTTCGATACCGTTACGCTTCATACAGAAGATAGCACCGCACTTCGTGCCATTGCTGAAAGACAAGGCGTAAATTTCAGATACCTTGACCAAGGCAATGTAAGTATCTCTTTTGACGAAACCAAGACTCTGGCTGATGTTGAAGAATTATTGAAGATTTTTGCAGAAGCAAGCGGAAAAGAGACAACAATTAATCTGAAAAGTGAGATTGATGTGGTTTTTGCCCCAAGTCTGAATCGTACTTCTGCTTATATGACTCATCCGGTATTCAGTAGCTATCATACCGAACACGAGATGTTGCGTTATCTGAAATCATTGGAAAACAAAGATTTGTCTTTGGTACATTCCATGATTTCGTTGGGAAGTTGTACCATGAAACTCAACGCCACCGCCGAAATGATTCCGGTTACCTGGCCTGAGTTTGGGAAGATGCACCCATTTGCACCACAAGAACAAACACAGGGTTACCAGCAGTTATTTGAAGAGTTGAATGACTGGTTGTGCGCCATTACAGGTTTTGCCAGAATGTCGCTACAGCCTAATTCAGGCGCACAGGGCGAATATGCAGGCTTAATGGTTATCAGAGCTTATCATGAAAGCCGTGAAGAGGGGCATCGTAATATTGCCCTGATTCCGTCGTCGGCACATGGTACTAATCCGGCATCGGCTGTGATGGCAGGTATGCAGGTGATTGTAACCAAATGCGACGAAAGAGGAAACATAGATGTAGAAGACCTGAAAGCCAAGGCAGAGCAATATGCAGACAGACTCTCTTGTCTGATGGCTACTTACCCATCAACACACGGTGTTTTTGAAGAATCAATCAAAGAAATCTGTGCCATTATTCATCAGAACGGTGGACAGGTATATATGGATGGAGCCAATATGAATGCACAGGTAGGCTTAACTTCTCCTGCTTCTATAGGAGCAGACGTTTGCCACCTGAATCTGCATAAAACCTTCTGTATTCCGCATGGTGGGGGTGGTCCGGGTATGGGGCCAATTGGTGTAGCTCAACATCTGGTGCCTTTCTTACCCAACCACAAAGTAGTACCTGTATCGGGTTATGATGGAGTTCATGCTATTTCGGCAGGGCCTTATGGTAGTGCCAGTATCCTGACTATCTCTTATGCGTATATTGCTATGATGGGCGGTGAGGGATTAACCAATGCCACTAAATATGCGATTCTGAATGCCAATTATATCAAGGCCCGTCTGGAAGAAAAATATCCGATTCTCTATACCGGAAGCAACGGCCGTTGTGCGCACGAAATGATTGTAGATTTACGCCCGTTCAAATCATCGGCAGGCGTAGAAGCAGAAGATGTAGCCAAACGTTTGATGGACTATAATTTCCATGCCCCAACCTTGTCGTTCCCGGTTGCAGGAACTTTGATGATTGAGCCAACAGAGTCAGAATCAAAAGCAGAACTTGACCGTTTCTGTGATGCCATGTTGACTATCAGAGAAGAAATCAGCGAAGTAGAAGCAGGCAATGCTGACAAAGCGAATAATGTATTGAAAAATGCCCCACATACGGCAGCAGTAGTATTAGCCGAAAACTGGGATAAACAATATACCAGAGAAAAAGCAGCCTTTCCGTTACCCTACGTAAAAGCCAACAAATTCTGGGCAACCGTAAGCCGTATTGACTCTGCTTATGGGGACAGGAATTTAGTTTGCGCTTGCCCTCCGGTGGAGGAGTATGAAGGGTGATTTTAGGATATTTGATTTTATAAAGAAAGGCATGGCTCAGTCATGCCTTTCTTTATTATAAAAAATTATCAAACCTTTTCTAATACTGGGAACAATTGATAACTTGCTGATAATCAAGTAAAAACCTATATATTATTACTTATTAGCATAAAAGCAGTTCGCTTCCTGTTCAAAATAAAAGTTTTAACCTAATCACTAATGACAAAAAATAACTACAAAGGAGCTATTACAGGTGCGGCTTTTCTGATGGCAACTTCTGCCATAGGACCTGGTTTTCTGACTCAAACTACTGTTTTTACAGGTCAACTATTAGCAAGTTTCGGCTTTGTTATTTTATTGTCAATTCTGTTAGATATTGCAACACAGCTAAATATCTGGCGAGTAGTAGCTGTCAGTAACAAAAGAGCACAGGATTTAGCCAATGATTTAGCTCCAGGGCTTGGCTATTTATTAGCTTTTCTGATTGTAATCGGAGGGTTGGCTTTTAATATCGGAAATGTAGCAGGCGCAGGCTTAGGCTTTGAGGTACTTTTTGGGATAGATGTAAAAACTGGAGCAGTGATCAGTGCTATTATAGCAATAGGGATATTTTTATCTAAAGAAGCAGGCAAAGTAATGGATAACTTTGCTAAAATTTTAGGATTTGCTATGATTGTCCTGATTTTATATGTAGTATTTGTAGCTAAACCGCCGGTTTTGGATGCTATACACCACACCATTATCCCTCAAAAATTTGATGCTTTAGCTACTATCACTCTCGTTGGCGGAACAGTAGGTGGATATATTACCTTTGCAGGTGTACACCGCTTAATTGATGCCGGAATAGGCGGGCAGGAGAATCTACCTCAGATTAATAAAAGTGCATCTACAGGTATTTTAGTAACGGCTATTGTACGTTATCTGCTATTTTTAGCTTCTTTAGGGGTAGTAGTAGCAGGATTTAGTTTAAGCAAAGATAATCCTGCGGCTTCGGTATTTCAGCAAGCAGCAGGAAATATAGGTTATAAAATTTTTGGTATTGTTATCTGGTGTGCAGCTATCACCTCGGTAGTAGGGGCAGCCTATACTTCCGTTTCTTTCTTTCGCACCTTTCATCCGGTCTTCGAAAAATTTCATCAGCAAATCATAATTGGCTTCATTGTTTTTTCAACCATTGTTTTCGTAGTAATTGGTAAACCGGTTGCTGTTTTGGTATGGGTTGGCACACTCAATGGTTTTATTTTACCTGTGGGTTTAGCCATTATTTTATTAGTGAGCAGGCAAACAAGACTAATGGGAACCTACAAACACTCAATTTTTCTCCAGTTTATTGGTTGGATAGTGGTGGTAGCTATGCTTGGTATGGCAATTAAGTCTTTTATCTGATATGGTAAAAAATTATATAAAGTTTTTTTACGTATTAATTTGGTTTATAATATAAACTACTTTATAATTGTGGAAGATTTATTAATACAAACTATGGAAGAAAAACCAATTACTCAGAATGAAAGTCTGCTCATCATTGAAAGTATGATAGAAACGACAAAAAAAAGAATAACAAAGCTCGATAGCTATTACTCATTGATGTGGGGGTATCTGGTATTGATTGCCAGTTTTCTGAATTACTATCTGCTCAGTGCAGGCTATGGTCAGCAATCTTATTTAGCTTGGTGCCTTATGATTTTAGGCGCAATAGCCAGTATTGCCTTAGGGTTTAAACAAAAGAATGAACAGAAGATAACGACTTATTTCGATAAAGTACTGATATTTCTCTGGTCAGGATTTGTGATTTGTATTTTAATTTTAGTTTTGAACATGCAATTCATCAATTTCAAAATTATCCCCTTAATTTTACTACTCTATGGTATTGCTTTATTTGTTAATGGAGGAATGTTGAAATTCACGCCACAGATTGTAGGAGCCGTAGTAGCCTGGATAGGTTGTTTAATTGCTTTCAGGTTAGAAATGATGGAGCAGTTATTAGTTACAGCAGCAGTTGTAGTAATTGCTTATATCATACCCGGGCATATTTTGTATAATAAGGCACAAAAAGATGTTTAACGACTTAGACCCTCTTATTCACTCGCAATTACGTTTGGCTATTATGTCTATTTTGGTAGGGGTAGAACAAGCCGAATTTGTATATCTGAAAGAAAAAACCAATGCAACTGCCGGAAATTTAAGTGTGCAGTTGGAAAAATTGCAACAGGCAAATTATATCAGCATCGAAAAAACATTTAAAGGCAAGTATCCACTTACTATCTGCAAAATAACAAATCAGGGAGCAGAGGCTTTCAGCAAATATGTAAAAGACCTGCAAGTGTATTTAAGAAGTAACTAATTTTTTTATTAATCAAGTTTATATTGTAAACTACTTTATGAATATGAAGAATTACATTGTTTTTTTGCTAATACTTTTTTTGTTGGGTGTTGGGTTTACACCTATGGCACAACCTACTTTAAAACCAAGCCCCAAATTGTTGGAAGCTATGAACAAAACTTACTTTCTGGTCGGAAAATGGAAAGGAACAGGCTGGATTCAGTTTGGTCCTCAGAAACATAATTTTATTCAGACAGAGAATGTCTCATTAAAAGCTAATAATACTGTTGTACAGATTGAGGGTAGAGGAGTAGCTGCCGATGATACCAATACGGTGATTCATCAGGCTTATGCTACGGTCTCTTATGATTTGTATAATAACAAGTATCTGATGAGGGCTATCAGAGGCGATGGAGGACACGTTGATGCAGATTTTACTATACTGGCTGATGGAGCCATTGAATGGAAATTTAAGAACCCACAGGCGGGCGAGATTAAATATACGATTCGTTTAGTAGATAATAAATGGGTTGAAAAAGGAGAAATCAGCAGAGACGGACAAAACTGGATACATTTTTTCGAAATGTCGTTAGCTAAAGTTAAATAACTTGCTGTTAAATTTTTCGTTTTTTTTATAGCCAATCACCTCTGCGTATAGGTTTTTATTGTATTTTTGCAGGGTTGAAACTTAAAACTCAAAACGAATATGTTCGGTTATCAATATCCAACCTGGGTTGCTATTTTATTTTTTGTTGTTTTAATGGCTCTTTCTTATGCCGTTGGTAAATGGTTAGTTAAGAAAGACAGAGACTATAAAGGATTCTAAACCCATGAGTAAATATCAATAAGTAGCCACGGAGCTATTTATTGATATTTATCAGAAAATTCCTTCTTCGAGGTGTAATATTTCTTTAGCAGGTAGTTTCTTTGTGAGAAGACGAGCCACAATACTACTTCTTGTGCCATTTGAGCAAGCAACTACAATAGTATCATAACCGCTCAATTCTTCCAGTCTTTCGGTAATTTCATGCGGTGGGATATTCATACCCCCAATATTAAAATCAGCAAATTCCCATATTTCCCGAACATCTAATAATAATGTTTTAGGCTTGGCAAGAATTGCCTGAAGGTCTTGTTGTGATATTTCGGTGAAGTCTGACAATTATAAACTACTTTGTTTCTAATTCTTTTTTTATTTTTTCAACAAACGCTAAAGAAACACCTGTTAATTGAGCGATCTTTTCTGAACTATGATTTGTATCTCTTAAAAGAGCAATTACAAAAGATTCCTTTTGTGATTCAATCCCTTCTTCAACTCCTATTTTTCGTCCTTGCTCTGTTGCCCGATTGATTAAAAATTCTTCAATGCCCATAGTAGTAGATTTACCTGTGAGTGATTCAATTTCTTTATCAAATTTAATCATAGTTTCTTCTTTATCAAAACGAATATGATATTTCAGAAAGTTCATTAAGGCTCTTATTTTATCTTTAGAGAATTGTTTTCGCAAAAGTGTTTTTGCTAAACCGAGCTTTAATTCAAATAACTCTGATTGATTGATTCTCTTGCTTTTGAGAGCCGCTTTAACAGCTAATACAACCATAGCAAATGGATTGTTGCTGCTAAATAAATCTTCTTCACTTTGTTCGGTTATCTTATAGGTATTGTACTCGTAGCGGATACTGGTACCTAAAAATGATTGTTCGAATTTATCAGGATAAAGCCTGAAACTGTCGTCAGTGAATATGGCAAATGCGGTAATTGGTTTGTTATACTTATCAAAAATGCGATAGTAATAAGTAAACATCCTTTCAGGAAAATTCACATCTTTATAACCTTGCACTTCTATATGTACTAAAATCCACTTTTCTTTGCCATCTTTCATGAAGACTTTTACTAATTTGTCAACATATTTTGGCGAAAAATTATCGTTTTGAGGAGGGAAAAGTTGTTCGAGTTCCTTGTCCAGAAACTCGAAGCCTTTTTCCATAGCAAAAAGCTCATCAGCCTGATGAAAGAAAAACCTTAAAAAATCATCAAAAATGTCCTCTAAGATTGCTTTCCAAAGCGAATCATCAGGCTTGAAATGCTTTCGCTCAGGCATATAATGCGTCTCTTTGCGCTTTAACTTTTTCGTTAGTCAGATAATCGTCAAAATCCATCAACTTGTCTAAGCAGCCATTTGGCGTCAATTCTATCACACGGGTAGCTACTGTTTGCGTTAACTGATGGTCATGACAAGTAAAGAGAATATTGCTTGGGAAGTCTTCCATGCCTTTATTCAAAGCCTGAATCGATTCCAGATCCAAGTGGTTAGTTGGTTCGTCAAAAAGCAGCACATTGGCACCTGAAAGCATCATTCTTGAGAACATACAACGTTGTTTTTCTCCTCCTGATAGTACAGTACATTTCTTTAGTGCCTCTTCACCTGAGAATAACATTCTACCCAGAAAACCTCTGATAAAGGTCTCATCTTTTTCGGTTGAATACTGGCGTAACCAATCTACCAGGTCAAGACTGCCATCTTTAAAATATTCACTGTTATCGTTAGGTAAGTAGCTATTGGTAATAGTAATACCCCATTTGAATGTACCACCTGTAGCTTTTCTTTCACCCATCAGAATATCGAATAGGGCTGTTACTGCCAGACCATCTTTGCTTAGGAAAGCAATCTTTTCATTACGGGATACCTGGAAACTCAGGTTTTTGAACAAGTAAGTACCATCTTCTAATTTGTAGCTTAAGTTTTCTACCAATAAAATCTGGTCGCCTACCTCACGCTCAGGTTTGAAACCGATGTAAGGGTATTTACGGGATGATGGTTGAATTTGCTCAATGTTCAGTTTCTCAATCATTTTCTGACGAGCAGTAGCCTGTTTCGACTTAGCCACGTTAGCAGAGAAACGACGAATGAACTCTTCCAACTCTTTCTTTTTCTCTTCGGCTTTTTTGTTCTGGTCGGCTTTCTGACGGGCAGCTAACTGGCTTGACTCATACCAGAAAGAGTAGTTACCTCCATATAAGGTGATTTTTTTGTAATCAAGGTCAGCAATGTAGGTACATACATTATCCAAAAAGTGACGGTCGTGAGAAACTACAATAACGGTGTTCTTGAAGTTCATCAGGAAGTTTTCTAACCATAAAATAGACTCAATGTCTAAGTTGTTGGTAGGCTCATCTAATAGCAGAATATCAGGGTTACCAAACAAAGCCTGTGCCAACAAAACCTTTACCTTATCAGTGGGGTTCATATCTGCCATGATGTTGTAATGTAACTCTTCTTTGATACCTAAACCTGATAACAACGAGGCCGCATCTGATTCTGCTTCCCATCCATTCATTTCAGCAAATTCTGATTCAAGTTCAGCCGCACGATTCCCGTCTGCTTCCGAGAAATCCGGTTTGGCATAAATGGCGTCTTTTTCTGCAATAATTTCTGATAAACGCTCATTACCTCTGATAACTGTGTTTAATACAGTTTCGTCGTCATAAGCATTCTGGTTTTGTTTCAAAACCGACATCCTTTCACCTGGGTCCATACTTACATTTCCCGAAGTAGGGTCTATTTCACCTGAAAGAATTTTTACAAAAGTTGATTTTCCTGCTCCGTTGGCTCCAATAAGCCCGTAAACGTTACCGGGAGTAAATTTTAGATTAACTTCTTCGAAAAGGGTACGTTTCCCGAAACGAAGCGAAATATTTGAAACTGTTAGCATTTATATCAAAAGAATTTATAATGTCGAATATGATTAGATGTATGAAAACAATAAATAAAATTTAAAGAACTCCTTCATCAGCAAAGCTGAAATAACCGTTATCGCCAAAAATAAGATGGTCAAGTATCGGAATATCCAACAGACGCCCTGCTTCTTTTACCCGTTTAGTCAGGTCTTTGTCGGCCTGACTGGGTGTGAGGTTGCCCGAAGGATGATTATGCACCAGAATGATGGCTGAGGCTAAATATTCTATAGCACTCTTGAAAATTATCTTAGGGTCGGCTACTGTGCCTGCCACACCACCGATACTTACCTGAAATGGTCTGATTACCTCATTAGCCCGGTTAAGCAATAAAACCCAGAATTGTTCATGCGATAAATCCATCAGGTAAGGGCGGATAGCATGATAAGCATCTGACGATGAAGTTACTTTTGCCTTTTTCAATACCTCACTTTCTTTCCTTCTTCTTCCTAATTCAAGTGCCGCAGCTATAGAAATAGCTTTGGCATCACCAATGCCTTTAAACTTCATCAGGTCATTGATACTTAACCTGGCTAATTCGTTCAGGTTATTGCCGACACTATGCAGGATTAGTTTTGATAAATCAACGGCTGATAATTCTCTTGTGCCGGAGCCAATAAGAATAGCAATCAGCTCGGCATCAGAAAGGGCAGCTCTGCCTTTGAGGATTAGTTTTTCTCTCGGACGGTCTTCTTCAGCCCAGGAAAGAATATTGTTCATGAATATGGTAAGGTTGTAGCTATGTATTTTTATACAATACTAAACAAAAAATGCCCACGGAGGCGTTTCCATGAGCAAAATATTGTATCTCACACCAATTATGCTAAAGCACTGATGTGTTTCGCTAAACCAGATTTCAAGTTTGCTGCTTTATTTTTGTGGATAACGTTTTTACGCGCTAATTTATCCAACATAGAAGCGGCTGATTTAAACAACTCTGTTGCAGCTACTTTATCTGTAAGACCACGTAGTTTTCTAACAATTGTACGAGTTGTTTTGTGTTGGTAACGATTTCTCAAACGCTTTGCCTCGTTCGCTCTGATACGTTTTAATGCCGACTTATGATTTGCCATTTTATTATAAAAAATTTGTCTGTTCTTTTTTCGAATTCCAATTGAGGGTGCAAAAATAAGGATTTTATTATTAAATGCAAAACAGAAACTCTAAAAATATAATAACAAGTAACTGTTTTTGTTGCCTTTATATGCCCTCATAAAAAAAGCACGCTTTTTTGCGTGCTTTTTCTGAATATTCTTTGAATGAACAGAGTAAAATTACTTTATCTCTGAATTAATAACCAAAACTTTTTCCCAATTAGCTTCATTTGCTTTCTCAAATGTTTTGTATTGGGCACTCTGACGGAATTTCTCTAATTCACTATCAGTTCTGAAAGTAAGATAGTGCATTACGTCGTATTCTGCGTTTGAACCATTTGAAATAGTATTTCCGGCAGAATAATTAACGATTTCAGGTAGTTCGCGTTTCAAATCCTGAAATTGTTCTAAATGTTTTTTAATTGCCTCGGCTGAAGTTCCTTCCTTAAACTTATAGCAAACAATGCTTTGTTTTTGTGCTTTAGGCGGTGTATAGGCTGACCCATAAGCTACCATCAAAAAAGCAAAAACGCCTAAAGCAATTGCAGGCATTACGTATCTCAATAAAGATTTTTTCTGTGTATGACTCATTTTCTTTTTCCGAATAATATTTTGTATTACAGTACAAATATAACAGAAATTATTTTAAATCATTGCATTTTTTCAAGAAAATATTTTATTGATTTTATAATTTATTAATATTGCAGAATAATATTCTGTTTTTGACTTTTATTGCAAAATGGAGATTTTTTTGTGAAAATTGTAAAAAGTTAAGAATAGGTGTGATTTTAAGGAGATTTGTCTGAAAAAATAGAGAATCTCAAATTTGTATGTT
Source organism: Emticicia agri (assembly GCF_004168285.1). Classification (GTDB taxonomy): domain Bacteria; phylum Bacteroidota; class Bacteroidia; order Cytophagales; family Spirosomataceae; genus Emticicia; species Emticicia agri. Next base: position 192,855 of record NZ_SEWF01000005.1, on the reverse strand, counting down.
CCAAATTTGAGATTCCAGGAGAAAAAAGTATATTTTTTATGATTTTAAGGCTACAAATTCAGCTTTTCAGATTTTTTTTCGTTTAAAAAATATTATTCTGACATTCTACAAGAATGCTGCAATGGCTTTTTTTACTTTATCTGTTTCGCAGCCCGGGGCAAGATGCCCACAATCGCCTGTCAGCTCTACATAATTGGTATTCAATGCTTTAGCAAACTCTGTTGCAGTGTACGGATTAACCATCGCATCTCTTGTAGCTACTATTACTAATAGCTTTGCTTTAATATGATTGGGCATTTCAGAAAGAGACTTTCCGGAGGTCTGATAAATATCTTGTGAAAGCATCGCTTTTATCTGACAGATCCAGTTTTCAGGGTTATTACCTTTTACTCTGTCTTCGCCCGATTTTTGCATTTTAGCATAAGCCTCTTCAGCTTTTTCAGTTCGGACATAATAATCAGGTGTTGCTAAGTTCAGATTATGTACGGTTGCCACCTGTCGCATTGCATTTTTTCGAGCCACCGGATTTTTACCTGCCTGCTCAATAATGTTCCACTCGGTTTTCCAGAGTAAAATATCATAGTAAGATTGTTTAGGAGTGCCTACGATAGGAATAGCCTTTTCTACAAAATCAGGATAAGCAGTGATCCACTCAAAAGTTTGCATACCACCCATCGAAATCCCCATTACTGCATATAAATGATTGAGCTGAAAGTTTTTGGTTATTAGTGTATATTCGGCATTTACCATATCTCTAATAGTAATATCAGGAAACCCGGGGGTATTAGAAGGAGAAGAAGAAATGCCATTTCCCAGCGCATCAACTAAAATCAGATAAAATTTAGTTGTATCAATCATAGTTCCGGCATTGGCAATCAGGTTTTCACTTGTACCACCAAACCAGGTCGGGAACAGAATAGCATTGCTTTTTTCGGCGTTTAACTGACCAAAAGTACGATAGCCCAATTTACAGTTCTTAATAATTTTACTGCCTTGCGTTTTAAACTGACCAATAGAAGCGAATTTTAAGGTATTCTGAGCAAAAATTTGTGTAGTGCACAAGGAAAAGAAAAACAGAAACTTTTTCATTTTATTGAAATAGGTATAATATTAGGGGAATAATTAAAACTGACACTAATGAAGCAAATAATACCACTTTTTGCAAGACTTAGAAAGAATTTTAACCTGTTGAAACTGCTATTAGTAATAGGGATACTACCTACTATTTGCGCTTTTTCACTAAAGCGACCACTCTGGCAACGTCCGTTATGGGGATTTTTTGCGCATAAGCGTATTAATCGTTTAGCGGTTTTTACTTTGCCGCCTGAAATGTTTGGGTTTTATAAGAAAAACATTGACTATATTTCTGAAAACGCTATTAATGCCGACCAAAGGCGATATGCGTTTAAACAAGAAGCACCCCGCCATTTTATTGATTTGGATAATTATTCCGATTCTGTCAGAAAACAATTACCCGGTTATTCATGGAAAGAGGCCGTAGATAAAGTAGGAGAAGATTCGCTTTATGCACATGGAATTGTGCCATGGCATATTAATTCTATGAAGTATCAGTTAACAGAAGCATTCAGAAAAAAAGATGTGAAAAGAATACTCAGTCTTTCAACAGATATAGGTCATTATATTGCCGACGCGCATGTGCCGTTGCACACTACCAGAAATTACAATGGTCAGCTAAGTAATCAGATAGGGATTCATGGTTTTTGGGAAAGCCGATTGCCGGAAATGTTTGCCGAGAACTACGATTTCTTTGTAGGGCAAGCCACTTACGAAGAATTTCCACAAAAAAGAGCCTGGCAAACTGTAACTCATGCCAATGCGGCATTAGATTCGGTATTATTATTCGAAAAACAATTAAATAGTCAGTTTTCAGAAGATAAGAAGTTTAGTTTTGAGGAGGTAAACGGCGTTACTACCCGTGTTTATTCGAAGGAGTTTTCGACGAAGTATCATCAGATGCTTAAAAATCAGGTTGAAAGACAAATGCGTGCATCAGTAAAAATGATTGGCGACTTCTGGTTTACGTGTTGGGTAGATGCAGGTCAACCTGATTTAATGCCGCTCAAAAAATATGAGCCTACCAAAGAAGAAGACGAAGAAGAAAAGACTGAGAAAAAACAATGGTTAAAAAGAATTTTTGAGGTAAGAAAAGAAAGTGACAATTAAGAAATTTTTATAACCACGGAGTAAACCGGGCGTCGGTCGCTCCGATTTACTCCGTGGTTAAAGTAAAAACACAAGAACTCTATATTCTTATAAACAATTTCTTATCATACATCCATTTCAGAATCAGCCAATCAATGGCAAGCATTAAAAAACCATGCACTAAAGACTGATAAGGATCTCCGAAAATAGCTGCATAGTTTTGTCCTAAATGTGTTCTTAATGACTTTGAAACGTAAGAATTAAAACCATCAGCAATTACATAAGCGGCAATGGAGTTCATACCAATTACGGTCAGGAAAAAGAACCAGTTGCGCTTTTGTAATACATCTACAGCCCAGTAAAAGAAAGCCAGAAACAGAAAGCACCAACCACCGCTAAAAATAACCCAGGTTGGTGTCCATATCCTTTTTACATTCGGACAGATGCCTGACCAATTTAAAAGCAGTCCTAAAATAAGCCCTGAAACGCCTAAAATCAGAAAAATCCTGATTTTTTCCTGCGGTGTTTTAGTGGACTTTAAAAAGTTTCCAGCGATTAAACCTAATAACATAGTACCCAGCGTAGGAATAAAACTTAAGGTAGCATAACCACCACCATTAAATAAAAAAGGTTTTTCTCTTGGAAATAAATTCAGAAACCAACGGTCGAATGCCCAGGCGAGGTTGGTATTTTTATTCCAGTGAGCAGCAAAACCTGTCAGGTTATGTTCCCAGTCTTTGATAGCACCGGCATTAGCATAGTCGAAATCGGGGCTGGGGAGGGGATAAAGCGCAAAAGCCGCCCAATAACCCACCAGAATAACGATTAAAGCAACTAACTGAATGCGATGAGAAGCAAAGCCCAATAGAAACAAGAAAGGATAGCCCAAGCCTATTTGTGTAAGGGTATCTTCAAAAGTAAAATTGGTATGGTCTGCCCACTGAGAGCGTAAAAATATGCCCAATAAAATTAGTATCAGCGAACGCCACAAAGCATGGCGGAATGTTTTCCAGAAACTACTTTCATTGGTTAATCTGCTGGCAATAGAGTAGGGCAGTACAACACCTACCAAAAACGAAAATGAAGGTTGAATAAGGTCATGCAGGGCACATCCTACCCACTCAACGTGGTCTTGGTGATAAGCTAAAAATTGCCAGAACGAGCTATCGGGTAAGGCCTCAGAAACTTTATGTAAACGCAAGACTTCGGCCATCATCAGTAGCATAACAAAGCCTCGATAGACATCGGCCGATGCCAGACGGGTAGAGGTATTAGTGGTGGTCATAGAATAGAGGTTGAGATAAGGAAAGTAAAAATAGAAATTTCTTTATTAAGTCAACCAGCCAAGACCGTTTTATTCTTACATATAACCTTCTACTCCTAAACCAAACAAAGCAAAATCATATTTTACAGGGTCGGCAGGGTCAAACTGTTTAAGGTTTTTTGTCAATTCTATAGCCGTTTGCCAGTCTGCTTTCGGGCGAGTTATCAGTCCTAATTTACGGCTTACTCTTTCTACGTGTACATCACAAGGGCAAACCAGTTGGGCGGGAGAAATTTTATTCCAGATACCAAAATCCACCCCTTTGTCATCTTTTCTTACCATCCAGCGTAAAAACATATTAATTCGTTTGCATGAAGAATTTTTAGCCGGAGTAGCAATGTGTTTTCTGGTACGGGTCGGATAATCTTCTAAACTGAAAAATGCTTTCTGAAAATTTTCCAGCGCAAGTTTTGTATCTGTTGATTCAGGGGTTAAGCCCTGCGTAAATACCTCTTCTAAAGATTCATGTCGGGCATAAAAATCTTTGAAAACCTCTATAAAATACAGTGTATCAGTAGGATTAAAAGTACGATGTTTGAATGAGAGAAAGCGTTTCAGGTCGGTATCCTGATGATTTTTAATGAAATCATAAGGCGCACCATCCATTAATTTCACCAATTCATTACATTTATTAATGATAGTTTTCCGCTGACCCCATGCCAAGGTAGCAGCGATAAAGCCGGTAATTTCTATGTCTTGTTTTAGTGTAAACTGATGTGGAATACTGATGGGGTCGTCAGGAATAAAACCGGGTTGATTAAACTGTTCGTATTTTTCGTTCAGCAGATTGAGTATGTAGTCAGACATGGGCAAGCATAAAACTACTCCGATTGAAGTGGAGTTTTTATATGAAAAAGGATAATTTATTTCTTAATTAATCTCAGAATAAATACAAAAACCCTTGAAATAGCAGAAAATATAGCTACGATACCTGTAAATAAAAGACCAAAAACCGTAATGATAGGATACATGATAGCAAAGAACACTGTCCATATCTTGTTCTTCGAGGTTGCTGTAACAGGTTCTGGCGAATTATCTTTTAACTGATTGGGATGCATGAAATTGTGATTTGTGTACTTATTTTCTCTTATTCTATAAGGCATAACTCAAAGAAGCACGAATTCGTTTATCTTTGGGCTGTAATTTTTCAAAAGCCTTGGGAGAAATCTTGATAATGGCATCTCCAGAACCTGACAATTTACCGATTACTTTTACCCAGACACTTTGCCCGTTTGCTTCATTGGCAATTTTAATGAGTGTCCCTACCGGAGCCGTACGGTGTAAGGCCAGATATTTATTGGTCGATGAACCCGCGTCTATTACTTCTGCAATACCTTGTTCGTTATATTTTTTACCTGTTGGCGCATTTGGTACGGGTGTCTGAGGCTTGTTAGCCAGAGGCTTGGTTACTACCGTTGTTGACTTTTTGTCTTTCTCAACGTCTCCGGCAGGGCCAGAAGCCGTTTTAGGTTTGCTGACCGTAGCGATAGGTTTTACCACAGGCTTTGCCTTAGCAACTTCTTTTTTCTCTTCTTTAGGGACATTGGCTACTAAATCTACTGGTTTTTCTACTACCAGTACTTGGTTTACACGAAGCACATCTGTAGTCAGCTTATTCCATTCTTTCAGTTGCCATACTTTTACCTTGTATTTAGTAGCCACACTAAAGAGTTTATCGCCTGCTACAACTGTATGGGTTTTGAGTTTGATATTTTTTGTATCAGTAACATTATCAGTTGCTGAGTTTTTCAGGCTGTCTTCGTTGTTAGCTAAAGCATCTTTAGGCGTTGCCTCCGGAATATCAATTACTTCTATGCCATTTTCATCTATAACACCTCTCGGTCGGGTACTATCCTGTGTAGGCAGTACTTCTGCTACTCTGGGTCGGGGTACGCTTTTGCTTTTAGTATTAAGAGGAATACTGATTACCTGGTCGCTGGCCATAATCGCATCTTTCTTAAACTCAGGGTTGGCTGCATAAAATTCTTTTTCTGAAGCATTGTAACGTTTCAGAATCGAGTAGAGAGTCTCGCCTTGTTCTATTTTATGTAGAACAAACAACTTGCCGTTTTTTTTCTCAATACCAATAGAATCGAGAGGAGTTGGAAGTGAATTACTGAATGATTTTGTCAGGTAAAGCACGAGAAAAGCCGTAGTAAAAAGGTATCTTAACATGGTAGTCAAGCGATTGGATTTAACGCAAATTTAATGATTCTGCGAGAGATTAACGCATATATTTTTTTTTCGTGTAAATTCGCCCCGAATAAAACATTGAAACCTATGAAAATTCTTGGAATTATACCGTCAAGATATGCCTCAAGTCGTTTTCCGGGCAAACCTCTTGTCGATATTAACGGCAAAAGTATGATTCAGCGTGTGTATGAACAGGCATTGAAAGCCAAGAGTCTACAAAGAGTTGTAGTGGCAACAGATGATGCAAGAATTCTGAATCATGTGCTAGAGTTTGGTGGTGATGCCGTAATGACTTCAAGTAGTCATCCGACAGGAACGGACCGTTGTTTTGAAGCACTTGAAAAAGCTGGCGGCGTAACAAAGTACGATTATGCCATCAATATTCAGGGAGATGAACCCTTTATTGACCCTGATACAATAGACCAGATTTCCGGGTTATTGGATTTTAAGACTGAAATTGCAACGGCAGTTAAAAAAATAAAGGATTATGAAACCCTGAAAGACCCTAATGTAGTGAAGGCGGTTCTGACCATGCGTAAGCAATGTTTATATTTCAGTCGTCAGGTAGTTCCATATGTACGCGGCTATGAGCCGGAAGAATGGCTGGAACATGCTGACTTTTATAAACATATCGGTATTTATGCGTATCGGAGCGATGTTTTAGAACAGATTTCTCATATTCCTACGTCTCCGTTAGAAAATACTGAAAAATTAGAGCAGCTTCGTTGGTTGGGCTATGGATACAAAATTTATGCGGTTGTAACCAATTACGAGAGTTTTGGTATCGATACCAAAGAAGATTTAGAAAAAATAGGCAAATAACACATTTGGTTCTAGGGAAACTGGAGAATGGAAAAAGGAAGAATTAGTTTACTATACTTTCAATAAGGCTTAACTGTGAAAAGATTTTCATATTCCTTTTCCATTTTCCCTGTTCCGTTCTCCATTTTCCTTTCTTCTTTCAGTTACTTCTTCAATAAGGCAGCTATCCATAAAGCAACCGCACATACACCTAAGCCAAGAGATTCGCGGCCTAATTCAATATTAATCGTTTTCATACCCATCTCATTCAGTTTTATTCCTTCCCATTGAGGCGGAAACTGATTAATTGACCACATAAGATATAACAGCCCTATCGCAAAATAAACGATTGGTTCTCCTTTCCCTTGTAGTTTATGATAGCATAAAAAAACGGGAATCAGATAGGTAGGTATCCAGACATAAGGGTCAGGGTCATTATACTGCATGATAGCCGCATACACAAAAAAGGCCATAAAAAGCCATAGAATAATTTTTTTGACCATTGGTTGAAAGATTTTATAATAAGGATTGGCTTATCAAAACAACCTAAAAAAACATTTGTTGTCAAGTTAAAAGTTTTATAACTTTCCTGCTCAACACCTTTCCGGATTTTTTTAGTTACGCCATGAACCTCAGATTTCTTCTATTTCTTTTCCTCCCTTTCTTACTTTCCTGTAATAGCGAGCCAAAAACACTATTTACATTATTGCCGGGTTCTGAAACAGGCGTTACTTTTCAGAATACTGTTATTGAAAACGAACAGTTTAATCTCTACGATTTCCATAATGTATATAATGGGGCAGGGGTAGCTGTCGGCGATTTGAATAATGATAACCTGCCTGATTTATATTTTACCGGAAATATGTCCGGAGACCGCATGTATATCAATATAAGCGACAATGAAAAAGGTTCTTTGAAATTTCAGGATATTACTGATAAAGCCGGAATACATAAAGGGGGGTGGTCAACAGGTGTAACCTTAGCAGATGTCAATGCCGATGGTCTGTTAGATATCTATGTATGCAAATCAGGCAACTATACAGGTAGTCTGCGGGCTAATCAGTTGTATATTAATCAGGGAGCAGGGCAGAATGGCGTACCAACTTTTAAAGAAATGGCACAGCAATATGGTTTAGCTGATACAACCTATTCAAGTCAGGCGGCTTTTTTTGACTATGATAAAGATGGTGATCTGGATATGTATTTGCTGACTACCACCAATCTGGTTAGAAATCCTAACAGGATTACTGTGCCTGTTAATGACGGAACAGGTTATTCGGCAGATAAATTATATGAAAATGATGGTAATGCCAGATTTATTGATGTAAGCCGGAAAGCAGGAATTTTACATGACGGCAATGGTCTGGGATTATCCATATGTGATATTGACAACGACGGTTGGGAAGATGTTTTTGTGAGCAACGATTTTCTGCCGAATGATTTGCTTTATATTAATAATCATGACGGTACTTTTAAAGAAATGGCAAAAGAGTACCTGAAACACCACAGCCGTTTTTCGATGGGTAATGATGTGTCTGATTTTAATAATGATGGCAGGGCAGACATTATGATGGTAGATATGTTGCCTGCCAATAATGAGCAACGAAAAATGATGACTGGTCCGGGAAATTTTGAACAATATGAAGTAGAATTAAATACAGGTTATCATTCGCAGTTTATGCGGAATATGCTTCACCTGAATTTAGGCAAATCACCTGACGGGCGAATACTTTTTTCAGAAATAGGCCAAATTGCAGGTGTGCATAGCAGTCAATGGAGCTGGGCTCCCTTATTTGCCGATTTCGATAATGACGGGTTAAGAGATTTGTTTATTTCAAATGGTTATCTGAGAGATATTACCAACCTTGATTTTATCTCGTATAATGTAGCTTATGAGCAAAAAAATCTCGGTAATTTAAGAAGATATATGATTGACCGATCGTTAGAGCTACCTTCATGGAATGATGTCAATTGTTTTTTTAGAAATAAAGGAGACCTGACCTTTGAAAACACAACAAAAGCCTGGTTTGGTGATTCTCTTTCTGTTTCTAATGGCGCTGCTTATGCCGACCTGGATAATGACGGAGATTTAGACCTGGTTGTAAATAATACAAATAAACCCGCTTATATCATGCGGAATGATGCACCAACGGCTAATTTTTTGAAAATTCTGCTGAAAGGTAGACCGAAGAACAGGTATGGTTTAGGCAGTGAAGTCAGTATTTATGCCAACGGGTATTTACAGAAATATCATCAGGCTGTTACAAAAGGATATGCCTCTTCGGTTGATTATACCATACATTTTGGCTTAGGGAAAAACACTCAGATAGATTCTCTTGAAATAGTCTGGACTGATGGTAAAGCACAGAAACTGAAAAATATCAAAGCCAATCAGACACTTACTTTAGATTATACAAACGCTACCACAGCTACTAAACCTGACAAGCAACAGGAGGCTACACTATTTGCAGATGTAACGTCAGCAGTAAATATCAATTTTCAGCCTCAGGAAGAACGCTATGTAGATTATCATGTAGAAACGCTCTTGTTGCATAAACTGTCACAACAAGGGCCTAAAATGGCTGTTGGAGACATCAATAATGACGGTCTTGATGATTTTTTTGTAGGCGGTTCTTATAAAAACTATGGTAAATTCTTTGTTCAGACTCCTGCAGGGCAGTTTATTCAGAAGTCTTATACGAATGAAAGCTTACCTAAAGGAGAAGAAGATATAGAAATGATATTGTTTGATGCCGACCGTGACAAAGACCTGGATTTATACATCGTAAGTGGTTCTAATGAGTATCCTGATGGTTCAAAATATTATCAGGACAGATTGTACCTCAACGATGGCAAAGGTAATTTTACTGATGCTACCAGTCAGCTTCCTGAGATCAGGCATAGTGGCTCGTGTGTGGCAGTAGCCGATTTTGATAAAGACGGTGATTTAGATATTTTTCGGGGTGGGCGACTAACACCCTTGCAGTATCCTCAATCGGGCGAAAGTTATCTGCTGAAAAACGATTATGGCATTTTCAGTAATTATACTGCACAGGCTTCTACCGAACTTGCCAAAGTGGGTATGGTTACAGATGCGCTATGGATAGATATTGATAATGATACCTGGCTTGATTTAATAGTAGTAGGAGAGTTTATGCCTGTTACTGTCTTTAAGAACACTCAAGGGAAATTAAGCAAATCAGATGCTTTCCCTAATTCAGAGGGGTTCTGGAATACTGTAGCCGCCGCCGATTTTGACAAAGATGGAGATATAGATATGGTATTAGGAAATATAGGTTTAAATACCCGTTATCATTTCTCTTTGAATGAACCCCTGACAGTTTATGGAGCCGATTATGATGAGAATGGTCACTGGGATGGAATACCTTCTTATTACATTAATGGAAAAGAACACCCGATTCCTACGAGAGATGATTTATTGAGGCAATTGCCGTCATTTCGTAAAAAATTCCCTAATTACGGTAGTTATGCTAAAGCCACTATGAAAGAGGTGCTGACAGAGCTACAAATGAAGCAAGCTATTATTAAAAAAGCCTATGTACAAGAAAGTATGTATGCCGAAAATCTTGGTCATGGAAAGTTTACTTTAAAACCTCTATCACAGATGGCTCAATGGGCACCTGTTCAGCGTATGTTGATAGACGATGTTAATCAGGATGGTAATCTGGATGTAATGATGGTAGGTAATGCCTATGATGCAGAGCCCATTGCGGGTAGATACGATGCTTCAGTCGGGCTTGTGCTGATGGGAGATGGTAAGGGGGGCTTTAAACCTGCGCTTTATGATAAAACAGGATTTGTAGCCGATGGCGATTGTAAAGATATTGTAGTTGTAAAAACCGCCTCAAAAAACAAATTGTATATAGTATCTCAGAATAAAGCTCCCCTGAAAGTCTTTAAGGGTAAATAAAAAAGTCCGATAGTGTGTAGTTGCTATCGGACTCTTAGTCATAATTGTATCTTACTCGAATTTAATATTTCTGGTTTGTAAAGGTACACTATCGGTATATAAAGCCACAATAACGCCCGTAACAGGTAAATCTTTTGTTGAAACTTCAATTGAACCCTGTTGTTGGGTTAAACTGATTTTTTTCAGAACCTGGTCGGCTTTCGGATGAAACAGTACGATTTCACCGGCGGTTTTTCCGGCAGGTAAAGTATATTTTAATTTGAAAGAGGCAATGGTTTTAGCAGAAGCATCTTCTTGCAGATAAACTTCCTGCACAGGGGCTACAGAAGTTATTTTTTGCTGTTCGGGCGTACGTCCGTTCTGGTCGATATTCTGACAAAAAGCAGACATGCTCAGCAAACATAGCGTAATGAGTGTATAAATAGTCTTCATTTTTTCAGATTTATTTTTTGTCGGCTTTTTTGTCTTTTTCTTCTTTACTCAAAATAGCTTCTTTATTCAAGACAGCCTCTAATCGTTCTAATCGGGTATTTAATGCTTCATATTGAGCCAGTTTGGCTTTTAAATCCTCAATCTCTGCCTTTTGTTGCTCATTCACAGCTATCTGTTCTTTCATACCCTGCAATAAAATAGGAATGAGCCCGACATAATTAACAGTCTTGAAAGACGTGTTTTCTCCCGGAAATCGGGTAGGGCTTACAAAAGAAGGTAAAACCTTTTCTACTTCCTGCGCAATCAGTCCATATTGTAAGGTATTAGAAAAGCCTAACCTGGGATACTCATCTGTTTTATAATAGAAAGTTTTGGGGCTTAATGAGCTGATAATTTTTGACATACTGCTCATATCCATGATATTTCTTTTCAGTTTCATATCAGATGGTGTAACCATAGAGCCTCCCGGCATAAGTGCCCCTGCTACATAGAGCGTATCTTCAAAAAAGCCCATACCTTTTACATGTAATCTGGTTTGGGGGCTTGCTATACCAATACCCACATTGCCCGAGGCTGCAATATCAATACTACTGGTAGGCGCACCGGGTCTTATTCTGAAAGGCAAACGACTGCCCCCTGTAACATCTCTGACAAAGAAGTTGGCTTCATTCCCGGCCATATCCCACGTTTGTGAGGTGAAGCCACCGGAGCTATTTTGTTCCAGTCTTATCGCCGGGGTGTTGTTGGTATTCATGTGCACATCTAATACAGGTGTGGCAGTTTGTAAACCGATTTTTCCGTTAGAACCCATAAAGAAACTATTGGTCGGTGCGCCTGCTATAATCTTAAAAGGAACCTTTGCTCCGGTTACATCATTAATAGCAAAAGAGTTATTACCCCCATTTGCGCTTTCATTCGCTTCAAGTTCCCAATCATTGGCAGGGAACCCAGAAGAGACGCTGGTATCATCAAATGTAATACGGAGATTGTTCTCTTTTAAACGAATAGTATTAAACCCAAAACTTTCATTATTCACACAGTCAATACCGACACATTCGCTTCCTTGTACTATTAAATCATCGGCAATTACCTGGTCGGCAATGCTACGTTCTTTCAGTTCGATTTTCTGACCTAACTGATCTTTTAGAAATTGTTCGGGGCTTTTGCGTTGTGCATACACTTTCGGCACAACGTATTGGTCGTCGGTCTTTGGTTTTTTCTGGCTTTTTTTGATGTTCTGCGAAAAAGAATCGTAAAACACCATTGAGCACAAAAACAAGATACACCTGAAAAGTGTGGTAGAGGTTGTTTTCATTAAAATTAGTTTTTATGGTTATATCTAATGGTTGACAATTAATAAGTATATTCACTTATAATTTTCAAAGATATTATTTTTTAATAAGATAATTGTCTTTTAATTAACTTTTTAACCTTTAAAAATTATCAAAAGGTATAGTTGTTTTTACTTATCAAATCAGTCTTTTTTCTAAAACCATTTGTAGAGAGAAGAAAAGTTTCTTACCTTTGCAGCGGCAAATTACCAGCTCCTGCTGAATCCCCCAGGTCTTGACCGAAGCAAGGGTATTGTGGTTGAGCGGTGAATTTGCCTTTTTTTGTTTTTGGCTCGTAGCAATTGTTCAAATATAAACCACTACTTTCATGTAGCTAACCCCCAAAGGCATGAAAGTCCTAACAAAATCTTCCGGTTTTTCGGATATGGGGCTAAATGTTCTATGAAATTTTTTATCGATACCGCCTCCCTTAAAGAAATACAAGAAGCACAAGACATTGGTGTGCTTGATGGTGTTACTACCAATCCATCGTTAATGGCAAAAGAAGGTATTGCCGGAAAAGACAATGTAATGCGCCACTATAAGGCTATTTGCGAGATTGTGGATGGTGATGTAAGCGCAGAAGTAATCTCGACCAAATACGAAGAGATGATTAACGAAGGTGAAGAACTGGCCGAAATAGATGAGCAGATAGTAGTAAAAATACCGATGATAAAAGATGGAATTAAAGCTATCAAATATTTTTCGGAAAGAGGTATTAAAACCAACTGTACCTTGGTATTTTCACCGGGTCAGGCATTGTTAGCAGCTAAAGCAGGTGCAACCTATGTATCACCATTTGTTGGCCGTTTAGATGATATTTCAACTGACGGTATGACCTTGATTGAAGATATTCGTTTAATTTATGATAACTATGGATACGAAACACAGATTTTAGCTGCTTCGGTTCGCCATCCTATGCACATTATTCAGTGTGCTAAAATCGGAGCTGATGTAATGACAGGCCCTCTTTCAGCAATTTTAGCTTTATTGAATCACCCGCTTACTGACAGTGGTCTGGCAAAATTCTTAGCCGACCATGCCAAAGTAAACCAGAAATAAGTTTTTGTAAGCAATATTAAGCAGTTTTTGCCGCATTTAGCAGAAACTGCTTACTATTGATAGAATATTAATGCCCGACACATGGAACCCGTTATTTTTCTGCAGAATGCCTATATTTATCAAAGAGACCAACTGGTGTTGTCAGCAGTCAATTTTACTATTCATAAAGGTGAGTTTGTGTATTTAATTGGGCGCACAGGTAGCGGAAAATCTTCGGTTTTACAGACGTTATATGCAGACCTCTGGCTTGAAAAAGGCTCAGGGGTAGTGGCAGGTTATGAACTTCATGCGTTGAAGCGCTCACAGATACCTTATTTGAGAAGAAATATAGGAATAGTTTTTCAGGATTTCCAGCTATTAGGCGATAGAAATATAGAGAAAAACCTCATATTTTATCTGAAAGCGATGGGCTGGAAAGATAAAGAAGAAATGAACGTGAGGATAAACGAAGTATTAACTTTAGTGAATCTGCCGCATATTCTTGCAAAAATGCCTCATCAGTTATCAGGAGGCGAACAGCAACGGGTAGGCATTGCCCGTGCCTTGTTGAATCAGCCACAGATATTGTTAGCTGATGAGCCAACAGGTAACCTTGATGCCGAAATGTCGGTGGAAATTCTGAAATTATTTATGGATATTAATGAAAAATCGAAAACGGCAGTATTGATGGCTACCCACGATTTTGAATTGATAGAACGTTATCCACGACGCACCCTGTATTGCGATAAAGGATTAGTACAGGATTTATCAGAAAGTCTTTAGGAAACCTTAGTTAAATCCGGTAATCCCCACTTTAACCACCCACTGGTTGGTTGTTGTCAATACCTGTTTACTTTTATACTCAAAATTAGTGTCAATCTCTACCGTATTAGGTTTCACAATTTTAGTAGCTTCGGCTTGCTGATAATATACACCTATGTCTAAATAGCTATTTTTCATATTGCCGAATAACTTAATACCTACACCTACACCTAATCCATAATTGGGCGTTACTTTAGTCCATCGTTCCAGGGTTTCAGAGTCTTCTTCATTTAATTGTTCTACCAGTAAAGTCTGAATAATTTTTGCTCCGAAAAACGCATCCATATAAGGATTAATTTTTGAACTCCAGAGAATAGGGCGATACCGTGTCAATCCATTAATCCAGTAAGAGGTATTACTCACACGAAAGTCTCCGCTGTAAGTAGTAATCGGGTCTTCCCGACCATCTCCCTGAAAACCAACTTCAGCCCCGTAAAACACAGGAGAAGCCTTTTTTCGGCCATAAGGATTAAACAAAACACCTCCGGTCAGCCCAAACTTGGTGCCTGCCTTATTACCTTCTTTCAATACGGTGCGGTAACTACCAAGGGCATTCCCTAAATTTAAGGCAATAAAATAGGAGTATTTATCTTCAATGTATTTAGGCTGTTGTTCCTGCGCAACAGCCTCAAACAAAACCGTACAAAAGAATATGCAAAGTAAGGCTCTCATTTTAGTTTCTATTTTGCAGTCAGGTAAGCAAATGGAACTATCATTTCTTCAATCGAAATTCCTCCATGCTGAAAAGTATCCTTATAATGGCTCACATAGTGGTTATAGTTATTCGGATACGCAAAGAAATAATCTTCCATCGTAAAGAAATAAGCTGTTGATACATTAGGCTTGGGTAACATAAATACCTCAGGTTTTCTTACTACCAGCACATGGTCGTCTTTATCGTCCAGATTCAGGTTTTTCCCTTGCTTGTAGCGCAAATTAGTATTTACGTTTCTATCGCCAACAATTCTTTTCGGGTGTCGTACCCGAATCATCCCGTGATCGGTTGTAATTACCAGTCGGCCTTTTTTCTCTGAAATTTTTTTCAATAAATCTAATAATGGTGAGTGTTCAATCCATGACCTCGTAATTGAACGATAAGCCGACTCGTCAGGCGCCAGTTCCTTAATCATTCCCATTTCTGTACGGGCATGCGAAAGCATGTCAACAAAGTTGTAAACAATGGCTATGAGTTGGTTTTTTAATAAGTTATTAAAGTTATCAACCAAACTCTTGCCCTGATTTGTATTTAAAATTTTGTGGTAAGAGAAACTGATATTCAGGCGACTTTTATCAATCTGGCGTTTCAGAAACTCAGCTTCATTATTGTTGAGTGCATCTTCGTTTTCGCCTTCATCGTTTACCCAGAGGTCTGGATGTTGTCTGGCCATATCAGAAGGCATCAGCCCCGAGAAAATGGCATTACGGGCATAAGAAGTAGCCGTAGGCAGAATAGCGTAATAATCGCTTTCTTCTTCTACGTTGAAATAATCGTTAATTACCTCTTCAAGTACTTTCCATTGGTCGTAACGCAGATTATCAATTAACAAAAAGAACAGGGGAGAATTTGACTGCACCAAAGGGAAAACCTTTTTCTTCATTAATTGGTGCGAAAGTAAAGGCTTATCGGCTTTAGGGTCATTGAGCCAGTCTTCGTAATTTTCTTCAATGAATTTACAGAAATTAGAATTGGCTTCTGATTTTTGCATACCAAAAACCTCTTCCATGCTTTTATCTTCCGAGCGGTCAAGCTGGAGCTCCCAGTAAATCAGTTTTTTATAGATTTCTGCCCACTCCTGATGCCCGATACGGTCGTTGTATTGCATCGCCAGATTTCGGAAATCCTGTTGGTAACCTAAATTGGTTTTTTCTGAAATCAGGCGTTTATTTTCAAGAATCTTTTTTACTGAAAGCAGAATCTGGTTCGGATTAAGCGGTTTTATGAGATAGTCGGCAATGTTTGAGCCAATGGCATCTTCCATAATTCGCTCTTCTTCCGACTTTGTAATCATGACTATGGGCAGATTTGGTTTGAGGAGTTTTATCTGTGAAAGTGTTTCGAGCCCTGTCATGCCGGGCATCATTTCATCTAAAAAAACTACATCAAAACGCTCGGTTTCTACTTTGTCAATGGCATCGGCTCCGCTTGGTACTGGAGTAACATCATAGCCCTTGCCTTGTAGAAAAATTATGTATGGTTTTAGTAAATCAATCTCGTCGTCTGCCCAGAGTATGTTATATCGCATAAGATTATCGGTTTTATAAATTGTGTAAAGCTACAATGCAAAAATATGAACTTTTATTGCCTATACGCACGCTTAATTTTTCTTAATTTGTGTAGATTGCAATATTGTAGAAATTCATGAAAATTGGCATGTAAATAGTTATTCAAGTAAATTTGTATTTTTGTAAAAAGACCAAAGAGCTATTCATTTGAAACGCCTGAAAGACTTCCTTAAAAGCATCTATCTATGGAACACAACTGTTTCACTCTATAATTTGTTGAAAATTCTTTGGGAAAAAATTATAACTTTTGATATTGACCAGCGTGCGGCCTCGGTTTCCTATAGTTTTTTATTAGCTGTTTTTCCGGGAATTATCTTCTTATTTACCCTGATTCCTTTTATTCCAATCAACCATCTTGACAAGTTGATTATGGATTTTCTGGAGGATGCCATGCCGCGAGGGATTTATGAAAATACCTCACTAACTATACAGGATATTGTAAGCAGAAAGCGGAGCGATATATTATCGTTTGGTTTTTTCTTCACGGTTTTTGCCGCTACCAATGGCATGATGGCACTGATGCGTGCTTTTAATATGGCATTGCATGTAAAAGAAAAACGGAATTACCTGAAAGCCAGACTAATTGCGCTTTTTCTGACGGTATTATTGATTATTGTAATGGTTTGTGCTATTGTAATCTTAGTTGTTGGACGAATTATCATTGATTTTCTGTTTGGTAAAGGTTTGCTGAACGAAAACTTTACATTTTACTTATTTCAGGTAGTGAGGTATGGCGGCATCTTTCTGATTTTTTATTTTGGTATTTGTGTTATCTACTATTTTGCGCCCGCAGTTCATAAAAGGCTGAAGTTCTTCAATGTGGGTGCTTTTATATCGTCTTTCCTCGGGATTTTAGCCACTAACCTTTTTTCATTTTATCTGGCTAATTTTAACTCCTATAATAAACTTTACGGCTCAATAGGCACATTGATCGCATTGATGGTATGGCTATACCTGATTGCACTTATTCTAATTCTTGGCTTTGAAATCAGCATTACTGTAAGAGAAGCACTGACTACCTATAAAATTGAAAAAGGTGAGATTGACTCACCTTTACAATAATAAATATATGTTTTCTTATTGCCAGAAGCCCTCGGCATTCATGGCTTTTTCTAATTTTACTCCTAAAGCATCAGAAGCCTTTACCAATGGCAAGCGTACTTCTGAACTACAAATACCTTTAATTTCAAGGCATTTTTTAATACCAACCGGATTGGATTCGGTATAAAGCAGGGTGTCAAAATCGATAAATCTTTTCTGTATTTCAGCGGCTTTGTCAAAATCGCCATTCAGGGCTGCCCAGGTCAATTCACCAAATTCTTTCGGAAAAGCATTGGCAATGACTGAAATAACTCCTCTGAAGCCTATGCTGACAGACGTAGTAACCAGATTATCATCACCAGATAATAAAAGAAAATCTTCCGGACAACGTTTGGCTAATTCCTGTGCGTTTTCGATGGTACTGGCATCTTTAATCCCAATAATATTCGGATGCTTGGCTAATTCAACAATCGTCGGAATTTGTAAACTAATCACTGTACGTCCCGGAACATTATAGAGCAAAACCGGCACCGGAGAGGCATCGGCAATTGCTGTAAAGTGAGCAATCAGCCCGGCTTGCGGAGGCTTGTTATAATAAGGACAAACCGATAGAATAGCTGTAACGCCTGATAAATCAGTAGCCTTGATGGTTTCTAAAACTGCTTTGGTATTGTTGCCCCCCAAACCATAAACTATTGGCAGGTTCTTGGGATTATGTTCCTTTGTATACTTTAGTAAATCAGTCTTTTCTTTGGCAGAAGTAGTAG
The DNA here is from genome assembly GCF_004168285.1 of Emticicia agri. Taxonomy (GTDB): domain Bacteria; phylum Bacteroidota; class Bacteroidia; order Cytophagales; family Spirosomataceae; genus Emticicia; species Emticicia agri. Next base: position 174,726 of record NZ_SEWF01000005.1, on the reverse strand, counting down.
AGGTTTCTCCTGTTGTACCTTGTACAACAAAATAATCTACCCCACCTGTGCTTGTAAAATCGAGCAGCCGACCGTAAGCCTCAAAATCAACTTCGTGCTGTTCATTAAATGGTGTTATTAAAGCTACACCTACTCCTTCTAACGGATGTGCCATTTTTATTGAAATAATAGATAATGTCGAGAGGGACAAAGTTCGTCAGAAAATCGGACTTTGCAAAACGATAACAGGTCGTTTGCTTTACAAAGCACCTCAAAAGACTTTGCATAGATGATAAATCTACAAAAGTGCCTGATATACCAGAATCCTGAATTTACGCACAATATCAGAATAATGCGCATAAGGTTGAACATTAGTAAAAACCAGAAGAATCAGGTCTTCTTTAGGGTCGATGGTATATTCTGAACAATACATACCACCCCAGGTAAGTGAGCCGGGCGTTGCGTTATCGCCATAATGCGATTCGGGGGTAATAATCTGTAAGCCTAAACCAAACTTATCCTGCCTGTCCCATACAAAACTTTCGCCTATCTGATTTCTTGCCATTAAGTCTATGGTACTTCTACTCAATAGTTTTTTGCCATTGAACTCCCCTTTGTTTAATATCAATTGGCATATTCTGGCATAATCCTGAATTGTACTTACTAAACCTGCTCCGCCGGAGAAATAGGTTTGTTGTCCGGTTACGGCAAATTTCCGATAAGTTTCGTTGGTGTGTAAAGTCAGATTATCTGCGGTGCTACCTTTAGAGTATAACTCAACCAATCGGCTGGCTTTATCGGCAGGTAAGTAAAAGTATGTATCATTCATGCCCAAAGGATTGAGTACTTTTTTACGTAAGTACTCATCAAACGACATTCCCGAAAGCACTTCAATCAAGCGGCCTATTACATCGGTATTAAGCCCGTAAGTAAACTGTGTGCCGGGGTCTGACAGGAGCGGACGGACAGCTATCTTATCTACCACATCTTTCAGCATATCATTCTCAACCGAGCAAAAGAACGGTACTTTAAATTCGGGCAATTCCTGCAAAGGGTGCTCGTAAGGAATCCCTGCTGAATGGCTTAGTAACTGGCGGATGGTAATAGAAGATTTAGCCGGGCGAGTAATATACTTGTTACGGTCTTTTTCGTCATAACTTACCAGTACTTTAGCGTTTTTGAACGAAGGAATATATTTAGAGATAGGTTCGTCTAAAAAGAACTTACCTTCTTCAAACAGCATCATCAAGCCAACAGTCGTAATCAGTTTCGATTGAGAGGCAATCCTGAAAATATCATCTTTTTTGAGTGGAGTCTTATGTTCTAAATTACTATATCCAAAGGCTTTTTCATGCACAATTTTGCCTTTACGAGCTACCAATGTAACTACATTGGGGGCAATACCTTTGTCTATAATTTCCTGAAAGTGAGTATCTAATCGCTTCAACTTCTCACTCGAAAAACCTGCTTCTTCGGCTGTTTTGGCTTGTGTCAGTACTTGCGGTATCTGGGCATTCACTCCGGTCAGTAGAAAGAGTAACAAGAAGCCTGATAGAGAAGCTAATTTTTTCATTGATGGTAGGGTTATAGCTGTTTTTTGGTATTTTTGTCAAAGATAAAATAAAATAGTATGGAAACGACGCTCTTAACTCCCAAAAAACGAGAGAGAAAAATTCCTGAATATCTGGTAAAGGAAGTATTAAACGGAACTCCCATTTATTATAAAGGATATAAAAGTGTTCTGAATGGAAATAAAACTTTAGAGGAAATTATGGGCTCAAGTGGACTACAAGGCTTGATTATATTATTCATACAAAAATTGCTCATAAAAAACCTTGATGAAAAGTTATACTTGCCCCTTACAGGAGAAGTAGGTCTGCATTTGAGCCATAAAAATAATTTATCAGGCGATATAATGGTTTATAAAACTGGCCAGATACCTGTTTTTACGAAAAAATACCTTGAAGTAGCTCCTATGCTACAAGTCGAAGTAGATACCAATATTGATAATAGTAATATCACTGATAATCAATATGTTACTCAAAAAACAAAGCGTTTATTAGAGTTTGGCGTAGAAAAACTGATTTGGGTTTTTACTACCACCCAAACCATCTGGATTGCTGAACCACATCAAGACTGGAGAATTGTGGATTGGAACAAAACCATTGATTTGATTGAAGGAATCCAAATGAATTTGGGTGAGTATTTATCTACGATGAACGTTGAGCTTGACTAATTTAATTTGGTAACCTTGAAGACTGCCACGAGTTTAATTGCCAGCCTTTCTTGCTATCTTTGGTATAAACAACCAGATAGCGCAAGTGTAAAAGCACAGGCTTACCATCAACAGGTGGTTGCGTAATCAGAACGGTTCCGTTCACAACGGCTGTCTGGTCTTTATTATAGGCTCTTACGGTTATGTCTTCTATATCTACTTTTGAATAGACACTACCTCCATTCAGAACCGACGCAACATAGGCCTCTTTATTATCTTTTTTTCCGCTCGAATGTACATATATTAAATCATCAGCGAAGATTTTATTCAGATAATCTCCATCTTTGGCAACCTGTGCGGCAAAGCGTTTTCTTTCTAAATCTTCAATAGTGGCTTTTATATCTTGCCCGAAAGAAAATTGAGTAATACATAGGAGTACAACTAATACAAAAATTTTTCTCATGGTAAACTTTTATTTTGGTTGAATAGCAAAACAGGTTTTTTATTATAAGTCTACTTTTTTCATAGTAGGTACCAGGAAGTGCATGATAAGCCATGCTAATAAATAAGCACCCCCACAAATACAAAACATAATGAAGTAGCCAGTCTGGATTTGCCCTATTTCGGTATAATAAACAAACATATTTTTCTGGACTAACCAGGTCAATAAAATACCCCCTAATCCACCAAACATCCCACCAATACCTGTTACAGAACCCGTTGCTTTTTTAGGGAACATATCTGATACCGTAGTGAAAATATTAGCACTCCATGCCTGATGGGCTGATGCCGCAATACCAATTACCAATACAGCCAGCCACATATTAATGGCACCTAAATATTGTGAGAATAATACAGGCAATACCGCAAAGGCATAGATAAGCATACTGGTTTTACGTGCTTTGAAAGCAGGCCATTTTTTATTAATCAGGCTCAAAGGTAACCATCCTCCGGCAATACTTCCGATACTGCCAATGATATATACTAATGCTGAGGGCCAGGCAACTTCGGTTTTAGAAAGACCATATTCTTTCATCAGAAAGTCAGGTAACCAGAATAAATAGAACCACCATACAGGGTCGGTCAGGAATTTACCAATAGCAAACGCCCAAGTCTGACGATAAGTCAGAAGTTTTGACCACGGGACGCTTTCTTGTGAAACAGGTTCTGCTTTATCAGACTGAATATAATCGTATTCGGCCTTTGATAAGCGTTTTTGTTTTTCTGGTACTTCATAATAAATAAACCATAAAATGAGCCAGCCAAAACCAATAACCCCTGTCAGAATAAATGCCCATTGCCAACCCCAGGTTTCAGCAATCAGGGGTACACTTAAAGGTACTATAATAGCACCGATATTAGTGCCTGAATTGAAAAAACCGGCAGCTAAAGCTCTTTCTTTTTGAGGAAACCATTCGGCGACTGCTTTAATAGCCGCAGGAAAGTTTCCGGCTTCGGTAACTCCTAAAAAAATACGGGCAACAATAAAACCCAAAGTGCCTGTACAAAAGGCATGAGCAACAGCCGCCACACTCCAAAGCCCGGTTGCAATAGCATAACCTAATTTTGTTCCGAATTTATCAACAAAGCCACCTGCAAAAAACATCCCGAAGGCATAGGCAAATTTGAAGGCTAACTCAATGTTGGCGTAGTCGTTTACTTCCTGTGTAGGGGTCCAGCCAAAGGCTTCGGCCAGATAAGGTTTTAAATAAGAGATTACGTTTCGGTCGAGGTAATTAATAGTGGTAGCAATAAAAAGAAGACTACAGATAGTCCAACGATACTTTCCGATTTTTTCCATAGTTTATAGGGTTAAAAAAGATTAGGTTCAGGAAAGGGTTCTCTTCCTTTCAGTGATGGATTATTGTTCAAAAACTAATTTTACAGGGCTTAACAATCCTGATGGAACGGGTTGCCATTTAGCCGAATTAAAGGGTTGATAACGGATGTCCACCATATTGGTGTCATAAAATTTCTTCCAATTTACTCCTGTTTTGTCTAAATACCTAATCCGGTTAGCCGATAGATTGGTTACTTCTATTTCTAATCTATTAGTGGTACTTAACATGTCTGCTGTAAATGGTACCCTGAAAGGTAAAGACCAGTATTTGCCTAAGTCTTTGCCATTGAGTTTCACGATTGCCATTTCTCTTACATCGCCTAAATCTAAATAGCCGTTTTTAATCTGGCTTTTATCTAAGCTGAATTGCAATTGATAATGCGCTGTGCCGCTAAAGTATTGACCTGTCGAGTCAGTCATATTAACCCATGATTGCAGACTATCGGTCTGGAACGAATTAGGGATAAAAGGCTGCCCTTTTACAAAATCTACTTTCCAGTTACCTTTCAAGGTGATGGTTTCAACTGCCTTTTTGCCTGAAGATACTTTAGCACTGGCAGGTTTTTGATTGAAGGTTTCAATAAATACACTTTCTCCTCCAAAAAGTGTCAAAGGTATTTCTATCAGATTGTTATTGACTTTTTTGACTGAAACCCACATACTTTTCTGATGGAGTGGGTCATATAATCTGACAGCCTGTGCCGTAGTTGCCAGTTGAATATTGCCTTGTTGAAACTGATTACCTAAGTTGCTGACAAAGTACACAGCACCCGTTGCATTTTTCTTACGGATAAATGATAAACCCGATTCAGCCATTGACTCTTGTCTGATTTTAGCTGACTTTAAACTCTCAATGATATTTGAACTAATGCTTGTATTAAATTTAGATAAGAGTTGTTCAAATTGCTTCTGGCGTGTGTCCCATTCATGAAAACCTGTGGTAGATTGTGGCAACTGATTTACAAAAAATACGGGGATTCCTGCGCTTTTACATTTATCTAAATAAACTAATGTTTCTACCGGAAGATATTGCATAGGAGGAACCACGATTGCTTTGTAGGCTTGTTTTCCTTGTGTAATCAACTGTTTTTTGGCAATCTGAGCATTTTTGAGTTGTAAGTCAGAAATAAAATCGAAACTGTAACCATGATTAACTAATTCTTTACACGCATCGCCAAAAGCAGATTTCAGCATGCCATCTCTCATAATGGCGTGTACGTCTATTGCATGCGTTTTAGCTTTATTACCCACTGATTGCCATAAATCATAGATAGGGAAATACATCAGAATATCATTATTCGGCTTGCTGTTTTGCAGTTTTTCCTGACAACGGGCAATATAATGGTTCAATTCAGGCAGGTATTCCCAGAAATGACTTTGTTGATTGAAATTGGTAGAGGCATAAAACAACCAACCCGGAAATGGTTCATTGGGTGGCGAATAAGGGAGTCCATGATAAAAAACATGATTAACTCCCCCAGTGAATGACTCATCAATAATAGGTTTGACTTGCGAAAGTGATACTTTAAAATGGTTGCCGAGCCAGGTGGCTGTTTCTGAACTCACTAACTTTTTACCTGTTACATGGGCTACAGAAGAAGCCAATTTCAAAACCAGGGCATCAGGTACGCCAAAGCGTTTTTCCTCATAATCAGGGTCAATGCGAGACAGCGGAATATCATAAGGTTTACTGCCGAAAAATTCTGTTTCGGGAATGTCGGCAATAGCATATAAATCTAAAATATTGGCAGGTGAGCCGTGGGCTTCGTTACGGGTAATTTTACCTTGTTTTTTCGACCAGTTTACCCATGTTTTGGTGAAATCATCATGAAGAATATCTGAGAGAGTTTCATTATAATCTCCCCAAATGAGTTTTTCTCTTTCGGTTTCTGCTTTTTCTTTAGCCAATACATCGAGGTGCCTGGCTAAATCGTATCCTCTGAGTTCTTTGAATCTCTGAAAGAAATTTGCTGTCCAGTTAGCACCATAGGCTTCGTAGGAATCATTATAAAAAGCACGGACAGGATAATTTTTTTGTCCGAAAGCCTCTTTAAAAGTTTGCAGATAGCGTTCTATAGCCGCTTTGTTGAAAGGGTCAACCACTAATCCTTCACCACCCGGTGCGGCTCTTTTTACTTTCTGATTGGTTGGGGCAAAGGTAAGTGTGTACTTGCCGCCTTGTTCCTGTATTTTAAAGGCTTGGGCTGCATCTTGAACAGATACATTTTTACCACCAAAAGGCCAACCTGTCCCTAAGGTGAGGTCAATGCCTAAATTATTTTTCTTAGCTTCCTGCAAGGTGAAATCAAGCATATCTAACCATTCTTTTGATAGAAAGGGTAAAAACTTGCTTTCTTCTCCTTTTACGCCATAAATTGGAATGATGTGCATACCACCAAAACCCGCTTTGGCATATTCCTGTAGGTTTTGCCTGATTCCCTCTTTTGTAACGGCACTACCCATCCACCACCAGTAAGCCCAGGGCTTTGTAGTAGATACTTGTGCCGAAACCTGACAAGCAATCAGACAAAAAAGAATAACAAAGCGTTTCATAGAACTATCAGTTACCAGCCAAAATAGTTTTTGGCGTTGTTATAGCAAATGTTTTGTATAGTTTCACCAATCCACGGAATGTCGTTAGGTAACTCACCGTTTTCGATGTCATTGCCATAAATATTGCAAAGGATGCGGCGGAAATATTCGTGACGAGGAAATGACAAGAAACTGCGCGAATCTGTTAACATGCCAATAAAGCGGCTTAAAAGACCCATGTTTGATAAGGCATTGATTTGTCTTTCCATGCCATCTTTCTGGTCGAGGAACCACCAACCCGAGCCAAACTGAACTTTTCCGGCCATTGAGCCATCATTGAAATTACCCACCATTGTGGCAATTAACTCATTATCCCGGGGATTCAGGTTATAAATAATGGTTTTGGCTAACTGGTCGTATTCATCTAATTTCCCTAAAAACTTAGATAAGGCGATTGCCTGTGACCAGTCGCCGATAGAGTCCCAACCTGTATCAGGACCTAAAAGGCGCATGGCACGCTTGTTATTATTGCGCAACGCTCCTAAATGAAACTGTTGTGTCCAGCCTAATTCGGCATACATTTTACCTAATTCGTGCAGAATAGCTGATTTAAAAATCAGTGCTTCTGCTTCTGAGAGGGTTTTTCCGGCAAGGGCATTTTTAAAGGCACTATCGGCGGTTTCCGGTGTGAAATCGGCGGCATAGATTTGTTCTAAACCGTGGTCTGAGATTTGACCGCCTTGCGAAGCAAAGAAATCTGCTCTCTGGCGAAGTGCTTTTAGTAAGTCCTCAAATGATTGTATTTCAAAATTGACAATCGCTCCTAATTTCTGGATATAAGTCGGGAAATTAGGGTTGTCAATCAATATAAACTTGTCAGGTCTGAATGCCGGAAGTACTTTTATTTCAAAATCACCTGCTTCTCTTAATTTCTGGTGGTATTCTAATGAATCTAATGGGTCATCGGTTGTACAAACTACTTTTACATTCATTTTACGAAGCAGATTCCTTACCGAAAATTCAGGAGAGTTGACTTTTTCTGAACTGATGTCGTAAATTTTTTTAGCTGTTGCCGGACTTAACGTGTCCTTTATATCAAAATAGCGTTGTAATTCAAGGTGTGTCCAGTGATACAACGGGTTACGCATGGTATAAGGTACGGTCTCAGCCCATTTCTCAAATTTTTCGTAATCAGAGGCATCACCCGTGCAGTATTTTTCATTGATTCCATTAGTACGCATGGCACGCCATTTATAATGGTCGCCATACAGCCATATTTCAGTGATATTTTTGAATACTTTATCTCCTAAAATCTGGTCAGGAGGCAAGTGATTGTGGTAATCAATGATAGGCATATCTTTCGCAAACTCATGGTAGAGTGTGCGGGCGGTTTTGGTTTGCAACAAAAAATCTTCGTCTAAAAACGGTTTCATGCTCTCTGAAAGGCTAAATTTTGAAGAACGACACAAGGAATTTCAGTCCTTTGCTCTGTTCCTGATAATTATAAAATATTGATTCAGCAAAACTATTTAGTTTCAATTAATTTATTCTGCCCTAATTTTTCTTTTTTTAATACTATTTTGACAAAATAGAATTTAAGGAAGAATGACTTTATAATCATAAAAAGTTCACCGAATGAATTCGGTGGCTAAAGTAACAAAGGTTGTATTTTGTACCTAAGCCGACTCAAGTCGGCTTTTGCATTAATAAAATATGAATATATTTATTTCTTAGGGCTTTGTTGTAACAACCACGTCGCCAAATCCTTAGCGGCATTGAAATTTTCATACACAATAGGAATGCGTCGGCCATCGGTATATTCATTGTATAGCCAGGGGTCTCCTACGGCAAAAACAGTCCCTTTGCCCACTTTTGCTACTGCAATAATTACCTCCCCTTTATCACTCAATATAGCTTTTGCAGAGCCGGTTAGGGCAAGTGGTGAAAGTTCTTTGATATAAACAGCCTTTGTATTTTTAAAAACAGGATTATTAGCCGGAATATCCAGACGTCCCTGTTCCCATTGTGTACCTTGCACCATATTGATATTTTTGGGCAGGAACTGAATACCGAATTCTTTAGCTAACAGATTGAAGTTTTTGTGTTCACAGTTGGCTGTATCATTCGCCATCATAACTAATACACCCCCATTGCTTACCCAGTCACTTATATTTTTAATAGCATCGGCCTGAATAAAATTCGGTTTGGCTGTTTCTTTTCTGGTATCAGGGTCAACAATGATATACACATTCACGTCTTTCAGGTTTTCGGCAGTTGGTGCGGTTTTAATGGTAGTTGTTCTGGCACCTAATTCATTAAAGATTTTTCCCCATACCCAGAAACCTGAGTGCATACGGTCTTCCCATGTATAGTGGAAGTTCTCCTGATTGCCATTCAAATCTTTTCTGAACTCATTGTTGAAATGTCCATCTACTGCAACTATTTTACCTTTGCCAAGGGTATTTTCGTTGGCAATTTCCATTTCTACACTGGCAAAAATAAACGGTCCTACGCCTTTTAAATCGTTTTTACGAATAGGCTCACTCAGGTAATATTCATAAGAACCATCACGGTAGGGATTACCACCCAAGCCTCCTACACTCACAGTTTTATTAAGACTGATGGTGCCATCTTTTTCTTTTTCTACAAACTCTTTCAATATGCCTGCATAGCCTTTTTTAGCTGCTGTCAGATATTTTGGGTCTAAATACCCTTGTCGTACACCTTTCGCTAAGGCATATACAAACATACATGACCCGGATGCCTCAAAGTAATTGCCTTTTCTGGTTCCTTGCGTAGTCATCTGATACCATACGCCTGTTTTGGCATCCTGATATTTTACCAAGGCAGGAGCCAATCTTTGCAGGTATTTAATAAGATTGGCTTTTTCGGGGTTATGTTCAGGGAAATAATCCAATACATCTACCAGAGCCATAGCATACCAACCAATGGCACGGCTCCAGAAATGTGGCGAAAGTCCGGTTTTTTTATCTGCCCATTTTTGCTCCCGGCTTTCGTCATAGCCATGATAAACCAAGCCTGTTTGTTCATCTACCGCATATTTTTCTATCAGGGCAAATTGTTTGGCAATTTCATCAAAATGCTCAGGTTTATTGAATAACTTGCTGTATTCAGCTGCAAAAGGCTCACACATAAACAGCCCGTCTAACCACATCTGGTAGGGATACCTTTGTTTATGCCAATACCCACCCTCTTTGGTTTTGGGTTGATTTTCAATTTGTTTCCATAATTGATTAGCGGCTTTAATATATTTTTCTTTGTCGGGTTGGGTTTGCTGCGCAAGCATCAACAAAGCCCTGCCGGTAGGAATATTATCGAGATTGAAATCATTGTAAGGATAGGTGCGGATACTGCCATCTTTTTGCACATAGCGGTCAAGGTCTTTACGGATATACTCAAAATATCTTCCGTCTCCGGTTCGATACCATACTTTTTCGAGGGCTTTCAGCATTAATCCTTGTTCGTAGTCCCAGGCCGCAGGTCTATTAGGTTTAACAGCAATAGAGTCTTTGTACCATGTCATAAACGACTCTGCCATCTGAACAGAATAAGGTTTTTGTGCCAGACTACTCAGACTACTGATAAATAGAATAACCAATAATTTTGTAAGTTTCATTATCAGAAATAATAAATATGAATAATTACAGGGCAGTTTGATATTACCAGGTTACATTCAATTTCTGCCCTGCTTTCAGGTTGATTTTTTTTGATTTCTTGCCGTTAAGAAGCGTGGTTTCTCCACCTTTTTTCGAGAAAATAGTCAGGGTCTTGATAGACTTATTGGCCCATGTCATTGAAATTTCAAAACCTCCTCTGGCACATAAACCTTTTACCGAGCCAGTTACCCAGTCGTCGGGTAAAGCAGGCAATAAAAGAATTTGATTTTCGTCTGACTGTACCAACATTTCAGCTACAGCAGCTGCGCCACCGAAATTCCCATCAATCTGGAAAGGTGGGTGCGCATCAAATAAATTAGGGTAAGTGCCGCCTCCACGGGAATAGTTGGTTTTTACACCATCAGGCTCTACATAGTGCAATAACTCACGATACATTTTATAGGCATGATTGCCGTCCCAAAGCCTTGCCCAGAGGTTAATGCGCCAACCTTTAGACCAACCTGTGGTTTCATCGCCTTTTATCTCTAAGGTTTTTCGGCAGGCATCGGCCAACAGAGGTGTTTTTTCAGGGGTAATATGGTTGCCCGGAAACAAACCAAACAAATGCGACTGGTGGCGGTGTTTCGGGTCTTCGTCTTCCCAATCATAGTACCATTCCTGTAGATTGCCTTTTTTGCCAATCTGATAAGGATAAAGCTTAGCTAATGCCTGCTCCAATTTTCCTCTGAATTCAGCGTCAGTATTCAGTATTTTAGCGGCTTTGATGGTTTGTTCAAAGCACTCTCTAATCATGGCAAGGTCGGCAGTACCCCCATAAAGTGTAGCGCCTTTATAACCTGCCGAATTGACATATTTGTTTTCAGGAGAGGTAGAAGGGGAGGTAATCAGATGTCCGTTTTTATCTTCAATCATAAACTCCAGACAAAACTGTGCTGCGCCTCGCATGAGGTCATAAGCTTCATTTTTCAGGAAATTCAGGTCTTTTGTAAAAATGTAATGCTCCCATAGGTGGGTGCTTAACCAGGTACCACCCATCGTCCAGTTGGCCCATACAGGGTCGCCTTTGCCAAAATCACCTACCGGATTACTCATCGCCCATATATCAGAGTTGTGGGCTACTGTCCAGCCGTTGACTCCATAAAAGGTTTTAGCAGTAACCTTTCCGGTTTCAGATGCATTTTTAATGAAACCTAAAAGCGGTGCGTGCATTTCAGATAAGTTGGTGTTTTCTGCCAACCAGTAATTTTCTTCGGCATTGATATTGGTGGTATAATTACTACTCCAGGGCGGACGCATGTATGGATTCCAGATGCCTTGAAGGTTGGCAGGTACACCTTTGCTTCGGGAACTACTGATTAATAAATAACGGCCATACTGGAAGTACAAAACTTCTAAAACCTTGTCTTCTTTACCCTCGGCATAGCGTCTCAATCGCTCGTCGGTGGGTAAGATAGGAGCTTGTGAAGTACCTAAATTTAAATCAACTCTATTGAAATAGGTTTGATAGTCTTTGATATGTGCCTGCTTTAACTGCGTATAAGTTCTGGCAAAGGCTTTATTCAGATTTGCTGCTGCTATTGCCTGATTATCAAGACCCTCGGTGGCAGGGTTTTTATCAAAACCATTAAAGCTGGTAGCTATGGCAACAAAAATTAGTGCGTCAGTGCCATTTTTAATGCCTATGGTGCTATCGGTATGTACTACCTCGCCACTGCCATTGTTTTTGATTTTGGCTAAAGTAGTAAAACGTGTTCCTTTGCTCTCATCAAATACAACTGCATCAGGAATATTTACATAGTTAGGCGCTGCTTTTACAGGAGCATAACCGTTTACGGTCAGCAGATTATCAGTTCCTGAAACCTTGTTTTTTAGTAAGCTGTTAAACTTAACGTCAAAGTTCAGTGCGTCGGGCTTGTTGCTGCTTAACTTAATTACCATAACCTGGTCGGGGTGAGAGACAAAGTATTCTCTTGTATATTTTACTCCATCAATTTCATACGTCGTTTTAGAAACAGCATCGCTGATATTTAATTCCCGATAATAGTTTTGTGCATTATCAGCATTGGCAAAATTGATATATAAAGTGCCTAATGGGGCAAAAGACTCGGAGTATTTGCCTTGTATTTTTCGATACAGTTTATCTGCCAACTGATAGTCTTCGTTTTTTAAGGCTTCTCTTATTTCCGGAATATGCTTATATGCTTCGGGATTCATACGGGCATTCACAGGCTCACCCGACCACAAAGTGGCATCATTCAGGTAAATTTTTTCAGATTGTACACCACCAAAAACTGTAGCACCTAATTTTCCATTGCCGAGCACTAAGGATTCTTCAAAATATTGTGCTGGTTTTTTATACCAAAGTGTTTTATCAGGTTGTGCGTAGCTGATATTTGTAATGGTGAAAAGAAGTAGTAGTAGTTTGTATTTTTTCATGCCAGGAGTTTTATCCTTTAGTTTAGAGTTTAAGTAAGAATTGATTCGACTACAAACTGCGAGCTGGAAGCTCGCGCCACAAGTTAGTGTCAGAGTTTAGGTACTTCTGATAGGTTAACGCCCAAGATTTTTTTACTGATGGCATCTAAGGCGTTTTCAGTTCCTTCAAAATGGAATGTCCGTTGCGTATGCGTAAGGGATTCATTGCGTTTTAAGGCAATGGCAGGGGAGGAGGTCTCTAATTCATAAAATTGTCCCATCTGTGAGCCTGAATCGTTCTTGCCATCATTATAGGCATTAATGGCATCGCCTTTGTACGGATTTTTCTGTATCTCCCACATCGAATTTACATAGTCCGTTTCTCCATTATAATCAAACTGAACAATCGTCAGGATTTTATTTTCTACGTCATAGCTTCCTGCTACGGGTTTCAGAGCTTGCGGAGGAATACCGATTTTACCTCTTGATTGCGCATCGGCTTTGAAAAATAGTATATCATCTTTTTTTACCAATCGTTCAGCAGCTATTTTGCCAAAGTAACTATCATTAATCTGGTCGGCTTTACCTGATTGATAAGGGATAATAATGGTATTTTGTGGAGAGGCTTTCATCATACCCAAAAGCCAGATAGAAAGTACTCCTTTTGATTTATCCCAGTCTTCGGCTCCGGTATTTTTCAGTACATTCTTAGTCTGGTAGCCAACCCAATTTATATCCTTAAGTGAAACGCCTAAAAGTTTCTCAGCATCGGCATTGTTCAGCAAACTGATTTCACGATTCAGGTTTACTTTAAATTTTGTACCCGAATAGTTTTCTAATTCCATATCTTTCGAGAATAGGGCCTTATCGGCTTGTTTCTCTACTAAATCATAAGAAACCGTATCTATTTCAGCAGGGGTCTGCCAATTAGCGAAGTCGAATGTACTCCCTTTTTTGAAAAAGACTGAAAACTGCCCACCCTCCGGACCGAACCAGAAACGTTCTTCACCGCCAAAAGCATTCATGTGTGGTGTAAATTTACCGGAGGCAATAAACTCATGATTAATCCATCCATAACTGAAGCCATTCATACCTTTGGCTGAACTTGTCATCACGCGTGCCTGATAGTCGCCTACAATAGCCACTTTCATGCTGTCTTGCTCTAATAAGACTACTTCCTTATATTTTTTCAAAAAATCATAATCATACCCAAAAGTCTCTTCCGATTTCATAGTTGTTTGTGTTTCCCTGGTCTGTGTGTCAGTATTACAAGCCCAGACTGATAATGCCAATAAGGTTGAAAGAATTTTCTTCATCACGGGCTTAGTTTAATAATTTCATTACTGCTTCGTCTCCCACTAAGGCATTAGCCGGTAAAGGATGTTTTTCATCAAATACCTTTAAATCTGCCGCAGTTAAAACTGCATTGGCACTTTCATCTACTTTGCCATTTACCTTTACTTTATTGATGTCTAATTTCAGATGTTTAGCTAAAAAATCATAAGCAGCCAAGCGTTTAGAAATACCATAATCATGTTTTTCGTTTGGCAGATGCACGTTTTCTAACTGGTTTTCGGCACCATAGAAACCGTAGATTCTTTTAATAAAAGGATACTCTAATTCCGGTGTATTTTTTGTCCAGTCGCCACCGTCTGAAATCATTATCATGGGACGAGGAGCAGCAAGAGCCGCTATCTCAACATTGCTGGTAGTATGGGTAGGGCGTTTATGAACAGGCATACCACTCTCGCAAACACACCCACCAAAGAAATAACCTGATACCATTACCACAGGTACAGATACTTTTATTCTCTGGTCTATTGCTGTTAATAAAAAGGTTTGTGTACCACCGCCTGATTCTCCGGTCATACCGATTCTGTCTTTATCTATATCCGGCAAACCCAGCAGGAAATCTAAAGCAGCAATGCCATTAGCTAATTGTACTTTTACGGCTTTCGGGATTTTGTGGTCGCATTGTTTGGAATCTCCCATGCCAATCATGTCGTAGGCAAATACAGTTGCTCCCATACGTGCCAGCGTAGCACAACGCTGTTGCGTATATTCTTTGAAACGTGGGTCTTGTCCGTGTCCATGAGGGCAAAGAATACCTGCCATTTTTCCGGTGTGATTCAACGGATGATACAGATTGCCTGTTACATAAATACCTCCTAAGGTCTGGAAAGAAACATTCTCAACGCTATAACCATTTAATTCTTTCTTGCTGTGTATCGTAATATTCGTAGGTTTCTTCAATTTTAGCTGATCCAATTCCGAACCCTCTAAAATACCTTTTCGGATAAGATTGGCGTGTTTCTCCCAGCTTTTTTTATCCGAGTATTGTTTAGCTAAATCTTCATGCACTTTTACAGCCTGTTCTTCGGTATAGAATTTCCCCTGCATCAAGTCAGGTTTTTCGGGATTGTACTGGCTGAACGCACAAAAACCAACCAAAGTAAGACAAATGATGAAAAATAAGGTTTTCATAGGAGTGAATAGAGTTAAGTATAAATAAAATCTTCTCGCATGGGGTTAAAGACATCAATCAGCACACCATCTTCTATACAAACTGCCCCGTGCAAAACATCAGATGGTACAAAATATACATCGCCTTCTTTCAGGGTTTTGGTTTCATCATTAATAGTGATTTCAAAAACACCGCTGGCAATATAGCTGATTTGCAGATGTGGATGCTTGTGAATAGTGCCAATACCGCCTTTTTCAAAAGCGACTTTTACCAGCATCAGGTCTTTAGAATAAGACATGATTTTTCGCCTGATTTTATCATTGACTACTTCCCAGGGTAGCTCATTGTCGGCTACTAATGTTTTTTCAAAGACCGTATGTACGAAAGAGTTCAAGGTTTGTGCTTAATAGATAGTTGATTGAATATTGAAACTGTATAACTTAATCCTATTTGTTCAAAATGATTCTTTTTCGCAAATACTGCGTTGCAAAAATCCTCACTTAGCTCTGCTAAGCTGCGGTTTTAGCGCCTTGTCTTTGCAAAAAATAATTCATTTTGATTTAAAGAGATTAAGTTATACAGTTTCTTATACTTCTACAGTAAAGTAAAAGTACCTATTATTTCTAAGGAAAATATTTAATCCTGATTGATATTTTTATGCAAACGTTATCGGGAACGTTGCCAAAATTGCACTTAGGTTTAATTGAATTGTAAATATCTAAGAAATCTGTTAAAAACCATACAGAATACCTTAATCTCTATTATTTGTCCATAAAAAATCCTGACAGTCTGGTAGCTATCAGGATTTTTGGAGAATAATTATAGTTTAATATCCGGATCTATATTAGTTAGTAGTTAAGGTTGCTGACCTTTGAGCCGAAACCAGTCCGTTTTCTGAAACAATTTCAGCAAAGAAAACACGTGAGGTTTTAGAGGTTTCCTGTGCTGTAATCGGTACGGCTAATACATAATTCCTGAGTGTAGCATCATATTTTTGTGTACCCACCGGAATACTGGTAACTAAAGTTTGTGTACCGGATGCTGTAGGTGCCCAATAAACTCTGAACTCTTTCACAGGAACTTCTGATGTATATTCAATATTGAAATTAGTAGTAGTACCCGGCGCAGTAGTAAGTCCGGTTACTACCGATGTATTAGCCGTAGTAGTACGGGTTGTACCTATCCAGACCACTGAAATCTGTGGTACTTTGCCTTTGCTGGTAGTTATTTCGCTAAGTAAGTTGGGTTCTTCGTAACACCCTGTGATAAAGACTGCCGAAAAAGCCAGTAAGGTGAATACTATTCCTTTTATATTTTTCATATCTCTTGAATTTAAAATCGATAATTTCATTTTTAATGCCTGTTTTGACAAGCCTGATTATTTGGTAAATACCCACATTTTTATGCCCGGCTGTTTCAGATTGGACTCTGCATTCTGGGCATTTCTGGTTAATTCTGACGATGGGTATTTCATGCGCTGAATACGCTGACCATTTAAATCAGGATTGGTATTAAGTGGCATCGGGAAATCAAGGTAATTATACTTTCTTACATCGGTCCATATATCGCCAATCAGAAACATCGCTTTGTATTTTTCACGCATAATATGTAATAAACTGAGATTAGCAGCACCTGTATTAACCACAGGAGCCGATAAGTAAGTATTAATATTTTCAGCACTTACACCCAGCTTTTGCATATTAGCTCTGGCAATTTCTAAATAAGCGTTGTAGGCTTCGGTAGTAGTACCTGTTGAGGTGATAGAGCCACCATTGGCCAGAAATCTTGCTTCGGCTTCTATGGCTTTTACTTCGGCATAGTTCATCATCACAATCGGCGAATTGATGTTTGAATGCCATGCTCTTGTAGTCAGGTCAACGGTTGAACCTGCTCCTGAACCCGGAATCACGCCTGCATAGGTAGTTTGTCCGGTTTTCAGGCTCACAACAATCGGTAGGCGAGGGTCAACAATGCCTTGTATCTTTCCATTCATCAAGTCAACAAAGGTGCTGCCATAAGTAATTGACAGGTTACCTGTGCTGTTAGCCAATGCTACACGGCTGTACCAGGGGCTCAGGTTTTTGGAGTTGTATTGTAACTGGAAATCGTCAGCGTTACTTGTCATGGCATTCTGCAAAGCAGTTAAGGCTGTCTGCGAGGCGGTCTGGGGGTTTAAAGCTGATTGGTGCATGGCATATCGGGCTTTCAATGAGTAAGCCAGACGAGACCATTTAGCCAAATCGCCACCATAAATCATATCATCAGCACCGGGTTTTGTACCTGAGTTTTTAGCCAGTTCAGTAATTCCTTCGTCTAACAACTTCTGAATAGTGGTATAAACGGTTTGCTGGCTATCGTAGGCCGGAGAAAAGTTTTTCTGGTCGGCTTGTGAATAAGGTACATTCTCCCAGTTGGCAGTAGCAATGCCCAGATTATAAGCCAATAAGGTTTTAGCAATACCCACATAAGCCGGATTGTTTTCGGTTGTGCCTTTCTGAATAATCAGATTTAATTGCGGAATCACATATAAGTATAAGTTTGACCATCCGGTGGCATTTTCGGCCTCATAATAAGCATCAGTACCATTCGTGCCTAAGTTACTGCCTAATTGTTGTGCATACTGACCAGCAAAATAGGCTTGCTGATAACTGGCTTCGCTGGTATAAAACTGCGCAGTCGGTAAAAGCTCCTGTACTGTGGCATCAGATTTTAGTGTGGGGTCAACGTTCACGTCCAGAAAATCCTGACATCCCGATAAAAGGGTCACGAACCCGGCCACTAAAAGTGTGTATATATATTGTACTTTTTTCATTGCAATAATTGGAATATTGTTTTTACAAGTGGATTCGATTAGAAATTAGCTGATACACCAAACATAAAGCTTTTGGTAGCAGGGTTGTTTCTGCCTACAAAACCAATGATGTTGGTTCCTGAACCAAAAGATAATGCCTCCGGGTCATATCCACGGAAGGGTGTATTCAGGAATAAGTTCGTTCCGGTAAAGCTGAAACGCACCCCATTTTTAAATACTGACTTACCAATCAGGCTTTGAGGCAGTGAGTAGTTAAGGCTTACCGTACGAAGACGCACCCAAGAAGCATCCTGAATATTCAGTTTCGACCAGCTATTGAAACGGGTAGAGGTAGATGGGTTGTACAGGGCATCATCTAAAAACACTTCTCTTGTATTAGGTACATAGCTTACGGTTCCGTCTGTGCCTTTTTGCTCAACTACACCATTAAAAACTACTCTTTCATATCGTCTTTCGGTTAGTTTGATAGAACCACTTCTTAGCGCATTTCTTTCGCCCAAGTCAATGGCATCGCCACCGTGTCGCCATTCTAACAAGGCCGATAGGCTTAAACCTTTATAGTTGAAGGTATTGGTCAAGCCTCCCAGCCAATCAGGTAAAGCATTACCGTATTGGGTCAAAGTTGTACTGGTAATAGGGAAGCCTGTATTCGCATCAATAATCAATTGTCCGTCTGGGGCTCTTCTGTAATCATATCCCCATAAATCACCTATTTTACTGCCCTCACGGATTCTTAAACTACCTACTACGTTGTCATAATAGGCTATCTCTTTTAGTTCGGCAGGCATTTCAATGACTTTACCCGACATTTTCGACCAGTTGATGGAAGCATCCCAGCTAAAATCCTTGTTCTGGATAATTTTTGCCGTAGCCAATAATTCTACCCCTTTGTTGCGAATCAACCCAATATTGGTATAATAGAAAGAATAACCCGATACGTTTGAAACCGGAGCCCTTACAATCTGGTCTCGGCTATCCATCGTAAAATAAGTAGCATCAATCATAAAGCGGTTTTTGAAGAAACGTAGTTCTGTACCTAACTCTATAGAAGTGGTGCGTTCAGGCTTCAGGTTAGGGTCAGCCGTTGTTGACCTACGGAAATACCCCGGCACATTATTACCAAATGGGAAGTTATCAGTAATGTCAAAATAATTGCCCGATACATAAGGGTCAGTACCTTTACCCACCTGTGCCCACGACGCCCGCAATTTACCATAAGACAAGGTATTATTACTGGCAAAATGCTCGGTGAAGATATACCCTGCGCTGAATGACGGATAAAAGAATGAGTTATTGGCTTGTGGTAGGGTAGAAACAATATCGTTACGTCCGGTTGCATTCAGATATAAAATATCTTTATAACTCAATTTGGCATCGGCAAAGAAACTGGCTATGCGATAATGCGCCGGAGAATAAAAACGTGTCTGCTGATTCCGGTATGAACTGAGGTCATTGGTAAATGGTGTTTTCCACCCTTCCCCACGAATATAATAGCTATCAGGACGTTTGCTGTTTACTAAAGAATTTCCCACCATTAATGAGCCACTCCAGCTATCGCTGAAATCTTTTGTTGCGGTTACATATAAGTTTGAGTTAAGCTCGCGGTAATTCAGAAATTCATTCACCAGGAAGCCTTTCACCTGTATCCCTACGTCAAAGGTACTATCCACCTGGCGGCTACGTGTCTCGTGATAAGTATCATAGGTTAACTGATATTTGGCCGATAACCAGTCAGTGATTTTATAATTTAAAGTAACATCGGCTATGTAGCGGTTTACTTTATCAATGCGAGGACTTTTTTCAACCAGATAACGAGGGTTGTCTGTAAAACCCGGAAGAATATTTTTCTGTGTTCCATCCGGATTCAGATAATCGTTTACATCATAAGTATTAGGCCAGTACCCTAAGGCACTAAAGATAGATTTATCTCCGGCAGGTGGGCGTTTACCTCCTGAATTGATGTAATTGAATGAGGCCGAAACCGAGAAGTTTTTAGTAATATTATAGAGCCCGGCTACTTTGGCAGAAGTACGGCCAAAGTCTGTATTAGGCACAATACCCGCTTGATAGCTACGCCCTAAAGACAAATAAATATTGCCTTTATCGCCCCCTTTGGTCAATGTAATATTGTTGTTATTGGTTAGCCCGGTTCTGTAAAATCCACGGAAGTTGTCATAAATCTTATCAGTAGTATTCTGTGGGTCTAAAACCGGACCAAATGATTGATAGGGTGTTCTACCGGGGCCTAACGGAATAAATTCGCCTAATCTACCTTGCAGGAACGTAGTTTGTATATCGGGTGATTTGCCTAATACATCGGCACTAACTGAAGAAGAAACTGAGAGGTTGAGTTTACCTGATTTTCCTCTTTTAGTAGTAATAATAATAGCTCCGTTTGACGCACGTAACCCATAAAGTGCAGTAGCCGAAGGGCCTTTTAAGATAGATATACTTTCAATATCATCAGGGTTAATATCAGCCGCACGGTTGGTGTTGGCAAACTGTTCTCCTGCACCAGGTGAGTTACTTCCTGCGCTTGGTAATGGATTACCCACACTGGTTGAGTTTGAGATAATAATGCCGTCTATTACAAATAAAGGCTGGTTATCAGCATTCCCGCTCAACGAGGTAACCCCTCTTAGAATAATGTTGATACCGGAACCCGGTGCACCACCCGAACCGGTAATAACAGCTCCGGCGATTTTCCCTTGCAAAGCACCAACCACATTCTGATTACCCGAATTCTTGATTTCATCTGCTTTAATGGCCTGAATAGAATAGCCAATCGCACGCTTTTCCTGTGTCTGCCCTAAGGCAGTAACTACAACTTCGCCTAAGGCCGAAGCTGAAGAGGTCATTACAACATTGATAGTAGTCTGGTTTTGCACCAATACGGTTTGGGTTTCCATCCCCACAAAACTGAATATCAGTTCAGTGCCTTGAGTTGCCGAGATGCTGTATTCGCCATTAGCATCTGTAACAGTTCCAACATTTTTTCCTTTGGCTGTAACATTGACACCCGGAATTGCCGTGCCATCATCTGCAGATGTAACTTTTCCTCTGATTGTATTCTGTGCAGATACGTGTAAGGAGAGCAAAAGGCAGAGTAAAAAACACAGTTTGTGTAGCTTTTTTTTCATAGGAATGTGAATATATTTGGTTTTAGTGTGATAAATGTAAGAAGACTATCTGTATTATCTACATTTTATACAACGAGATTGATATATACAAAAGCTTGTCTGATTTTTGGACTTAGCTATGAAATAGTAATTTTTATAGATAAGATTCAGGTAAGAAGCGATAAAGTAAGGGAGTTTGAAGAATTGTTTTATAGGTATTTAGTAACTCTGTTCAAAACCTTTCAGGGGGTAGAAAAGTTATAATTACGCCTTATTTCTGAAGTATAGCTTTTGATACAACAATTAAAAGTTTATTAAAAATCCAGACAAATAGCCCATATAATAAATATATTTCAAGTTTTAAAAAAATAGGCATACTTATTGCAATCTTTCAGTTCAGGAGTACCAATAAAGATTTTGCGAAGTGAGACAATTTTACTGTGTAGATTTTAAATCAAATTTTGCTGTATTAGAATAGATTTGGAGTGTATAGTATTCTAATAGAAATCTATGTGATAATAATTTTAGTGCTCTCAATATATTTTCAAAACTGCTACCAATCAATTAATATTTAGGGTCTATAATCCTTAGCAAATACCTTGTTCTTCATGATTGGCTGATGGGTATGAGTCTTATAGATTGTGGTCGCATTTTTTGTGATTGTAAAATAATATATGGAAGAAATAGAACTTCTGAAGAAACAGATTGAACAAGAACGTGATGCTCGTATGAAGGCTGAGGCTCTTCTGCAGGAACAAACTATGCAGTTGAGTCAGGTAAAAGAACAGTTGCATAAAGTAAATGCGAATTTTGAACGCCAGATAGAAGAAGGAGATGCTGCACTACAGCAAAGCGAGAACCGTTATCAGCAATTAATTGAATCTTTAAGAGATATTATTTATAAAATCTCGCCTGAGGGCTATTTTACTTTTGTGAATCCGGTAGTTGAGCAAGTATTGGGATATGATGAAAAAGAAATAATCGGAAAACATTTTACCGAATTAGTTTTACCTGAATATAGAGAACCACTCGTGAATTTTTACTGGAACATGATGAAGGAAAAACAGGGAAGTACATATACTGAATTCCCTGTGCTGGCTAAAGACCAAAGAACCGTATGGATTGGCCAGAGCGTACACCTTCTTAAACAAGACAACAGAATTGTCGAACTGTCTGCCGTTGCTCGTGACATAACTGAAAAGAAAAACACCGGAGATGTGCTACGAACTACTCAGGGCCGCTTGGCGGCTTTGATTACTAACCTGCAAAAAGCTGTACTGGTTGAAGATGAAAACCGAAAGGTGATTCTGGTCAATCAATTATTCTGCGATTTTTTTGGTATTGCTGCTACCCCCGAAGCTTTGATAGGTACTAATTATACAGAGTCATTGGCACAAGTCATGTATTCGTTCGAAGATGCCGAGGGTTTTGTTCAACGAATGACTGAATTGCTGAATAATCAGGAAATAGTAGTGGAAGAAAAACTGACTACTGCTGACGGAAGAATATTGGAGCGAGACTACATTCCGATTTTTTTAGAGGGGGCTTACAGGGGAAATCTCTGGGAATATGCCGACATCACACAAAGACACTTATCTACCGAAACTATTCGTAAGAGTGAAGAAAAATACCGTAGTATTATGGATAATATGGAGTTAGGCCTTCTGGAGGTTGATAATGACCAGAGAATTATACGTGCCTATGACCGTTTCTGCAAAATGATTGGCTATTCAGAAGAAGAACTGGTAGGTAAAATTGCACCCGAATTATTTATATCAAAAGAATACGAAAGTGTGCTTGAAGCAGAACAGGAAAAAAGAAGCCACGGTAAGGGAAGTTCTTATGAGATGAAACTCATCAGAAAAGACGGGAACCCTCTCTGGGCTATTATCAGCGGAACGCCAATTATAGACGAATATGGCAATACAGTAGGTTCTATAGGTATTCATTACGATATTACCCAGCGTAAAGAATTAGAGCAGGAACTGGAGAAAGCCAAGCAGGTAGCAGAAGAAGCCAGTCAGGCCGAGAAACAGTTTTTAGCCAATATGAGTCATGAAATACGAACGCCGCTCAATGCTATTATCGGAATGACCCACCTGTTGTTTGATACGCGCCCAAGCCAGCAACAGAAAGAATACCTTGATATATTAAAAACAACAGCCGATTTTCTTCATGGGCTTATCTCTAACTTATTAGATATGGCCAAAATAGAAGATGGCAAAATAGAAGTAAAGAAAAAATCTTTCGACTTAATTGGTTTGTTGCGTACAACACAACAGATATTTAAAATTAAGTTAGGAAACCGCCCGATTACGTTAGACCTGATGATTGATGGGCAGATTTCGGGTAATTATATAGGAGATGATTTATTGCTTAACCAGATTCTGCTGAATATTGTAGGCAATGCCGAAAAATTCACACAGGAAGGTGCCATAGATATAATGGTGAAAGTCAAAAAAGAAGAAGGCGATAATTGTTTACTTGAGTTTAAGGTATCTGATACGGGAATTGGTATTCCTGAAGAAAAATTAGACCTGATTTTTCAAAAATTTGAGCAGGTAACCATCCATGGCAATAAACACAAAGGAACCGGATTGGGGCTCACTATTACCAAGCAGTTGATAGAATTGCAGGGGGGGAGTATCTCAGTAAAAAGCCACGAAGGACAAGGTTCTACTTTCACTTTTACGCTGCCACTCCAGAGAGTAGCAGATGGTACCATTAAAAAAGAACCATCGGCTGATGATTTGAGTGTGAGTCAGGTATTAGTGGCTGAAGATAATGCCATGAATCAGAAGTATATAAGTAATCTTTTGAATAAGTGGAATATACCGTTTATTATTGCACCCGATGGCAAAAAAGCCGTTGAACTGGCTCAACAACAAACATTTGATATTATTCTTATGGATATTCAGATGCCAAATATGGATGGTTATGAAGCTACTATCCACATCAGAAATACTGAAAACCTGAATAAGAAAACACCTATAATAGCCTTGACTGCCTCTGCCATGATTGACCAAAAAAACAGGGCAATGGCCGTAGGAATGAACGATTTTATATCAAAACCGTTTACACCGAACCATCTTTTAGGAACTATTCAGGAGTATCTGAATGCAAAAAAAGCTCCGGCTAAAGAAGTGGTTTCGAGTACAGGAGGAAAAATAGAACTGAACCGTGCCTGTCTGACGGAAATGTATGGCAATGATAAAGAATATGCTGCTGATATGTTCCAGACCTTTCTTACAGAGGTGGTACCTGATTTTGGTACTTTGCAAGGGGCAATTACTAATGAAGACTGGGAGAATCTGGCAAAAGCAGTTCATAAACTGAAACCTACACTGGCTATGGTAGGATTGACAGAACTGGAAAAAAGAATGCTTGATTTTGAAGAAAAAGTAAGGATTACGCCGGATAAAGAAAATTTATTGAACATCTGGAAAGATATTTTTGCTGATATAAATCAGAGCCTTCCAATTATAAAAAATGAATTAGCCAAATTACGAACATGAAATTAAAATGTATCATCGTTGAAGATGAAGTAATGGCTCGGAAATCATTACAGCGACTCTGCGAACAACATGAGTCGCTTGACTTAGTTTCTGTTTTTGAGAATGCCGAAGATGCTTTAGTTTTCTTATCGACTGAAAAAGTGGATATTATATGGCTTGACGTAGAGATGCCAGGACTTTCAGGATTTGATTTGCTGGAAAACCTGACCTCTATACCTCAGGTGATAATGACTACTACTAAGATAGAATATGCCTTTGATGCCTATCAGTATCAAGTAACCGATTATCTGAAAAAACCTGTTATGCTGCCACGGTTTAAAATGGCAGTTGATAAGGTATTGGAACTGAATGCCCGGAAAACGACGGTTTCCACACAACGACAAGAGATTTATGTAAAAACAGATGGCAGATATATACGTCTGGCCTATGCAGATATTCTGTATATTGAAAACATAGGCGATTATGTCAAAATTTTTACACAAGACAATTCTTACATTATTCATACAACCATGAAGTATCTGGAAGAAAAATTAGGCAACCAGTTTCTACGTGTACATCGTTCTTTCATTGTTCATCTCGATAAAATTGTTGATATAGAAGAAAACAACCTGGTTATAGCCAAGAAAGTAATTCCTATCAGCCGAGCCAATAAACCTGAGTTAATGAACCGCCTTAATATGCTCTAACCATTTCAGCTCTCCTGTTAACCCCTGAAAAACTACCAGAGTTTCGCTGAAATATTTTTCAGTGAAAAGTTCATAATGGTACTTTTTTTGCTTTATTCTTACCTAAAAAATTATACTTGTATGTTTGAGTTTAATGCTCATCTTGACGCCGACTATATCAACGAAATTTATGGTGGAGATTTATCTATCGTACAAATCATGTTTAGTTCTTTTTTAGAAGAAAGCATTCCGGTATGGAATGAGATGTACGATAAAATAGTCAGTAAAAATTATGCTGAAGTTGGTCGTCTGGCTCATCAGATTAAACCGTCGTTTTCGATGGTAGGGTTAACTTTCTTACATCCCAAGATTCAGGCCTTTGAAACTTTTGCCAAATCAGGCCCTGCTCAGGGAGAGTTGCTGACTCAATACCAACAGATTGCAGTAGATGTTAATCATGCAAAACTGGTAATTGAAGAAGACCTGAAGCGAATGGAAGATTATGTTTAATTAAAAAAATAATGATTTGTTCCGGTAAGGCAAGTTCCTATCTGGTCAATCGTTGTTTTTGTATTATAGAACTTTCCTGCTACTTATTAGATTCATAATGAAAACTATCATTGAAATTCTTTTCTGGGTTTGTATAGGTCTGGTTTTTTACACTTATATAGGCTATGGCATAGTAGCCTGGCTATTTGTTAAAATCAGAACCCTACTGGGAATCTCCTTCCCAACATTGAATGACCCTGCTTTTCAGCCTAAAGTTACGCTGGCGATTCCTGCCTACAACGAAATGAGTTGTATCGAAGCAAAAGTGAAAAATTCTTTTGGCTTAGATTATCCGGCAGATAAAATAGATATTCTGTTTGTAACAGAGGGTTCAAATGATGGTACTACCGAATATATACAGTCTTTGATGGCTACTTATCCGAACCTGAAAATCATTGGAGGCAACGAACGTAAGGGAAAGATAGAAGCCATGAATATGGCAATTAAAACAATTGATACGCCGATTGTTATTTTTACCGACGCTAACACCACACTGAATAAAGCAGTTATCAAGAATATTGTCCGCCATTTTAAAGATGAAAACGTAGGAGCAGTAGCAGGAGAGAAACGTATTCAGGTTGATGATAGTGAAGCTGCGGCAGGCGCAGGAGAGGGGTTATACTGGAAGTACGAGTCTTTTCTGAAAAAATTAGATACCAAGCTTTATTCGGTAGTTGGGGCAGCAGGTGAATTATTTGCTGTCAGAACAAATCTTTATGGCTCGGTTGAAAAAGATACTTTGCTTGACGACTTTATGGTTTCGCTAAGGGTGGCCGCTAACGGATATCGGGTAATCTATGAACCGGAAGCCTATGCTATTGAGCGACCATCTTTTTCTATTCAGGACGAAATGAAACGAAAAATCCGTATTGCCACAGGAGGATTTCAGTCTATTGCCCGTCTTGGGTTTTTATGGAATATATTTAAGTATGGCTGGTTATCTTTTCAATACGTATCGCATAGAGCCATGCGTTGGGCAGTAGCACCGTTTTGCCTGCCTATTATATTTTTATTGAATCTGGCTTTGGTATTGATGGAAGATATGAACGAGCCTGTAACTTTTTATAAAGCATTACTGGTTGCACAGATTGTGTTTTATGTATTAGCCATAGTAGGCTATTGGTTAGAAAATCAGAAAATCAGAATAAAACTGCTTTTTGTACCATTTTACTTTTCATTCATGAACTATTGTGCTATTAAAGGCTATAACCGCTATCGCCAGGGAATTACTTCCGGTATCTGGGAGAAAGTTAAACGTGCGCAATGATAAAAATATAATAATTTTCGAAAAAAACAGTTACTAAAACATTAGTAGCTGTTTTTATTCAGAAAGAGTGTTAATTGTATTATAAATTCACAGAATTTATAATTATTGCTGTAATTGAATCAAAATTTTCCTCCTTTTCCTGAACTCCTGCTATCCTCTTGAACTCTGCTATTGGGTTACTCAAAAAAAAGAAAAGTGATTTTTGATAAGTATTTCTTACCAAAATAAGATTGGGTATGATATTTGAGGAACTTGCTAATAAGCCTTTAGGCTTAACTTATATTGAAAGACAACAAACCTTTGTTGATAAAAAAATGACGTGCCTTAGAAGACTTTCTACAGTGTTTATTGCTGTATTTATCCTTATTTCTATTAATACAGAAGTACATGCTCAGGTTACCTCTGTTGACGCCACTCTGGCAAAAGCATTTGCCACCGATGAACTCCTGCCTTTTCTGATCGATGCTGCCTTAAAAAATTCGGGAGATATAAAAAGATTCGATAAGAGTATTCAAATGGCTCAGGCCAACGTGAAAATAAATAAGAATTCTATTTATAGTGCGCTTGGTTTGCAGGCCAGTTATGCCTACGGTACCAATTATGCTGCGGTAGCGGATGCTACGGCATCGACCAATTTTAACAGACTTACTACTACCCAAACAGGCTTTTATAATTTAGGTGTAGGTATATCTTTACCTATTACCACAGTTATCAACCGTAAACATCTGGTAAAAACGGCTCAGATGCAGATGGAAATATTTGGTCATGAAAGAGAATCGGCTACGATGGCGGTAAAGCAAGAGGTAATACGGATGTATCAGGAACTGAAACTCTCTCAGAAATTACTGGCTATCACTACCAGTAATAAGCAATCGTCACAATTGAATTATGACCTGGCTGAGAAAGAGTTTTTGCAAGGACAACTGACTGTTGAGCAACTTTCGAGAGTACTTGATATGAATAATAAAGCTAAGATAGAATATGAGCAGACAGTAAACCTGTTTCAGACTAATCTTATGCAATTAGAGACATTCACAGGAACAACTTTAGCGTCATTATTAAAGAGAATAAAATGAGTTTCTTGCATTTCCTTAATCTGGTTTATAAAAATCTTAAATGGCTGATATTGGTACCTATCGTATTAGCTGTTGCGATTTTTTATTTTACACGTAAGGAGAAAAAAGTATATGCTTCAGAATCAACTATTTACACGGGTATTGCCTCAGGATATAGCCTTAGTGGCGAAATTAAGGCTGACTTCTTTTCTACCAGCAATGCATTTGATAACCTCCTTACGCTTATTCAATCACGGGAAACTAAACAAGATGTTGCCATTTCATTACTGGCAGAGCATTTATCCCTAAAAAAACATGACCCACAGGTAATGACCTGGTTGGCATACGACGAACTAAGCAGGCAGGTGCCGGATAGTATTAGACAAATAATAGTAAAGCCAACACTATCTGAAACACGTGAAGCTATCACTAAATTTATGGAGAGTAGCGACGATAATCTGATATATGAACTTCTGAATTCGAAAGAGCCTTTCTATTCTTTAGATGCACTCAAGAAAATTGAAGCGAATCGTATCAGTTCCAGTGATTTGGTGAAAATCTCCTACGAAACCAATGACCCTTTTATCTGCAAGCGGACGTTGGAGTTGCTGGAAAGTATTTTTATGGAAAAATACAAGTCGGTGAAAGGTGGACAGACTACCTCGGTAGTAGATTATTTTGAAACACAAACCAGAAAAGCTTTTATCAAGCTTGATTCGGTAGAAAAACTCTTCCTGGATTTTAATAAAAATAACGACATCATTAACTACTACGAACAAACCAAAGCTGTAGCAGGGGAAAGAGAAGATTTGTATGCCATGAATCATGATTTGGAAATGGAAGAGCTGGCCTCCAGTAAATCTTTGGATAAAGTAAATGAAAGCATCAAAAACCGTGTATATCAGTCGATTTATGGAAGTGAAATTATTGACGAGCGTCAGAAACTGTCGGATATCTATAACAAAATTGCCAATAGCGAAATTGTTAATAAAGATGGTTCTAATAAAAGAGAATTAGATAGCCTTAAAAACCTGGCTGCTACTTATGAGGCTAATATCAAGAAATCGCTCAATAACCTGAATCAGCAGACAAATACCCCTAATGGAATCCCGACCAAGAATGTGCTGGACGAATGGCTGAGAACAACGCTTGCTTTTGAACAAAGCAAAGCAAAACTGGCCGTTATGGATAAACGCAAAAAAGAGTTTACTGAAGAATATAGGAAATTTGCACCATTGGGTGCCATTCTCAAAAAGATTGAAAGGCAAATCAATGTCTCGGAACAGGAGTACCTGCAACTATTGCACGACCTTAATCAGGCAAAGCTCTCGCAACAAAATACCGAGCTTACATCAAGATTAGATGTGGTTGACCCACCGTTTCTTCCATTAAAACCTAATCCGTCTAAACGTATTATATTGGTTATAGTAGGTTTTATGGTGGGTTTTGTATTGGTAATGGCTGTGATTATTGGCAGGGCCTTTATTAATAAAACATTATTAGAGCCATCAAGGGCTAAAAAAATGGTTAATTTACCATTGTTAGGAATCTATCCGCTGCTGAACGATAATCCTGATTTTTTAAGACAAGCCGACCTGAGACTCTTGCAACATGTGCTTGCTAAAATAGATGGCCGTCAGGATACCATTTATTTAGGTTTTATCAGTACACAAAAAGGAGAGGGTAAAAGCACAATTATTGATATATTAGAGAGACAGTTATTAGACCTTAATTACCATGTCGAAAAACAACTATTATTATCAAATACCGAGTATCGGCAATTAGGTATTTCTATGCCTCTTAGTTTAGCGGCTCACCAGATAGAATGGGCCAATGAACAGGAGATTATCAAACAGCATCAGGATACCGGACTACTGAAAATGCAAGGGGGGGAGTTGGTAAGAAAGAAAGAAAAAGATTTTGTATTGGTAGAGTTTCCTGCCTTAGAAAAAATGGTAATTAAGCCCGGCCTTTTTCCACCACTCAGTCATTCTATTCTTGTTTGTAGAGCCAATCGTATCTGGGATACAAAAGATAAACAAATGGTTTCAATCTTTACCCAGACTACCGGCAGTCAACCAATGTTTATTCTGAATGGGGTAGAAACTGATTTTGCCGAAGAATACATTGGTGAAGTGCCTAAGAAACGTAATGCCATAAGGTCGTTTATAAAGAAAGTGGTAAAATTTGAATTTGGTAACAGAAAATCTGTCTATAGAGGATAAGCAGTAGTACGCATGGAAAGCAATGTTTTTTATACAACTAACCGTAATGTCATAAAGAATATCTGGCTGATACCCATTGTTCTTTTTGCCGTTGCCTTTGGTTGGATAATAGCCAAGATGGGGGTTGCTATCGGCATAATTCTTTTGGTATTACCATTTATTGTAGGCTTTGTAACATTAGTGTTTCTGAAACCTCGTATAGGCATGTTTACCTACATTGTGTACTGTTTTCTGATGCCAACTATTGGTAAGCACGTGCCGGGGTTGCAGGCTGGTTTAGGTACAGATGCTTTGCTGTTTCTTACGCTGTTTGCCGTATTGTTTTTCAGGAGCGATAAGTTTAAGTTCAGATATATCAACAACGATTTGTTCTGGACAGCAGTAGTATGGTTTGTGATTACTGTACTGCAATTAGGTAATCCCGAAAGACCCAGTGTTTTAGGTTGGGTATATGAAATGCGTTCGGCAACATTATACTGGATATTAACCATTCCACTGGCTATTTTACTCTTTTATAAAAAGAAAGATATTAACACTTTTCTGACCATTATTATCGTGCTTTCTTTTATAGGCGCCATATATGGGGTAAAACAAATGAAATTAGGGCCTGATGCTGCCGAAAACAGGTGGCTGGAAGAAGGACCTAAGAAAACACACGTTTTGTTCGGCAAACTCAGGGTTTTCTCCTATTACTCTGATGCCGGACAATTTGGTGCATCTCAGGCACAGATTGCCATTATGTGTATCATTCTGGCAGTTGGGCCTTATACAAAGAAAAAGAAAATAGTGTATATGATTGCAGGGTTGGTAATTATGTATGGGATGCTTATATCCGGCACAAGAGGTGCTTTGTTTGGCCTGGTAGGAGGGGGCTTTACCTTTCTGATACTAAGTAAGCAGATAAAAATTCTGCTCTTAGGCGCAATAGTAGGTGGAGGAGCCCTTGGAGTTCTGAAATATACTACCATAGGAAACCAGAATGCTGAAGTAAGACGTTTGCGTACCTCATTAGACCCTAAAGATGCTTCTTTACAGGTACGATTTATCAACCAGAAAATATTGGCTGAATATATACGCACCAAGCCTTTTGGTGCAGGAGTAGGTACAATGGGTACATGGGGTACTATCTATAATAAGGATAAATATATTTCTACTATACCACCCGACAGCCTTTATGTAAAAATATGGGGTATGTACGGCATTGTAGGTTTTCTGATATGGTTTGGAATGATGATGTATATTATGGGTAAAAGTGCCGGAATCATCTGGAAAACACGTGACCCGGTGCTTAAAAATCAACTGGTATCGCTATGTTCGGGAGCAGCCGGTATTCTGCTTTGTAGCTATGGCAACGAGGTACTCAATGCCATGCCGTCAGAAGCTGTTGTTTATGTAAGTTTTGCCTTTATATGGTTAAGTCCAAGATGGGACACGCCTGCACCTAAAGAGGTAAAAATTGAAGAAGGTCAGGAAGTAATGGCTTAATTAAGCATCTAATAAGTGTTTTTCATGAATCAGTTCTATTTCAAATATGTAATCACCTTTGGGCAAAACCTAATCAAACGATGAGTGTACTATACCTTATACTGAACATTTTTCTCTACATTATTCTTGTCTATCTGTTTATTCAGGTAGCTTATCTGCTTTTTTATTCTATTGCAGGTAAAATAGCCCGGAAAGAAACTTTTGCAGAGGCAAAAACACTCAGAAAAATCAGGATTTTTATTCCGGGTTATAAAGAAGATGCCGTAATTATCAATACCGCAAAAGATGCTGTTCTGCAAGATTATCCCAAAGATAAATACGAGGTCGTCATTATAGCTGACTCTTTCAGCGAAGCTACCTTGGCTACGCTTAAAACACTTCCGATTAAAGTGATAGAAGTGAGCTTTGAGAAAAGTACGAAAGGAAAGGCTTTAGAGAAAGCTGTTGCCGCTACAGCCCATGAACCTGTGGACATCGTAGTGATTTTAGATGCTGATAATCATATGTCTAAAGGTTTTCTGCATGCGGTAAACAATGCTTTTGAAAAAGGGTATCAGGTAGTGCAAGGCCACAGAACTGCTAAGGATTTTAAAACGCCATTTGCTTTGTTAGATGCCTGTACTGAAGAAATTAATAATCATATTTTCCGTAGAGGCCACGTGGCCGTAGGTTTGCCTTCGGCACTGATTGGTAGCGGTATGGCTTTTCAATGGGATTTCTTTGTTTCGTTACTGCATAATATCGGCGATACATCAGGTGAAGATAAGGAAATGGAATACAGAATTATCAGACAAGGGAAAAAGATAGCTTTTCTGGACGGGCGCTATGTCTATGATGAAAAAGTAGCTAAGACTGATGTTTTTAGCAAACAAAGAAGCCGCTGGATAGCCATGCAAATTGAGTTTTTTGAAAAATATTTTGTTGAGGGTTGGGTTCAGCTTTTCAGAGGAAATGTGGCTTTTTTCGATAAAGTTTTCCAGACATATCTGTTGCCAAGAGTGATGTTGGTAGCCATAGTATGCCTTTGGTTAGTACTAACAATCTTGTTTTTTAAGGAGTTTTTGTATGTAACAATTGGAATGTTTTTTGCTTTGGTTTTAGCATTATTGATGGGCATTCCAGCTAAGTGGTATAACAAAAAGCTGCTCATGGCATTTTTGCAGATACCAAGCGCATTATTCTCAATGCTGAAAGCCATGTTGCATATTGGTAAAGCCCGCAAGCAGTTTATTCATACACCACATGGTGAGTCTTAACACTTAAATTAGAGTAATTATGCCTTGGGATATTATTGCAGTAGTGGGTATAATAGGTATAGTCTGGGGTTTTTTGAAAGGTCTGAAAACTAAAAGTAAACGTTATGTCAAAAAAAGTTGATGCATTTATTCTGATTGCACAGCAGGAATGGGAACTGAACCTCGGTAGTAATGCCCGTAATCTGGCCGTGGAAATCAGTAAGACCATGCCTGTAATATATGTAAACCCTGATACTAATGTTAAATCGCTTATTAGCAGGGCCAGCACGCCTTATGGACGTAAACGATTGAAATTAGCTTTAGGCATAGGTGAAAATACCGAAAAACTTGCCGATAACTTATGGTTACATACCCCACAGAATATCAGTAGCTCTATTAACTGGTTGAAAAATTTTAAGCTGTATGATATGCTGAACAGAAGAAATGCAAAAGGATTTTTTGAAAGCCTGAAAAAGGCGGTAAAAAAACTCAACTGGCAACCTGAAAACTGTATTGTTTTTAATGATAGCCAGATGTTTGCAGGGCCTTTTGTGAAAGAGTTTTTTAATCCAAGATTAAGTTTTTACTATATCAGAGATAATCTGGTTGAGCAGGCCTATTTTAGATTTCACGGGCCACGTATAGAGCCTGTTACCATCAAAGAAGCTGATGCTATTTTTGGTAATTCGGCTTATCTTACCGAATATGGCTTAAAATATAATTTAAGAAGTCTGGAAATAGGGCAGGGGTGTGAAACTGACATCTATGATGCTTTTTCGGAGAAAACAGAACCTGCTGACTTAGCACCTATCAAGCACCCAAGAATAGGTTACGTAGGTTTTCTGACACATGAGCGATTGGATATTCAATTATTAGAGCAAATCGCCGAGGCCAAAAAAGACTGGCAGATTGTATTGATAGGGCCAGAGGACCCTGTATTTGAAAAAAGCCGATTGCATGAGATTCCGAACGTACATTTCTTAGGCGCAAAAAAAACAAGCGAATTGCCTGCTTATATGCACTATATGGATGTATGTATGAATCCGCAGGTAATTAATGGGTTAACGATTGGCAATTATCCCCGGAAAATTGATGAGTATTTATCAATGGGTAAGCCAACAGTAGCTACAGAAACCCTGGCAATGAAAATGTTTCTGCCACACGTAGAGTTAGCCGTCGGCTTAGAAGGTTACCTGAAAGCCATAGAAAAAGCCCTGCAACCACAAAGTATGGAGCAAAAGTTAGCGGCTATCAACTGTGCCAAAAGCCACACCTGGGAAGCCTGCGTTGAGAAAATCTTTGCAGTACAAGACCAGTTATTAACAGAAAAAGACCAGTCTCATCTTAAAAGCATTTCATCGCTGTAATCATTCGCATGAATCTAAAGGGTATTATATCAAAACTGCGTAACAGACATTTTTTGTCGCTGTTTGGGAATGGCGCAATGGCTGTTTTAGGAATGGTGCTGGCCGGTATTTTATTCAGATTCATGCCATCAGACGACCTCGGATACTGGTTCTTTTTTCAGTCTGTATTTGTATTGTTAGATACATTCAGAAGTGGCTGTTTGCAGGTAGCATTGATAAAATTTTATACAGGTGCCGAAAAAGCCAAAGCCGAAGCGGTATTAGGCTCGGTATGGTATCTGGGTATTGTTATTACAGGGGTTATGGTAGTACTGAATCTATTGGCTGTTCCTTTTTTAAATTTTACCGATAGTACAGGTACAGTTATTACAATTCAATGGTTTGGCATTACTTTTCTGTGCAGTTTACCATCAAATATTGCCATGTGGGTTTTACAGGCTGAACAAAGATTTGATAAACTACTGATTTTGAGAGTCATCAATCAGGGATTGTTTATTCTCGCTGTTTTAGCGATGATCATATTTCATGAATTATCACTGCCAAAGATATTGATAATTAATGCCGCCTGTGTATTGGTGGTAAGTATTTTCAGTTTACTGAAAGGCTGGACGCATTTAGATACATTCAAGAAACGTACTAAAGAATCAATCAGTGAACTGTTTCATTTCGGAAAGTACAGTGTCGGAACAACCATCAGTGCTAACCTGCTCCGTAGCTCAGATACTTTCATTATTATGATTGTATTAGGTACAGCAGGACCTGCTGCAGTTGCCATGTATAATATTCCGATGCGATTAATGGAAATTATAGAAATACCTCTGCGTAGTTTTTTGGCAACAGGTATGCCTTCTATGTCAGAAGCGTTTAATAAAAATAACAAAAAAGAGGTTGTAAATATTATGCAGAAATATGGGGGCATGCTTACCATATGCCTGATACCCATAAGTCTGATAGCCTTAGTACTGGCAGATTTAGCCATTGGTATTTTAGGCGGAGGTAAGTATGTAGATACGCAGGCAGTTACGGTTTATCGCATTTTTATGTCTTTTGCCATGTTTTTTCCTCTTGATAGATTCATGGGTGTTACGCTGGATATTATTCATCAGCCCAGAATCAATTTTTATAAAGTATTAATCATGTTATCGACCAATATCGCTTTTGATTTTTTAGGTCTTTATCTTTTTAATGACATTATTGGTGTGGCTATCGCTACTTTCTTTACTTTTTCGGCAGGTATTATTTTTGGATATATCTGGTTGAAAAGGTATCTGGACTTTACGCTATTGGGTTTTTTTACAACAGGGTTTAATGAAATCAAACAATTATACAGTCAGTTTTTCTATAAAAATAAGACTGCTTAACAATTACTTATGAAAATAGCCCATTTAATATTAACCCATGCGAATAATTCAGGTCAATTAAAAAGATTGATAGAAAGTTTAGCGCATCCTGACGCAGATTTTTATATTCATGTTGACTTAAAGACCGATATAGAGCCACTACTTCCTTTAGCAAGTAATCATGTTTTTTTCATTCAGAAACGTATAAAAGTCTATTGGGGGGCTTATAGTATTGTGCAGGCAACAGTAAATAGCTTCAATGAAATTCTGGGTTCACATGAGCCATATGACTATGTAAATCTGTTGAGTGGCCAGGATTACCCGCTGAAGAGTGCAGAATTTATTCATGATTTTTTAGCGCATCAGCCCGGAAAAGCTTTTATGGATGCTCTGCTCATAGAAACTGAATGGCAGGAAGCATTACCAAGAATAAGAAAATATCATTTTGCGGACTTCCATTTTAGAGGGAGATATTTCTTTGAAAAGGCGGTGAACTTGCTGACTCCACGCCGCAAGATGCCTAATGGGTTAGTTCCGGTCGGGCGTTCTCAGTGGTTTACCATGAGCTTGAATCATGTCAGTTATATTGTTGAATACTTACAGAAAAATCCGCAGATTAAGCGATTCTTTGAATTGACCTGGGGGGCAGATGAAATTATATTCCAGACAATTCTGTATAATTCTTCTTACAGAGAAGATATTGTAAACGATAATCTGAGGTATATTGACTGGTCGGAAGGAAAGGCGAGTCCAAAAACTTTTACAATGCAGGATTTTCAGGTGTTACTAAATTCAGGAAAGATATTTGCCAGAAAATTCAGTCCACAACTTTCTGATGAATTATTAGACGAATTGGATAAAGTTAAATACAAGGAGTTGCACTGACTATCGGTTAAACTCCTAAAACCTCATTATAAATACCAACCATTTGTTCAGTTGTCTGTTTCCATGAAAATAGCTTGACTCTTTCGAGACCATAAGCTATTACTTTTGCTCTCATATCAGCATCGTTTAACAGTCTTACTATTTTTTCGGCAATATCTTCTATTTGTGTGGGGTCTATCAATACTGCGCCTGCTCCGGCTATTTCGGGCATAGCTGAGGTATTACTGGTAATTACTGGTGTACCACACTGCATGGCTTCCAGTATCGGAATCCCGAAACTTTCTCTCAGAGACGGATACAAAAATAATTGCGCCAGTTTATAGAGCTTAGGCAATTCCCGGTTAACCACATAACCAATAAGCAGAATATGTTTCAGCAGATGTTCGTTGTTTTGTTCTTTTAATAAAGGTAACAGGTGTTCTTCCTTAAAATCAGTAATTACTAAAGTAAAGTCTAATTGTTTCCTTTCATAAAGTAATGCTAATGTCCTTATTACATTCGGTAAATTCTTTTTCGGGTCTGTATTGCCTAAAAATAACACAAACCGTTCAGGCAGATTCATTCGTTTACTAAAATCGTTCAACTCTTCTGTACTATATTCGTCGGCAAAATGGTTGCTGCAGGCATTATAAACCGTTCGTACCTTTTCTTCAGGCAGGTTTAGTTTTTCAATCATCCGGTTGCGCTCATAATTACTTACTGTAACAATCATAGAGGCTTTTTTAGCAATCTGAGGTACATTCCATCTTCGATAAATGCCACCTAATCGCTGGTAAAAAACGCCATTATTGCTTACCTTTTTTTCGAGATAAATAACATCATGAATGGTAACTACTAAAGGAATAGTGGGAGTAATAGGAGCGGTATTGCTGGTACAATGCAACAAATCTATTTTATCTTTTCTGATTGCCTTTGGTAAAATGTATTGCTCCCAGATGGGGTATAAAGTGGGTCCACTTAGTTTGATATTGACATTTTCGGTAGAGCGAAGCGTGTCTGTATCTTTATAGGATTGCGCATAAACTAAGTATTCGTGAGGGGTTTTTATTTGCTGTAGCTGGCGTAATATTTCAAGTATGACAATGTCCATGCCATGCTTTTTTTGTCGGAAAATTCGTTGGGCTTCTATTCCTATACGCATCTGATAAGTAAATAAAATATGTGTAGATACAAAAACAAAACGTGCGTAAAAGTTCCGGTAAGAATAGCTATGAACTCAAACTTTATGATAAACTCATTTTATCATGCACATCTTTAGTACTGTTACTGAAATTCCAGATAAAACCTTGCCAGAAAGCTTTGAGATGTGGCCAGTCGCGTTTAAACAAATATCCTATCATATTTTTAGGCACAGCTATCAGGTAGTAATAAATAAACATCAGGAATTTCTGGAAGCCAAAGGTATTGCGGCGTAAATAAAGCAACCTGTTTCGGCTGTAATAATATGTTTTTAAAGTAGAGCCTTTTCCGGTACTCATCGATTCTTTATGCCAGACCCTGCTTTTAGGTTCATACCAGATGGTATAACCTGCCCGCTTGAATCTTTCACAATAGTCCATTTCTTCATAATACAGAAAGAAAAGTTCGGCCATCATGCCTACTTTTTCGAAGGCTTCTCTCGAATACATCATGGCTGCGCCATGTGCCCTTGAGGTAGGCCGGGCTACTTCGTGTTGTCCTTTATCTTTTTCTAAATGACCAATTGAAAAACCTCTGCCTGTAACCGGGTTGATAGGCAAGAAACCTGCAAACTGAATAGTGTCAGGTTCATCGAAATAGAGTAGTTTGGGACAAACTATACCGATATTTCTATCGCTTTGCATACGCTGCACCAATGGCTCCAAGAATCCCGGGTCAACTTCTGTATCATTATTCAATAAAAAAAAGTAGTCGCCTGTGGCGGCTTCCATGCCAAGATTATTGCCACCAGCAAAGCCTAAATTAGCTCCGGTTTCAATATATTTAATCCAGGGAAAATCAATGGGTAGCTGGTGTCCCGGTTCTTTATTACTATTATCAACCACAATTACCTCAATAGAGGGATAGGTGATTTTCTCCAAAGAACGAAGTAAATCGGCAGTTACAGCAGTACCATTGAAATTGACTGTAATAATTGAAACTTTAGGTGCTTTGCTTGACATAAAAGACTAAACGTAATTGGTAAGCTTTATACTCAGGAAAGTTAAAGGCTCAAAAGTGATGAGAAACAACCTTAAACATTCTCAGACTGTAACAAGGCAGGGAATGTCATAAAGAAAATTTTCATATCATATTTGAAGGAGAAGTTTCTTGCATACTCAATATCTAACTGAATTCTTTCTTCTTCGGTCATGTCTTTTTTACCTTTGCCTCGTTTGGTTACCTGCCATAGTCCGGTTAAGCCTCCGGGGCCTGCAAAACGCTCTATGTATTCATCAGTTGTCAGCTTTTCTGCCTCATATAAGGGCAAAGGACGATTGCCAACCAAAGACATATCTCCTAAAAAAATATTGAACAGCTGAGGTAATTCATCTATACTACTATTGCGCAAAAATTTACCTAATCTCGTAATACGCGGGTCGTTCTGAAATTTCATGAAAGCCACTTTTTCTTTCTTCTCAGTTAAGTACATTTTTTCACAAACCATTTCACCGTCCAGATATAATTGCTGTTGGCAGGTACCTATACCGGCACAGGTTTCGCAGAGCCCGATTGTTTGTTTGGTTTCTGTATTTTTGGTGTACATATTCAGCGAACCCATGTTTTTAATCAGCTTATCGGCATCAGTTCGCATGGTACGGAATTTATAAATGCTGAAAATCTTGTATCCGGCACCTACACGTTTCGATAAATAAATAACCGGACCTTTAGAGTCAAGTTTGATTAAAATAGCTACGATGATTAAAAGCGGTGATAACAACAATAGTGCTAATCCGGTTGTGGTTACATCTATAAATCTCTTCCATAAAGGAATTTTCACATCTAAAATACTGGCTTTGGTTTGCTGCATCGCTTTGTAATGACGACGCTTAACGAAATAGTCGAGACGGGTAATTAAGTCTCCGCTACTAAAATCACTCGGATAGATGTCGTCACCACCTTTTTCTTGGATTTCTTTCAATAATCCATGTGTAATGTGGTCGCTTGTAATAATTACCGGTAGTGTCCTTGTCCAGGCTTGTCCCCGAATGGTTTCTAAGAATTTTAAGCCACCGCTACTTCTGCCAATGACAACGGCATCGGGCGGATAAGTATTTTTCAGGTATTCAAGACAGTTTTCAGCGCTGTTCATCACTTTTACATGAATTTTCTCTCCGAATCTCTTCAGAAAATCCACTACTGCTTTGTCATCTCTTTCAACTAAAATTATCTTAATCGGAAGTTTTTCTGCTTCTGTAAGTGTCGTAGTATTTGGTACAGTATTATTCATATAAGAATGATGAGGTTAATATGAATCAACTATAGATTTTGGTTTTACGCGTCGTAAAATCGCTTTGATTTTAGCATGTACTTCCATTGGATTGAAAGGTTTCAGCATAAAGTCGTCAGCTCCGATATTCAGACACTCAATCCGTTCCTTACTCTCGTCAGTCCCTGAAAGAATAATGATTGGTAAATCTGCATACAGATTACTGGCTCTTATTACCTTCGTAAATTCTTTACCGTTCAGATTCGGCATATTCAGGTCAGCAATAATAAAGTCGGTATCGTTTCCGGCCTCAAGCCAGCTCATACCTTCCATACCATCGTTCTTGGCTGTTACTTCAAACTCTTTATTAAGGAAATGCTCTAAAACTTTTCTAATACTTGCCTCATCATCAATTATCAGAAGTTTTAATTTTTTGTTCATCGTTATTAAGTTTTGAGAAAATTTAGAAAAGCATTGGTAATATTCTGTATTTAACCCTATTTAACAATTGAGAAAGCACTATTGGTAGATTACTGTGTCTGAATGTTGCAATAGTGTTAACAGAAATATTCTTTGCTATGATTACAGTTTTTTATTAACCTTTCAGTCAATAAGTTATATAGCAATTATTTTGCCAAAATACATATAAATCTGGTTTTTATAATTGCCTGAATGTTAAGATTTGAGGTAGCAGATAAATTTTTATCGATAGCGTGAATGGTTAATGTGGTTGGTGTAATTCGTCGTAAATCTTTTCAACTTCCCGTGTCATACGTGCTACATTATAGTTCTTTTCAACAGTCATACGGGCTTCTTTCCTCAGTTGCTCCCGTAAAGCTTTATCATTGGCTAAACGTATCAGGGCATTGGCCAATTCATCGGGGTTGGAAGGTTGTACTAATAAACCGTTTTTCTCATGTACAATTACTTCTTTTGTGCCATCAATAGCAGTGGCTACTACAGCTTTTGCCATAGCCATAGCTTCTAATAAAGCAATGGGTAAGCCTTCCCATAATGATGGCAGACAAAAAATATCAATAGCATGAAGTATATCCGGTATATCTTCTCTGAAGCTCTCAAAAATAACCCTTGAATTAATGCCTAAATCTTCGGCCATTTTCAAAACTTCTTCTTTACTATCGCCATCGCCAACCAACAGGAATTTTATCAGGCTGTCGGCAGGAATCTTTGCTATGGCTTTAAGCAAGGTAAAAGGGTCTTTCTGGGATGTCATACGTGCAATAAAGCCCACTAAAACTTCATTTTCTTTAATGTTAAACTCTTTTCTTACATTTTTAAACGATTTATTGAGGTCAAATTTTGCCAGATTAATCCCATTGGTAATGACGGTGGCATTTTTCATGCTGAATCTTTTGGCACCATCTTCATAGTTGCTCTTAGAAACGCAAATGGTTTTTGTGGCGTTTTTCACTAAAAACTTTTCACTGTAAGTTCTGAGAGTTTTAACCAGAAAATTCTGGTCGTTGTGAAAAGACCAACCATGAACGGTATATAGTAAAGGAATGCCCAGTTTTTTAGCAGAAGAATAGGTATTAGAATTGGCTCTTGTGCCGTGGGCATGCACTATATCTATTTTCTCTTCTATCAGAATTGTTTTGACTTTATCCCATACAGATATATCAAAGGGTTTTTCGGTATAAATCATATAGGTTTTTACACCCATAGCTTTCATTTTATCAACCATTGGACCTTCAGTAAAAGAAAGCACAACTGATTCGTATTTGTTTTGGTCCAGCGTACTTACCAAATCAAGAACATGGGTTTCACCACCGCCTATTTTCCCTTGTCTGATTGTTTGTAGAATTCTTATTTTTTTGTTTTCCGGCATTTGGGTGAGTAAGAAAAGTTAAATGTATAAAACAAGAAAATATGCACAAACCTGATGCCAAGTCTGCTAAATAATAGTAAACCTTTTCAAACTTTTTATCGGATAACTTGGACGCAGATTGTTTTTTGATTAGATGAATGGAAAAGTTAGGTATATAACCGAACCAACAAGGTAAAGTATGTGAGAAACAGTATTGACAAGGGGCATCAGTACCAGGCAAACAAAGAGCGTTTATCATAACTGCAAAAGTCTATCATAAGTGTCAGTTTTTCACTGTTTATGATAGACTTTTACTATTTATAATAAAGACTGGTTTTCTATTATTTCTTTAATTTCTGATAACGCAATAACCCTTCCAGAAAATAATAATCAGCATAAACCAGTGGTACGTCTATTTCTGATTTAAGAGGCTTGGCACCTACCGAATGTTTGAGTATGAAATGGTTGTTCTCACCTAAATTTGCTTTATAAGCAGGACTTGCCAGATTTTCTAACATGGTTTCGGCGGCATCAAAATAAACTTTGCTTTTGGCTTTGCTTACATAAGTACTCAACTCTAATAAGGCTGATGCTGTAATAGCACCTGCAGAGGCATCACGTTCTTCGTTCGGGATATTAGGTGCATTAAAGTCCCAGTAAGGAATTTTGTCTTTAGGTAAGTTTGGGTGATTCAGGTAAAAGTCAGCGATTTTCTCAGCTTGTGCGAGATATTTTTTGTCTTTGGTTTCTCTATACATATCGGTATAGCCATATAACGCCCATGCCTGACCTCTTGCCCATGCCGATTCGTCGGCATAGCCCTGATGTGTGCCTTTTTTCAGTACCTCACCATTTTCACCATAGGCAATTACATGGTAGCTGCTATTATCCGGGCGAAAATGATTTTTTATGGTATTATCTGCATGAGTTACGCTGATATTGTAAAATTCTTTATTACCAGATTCACGTGCTGCCCAGAATAGAAATTCAAGGTTCATCATGTTATCCACAATCACCGGATATTTATAACCTTTCCAGTTATTCCAGGATTTGATTACACCTACTTTCGGGCCAAAACGGGTAGCCAAAGATTTAGCTCCGGTAAGCATGATTTCTTTGTATTTCGGGTTTTTGGTCAGACGATACCCATTACCAAAAGGACAATACAGCATAAAGCCCAAATCATGCGTGCCTGTGTTGTATTGTTCTTTTTCTATGGCCATTGTCCATTTGTCGGCTGCCTCTTTCCATTTCTGGTCTTTGGTTTGTTCAAAAATATACCATAGAGAACCGCCAAAGAAGCCACTGCACCACCAACTGGTAGGCATATCTCTTGGAGAGCCATCAGGATTAGTCGATTGCGGTGTTTTAGTAATATCAGGATGGCTTTTCAACATGCCTTCATATTGCTGGGCAGCAAAGGCAAATTCTTTCGCTACATCAATTTTCTTCTGGCCAAGAACAATTGATGAAACAAAAAGCAGTGCAATAATCAATTTAGAGGTAAGTTTCATTTGTATAAACGGTTGAAAATAAAAAATAAGCGTATGAATAAATAGGTACTAACGCAGCTCTGAAATTGGAATAAAATCCATATCTGAAAAAGACTGGTTTTCGCCTGCCATACCCCAGATAAACGAATAGTTGGAGGTACCACAACCTGAATGAACCGACCAGGGTGGTGAAATGATTGCCTGATGGTTGCTAATCCAGAGATGGCGGGTTTCTTGTGGTTGCCCCATCAGGTGTAATACCCCATGATTTTCGGGTACATCAAAATAGCAATAGGCCTCCATGCGGCGGTCGT
Organism: Emticicia agri; assembly: GCF_004168285.1. Lineage (GTDB taxonomy): Bacteria > Bacteroidota > Bacteroidia > Cytophagales > Spirosomataceae > Emticicia > Emticicia agri. The sequence goes on along the minus strand of NZ_SEWF01000005.1, from coordinate 131,101 downwards.
GTGTATGAGAAGGCATTGTATTCCATACACTACCTATTTGTAATACGGTTAAACCCATCACCAACTGGCAACTCTTGATACCCTCTAAATGGATATATTTATAAATTACCCTTTGATTGGCTGTTTCAATGGCACCCATCACAGCCGGAGAAGCCTCTTCTTTGGTCATGAGTCTGGTTGGGTAAGTGGCATGTGCAGGTGCAGAAAGAATAAAATACTTTGCAGGATTTGTACTGTCGATACTTTCGAAAACTACTTTTTTTACTCCTTTACCTACATAAAGGCAGTCTAATTTGCTAATGCTAAAAACCTCGCCATCTGCCGTAATTTTGCCATCACCTGCTACATTGATGATACCGATTTCTCTTCTTTCCAGAAAATAATCAGATTTTAATTCATCATAAGTGCTTAGGTTTAAAGATTCGTTCTTAGGCATAATTCCGCCTAAAATCATACGGTCATAGTGAGAGTAAACTATATGTATCTGGTCAGGTGTAAACAAAGTTTCTACCAGAAAATTACTCCTTAATTCGGCAGTATTCATGCTTGCCGTTTCTTTGGGGCTACTTTCATATCTTGCTTGCATATGTTTTAATTTAGTGATTTTAAAAATTGAGTGATTGAGTGATTGTGTCTTTGAACTGTGATTTAACTGATTTTAGGATTTCACTGATTCCTTAGTCTGATAGAGGTATTTGCAATAGAGACTAATCACTTAATCACTAATTCACACAATCACTCAATAGTTTACCTTCCCATCCAGCCGCCGTCCACAGTCAGGATAGTGCCGTGTATATAATCAGAAGCTGATGAAGCCAGAAATACTGCGGGGCCTTTGAAATCTTCGGGTTCTCCCCAACGCCCTGCCGGAATACGGGCTAATATCGATATGCTTCTGTCGGGGTCATTTCTTAAGGCTTCCGTATTATCAGTGGCAATATACCCCGGCGCAATGGCATTTACGTTAACGCCTTTCGATGCCCATTCATTGGCTAATGCTTTTACTAAACTACCGATAGCTCCTTTACTGGCAGCGTATCCAGGTACATTGATACCTCCCTGAAAGGTTAGTAATGAAGCAGTAAATATGATTTTCCCTGATTGCCGTTCTACCATTCCGGCTCCTATTTCACGTGCCAGTATAAACTGAGAATCAAGATTGATAGTCATTACTTTATCCCAATATTCGTCCGGATGTTCAGCGGCAGGTTTGCGCATAATAGTACCTGCATTATTTATTAAAATATCAATAACCGGAAAATCGGCTTTAACCTGATTAATAAATTGATAAAGACTCTCTCGATTACCGAAGTCGGCCTGATAGGCTTTAAAATTTCTCTGTAAACCTTTAACGGCTATTTCTACCGCACTATTTTCTAATTCGATACTGGCAGATACCCCTATGATGTCGGCACCTGCTTCTGCAAGCCCGATAGCTATGGCTTTACCGATGCCTTTATTGCAACCTGTTACAAGGGCAACTTTGCCTGAAAGATTGAACATTTTTCTGAGAGTAATAAAGTTAGTCTAAGATAAAGCCTACAAATAGGCCTTTGAAATCATTCAAATTTATACACGAAGATGCAAACGCAACATAGGAATAAACAAATAAATAATTGACTTTATTTATGCAATCGTTATCGGGAACGTTACCAAAAAAACTTCCTGCTACCATAGGTACAGATAATTTTAATATCTTTGATAGTTGTTCCTGTTCAGAGATTCGTTCTCTAATGAGCCAATTATAAAATTGTATTTTACTTACGCATCTTGGAAGCTATAACCATCAAAGATATTGCTAAGGCACTTAATCTCTCTACTTCTACGGTTTCGAGGGCATTAAGGGGCAGCTATGAGATTAATTCCGAGACGAAAAAACTCGTGTTGGAATATGCTGAAAAGATGAATTACCACCCTAACCCGATAGCACTGAGTTTAAAAGAAAACCGGAGCAGAGCCATAGGGGTAATTGTGCCTGAAATAGCCAATAACTTTTTTTCTCAGGCGATCAACGGAATTGAAGCAGTTGCTTATGACCGGGGATACCATGTGGTAATTTTTCAGAGCCATGAGTCTTACGAAAGAGAATTGAGTAATATTCAGCATCTGGTAGGACGCAAGGTAGATGGTTTACTGATTTCTTTATCAGGTGAAACTACCGATGTAAGTCATTTGCAGGAAATACAGAGGAGGGGAGTGCCATTGGTGGTTTTCGACAGGATTTCGAATGAAATTGAAGCGAATAAAGTAATTGCTGATAATTTTCAGGGAGCTTTTGAGGCAACAGAACACCTTATATTATCTGGCAGAAAACGAATAGCCCATATTACAAGCCCTTCTTTGCTTTACACAACCAGTCAGAGATTAGAAGGCTACAAGGCAGCACTCGAAAAACACGGAATAGCCTTTGATGAAAACCTGGTGCGATATTGCGGGTTTGCACCCGAAGAAGCACAGCAGGTGATTTTTGACGTATTAGATAAACAGCACCCTGATGCTATTTTTACAGCCAGCGACCGCCTTGCGCTTGATAGTTATGCGGCTGTAAAGGCAAAAGACATTGATATACCAAAGCAGGTTGCTTTTATAGGGTTTACCAATTTACAGGTAGCACACCTGTTAGACCCACCTTTGAGTACTGTTGTGCAGCCTGCCTTTGAAATTGGTAAAACTGCCGCTGAAATTCTTTTAGAGACTATTGAGAATAAGCAAACAGCCAAAGCCGTGAAAACTGTAAAAATACCTACAGAAGTTAATCTGCGTACTTCTTCCAATTAAAAATCCACAAACCATAAGCCTGTGGATTTATTACCTAAACTAAACTATATAAGATTAAAAAGAAAATCTTTATTGAATTGTAAGATTAAAATCTAAGTTTACATCATCACTGCCCGGTGCAGAGGTACCATCTTTTACTTCTTTGCCATTTACAGGCGGCTGATGACGTAATTGTACTTTTAATTTACCTGTGCCAGCGGCACCTGTCTGTACTGTGCCAGCCAATCCAATCGGAAAATTACGGGCATCTTTGTCGGTATAGGTATAAGTCAAGAGGCTTGTTGGTGATGGTGTAAATACAAATAAATGTTCGTCGCTCTCAGTAGCTACTTCATTTGTAATATTTTCTGCAGGTGTTTTTGACTCATCTAACAACTCAACTGTAAGCGTATAGCTGGTATTGGGTTTAAGAGTGATATTGTCGAATTTAGTAGGGGTGTTTCCTCCTTCACCGTCGGGGTCATTAAATACAAAGGTTTGTGTATTACCTGCAGAGGTGAAATTTAATTTTACTGTCGTGATGATTTCATTTTCTTCTTCTATATCTACAGAGGTGTCTTTACAAGCTGCCATTGAAAACAACAAGGCTAAAGCAAAGTAACTGAAAATACTGATGCGATTTTTTTGCATGGGTTTTAGATTTAATGATGATTTTGTGTTTGCAACAATGGTGCAAATATAAGATCACGTTTTTTCTTATGCAACAATATTGCAAAAATAATATCTGTCTAAAAAAATAGTTTCAGAAAGAATACTTGGCTCTTATAACAAAATTTCTACCTATTTCATCAGCAAAGTATCTGAAGCGGTTCAGGTAATCGCGGTAGTTAGTATTTAATAAATTATTGACTGTGAGCGATACGTCTAAGCTATTTTTGTTATTAAATTTTAATTGTTGCGTAAACGCCGCCGACCAAAGCATATAAGCGGGTGGGGGAGGCGCAAAGTCGCCACCATACTGATTAAAGATAATTTCATCTGCCGGAATCTCGCTGAAAATTACTTTAGCAGGCACACGGCTCTGTTTTGCTACGTATAGGTTTGTGAGTGAAATACCGCTCTTTTTCCATTCATAACGTAGTGTATTTTCCCAACGATTGGGTGGAATCATAATTAATGGCTGTGCATGGCTGATATCCTGTGCTTGCAGATACGATAATTTAGAGTTGAGCGAAATATGCTTCTGAATCTGGAAATTTCCGGTTAAATCAATTCCTCTGAAACGTGCATTGGTTTGCGTGTACCAGAATTCAGGGAATGCTCCACGGATAGTAAGGGTAGGGCGTCCGGTTGGCGCCAGAAAAATAAAGTTTTGTATATAGTTATTATACATATGTAATTCTAACTGGAATAGTCTGGTAAAATAATTGGTTGTAAAAGATAAATTAGTGGCTACTTCGGCATTCAGGTTTTCGTCGCCTTTTTCATAACTGGCTGCACCATGATGTACACCATCGCTATACAATTCATTGACAGTCGGGGCACGCCAGGCAGAAGTAAGATTAAAGAGAAAATTCCACTGTGAATTGGGTCTGAAATTTACTCCGAAAGTACCAGTAAAATTTTCATTTTTCTTCAGACTCTCAACCATATCCTGCTGTCCTCTGGGTATTCTATATACATTCAGCGTACGGAAGTCGTATCTTACTCCTCCCTCTATTTCCCATTGGCTTTTTACAATTCTTTCAATAAGAAATATGCCACCTGTTGTGTTCTGAAAATTAGGAATCAGAACCGTTGAAGAACGAGGTTCCCGTAAGTTGCCTGTAGTCAGATTTTGTTGAAAATTGGCATTCACGCCAATAGAGCCTGTCAATAATCTGAAGAGCGGCTTATGCTCAAAAAGCAATTCTCCGGTATACGTAGTTATCTGAAAAAGCTGCACAAGGTTTTTATCGCCCCGCAGAATATCTACTTCTTTTCTGTAATTATACTGACGACCTAACGTAAGTGATAATTTACCACCCGGCAAAGCATGAATAGATTTGAGTTTTAACAGATTGTGTTGTACGTCCTGATACGGGCGACCGATAGTATAGGTAAAGTTTTCGGGCGTATAAATACTCAATGGGCTACCACGATTGATGGCTTCAATCAAATCAGTTACATTACCGATATGTGACCCTGAGAATACGCCAATCTGGGTATTAAACTGGCTAAAGAAAACCTCTGATTGCCAGTTTCTTCTTTTATAATTGGCGCCAACCGAAAAATTGATTTCTGAAACACCTGTATTGGCTAATCTGTAATCGGGCGTTGAAATATCACCCCCTCTTTTAAAAGTGCCCTGTAAGCGATACCCAAAAGATTGCGGAACTGCTACCTTTTTAGGTCGAAGCCCACCTTCTACAATGGCTGATGTTACAATCTGATTGCCATTGGTAAAGTAAACGGTATTTACTTCACCACCTATGGTGGTGGAGTCAGGCAGGGCTTCGGGTTCAAGCATAACTACCCCAGCTATGGCATCAGAGCCATATCTTACACCTGCCGCACCTTTCAGTACAGTTATTTTCTTAGCTACAAAAGGGTCAATCTCAGGGGCATGTTCGCTACCCCATTGTTGTCCTTCCTGCCGAACACCATTATTCAGAATCAGCACACGGTTTGAGTGCATGCCATGAATAACAGGCTTTGAAATAGAGCTACCTGTCTGGAGTGTGGTTACCCCTGAAATCTGTTTCAGGGTTTCACCTAAAGATTGACCCCGTGTCTGGTCAAGTGCAGCATTTTCTAATACATTTTTGGTTTGGGTCAGGTTATCAATCTTTTCGGCTTTAATATCAACATTAGCTAAATGCAATTCGCCTTCCGAAAGTTTAATTTCCTGTTCAGCTTCATGAACAAGTTTAATGGTATAGGTTTTCTCCTGATAGCCTACAATCCGACCAATGACTGTATAAGTACCCTGGCAAAGGTTAGCCATATGATAATGCCCGGTCAGGTCAGTAACAACACCTTTATTTAATTCTTTTATAAATACTACTGCTCCCACAATAGGCTCTTTCGTAACATTATCAAGCACTACTCCATGTATGAAGCAGTCGCAATGAATGGGTTTAGCGGTTTCTTCTTTGGTCTGGCTGAAAGAGGAGAAGTATAAAAAATAAAAGAATAGGGAAAAGACTTTCTTCATTGGTTCAATCGTACGATTATCAGGGCGTACTGTTATAAATGCAACTATATTGCAAAATTACAAATAAAGATGAATAATCTGTAGAAATGAGATTAAAAGTAGATGAAAATACTAAAATAATAGCTGTCTTTTACCTATATTCCATCGTACACCGAATGAGAATATATTGCTTGTGGTGGTTTGTGCTGTTTCTGGATAATTCACTCTTCTGCTCTGAAAGCCTGCATCTATAAATAAATTATGACCCAGCATATACGAAGCTCCAACCTCAATGTATTGAATATTAGCCTCGTTGCCTTGCCCGATAAAGTTATTGTAATCGTAAGGGCGTAAGAGATTATAATTACGCTGAATATTCCCCCCCCAGTTAATAAAATTATAGTCTTCGCCGTGTTGGGCTATCATCAGATTATAGTTCAGGGTTAGTCTTTTAACAGGCTGATAACGGGCAATGAACAAAAACTCACGGAAATTTGCCCCCAAAGGATGAGCCAGAGGCATATTATAATGTATAAAATTGCTGTAAGTAGAGTTATGACTGTAAATATAAGGCCGTGCCAGGTTATATTCAAACTGCAAGTCAAGATTCTTCACCCCCAGGGCGTCTATATAGCGAAGGCCGATTTGTGTAGCATATTTTGTTGCCCACCAGCCTTTTCTTTGAAAATGTTTGAAGTTAAACTCGTCTAACACCAATTGCCCGTAAAGCGAAAAACGACGCAGGAAATTATACTTAAAGTCGGCACCGATAATTGAATTATCTACACTCCCTAGGTGTCCTTCTACATACCGGTAGAAAATAACAGGATTAAGATAATTGACATCAAAACCTATTTTACGCTGCCCAAATACAACGGTTTCAAACAGACCAATATTAAGGTTTTTGGTAACATTGGCACTCAGGTGATGAAAAGTAAAGTATTTAGGCGGAATTTGCTCGGTGCCATCTTTGGCTACGGGTACCTGCTTATTAACAGCCTGTGCAAATATATTGATGTACTGAAACCGTCCTACCTGTGTAATGGCTTTCAGGTGCAAATAAGGTGCCGAGAAGTCAGAAAGGATTAATGATCTTATGCCAGAGCCAATAAAATTTTTGTCGTGTCCGAACTGTAAGGTAAGATTTTTTAATGCCTTAAACGTAATGTAACCTCTTGCCGAAAAGAAGTCGGTTACCATTCTGGTCGAATCATTATTGGTAACTTTGGTAAAACCCTCGTAAGGGAAACCATTATATAGTCTTGAATAATCTCTTACATATTGCGGATAGGCAATCTGGTTTTCGGTAAGCATGGTATAAAAACCTAATTTCTTATTCAGGTTTCCTCTGAGTTCTATTCCACGTGTATTCGTAAACGGGCTATTGTTCGTCAGATTATCGTTACCAAAAGCAAACTGAAAAATCGGGCTGATATGTATATCAAAGTCCTCGTTCTGAAAATAATAAAAGTCTGATTTTTTCTGGAGGAAATATTTGAGCAGTGGTTTTTTAGTATTATTCTGGGTGTTTTTACTTTCGTCTATCCCGTCAGGATAAGCATCGGCCAGCCATTCCCAGCTATCATTCTGCAAATAAGCCAGATTAAAATGGTCAACTTTAGAAAGTTTTGCAGAAGAATCTTTTTCTAAATTAACAATAAACCCTATGAGGTCTTTACGAGTTATAGGTTTAACATTGCTATAAAATTTATTGGAGAGTTTACCGCTTTTTATTTCATAGCGTTCAATATAATGCAAATAATCGCTATTCAGCGGAGTAAACGTACCTTGTGCCGAAGAACTAAAACAAATTACTCCCAGAAAAAAGATAAAACTCAAACGCATTAAAATATGTTCTTTTATATAGCTAAGGCTATTTGGTGCGAAATTACGGATAATTCCTTAGTTTATCTTACAGATATTGTAATTTTGTGCAATACGTGTATATCGGGCACACTATATGATTAACAAAAAAAGCAAATCTTTGTTCAATCATACTGATTATTAAAACACTCATATTCTTTATGAAAGCATTTGTTATTCCTGAAATTTATAAGAGTACTGTCATTGGCAAAATAAAAGAAATACGCAGAACCAAAGACAGGTTGAAGAAAGATTTTACACCTACTATATTAGATTTAGGTCCTGTCAGGTTTCTGATTGCCCGCCATTTTGGTTTCTGTTACGGGGTAGAAAATGCTGTTGAGATTGCCTATAAAACAGTGAATGAAAATCCGGAAAAACGAATTTTCTTATTGAGCGAAATGATTCATAACCCTGATGTAAATGCTGATTTGCAATCACAGGGGGTAAAATTTCTGATGGATACGAAAGGCAATCAGTTGATTGACTGGAAAGAACTGAATCCGGACGATGCGGTAATTGTACCTGCTTTTGGTACAACCTTAGAGATTCAGCAACAATTAGAGGCTTTGCAGATAGACCCTTATAAATATGATACTACCTGCCCCTTTGTAGAGAAAGTCTGGAATCGTGCCTCGCAGATAGGCGAGCGAGGATATAGCATAGTGGTACACGGCAAACCAAAACATGAAGAAACCCGTGCCACTTTTTCGCATAGCAAAGAGAATGCGCCTACGGTGGTGGTAAATGATATGAAAGAGGCCCAACTACTGGCACAATACATTACTCATTCATTACCAAAAGAACAGTTCTATCAGGATTTTGAAGGGCAATACTCACAAGGCTTTGACCCTGATAGAGACCTGATGCGTATCGGAGTAGTAAACCAGACAACTATGCTGGCATCTGATACCCAGGCTATAGCCGATTATCTGAAACATGTAATGATTACGCACTACCAACTACAACCACAAGAGGTTGAGAAACACTTTGCCAATACACGTGATACGCTTTGTTATGCTACCAGCGATAACCAGCAGGCAACTTATGCGTTGCTGACAAACGAAGCAGACTTTGCCGTAGTGGTAGGAGGGTACAATAGCTCCAATACCTCGCACCTCGTAGAGTTATGCGAAGAGAAACTGCCTACGTTTTTTATACAGTCGCAACATAAGATTTTAGACAAAAATCTGATTCAGCATTATGACCTGCATACCAGACAGGAAGTAACAACTGCATTTATTCCTGAACAGGAAAAAACAACTATTCTGCTTACGTGTGGTGCCTCATGCCCCGATGCCGTGATGGAAGCGGTGATGATGAAGATTTCATCTTTTTTTAATATTACCAAAGAAATAACCGAAGTAGTTGAGGCGTTAGAGTAGTACAAAGTGTAAATATTACCCGATTTAATTGAATTATTTTTTTAATAAAAAATTAAAGTTTCTCTTGCTTTTATTTAAAAAAATATTTGGTAAATTTACACCTATCTAATCGCTATAACCATTCTAACCAATTAATGATTTATGAAAATGTTAGATTATGTGAAGGTGATCCTGGAAAAAGTAAGTTTTGAAAGTAGTTTGTTTGAAAAAGAGTTAAAAAAAGCATTAAAACTATTGTCTTTCCGAGAAGTACGTGAATTGAAAAAATGGTGTTATGAAAAATTTGGAAGTATTTATCGGGGAATTCTGAACAAAACTTTCCGTCGGACACAATTAAGTGTATAGAAAAAATCCTCTCAGCCCACTGAGAGGATTTTTTAATGTTCGTATATTTGTGCTTTACTTCAACAACCCAATGAAAAAACTATCCCTTCTGCTAAGTCTTATTATTGTTTCTTCTCTGTTTGCTATTGCCCATGAGTTCTGGCTTGAGCCACAAAAGTTTCTTTTGGAAGCAGGCGAAAAACTACATCTGAAAATTTTTGTCGGCGAGGGATTCGTAGGAGAAGAAATTGACTTTTCAAAATTCAAAGTAGCTAAATATACGCATTATTCACCTGATGATGAAGAAAATACCAGTGGTAGCCTTAATGAACAGCAACTGAATGATTTTCTGAAATTTGAAAAAGAAGGGAATCACCTGATTGCCTTGAACAATACCAATAAACACATAGAGTTAGAAGCAGATAAATTTAATGAGTATCTGAAAGAGGAAGGATTGGATAATGTATTGCAATGGCGAAAAGAACACGGGGCACTGAATAAAAAAGGTAGAGAAATGTATCAGCGCTGTGTAAAAACACTTTTGCAGGTAGGAAAAACACAGAATGAACTCTATCGCCGCAACACAGGTATGCGTTTAGAACTGATACCGCAGCAAAATCCATATATAGCTAAAGAGTCATTAACATTTCAGGTATTATTTGATAATAAACCCGTAGAAAATGCTTTGCTATTGGTATGGCAAAAAGGTATCGAAAAACCGAATGTAAGAAAATTCAGAACTGATGCCACAGGCAAAGTAACATTCAGTTTTGAACCCAAAGGCATATTTATGATTAGTACCGTTCAGATGGTACCTCATACTGATTCTACCGAGGCCGACTGGCAAAGCTATTGGGGAAGCTATACTTTTGGATTTAAGTAGGCCACTACTTTATTTCATTGATGGCATAATAATTATAATCGTTCAGCAACTGTTTCAAAAAATCATAATTATCATCGTTACTTTCAATTTTCAGTAGATTTTTGATGTGTCTGGCCAATTTATTGGCAATTTCAGGATTCAACGTTTCGCTACCCCTTTCCAGCAGAAATTTTATCTGGTTAATATCTTTGTCTGACAAGCGCATGATTTCAGGATATTTAGGCTGGTAGCCCTTATTTTTGGTAGCATAAGCATAAATAGTATCTTCTATATAAATCTCCTTTTGTTTTGTACTAATCACCACTGTATTAGCGGCCATGTCGCCAAAACGCTGATGTTTATCAGTCAATAAAATCAGCAATCCGCCAATTAATGGGCTAAAAATGGCCAGAAAATAAAAGGCCGGATGAATGATAACAAATAGCCAGATAAGCCAGGTGTCTGCTCCTAAAAACAGCCATCGGGTTGCACACTGGTAAACAGACGGGTAGTTGCCATCAACTCCTACTACTCTTATTTTAAGAAAATATTTTCCTAACGATTGCCCCTTGTTTAACCATTCAAATAAAAATGAATAAAAGATGAGTGGCAGATAAACCAGGAACGAAAGCAAAACCGAACTGCCCAGAAAGGTAATACTGGTAATAGAAGAAACAATTAATAAATACAGCCATTTAATTACCCAATCTATCAGATAGGCACCAAATCGGGTACCTGCATGAGCCAACTCAAATTTCAGGTCAATATTCAGGTAAGTAGGAACAAAAAGTGCTTTCATTTTAGAACGCCTCGGTTACCTGATAAAATTATTTTTTTTATTTTTAAAAATATAACTTTATCAAATATATTTTCTAATTTGCTTCATTGAGGTTTCAAATATCACTATGCGAGAAAGTAATTTTATTGATAAAAATTTTAAGCGATGGGAAGAGATTGAAAACGACTTAAAAACAGATCCTGATGAGATTTCATCTGATTTCATTGATTTAATGAACGATTTGTCTTATGCTCAGACACATTATCCTCATAGTAAAATAAACGAATACGTAAACTCTTTGTCATCAAGGGTTTACAAGAAAATATTTCTTCAACAAAAACAAGATAAAAACCCATTCTATCATTTCTGGGTAAAAGATTTTCCGCTTACCATTGGTCATAATATCAGAGTACTCTGGGTAGCCACTGCTATTTTTTTACTTTCTGTATTTTAGGCTACATTTGCTCTTTTATTGATACCGATTTTATTGAGGGAATACTTGGGAAAGACTATGTGAGAATGACCGAAGAAAATATCAAAAACGGTGAGCCATTTGGCGTATATGACTCTAAGTCTCCTTTAGAAATGTTTTTAGCCATTTTCTCCAATAATCTTCGGGTAGGTCTTATTCTTTTTATTTCGGGTATATGTTTAGGTATCGGGAGTTTCTATTTTACCTTTTCTAATGGGGTAATGGTAGGAGCTTTTCTCTCGCTCTTTATTCACAATAACCTTGGGACCGATGCCGTATTTGTTATTATGCTACATGGTACTTTTGAACTCATGGGATTAGTATTAGAGTGCATGGCAGGATTTATCTTAGGCTTAAGTTTTCTGTTCCCCGGTACACTCACCCGTAAACAGGCTTTCAGAAAAGGCCTGTCAGAAAGTGTAAAAATCTATATCGGAACTGTTCCTTTTACCACCATAGCGGCACTGATAGAAAGTTATGTAACCTATCTTGGTAAACAAGGCTTCCAGAATAACAATTTACTGGTAATGCTATTTTTGTCGCTGGTCTTTATAGGCAGTTGGCTGGTTGTTATCTGGTACTTTTTTATTTACTCTAAAAAGCTGACTGAAAAATACCCTTATGAAAAATACCTTGAAGACATTGTTCATAAATAAAATAACTATATTGGGGTTGAGTTTCCTGTTTTCAAGTACAATGTCTTTTGCCGATAAAGGTACTTTAGCCAAAAGCCATGTCGATTCTTTGAAGAAAAGTGAAGAGAAACTCTGGTATGTAGATAAGTTTAAGAGTGAGCAAAAACCTGTTAGCGAACCGGTACAGAAAGACAAAAAGCCCAATAATGATCTAAGTAGAATTATTGAAATCATTGCCTCAATTTTTCAGGTGTTAGTCTGGATTATTATAGGTTTAGCTATTGTCGGGGCTTGTTATCTTATCTTCAAAAACCTCAGAGGGTTCAGATTCAAAAGCAATCCTGATATTCCGGTTACTACGTCAGAACTGCTGACAGAAGAACTGGATATAAAGGTGGTCAATACTGTTGATTTAGGTAGTCAGATTGAAAAATGTATTCAGGATAAAAATTATCGTCTGGCGGTAAGATTCTACTATTTATGGGTAATGAAAATGCTGAATGAGTCTCATCTCATAGAATTTAATATTGATAAAACCAATCAGGATTATACCAAAGAATTAAGTAGAAAAAGTGCTTTTTCGGGCGACAGGTTGAAACTGTTTATGCTGTGTACACATTATTATGAGTATTTGTGGTTTGGTAATTTTGCTGTTTCTGAACCTGCATTTTTAAAAATTGAAAAAACTTTTAAAGATTTTCTGGCTAAAAAAGCATGAAAAGTAGATTGATAATAGGAGGAGCTATACTAATAGTAGTAACTTTTCTCTTTCTTATTCTGAATAAATTATTAAATTCTGAGAAGAAGTTCGATAAGTCTTTTACAGTAAGCCGCTATTCCTACAAGCCTTATGACTGCAAGTTCTTTTTTGATGAGCTCAAGCGAAACGCCGGAGAAGGATTCAAAGAAAACAATATAAGTTTTGAGTTAACCCAGCTGGGAGAGGGAAATACCACTAATACTTCTTACATTATTGTCTCTCCCAAGTTTTATCCGACAAGTTTTGCCATTAACCATTTAAAAGCGTTTGCCAGTAAAGGTAACAATGTATTTATTTGTGCTTTCAGCCTTACGGCAGAACTAATAGATTCTTTATATTCTTCTCCACAAAAAAATAACCTCAGTGTATCGTTTCCACCTTATCTGATCGAAAGCCGTTGGAATGTTAACTGGAACGGAGAAGATAGCACCCAGACACAGTACCATTTATGGGGACATAAACCTATAACAGCCGTATTGGATTCTATCTATCTGCCAGGCAACGACCTGATAACAGATATCGATACCCTTATTACAGATAATGCCAACAAAATACAGATGCTTGAAATTGAGTGTGGGTATGGCCGTATATTTCTCTGTAATAACCCTATATTGGTGAGCAATTATTTTTTGCTTTATCAAGATAATTATACGTTTTTTAATAAAATAGCAGATAAAATAAATCTGGCCGAAAATAATATTATATGGGACGATTATTATCGGACAGTAAATAGCCTTGATGATAATGATTCGACAGGTATAGGCAGGAGCGAAGTATTTCGTGTAATTTTTCAGAATCCGCCTTTAGTATGGGCTTTTTATACTTTTATGGCAGGTATAGCATTATTCCTGTTAATTTATTACCGAAGAATACAGAAGCCTATTCCAATTTATAGTACTCCTAAAAATAATAGCGAGGCGTATATTAGTGTAGTAAGCGGGCTTTACTGGCAACAGCAAAACCATAAATCTATTGCCGACAAAATCATAGGTCAGTTTTTTGAGTATCTCACTCATAATTTTCATATCCACATCAAAGATTTTCAGGAGTCAGAATTAGAAAAAATCAGCCTGAAAACAGGCAGGAGTTTAGAGAGTATCCGTGAGATTTTTGATGAAATTACACTTATTAAATCTCAGGAAGAAATTACCAAGCAGAGCCTGATGAGCCTATACCAGAGAATTAACGCCTTTTACCAAGCATAAACCTTACCAATGGAAAACGAAGAAGAAATATTTAAAAATAGAATAGACCTTGAATTGGTTACCAAAGCTGTGAGCGATATTAAACACGAGCTTAATCAGATTGTTTTCGGGCAAGATGAGGTAATAGACCTGATATTGATAGGCATTTTGAGCGATGGCCATATACTGATTGAAGGTGTGCCGGGCGTTGCCAAAACCATGATGAGTAAACTATTGGGTAAGGTATTAGACATTTCGTTCAAACGGATTCAGTTTACACCCGATTTAATGCCTTCTGATGTGCTGGGTACTTCTGTGTTTAACCCGAAAACCCTTGATTTTGAATACAGACGTGGGCCTGTTTTTGGTAATATCATATTAATAGATGAGATAAACAGAGCTCCTGCCAAAACACAGGCCGCCTTATTTGAACTGATGGAAGAACGCCAGATAACGATTGATGGCAACACGTATCTGATGGATACGCCTTTTATTGTGCTGGCTACACAAAACCCGATAGAGCAGGAGGGAACCTATCGTTTGCCGGAAGCACAATTAGACCGTTTTCTTTTCAAGGTAAATATCGGTTACCCATCACCGGACGATGAGGTTCTGATGCTTAAACGTTTTAATTATGAAACGTATAATGATGTGGTAAGCAATCTTCAGCCCGTATTAAGTATCAGGTTATTGAAAGAATTACGGCAGAATGTGAGACAGGTGATTATTGAAGATAATATCCTAAAATACATTACGCTGCTGATTCAGGCAACCAGAAACTATAAATTACTTGAGTTAGGTGCTTCACCACGTGCTTCTATTGCGCTGATGTTAGCCTCCAAAGCGAAAGCCGCCTTGTCAGGCAGAGATTTTGTAACGCCGGAAGATGTAAAAAGTATGGCAAAACCTACGTTAAGACATCGGATTATTCTGACACCCGATGCTGAAATGGAAGGGGTGAATGAAGATGAAGTACTTGATAATCTGTTTTCAAAAGTAGAGATTCCACGCTGATGAATTTCTTTAAATCGTTTTATCTTACGCCAAGAGCATTTATAGTTTTAGGCATTTGCATCGGCCTGTTTTGTATAGGTTTGGTGCTGAACCTTAGCTTTGTATTGGGTCAACTACTGCTGTTTCTGCTTTTTTTAGTGGTTTTGGTAGAAACAATCTTACTTTATAGCAAATCGCAGTTGATTAGCAGCCGAAGGGTTTTGCCTAACAGACTGAGTAATGGTGATGAAAACCAGATTGAATTGCAGCTAAGAAATAACGCTGCAATGGACCTGACTCTGACTATTTATGAAGACTTACCCGATTTATTACAATTGCGGATATGGAAAATTGCCGTGCTGTTGAAAAAAGCATCGAATCAGAAAGTGGTGTATGAAGTAAGACCTACGCAGAGAGGAATCTACACCTGGCAGAATACGAATATCTTATGTAGTGTTTCGTTTTTGGGTTTTGTAGCCCGTAAAATGACTTTTGAGGAGTTATCATCCATCAGTTGTTACCCTTCGTTTGAGCAGTTTAAAAAATTGCCTATTAATGCACTGACCAATAGTTTTTCAGAGACCAGTACAACCAATATACGTAAAATTGGTCAGAGTCTTGAGTTTGAACAAATAAAAGATTATGTGAATGGCGATAATTACCGACATATTAACTGGAAAGCAAGTGCCAAGCAAGGCCGCCTGATGCTGAATCAATATCAGGCAGAAAGAAGTCAGGACATTTATATGGTCTTAGACATGGGCAGAAGCATGAAAATGCCTTTTAATCAACAAACATTATTAGATTATGCTATTAATGGTTCTGTAGCATTGACCAGGTCAATTTTAGATGTAAAAGACAAAGCCGGACTGATAACATTTTCGTCAAAAAACTGTACGTATTTACCTGCAAGAAGTGAATACAAGCAATTTGGCATTATTAATGATATGCTCTATAATCTGACTACAGATTTTCTCGAATCAGATTTTGAGAGACTTTATAAATTTGTCCGTTATAAAGTAAGACAAAGAAGCCTGTTAATCATTTTTACCAACTTCGATTCAATCAATAGTCTGAAACGGAATTTACAATACCTGAAAGCCATTGCTCAATACCATCTGGTTCTGGTCGTTTTCTTTGAAAACTCTGAGATTGTAGCGTTTGTGAACCAACCTGCTAACAACCTACGGGAGATTTATTCAAATACAATCGGCAAACATTTTTTGAGCCAGAACCAGTTAATATTAAAAGAATTAGTCAAATCAGGTATTCAGGGCTTAATCACTCAACCACATTTGTTGAGTATCGAAGCCATTAACAAATACCTTCAGATTAAAAGAAAGCAAATGATTTAATTAACCTAAACTTATACTTGTATGTTCAAAGCACCTTTTTCTTTCGATGGCCGAATCAGAAGAACTGAATATGGCTTAAGCTACATTATTTATATTGTTGTTTATTGTATCCTAACTGTATTGCAGACAGGTTCAGGAGTCATATTCTTTGTGTTGTTTCTTCCACTGATGTGGTTTATGCTTGCCCAGGGTGCTAAACGTTGTCATGATTTAGATAGAAACGGCTGGTATCAGCTAATACCTTTTTATGCCCTCTGGATGCTTTTTCAGAACAGTGAGCCGGGAGAAAATCAGTATGGTTTAAACCCGAAAGGTGTTGGTAATGAGGCAAGCTACGAAGACCAGATTAGTCAGATAGGGAAATCTTTAGAATCATAATCAAACGCAGAACTGCATAGCTGATAAGCATCTTTAGAGCAAAACCAATTGATAATAATAGAATTATGCCAGGCAGATAAATAGCAAACTATAGCTGTTGCGTGCTGGAGTAATACAGGTAAATATGTTTAAAGCACCTTTTTCATTTAATGGCCGAATCAGAAGAACAGAATATGGTCTTTCCTGCATTATTCTTTGGGGAATAAGCACCATATTCAATCTGTTCATTATGTTTATGACAATGGGTAATACTGAATTGTATCTTATTATTTTACTTATTTCATATATTCCTATGTTTTGGTTTAGTTGGGCACAAGGTGCTAAACGTTGCCATGATTTAGGGAATAGTGGTTGGTATCAGCTGATACCCTTTTATGTTTTATGGATGCTTTTTCAGGATGGAGAGGCTGGTGAAAATCAATATGGATTAAATCCAAAAGGTGTTGGAAACGAAACCAGTTACGATGACCAGATTAATGAAATAGGCAAATCATTAGACTCATAAATAAACGAGAGAGGTACCATTCGGATACCTCTCTCTTATTATAGAATATCTCTTAATATCCTCTTACTAATTCTGCGGCACCAAAAACCCCGGCACTATCCCCTAACTTAGGTTTCAGAAATGGTGTTTCTACTACACGGCTGTTAAATATATAATTCTTCAGTTCTTCTGGTCCTTCAGTGTATATTTCGTCAATATTTCCAACACCGCCACCAATCACAATCGCATCAGGGTCAATTACATTGGTAATATAAGAAATAGCCTTTCCGAAAGATTTGGTTAAATATTTAAGAGTAGCTGTGGCATAAGGGTCGTTACCTTCTTTATAATTCTGGTAAATTTCTTTCATAGTCAGCGATTTACCGCTTAATTTCTCATAATAACGCTGCAATGATGGCCCTGAAAAGACGGTTTCATTACAACCTCTTTTACCACAATAGCACTCATACCCATCGTCTTCCAATACATTATGACCCCATTCGCCACCAATACCATGTCTGCCGTTTAACACTTGTCCATTTATTACCACACCTCCGCCAACACCTGTACCCATAATCACACCAAAGACCACCTTTGCGTCAGGAACTAAATCTTTCACAATACCCATAGTAGCTTCGGCCAATGCAAAGCAGTTGGCATCGTTGGCAATTTCAATCGGTACACCAATGGCCTTTTCAATGTCTTCTTTCATACGCTGACCATTCATACAAGTAGTATTGCAGTTTTTCATGGTTTGCGTAGTAGGGTCTAAAGCACCGGGCGTACTAAAACCTACTGCCGTTGGAGTAAGTTTGGTTTCATCTTTTATCATATCAATCAGCCGGGCAATCTGACTGACAATATGCTCATAACCTTTAGCCGCCTCTGTCGGAATTCTTTTTCTTAATAATATTTCGTTGGTATCGGCATTCATTACAATGCCTTCTATTTTGGTGCCGCCAAGGTCTATACCCCAAAGTGTTTTCATTTTTTTCTATTGCTGAGATAAGGGAAAAATCGTGTTGAATTGTCCTTAACATGTTATTAACAAATTGTCAGACAACTTTATGCAAACATATAGCATCTAATAGTTAAAGACAAAAAAAACTTAGAAAAAGCTAAATATCGTATTACTATGAAACGCACATTCATTTTTATCGGCATAATCCTGTTGGGAGTGGTAGGATTATCTTCTTGTAATGTATTCTACGAAGATACAGGTAGTGGTATCATTGAAACCGAGTACCGTCGTGCCGGCTATTTTAATCGCATCGAACTGGATTTTGCTGCCGAGGTTATTCTGACCCAAGGCCCGGCCAGAGATATTCAGATAGAAGCAGAGAGTAATATTATTCCTCGTATTATTACACGTATCAGTGGCAATACTTTAATTTTAGATAGCAATGGCGGCTGGTACACCAGTAAAAAAGTCAAAATCTGGATTCAAACCCCTGATATTTATAGCATTGAAGTTAATAGTAGTGGTAGAGTTATCAGCGATAACAAAATTTATGGCAAAAGTATTAATTTGAGATTATCGGGAAGTGGTTTGATAGATGTTGCTGTTGATATGAAAAATGATGTCGATGCAGAATTGAGCAGTTCGGGCTTGATTTTTTTGGAAGGAGATACTAAAAATGCCATTTATACTATAACAGGAAGCGGAAAAATTGAGTCTTTCGGCTTGCGTACAGATAATGCCGATGTTGACATCAATGGCTCAGGCCGTTGTGAAACTACTGCCTACTATAACCTTGATGTAATTATTTCAGGTAGCGGAACCGTATGGTTCAGAGGCGACCCAAGAATCAATCATCGTATTTCGGGCTCAGGTAGAATTGTTGATGCCAATTAATCCATAGATTTTAAATATTCAACCCTGACTCAACCTGCAGGTCTGGCTTACAGATTTGCAGGTTTTTTATATACGTGCAAAGCATAAATTCACTAAAAAAATCGTAATTTTGCACTCCTTTTAGAGGTAAAGGTAGTTTTAATTATTTTTTACAAATAAATATTCACCAAAAGGCAGATCTGGTAGAGACAGGGCATTGCCCTGTCTCTACGGTAAACGTCTTTAGGATTTTATTTTACAAATAAGATAATGTAAAGAATATCTTATTGTGAAAAATCAATTTAACTGCCTTCACATACACAAACGATAGTTCGTTCATGACGGACACCAGATAAGCATGATAAGCAAAACCTACAATCCGAAAGAAATCGAAGACAAATGGTATCAGTACTGGACTGATAACAAGTACTTTAAGTCTACACCGAATCCTGACAAAGAACCTTATTGCATCGTGATTCCGCCACCCAATGTAACAGGTGTTTTACATATGGGACATATGCTGAATAATACCATACAAGACGTATTGACACGCAAGGCAAGAATGGAAGGTAAAGAGGCATTGTGGGTACCGGGTACAGACCATGCGTCGATTGCAACGGAGGCTAAGGTAGTTGCTATGCTAAAAGAAAAGGGAATCAACAAAAGCGATTTAACCCGTGAGGAGTTTTTGAAATATTGCTGGGAGTGGACTGAGAAGTATGGCGGAATCATTTTGCAGCAATTACGTAAGTTAGGTGCTTCCTGCGATTGGGACCGTACCCGCTTTACGATGGAACCTAATCTGTATGATGCGGTTATTGAGGTTTTTGTTGATTTATACAACAAAGGCGAGATATATCGTGGTTACAGAATGGTAAACTGGGATCCTCAGGCTAAAACTACGGTTTCAGACGAAGAGGTAATCATGAAAGATATACAGCAGAAACTGGTTTATATCCGTTATGATGGCGATGAAGGAAGCGTAACCATTGCTACCGTTCGCCCTGAAACCATTATGGCCGATAGTGCTATCTGTGTAAACCCGGCTGATGAACGTTATCAGGATTTGATTGGCAAAAAAGTACGGATTCCACTCATTAATCGTGAAGTAAAGATTATTGCTGATGAGTACGTAACTGTGGATTTTGGTACAGGTGCTTTAAAAGTAACACCTGCCCACGACCAAAACGACTATACTTTAGGACAGAAACACGGCCTGGCTGTAATTGATATTCTGACTGATGATGGAAAACTGAACGAAAAAGCACAGATTTTAGTCGGAGAAGACCGTTTTGTCGCGCGCAAGAAAATTATTAAAATGCTTGAAGAGTCGGGCAATCTGGTAAAGGTAGAAGATTATAAATCGAACGTGGGTACATCTGAGCGTACAGGTGCGGTTATTGAGCCGAAAGTTTCATTGCAGTGGTTTATGAAAATGAAAGATTTATCTGAACCTGCTTTGAAAAATGTAATGGACGATACCATTCAGTTTATTCCGCCTAAATTCAAGAATACCTATAAGTACTGGATGGAGAACGTAAGAGACTGGTGTATCAGCCGTCAGCTTTGGTGGGGGCACCGTATTCCGGCTTTTTATATGCCAGATGGTACCTGTATTGTAGCGGCCAATAAGAAAGAAGCCTTGAAAATTGCCCGTAACAAATACCAGCTTTTTGCCCTGAGCGAGCATGACCTTACACAAGACGAAGACGTATTAGATACATGGTTTAGCTCATGGTTATGGCCGATGTCGGTTTTTGATGCTTTCAAAAATCCTGATAATGAAGATATTAAGTATTACTATCCGACCAATGATTTGGTAACAGCCCCTGAGATATTATTCTTCTGGGTGGCACGTATGATTATTGCAGGCTATGAGTACCGGGGCAATTATCCGTTTAAGAATGTATATCTGACGGGTATTGTAAGAGACAAGCAAGGTCGTAAGATGTCAAAACAATTGGGTAACTCACCTGATCCACTTGATTTGATTGCACAATATGGTGCCGATAGTGTGCGTACGGGTATGTTATTCAGTTCTCCTGCCGGAAACGATTTGTTGTACGATGAAAAGTTGATTGAGCAGGGTAGAAACTTTAATAATAAAATCTGGAATGCTTTCAGATTGGTAGAAGGGTGGGAGGTTTCAGAAACTATAGGCCAGAATCCGGCTTCTGCTAAGGCGGTTCTATGGTTTCAATCGAAATTTAACAAGGTATTGGCTGAAACACTTGACCATTATAACAAATTCAGAATGTCAGATGCTTTGATGAGCACCTATACACTTATCTGGGATGATTTCTGTTCGCAATACCTTGAAATGATTAAGCCAGCGTATGTGGACGGAAAGAGCTTGCCAATAGACAAGCAAACCTACGAAGCAACGCTTGAAATATTTGATGCGTTAATGCGATTGGCTCATCCGTGGATGCCATTTATTACGGAAGAAATCTGGCAGAATATCAAAACAAGAAAAGCTAACGATTCTATCTGTATTGCCCCATTCCCGACGGTAGGAGCAATCGATGAAGAGATATTGGGTGATTTCGAGATTTTATCTGAAATCGTTTCCAATGTCCGGAATACCCGCAATGCCAAACAGATTTCTCCTAAAGAAGCCTTGCCATTGGCGATTAAAGCAACCAATAAAGCACGCTACGAAGCATTGGCAGGATTAATTCAGAAATTAGCTAATATTTCGGCCATACAGTATGTTGATGATAAAGCCGAAGGTATCAGTTTTGTTATTAAAGGTGATGAGTTTATGATTGATTTAGGTTCTAATGTTGATGTAGAAACCGAGAAGGCTAATCTTACTAAAGAACTGGATTATACTTCAGGATTCAAAAAATCAACAGAAGCAAAGTTGAGCAACGAGCGTTTTGTACAAAATGCCAAGCCTGAAATCATAGAAAAAGAACGCCAGAAATTAGCCGATGCAGAGGCTAAGATTAAGGCTCTGGAAGAGGCTTTGGCGAAGTTGGGGTAGATATTTTAAGGGAAAATTGTAATAAAAAAGAGGCTCACTTCAAAAATGAGCCTCTTTCGTTATCAATCAAAACCTCTTGAAATCCTCATCATCATCCTCATCAAACTTCATCTTGTTGGGGTCAAACATACTGTCGAGCAGGTCTTTGAATTGTAAGCCTGTATCGAGTGCCTGTTTGCTGATTAATGAATATTCGGCTAAGCCGTGTAGGGCAAATTCCATCATAAATAGCTTATCGCTTTCATTGAGCCTTGGATGGAAGTTTTCTACTAATTCTTCTAATCCATCAATGGTTTTTAACCGGGCTTTATATTCACGGTCGGTAAGGTCGTTCAGAAAATCAATTACATTTCCTTCTCCAAACCAGGTTGATACCTGCTGAAAAGGATTTTTGCCTGATTTCTTTTTCTTCAAAGTCTCCGGATTCGGAAAATACTTCAAAAATTCTGTACGCATGGCTTTACCAATCAGGCTTTGGGCTACATATACCGGACCTTCAACCTCACCTTCATAGACCAACTCAATTTTACCATTGATAGCCGCTATGGCTCCGTAAATGTCAGATACCCGTGCATTTACATTCTTTTCTCCGTTAATCAAAGAGCGTCTTTCGGCAGAACTCAACAGGTTTTCATAAGCTGAAATTGTCATACGAGCCGAAACTCCACTTTTCGCATCTACATATTCACTCTGGCGGGCTTCTACGGCAATTTGTTCAATCAGATCTTTCAGTATATCGTTTACCTCAATTTTCTTCTGCTCGTTTTTAATAATAGCCTCCTGTTCGGTAATTCTGCGTCCAATTTCAATCGATTTCGGATAATGAGTAACAATCTGGCTATCAATACGGTCTTTCAATGGAGTTACGATACTCCCACGATTGGTATAGTCTTCCGGGTTAGCCGTAAATACGAACTGAATATCTAAAGGAATCCTTAACTTAAAGCCACGAATCTGAATATCTCCTTCCTGTAAAATATTGAATAGTGATACCTGAATACGGGCCTGTAAGTCAGGTAACTCATTAATTACAAAAATACAACGGTGTGAGCGTGGAATCATTCCGAAGTGAATTACTCGCTCGTCAGAGTAAGGCAGTTTTAAAGTGGCAGCTTTAATAGGGTCAACATCACCAATCAAATCGGCAATGGACACATCTGGGGTTGCCAGTTTCTCATTATAGCGTTCGGTGCGAGATAGCCAACTGATAGGGGTTGCATCACCTTTTTCGGCAATCAGGTCTTTGGCATATCGTGATAGTGGTGCCAGAGGGTCATCGTTCAGTTCAGAGCCTTCAACCACAGCTACGTATTCGTCTAACAGGTTCACCATCAGGCGGGCAATACGGGTTTTGGCCTGTCCACGAAGACCCAACAGGTTGATGTGGTGCATGGATAAGATGGCTTTTTCCACATCAGGAATAACGGTATCTTCATAACCCCAGATGCCGGGGAAAACCGCTTCTTTATTTTTAAGTTTCTCGATTAAGTTGTCTCGAAGTTCTTGTTTAATGGATTTCGGGCGATAATTGCTTGCTTTCAGTTCACCCAATGTTTTGATTTTTAATAAGTTTTTGTCGAATCCCATAATGCGTAAACTGCTAATTTTCTTGGTTTGAGGGTACGTCAGAAATCTGCCTTCATCATTTCTTATAAATGGCAGAAAGGCCAAAGAAGCCTGCTCTGATAGAATAACGGATTTAATGAAGAAATGGTTTGTATGCTGATTTCATTTCAGCAAAATAACTGACTTTTTAATAGGGAAGAGTATAAAAATAAAGGTTCACTTCTACCATGATAGAAATGAACCTTGCTATAAAATACCTGTGTGCTATTTCAGCTGCATTGCCCTAAAATGACCCATATAATAATAAAAACAATAATAGTGCCGAAGCAACCTCCTCCTAATTTTTTTGCGCCGTAGCCTGCTAATAATCCTCGTAATAAATTATTCATATCGTATAAATTTTGTGGTTTATAATATCATGTATATACGATAGAAAAAATCAGACCTTTCAGAGATTATTTAATATTGGGGTATTACTTCCACAAAGTGAAAATATGAAAACTAAATTTCTATTTATGCTTTTTTTTTTGTAGAAAAAATTCCCGATTCCTGAAATCATTCTTTCAAATGAAATCCATACTTTTCGCCTAATTCCTGCAATGCCTTTGTGGTCTCCGGGAGTAAGTTTACTCCGTTTGCCAATTGTTGTTGTTTTAGTTCTAAACCTCTTGCTCCGGGCATTCTTACAGGTTTGTCAGCATGAATAGGTTCTGAGTTCAGGCATTGATTCTTGAAATATTCTGTTTCTCTTTTAAAGGCCTCTTCTCCTGCAAAACCCTGTGGACTAATAATCTGTAAATACACCGAAGCTCCCCAGAGGGTAGGCATATCTGACCTGCCATGTCCACCTAAAGCACTTGTCAATGCCTCTACCATGAGACCTAAGCCAAAACCTTTGTAACCGCTATCCAAGCCACCTAATGGGAGTATTGAACCGGGAGGAGTAGCAAAAAAAGTAGCAGGGTCGTTGCTTACATTTCCCTGGTTATCTAAAAGCCAGTCATGAGGTAGTTTCTCCTGATTCCGATGCGAACGAGCTACCAGACCATTGGAGGTTGTGGACATACTCACGTCAATCATGATGGGGTCTGATTCTGTCGGAATACCTACTGCCAATGGGTCGGGACTATAAGTAGGGGTAAGTCCACCAAAAGGTGCAACTGTTTTGTTGCGAGGGTCAGAGCAGGCCAGTAAAATCATAAAGCCTTGTCGGGCTACTTTTTCTAAATAAGCAGCCAGACAGGCAATATGATGTGATTTTTGGATGGTAATAATACAAGTTCCGTATTGTAAGGCTCTTTTGCAGGCTTCTTCAATGGCTTTGTTGACTAACCACGGACCGGGCAGATAATTTCCATCTAAAGCCAAAACAGCTCCCATATCGTTGAGCAGTCTGGCTTCTCCTGTTTTAGTCATACAATCCTTTTCCAGTTCGGCCACATAAGCAGGTAAGAGTTGCAGACCATGTGTACGATGCCCTAATAACTCTCCCTCTAACAATATATCGGCTGTATGAAAAGCCTTCTCTTTATCTAATCCTGCTTTCTGTAATATATCCTGACTAAACTGTAAAATTGCCTGTGAGTCCTTCATAATCAGGCAATAGCTTTAGCTACAGATGCTTTCATTTTTTCTATCCCCATTTTAGCTGCTACTAAAGCATCCATTTTCCAGTACTCTTTGTTAAATATCTCCAGCGACAAGATAATGGGCGTATTTTTATGATGCAGTTCTTTCAATATCTGGGTAATAGGGGCAACACCATCACCCGGTAAAATACGGTCTCCGTCATTAATGGTTTCTCTTGGCGGTACTCCCGGATAATCGTTCATATGGAACATCTGAATAGACGAGCCACTGGCAGTTTTTAAGCTATTGAAACTCGAACCACCTTTGTGTAAATGATATACATCGGTTAATACACAGGCTTTAGGGTGTCCGCTTTCAGAAGCGGCAAACAACACTTCTCCTACTAAATGCAGATTAGTTGAGAATCCCCACATCTCTAATTGAGGAATTACACCAAAATTGTCGCTTACCTCTAATAGTTTGCCATATCTTTCGGCAATTGCTTTCAGGTCAAGTACTTTGCCTGTAGTTGCACCAAACGGTGGGGCTGCTATGCGTTTACAGCCGATTTCGGCCAGCATAGCCATTTCTCTTTTATTTTGCTCCAGGGCTTTTTCACGCTCTGTGGCATCATCAACTATCCATTTAGAAAAACCGATGGCGTCTTCAATCGTAATGCCTAAGTCAGCCGCTTTTTTCTTTACATCTTTCAGTTTACCTCCTTGTTGTACATATTTCTCAACCGTGCTTACCCATACTTCAATGGCATCATATCCGGCTTTAGCGGCCGTTTCTATTTCTCCCATCAGACCCAGATTCTGTTCTCTGATAGTACTGGTATTCAAACTGAATTTAAAATTATGTGCAGCTTTTTTCTCTGAACCTGCCATTGCATCAGGTAAGCCTAAGCTCAAGCCTGCACCTACTGCCAGCGAGTTTTTTAGTAAGTTTCTACGAGAGATAGCGTTTGTTTCCATTGGTAGTCTTTATAAGTATAATTTGATTGAATGATAGAGTGGTAAAGATAAGGCTATCTGATTGAGTTTTCAAGCAAATCAGTACTTTAATGTGGGGCTAAGGATGATAGAAGAGTAAAACAGATACCTGTTTTTAAATCAAAAAAGCATGAGTAAGCGCTACCCATGCTGAATATGAAATGGTTCTGATGTGTTTATTTCTTTTCAGCCAATAGTTCTTCAGGGAAGATTTTATTGACAAATGCCTGTACTTTTGGCCCGATAAGCAGAATACAAGGGATAACCACTGCATAAGAGGTAGCCCATGACCTCAGCCAGATGCTCAGAAACCTCTGGGTAAAACCTATATTAATTGAAATAAGGGTAAAAGAAATAATTCCGGTAGTAATACTGCCCATTAGTAGGGCAAAGGCTATTTTTTGTTTCATGTTGGTAGCATTAAGATTGAAAAGCAGGGTTCATGGCCAATAATGCTTCGTCAGGCGAATGGTGGAAGAGTTTGTAAAACTCAGCCGTACGACCCACATGAATTTCGTAAGTATTGTTTTCAAATGCTTTCAGCAAGTCTTCTGCTACCACCAACGGAGAGATGCCGTTTGCACCACCTATTGCCTGTGAAAAATCAGTATTGACTAATGGAGGCATCAGTTCAAAGACTTTTACAGGTGTTTTGCTCAATGATAATCTTAACGATTGTGTATAGGAGTGAAGTGCTGCCTTACTTGCCCCATAAGTAGGTAAGACAAAGTTAGGTGCAAAAGCTACAATAGACGAAACATTGACAATGGCGGCTTCTGGTTGTTTAGTAAGCAAAGGCAGAAGTTTCTCGTTTAGTCTGATAACAGAAAGGTAGTTGGTAAGCATTTCTTCCTGAGCTTTTTCAAAAGTTCGGTCAGTTTCTAATAAATTGTTCAGAAAGGCACTTCCTGCGTTATTAATTACGACATTCAGATTCGGAAAATCGTTGTAGAGTATTTTTACAAGTGTTTCTACCTCTTCATCTTTGCTCACATCGCCCACCAGAGGCGTTACTTTTTTCAGTTTAGCTGCTGCTTTGGCTAATCTTTCTTCGTCTCTGCCCACAATAATCACGTGGTTATCTTGCTCGCTAAAAAGTTTAGCTATTTCAAAGCCGATTCCGGCACTTCCTCCTGTAATCAGGATGGTATTCTGTGTTGTTTTCATTTTGATTCTTTGGTTTATTAGTATTTTAAAATCAGACAAGTGCTTACGCCATGTGCATACACCGTGTTGTCTTTGTCAATTAATTGTGCTTCAACGAGGGCTGTTCGTCCACCCGCATGAATGATTTTACCTACGGCATGAAGCTCGTCTATCCGGGTAGTAATGGCTTTCAGAAAATTTACTTTTAGTTCTAAGGTGGTGTATCCCGTGCCTGCTTCCAGTATAGAGTGTAAAGTGCAACCCATAGCCGAATCGAGAATGGCAGAAATAACCCCACCATGCACACTGCCTATTGGATTATAATGAAATTCCTGTGGCTTGAACGAGAAAATCACTTTGCCTTTTTCGAGATGTGTAGGCTTAAAATCAAGTGTATGGAGTAGGGGAGGGAAAGGAATTTTGCCATCGCCCATCGCTTGCAAATAATCCAAGCCTGACATCTGCAAGGCTTGTTTAGCTCCCTCTAAAGGATTATCCCATTGAAACGTTCTTTCTCTGTTTTGCTTAGTCATAATCTTATATTTTTTATACCGTTCGGTATATTATTTGTTAAAAAAAATAGCGTTGCTGAATCATATACGCTAACTTAAATCTCTGATAATTTTTTCAACCGATTGCATCACTGCTTTTCTGTAATTCAGTTTTCCGGTCAGTTTGGTAATCATAATTCCTCCTTCTATCATGGCAATCATGGTCAGGGCTGTTTGTTCGGCATTCGTATCAGCTCTGAACTCTCCGGCATCAATGCCTTTTTGTATCAGTGCAATCAGTTTGTTTTTCCAGTTATTGATGGCATTGGCCGCTTTCTCTTTCAAGGCAGGGTGTGTATCGTCTGCTTCAATGGCTGTATTCAGAATAGGGCAACCACCCATTGGAAAAGGATATTGCAGGAAATTCTCATAGACATTGGCATAAACCAACAACTTGTGCTGAATGGTTGTCTGTTTCCTGATTTCCTGACTGATAATGTCATCTACACATTGCAGGTTATAGTCAAAAGCGGCCAGAGCTACTTCGTCTTTATTCGCAAAATTGCCGTAGATGCTGCCCTTGGTTAAGCCCGTAGCATCGGTAATGTCATTCAATGAAGTACCGGCATATCCTTTTATATTAAAAAGAGGTGCTGTTTTTTCAATAATGAATTCTTTTGTTCTGGCTGCTTTGCCCATATCGTCCTGAATAATTGATGTAAAATTATACCAATCGGTATTATTTTACAAGATTTATTTGCACTTTTTTCTATGATGAAATTTAAAATATTGATTATAAGGATATTATTGAACAAGTAAAGGCTCGAAATGGCTCAGGGTTTCATCAAAAACAACAAATTTAGCCGGAAAACCTTCGGCAATCTGTCCGATGGTTTGTTCCATACCTACAGCTTTTGCAGCACGAATGGTTGCCATTTTAATAGCTTCTTCGGTACTGATACCTACCTTTTGCACGGTGTTTCTTACGCCATCGGCCATCGAGATAGCAGCTCCTGCCAGATTACCTTCCGAGTTGCGGTATTGTCCGTCTTTCAGGTAAGCATCAAATTCTTCCCATTGAAAATGCGTTACTTTATCACCCACAAAAAGTGCGTCTGAAATCAGAAACAGTTTATCTTTTTTGATTTTGTAGGCAATGCGAGCCGCTGCAAAATCACAATGGAAGCCATCTACAATAATAGGAGCATAGACATCGGCATTATCGAAAGTAGCACCTACTACACCCGGCTCACGGTGCCCCATCTGGGTCATGGCATTGTAGAGGTGTGTACATAGGCTGATACCCTTGCGGTAGGCGTGTTGTGCCTGTTTATAAGTAGCGTTTGAGTGTCCTAAAGATAACCTGATGCCATTAGCTAACAGCAAATCTATTTGTTCATCGGTAAAGTTTTCAGCGGCAATGGTCATGATTTTTATCACGTCTTTGCCATATTTAATAATCTCTTCTAACTCACTATTGGTAGGTTTTCTGACATAAGCGGCTAAGTGTGCGCCTCTTTTAGCTAAGTTTAAAAA
This sequence comes from Emticicia agri, assembly GCF_004168285.1. Classification (GTDB taxonomy): domain Bacteria; phylum Bacteroidota; class Bacteroidia; order Cytophagales; family Spirosomataceae; genus Emticicia; species Emticicia agri. Next base: position 101,609 of record NZ_SEWF01000005.1, on the reverse strand, counting down.
AGGCCCTTCTAAGTGCATCCCTAATACGCCCGAATCAGGGTTTTTCTGCATAAAGTTTCTGGTGGCTTCTATGCCTTTCAGGATATTGTCTAAGGGGGAGGTAATGAGGCAAGGCAATACATGGGTAGTCCCCAAAGCCAGACTTGATTCATAAATATCCTGTATGGTCTCTTCGGTAGGATGTTGAGTAAAATAGTATTTTTCACCGCCATTGATATGCGTATCTATAAAACCTGCGGCAATGTGTTTGCCTGCCATATCTATGGTACGTTTATTTTCATGCCCGAAATTATCTATGGGTTCTATGGCTTTGATGCGGCCGTTTTCAACGATAATGATATGATTGTCAAGTATTTGTGTGCCTGTATGAATAGTGGCATGGGTAATGGCGGTCTGCATAAAGAGATTTTTTGGCAATTTAGGAAAATTCTGTCTTATGATATGAGCTTATATATAAGTAAAGAGAAAATATTAATTACTATGTTAAGATTTTAAACCACAGAGCGACTGACGCCCGGTTTCACTAAGTATAGAATACTGAGTTTCACAGAGGACTTTGAGTTAAACATCGTGATACTCAGTGCAAAACTCCGTGACACTCCGTGGTAAAATATTGTTAATTAATTTTGTGCCTATACTTAAAAAATATTTACCCGTTTTTTCGTAGTTGGAGGGTGTTACTTTTTTTACCGGAAAAAAAGTAACCAAAAAAGCCGGCATCATTTAAACTCGTACAATTAAAAATCTGTTAATACACTTCTTTAAATCCAATCTTTTCCTTGATTTTTAACTGTACTCAAACAGGAAATGATGTTTTAAGGACTTTAATTTTAGTTGTTATTTTATTCTCATTATTTTAAATAAAGTATCAAACATATTTATTAGGTATCTATCTTAGTGTCAAAAGTGTCTTTCAAACTACAATACATAAGTATATAATTCTGCCATCTTGTCAGTAAATTTCGTATTGGCAAAATAATTGCCGAAATTTGCAAAAACAAAATTGTTTGAAAAATGGCAGAGAATAAAGAAGGTCAAGAAATACAAGAAGAACAAGTAACAGAAAATAATGAAAATCTGGCAGGAGAAACAGTAGAAAGTACCGAAACTGACGATACACAGGCACAGTTAGAAAGTCAGTTGGCCGAAGCAAAAGACAAGTATCTTCGTCTGTATGCCGAATTTGAAAATTTCCGTCGTCGCACAGCTAAAGAAAAAATTGAGACAATTCAGAATGCCTCAGAGGGATTGATAAAAGAATTGATTCCGGTGATTGATGATTTTGAACGTGCCAATAAATCTTTTGAAAGTGTAACCGAAGTAGAACCTCTGAAAGAGGGTATTGCTTTGATATTTAATAAATTACAGAAAACCCTGGCGGCTAAAGGCTTGAAACCGATGGAGTCGAAAGATACTGATTTTGATGTAGAATTGCATGAGTGTATCACGCAGTTTGCCGCCGGAGAAGATAAGAAAGGAAAAGTGATAGATGAGGTAGAAAAAGGGTATTTTCTGAACGATAAGGTAATTCGCTACGCAAAAGTGGTAGTGGGTAGTTAAGATATTTAATAGTAGGGGTGTCTTGAAAGTTTTTAGAGCAAAGATATTTGAAAGAAACCCCACCCTAACCCTCCCCAACAATGGGAAGGGGGCAAAAAGCCACTCTCCCCACAGTTGGGGAGAGGGGTTGGGGTGTGGGGTCGAAGCCTTGGCACTTTTTTCTTTTAAGACCCTCTCCGCATTTATACACAATCATTATGGCACAAAAGAAAGATTATTACGAAGTATTAGGGGTAAGCAAAACTGCTACGGAAGACGAGCTGAAAAAAGCCTATCGGAAGTTAGCTATCCAGTATCACCCTGATAAAAATCCGGGAGATAAAGTGGCGGAAGAAAAGTTTAAGGAGATAGCTGAAGCCTACGGAGTATTATCAGATGCCGAAAAACGCCAACGCTACGACCAGTTCGGTCATCAGGGTATGGGTGGTGCCGGTGGTTTTGGTGGTGCCGGAGTGAACATGGAAGATATTTTCAGCAGTGTATTTGGCGACGACAGCCCGTTTGGCAGTTTCTTTGGTGGAGGTGGCAGACGTAGCAGTGGCGGCCAACCTGTACGCAAAGGCTCAGACCTGCGTATCAAATTAAAGCTGGACTTAGAAGAAATAGCCAATGGTGTTGAAAAGAAGATAAAAGTAAAACGCTATGTATCTTGTAATACCTGTAGCGGCAATGGGTCGAAGAATGGTAATTCATTAAAAACCTGTACTACCTGTAATGGTAACGGGCAGATTCGTAAAGTAGTAAGTACCATGCTTGGGCAGATGGTTTCTACCAGCACCTGTCATACCTGTCAGGGTGAAGGCAAAGTAATTGTTGACCGTTGCGAAACCTGTTTTGGCGAAGGTCGTGTGCTGAACGAAGATTTAATCTCTATCAAAATTCCGGCAGGGGTAGGTGAGGGCATGCAATTGTCTATGACAGGCAAAGGTAATGTACCCACCCGTGGCGGTGTAGCCGGAGACCTGCTGATAGTAATAGAGGAAGAAGAACACGCCGAACTGAAACGTGATGGTAGCAATATTATTTATGATTTGAAACTGAACTTTGCCGATGCCGTATTGGGTAAAGAAGCCGAAATACCAACCATTGGCGGTAAAGTGAAAATTACTATTAAGGCCGGAACCCAACCGGGCGAAGTACTGCGCCTGAAAGGTAAAGGCCTGAAAGATATAAACAGCTATGGCGTAGGCGACCAGTTGGTGCATGTAAACATCTACACGCCAACCACTGTAAACAGCGAAGAAAGAGGAATTTTAGAAAAGCTTCGTGAAGCTCCCAACTTCCAGCCAAGAGCTACCAAAAACGATAAAAATTTCTTTGATAGAATGAAAGACTTTTTTCATTGATAGCGATAACAAAGCCTTCTGCATAAGAGGGCTTTGTTGTTTATCCCCTCTCTGTTCTCAACAAATAATCTGCTAAATCAAGCCCTTGTTGGCGGTCTTCGTCGGTGGCTATGTTTTCCAGTTCGTCTGATACGATAAACCTCGTTATTGATGATAGCTCTGCGGCTTTTAACCGCCATTTGTCTGTGGCATTGATGTCAGGAAAAAGATAAACCTTTCTGCCCTGCAATACCTTACATTTTTCATGTGTCAGGTTGCTCAGGCTACCCGAAGCAAGCCATATAAAGTTGGGTTCGTAGGCATGGGCTATCAGGGCTGTTTTTTCGCTTTCTACAATGGCTACCTGCCTGGTAGGCTGGGCTAACAGGTGTTCGCCAAAAAAACATTGTTGCAGGTTAAAATCAGGTAAATTCAATACCCGATGCACCCACGTAATATGGCTGAATGGCTCTTTTACCCGTTTGCCGTTTGTAGGGTTATAAAGCATAATCTTACCTGCCCTTATCCTGAGTTTTTTGTCTAATTGCCAGAATACCGTAGCCCCCGGCCAGTGTCTGGAGCTACCGATAAAATATTTTTCTGCCAACTGATAAGCCGTTGATTGCCCTAAAACATGGCTAAGAAACGTAATCAGGTGGTTGGTCTCGAATGCTTGCAAACTGCCTTTGAAAAGCTCCCGGTCGATATATGATGGAGGAGTTTGCCTGACAGGTCTCTCAGGTATTCCCTGCTTTATCGGCACAGGATTATCCTGAAAATATTGCTTGGGGGTGTAATGGTAACCGCATTTTACCTCACGGTTGCATCGGCCTACATACTCGGCCAGATGTTCCTGCGTTTCGGTATTAATGTATCGGGTAAATGCTTTGGTTTGCCTGCAATGGGGGCAGGTATAACGGGTTTTCATGCCCTTATAGGGTTGTAGCATAAATTTATGTTGCATGGTTTTTGTGTGGATTTCTGATTTTATTGCCTGATTAATCAGTACTTTTCCGCACTATCTGTACTTTCTGTACTATGGTACGGAAAGTGCGGATAGTAAAGAAAGGGATTGGTTTTAGATTGAATGTTAATCTGTATGTTATTTGCTTATTAAGAGAAATAGGTTCAAAGCCTTTTAATATATCGTCACTACAGGACTTTGGAGTTAATTTTGCTTTTTTTCTACCGCGCGGTAGAAAAAATCGGCTTTTCGCAACTTGGTATCCCGTAGGGATAATATATTCCTATTCCCTAATAAATAATAATACATAGATTAATATTCAATCTAAAACCAATCACTCCCTATTCATCCCGCACTTTCTGTACTATCCGCACCATAGTAAAGAAAGTACGGATAGTGCGGAAAAGTGCAGATTATCATTCGCTATTCTTTCAGTAAATTATTTTTTTTAATAATCTTTCTTACTCCACTTTCTGACAATCCTGTAGTTTGGGCAATCTGTATAATTGAAAATCCTTGTTTTTTCAATTCCAGTATCTCCATTACCCGCTTATCTCTATCCTTTTCTTCAACCTGCTTCAGATGTTCCCGTTCGCTTCCGGTATCAAGCCATTCAAATTGCAGAAAATTGTCGGCTTTTCTTATCTGGCATATCGCTACGTTTTCGGCATCGTAAGTAAACTCATTGTAGCGGACTTTTATCTGTTTCAGGTAGCGGAGGCCTTTATCCCGCTGACTTTCGCCAATGGCAAACGATGAATCTGTAAGACTTATCAATGTCTTGCTGCCAAGTAAATCGTTATTACTGATAGGCTTGGTTACATCTCGTTTGGGGGTATGTGCCAATACCAGCAACGACAAATCATACTTACTTTTCAGAGCTTTCAGGTGTTGCATCAGAGGTAAGGCCCCACCTGCTTTTTCTGTCTCGATTTTCAGATAGGTCAGGTTATCCACAATAAGCACCTTTGCATTGGTTTCTATAATGCTCTTTTCTAATTCCTTGCTCAGAAATTCCTCAAAACTCATTTTATCAGGAATAATAGCATCAGGATTCAGTTCGATTCTTTTGAAGTTGTCATCGAATGGATACGGGTTCTGATAGTCTATAGAGTAGCGGTTCTGAAACTGCTTGGCCGATAACTCAAAATCAAAGTAGAGCATCATCTGTTTTTTGGCTTCAAGCCTGAAACCCTCAATAGCCTCACCTTTGCTGATACTGTTACCAATCTGTACGGCCAGAATCGATTTGCCTAAATTGGTGTCGGCAAACAAAATGCAGAGTTCTCCTTCAAACCAGAACTCATCAAACAACATTTCAGGGTTGGGTTGGTTAGCAGCCAATTCAATCCAGCTATTAGCCGATTTAATAATGAGCAGGCCCGTGTTTTCATCTTCTTCTTCAGAGAATTCGGGTTGTTGCAGTATCTCCTCAAAATGGGCCTTGATTCGGTTGCCAAGATTTTTGAAAATCTCCTCATCAGAGGCATCGTGGTCTTCAGATGATTGTTTTTTGTTGTGTGGATTTTTTGAATTTTTTCTCATTGAAATTTACTTGATTTTATTAAACACTTTTTTTAACTCACAGATGATTTTTTAATTGATTGTTATAAATTTCAGCAATTTTTTTGAATGATTTTTTGAAATGAATAGAATTATTTTGTGGATAACAATTTTTTGAGAAGATAATTTTAAATAGGATTTTTTTTATATTTTTGCTGGTTTTTGTGCTTATGTAATACGTATAAAAATGACTAAAAAATAGTAGGTAATCAGCCGATTTAATGAGAAGGTTAATTGTAAGAGGCACAGGCCATCATTGCCTGATATTATCTCCGATTTCTTGCTTTTAACATAATTTAAGTTCGATTTTTTCTAAACTCTGCCCTAAATTCTCTATTTTTGAGCCATCGTTCTGATTTGGGCTATCAAATTCACCCCTGAACTAAGCATTTACACATTTATTCACTATCAAATGAACAATTTTAAGAGGCTCAATAATATCGTTGGCTGGGCAGTATTTGCCGTTTCATTGATTTCTTACACACTAACTGTTGAACCTACTGCGAGTTTCTGGGATTGTGGCGAATTTATTGCCTGTGCCTACAAACTACAGGTACCTCACCCCGCAGGCGCACCTTTCTTCTTATTAATAGGCCGTATGGCTTCTCTATTAGCCGGAAGCGACGTAACCAAAGTGGCATTGATGATAAACATGGTGTCGGTTATTTCAAGTGCCTTTACCATTCTGTTTATGTTCTGGACAATCTCGTTGCTGGCACGTAAAGTATTTGGTAAAAGAGGAGAGGAACTCAACTCAACAGAAACCATTTTGGCATTAGGTGCCAGTGCAGTAGGCTCGTTGGTATATGCCTTCTCTGATTCTTTCTGGTTTTCGGCAGTTGAGGCAGAGGTTTACGGTATGTCATCATTCTTTACAGCCATTGTTATCTGGGCCGCCTTCCGTTGGGAATTAATCGAAGACGAGTCAGATGCCAACCGCTGGCTGATATTTTTAGCCTATCTGGTAGGTCTTTCTATCGGGGTTCACTTGTTAAACCTCGTTACAATTCCTGCTTTGGCCTTAATCTACTACTACAAAAAGACCAAAAAGGTATCATGGAAAGGCGGTATCATTGCCTTTCTGATAGGGATGGTAGTACTGGGTATTATCAACGTAGGGGTTATTACAGGTATCCCGTCTTTAGCTTTTGGCTTCGAAAAAATCTTTGTCAATACTTTTGGCTTACCATTCAGTTCGGGTAGTTTGTTCTTTGTGATATTATTGGTGGGTGCTTTGGCTTATGCTATTTTCTATACCAACAAAAAAGGGATGGCCATTGCTAACACAGCCTTAGTAGCCTTTGCTTTTATCCTGATTGGGTATTCAAGCTATACCATTGCTTTGATTCGTTCAAACTACAATCCGCCAATCAACGAAAACAACCCAAGCAATGTATTAAACTATGTGTCTTACCTGAAACGTGAGCAATATGGTAGTCGTCCGTTATTGTATGGCCCTGTGTTTACAGGCAAATTAGAGTCTATCGAAAACGGCGACCCGATTTATAAGATGGGTAAAGACAAATATGAGGTATATGACCACAAACCTACGTATGTATGGGGGCCAAACAGTGAGAGTTTACTGCCTCGTATGTGGAGCACAGATGCAGGTCATCAGGCAATCTATCGTCAGGAAATGGGATTATCGCCTGAGCAGAAACCTACGCTCATTACCAATATTATGTACATGTTTAAACGTCAGTTGGGTTATATGTACTGGCGCTATTTTACCTGGAATTTCTGGGGGCGTTCGAGCGATATTGAAGGAGCTGGCCCTACCAATATTTTTGAAACAAAGAATAATTTACCTCCGGCCGTAAAAGAAAACCGTGGCAGAACCAACTTCTATGGCTTGCCTGTTATTCTGGGTATTTTAGGTTTATTATACCATTATTTCCGTCGTGAGCGTGATGCACTGGTACTCTTGTTATTGTTTGTGTTCACAGGTGTTGCCTTAGTAGTATTCCTGAATGCACCGCCTGTTGAGCCACGTGAGCGTGATTATATCTATGTAGGTTCGTTCTATATCTGGGCTATCTGGATAGGTCTGGGTGTAATGGGCTTGTTTGATTATGTATTGAAATTTATCAAGAATACACAGGTAAGAGCTATTTCGGCTACAGCAATCGGGTTGGTTATCCCTTTAATTATGTTGCCACAAGCCTGGAGAGGGCACGACCGTTCAGACCGCTACCATCAGGTTGATTTTGCTAAAAACCTGCTTAATTCTTGTGCCAAAGATGCTATTCTCTTCACTGGAGGCGATAACGATACTTTCCCGTTGTGGTATGTGCAGGAGGTAGAAGGCTTCCGTACAGACGTAAGGGTGTGTAACCTGAGCTTATTGGGTACAGACTGGTATTGCGAGCAGATGAAACGCAAAACCTATGAGTCGCAGCCACTACCGATTACATTTTCAACCGACCAGTTGTTAAGTGGTATCAACGACCAGATTCCTTTTGTAGAGCGTCTGCAACAACCCATTAACCTGAAAGAGTTTTTGGAGTTGGTAAAGAAAAATGACCCTGCTATTCAGATTCCGCTTACTACAGGCGAGAGCATCAACTCATTGCCATCAGATAGCCTTTTTCTGCCTTATAATATAGAGGAAGTGAAGAAATTAGGCTTTGTTGACAAACAATATGAACCCTATCTGACCGGGAATATGGTGTGGAATATCGGCAAGCGTGATTTATTGAAAAACGACCTGATGCAATTAGAAATGATTGCCCAGAATAACTGGAAGAGACCAATCTATTTTGCAGGTACGCTGGCCTCTGACAACTACCTGAATCTGAGAGATTATATGCAGTTAGAAGGCTATGCCTATCGTTTAATGCCATTCAGAATTGCTGCCGGAGACGACGGTTTTGTAAATACAGATGTGATGTATGACAAAATGCTGAAAAAGATGTCGTGGCGTGAAATGAACAATCCGAAGGTATATTATGATTCGGAAACATATCTGAAAGTACCTATCGTAACAGCCCGTCTGGCATTCTTGCGTCTGACTGACCAGTTGGTAAGAGAAGATAAAAAAGCAAAAGCCAAAGAGGTATTAGACTATGCCAATAAGGTTTTACCGGATAATACGATTCCTTACGACCAGCTATGTACCAACTACGTGATGTATTATTTTGAAGTAGGTGATAGCAAAAAAGCGATGGAAATAGCCGAGGTGATGACTAAACGTGCTGATGCCAATTTAGCTTACTTTACCGAAAAAGCACAAAAAACAAGTGCCGAATGGATGCCTGATAATGTGCAGACATTTATAGAGGTTAATTTGCGTAACTTGCAGATATTAGCCAATGTTTGTAACCGAAACGGACAAACAGAAGCTGCCAAACGTTATGAAGCTATTTATAACAAGTATTATTCAAAATTGAGTTAATAAGCGGACAAGTAAAATTGTCTGGCATATAGCAAAAGGGGAGGCATGAGCAATGCCTCTCTTTTTATATCCACCCGAATATCCGGTAACTGACATACCCGACTACCTCACGGAATATCCATTGCAGATAGCCCATAGCCTCGGCTTTGGGAAGAAAAGAAATCAATACCCATTGCCGCTCGCCAGATATATAATTAGACCCATAAGGCGTTACCGGGATACCTGCTTTTTCAAAACATCCGACTGCTCTTTTCAGATGAAAAGCCGAGGTAATAAGCATATAACGCTGGTTCGGGAATTGTTTTTTTAAGATTTTAGACACATTTACAGCATTTTCACGGGTATTGGTAGAGTGGTCTTCTAAAAAGATAACTTCCCGTGGTACACCGCTAATCATCAGAAACCGGGCAATCTGGTCTATTTCACGGGTAGTAGTTTTACCTAAAATAGGCACATCGCCGCCACTGATGAGTATTGTCTTTATTTTACCAAGTTTGTATAATTGAATGGCTTGTCCGATTCTGTCGCTTGTACCACCTAAAAATACATTCTCGGTTGGCAAGCGGTTGGTGTTAATAGTGCCACCTGTCAGCAGAATACCTACCTCATGAGGTTTTACAGTGGAAATAGCAGTAGGGGGGAGTTCCCACCACAGAAAAACTTCGTTGATGATAAAAGGCGTTGAAAAAAAATAGAAAAAAATCAGAGTTGTCAGGATAACTTTTCTCGATTTGGTACGATTTTTTGTATAGATAGCATAAATCAATAAAATACAGATAATACCTGCTGGCATCAGAAAGAAAGTCAGTAACTTTGAAACAATATGAAACATGAGTTTTCGTTAGAAATGGAGTTATATTTCTATATTAACAAGTTTTTAACAAGAACTCATAAATTAAGCACTTATCTTTGTTAATTATACAGTCATAGACTAAAAAATAAGCATATGTTTTTGAAACATTACCGAACACCCTTACTCATTCTTTCACTTTTCTTAGCCATGAGTGGAGTTTTTGCCCAACAACCCGGACACTCAATCAAGGTTCGTATGAAGGGGATACAAGAAGGCAAAACCTGTCATTTAGCCCATTTTTTTGGTTATAACCAATATATCAAAGTCGATTCGGCGAAGGTAGAAAACGGCTTATTGAATTTTGAGGGTAAAGACCCCTTGAAAGGAGGTATTTACCTGATTGTATTATCGCCATCAAAGTATTATGATTTTGCGGTTGACGGCAAAGAACAATTTATGGAAATAGAGAGCGATACTACCGATTTTGTAGGGCATGTAAAGTTTAAAGGTTCAAAAGAAAACGATTTATTGTTTGCTTACCGCAAGTTTCTACAAGATAAAAGCAAGGAAGCAGAAACTGTTTCTGCGGCTGCTAAAGGCAAAACCGATGCGGCCTCACAGGAAGCAAGCCGTAAGCAGATGGAAAAGATTCAGGCTGATGTTGAGACATACATGAAAGAATTTACCAAAACCCATGAAGGTACTTTTGCGGCTAAAGTAATCAAAGGTAATATGGAGCCTGAGCTACCTAAAGTATTGCCTAAAAAGGCCAACGGTCGCCCCGATTCTACGTATCTGTTCAATTATTATAAAGGACACTTTTTTGATAATATAGATTTTGCCGACGACCGCTTGTTGCGTTCGCCTTTCCTGCATAGCCGTGTTGAGCGTTATTTCAAAGATCTTGTCTATCAGGTTACAGACTCTATCAACAGAGATGCCGATAAAGTATTGAAACTCGCAAAACCTAATCAGGAAGTATATCGGTTTGTGTTATGGCAGATTACGAATAAATATGAAAATAATGAAATAGTAGGCTTAGATGGCGTATTTGTGCATTTAGCCGAAAACTATTACCTGAAAAATGCGCCCTGGTTAGACTCTACCCAAAGAGCCAAATTCAAAGAAAGAGTGGATATTCTGAAACCTTTGCAGACAGGACTGGTATTCCCTCAGCTGATTGTGTCCGATTCATTAGGTAAGGAACACTCGCCGATGCAGAGCAAAACCAAATATACAATCGTACATTTCTATGACCCTGAATGTGGCCACTGTAAAGACTCTGCACCTAAATTGATGGAGTATTATCATGCCAATAAAGATAAAGTAACTATCTATAATGTAAGTATTGTGTACGACAAGAAGAAGATAATGAATTTTGTGAATACCTACAAAACCGGAGAGTTGCTGAACCTGTGGGATGCTAAGGGCAGGTATTATTTCAGAAATAATTTTGACGTATATTCTACGCCTACCAATTATATTTTAGACAAAGACAAGAAGATTATCGCCCGACGTATTCCGGTTGAAAAGTTGCAGGATTTTATCACTTTCTACGAACGTCAGCAGATTCAGAAAATGACAAATGAGACAAAATAAGCCCCCGGCCGTGCGACGGTCGCCCCTAAAGAGGAGTTTTAAAAAAAGGCCAATATATGCGAGTATTGGTCTTTTTTGTTTTTCTTGTTTTGGCACCCCTTTAGGGGCGACCGTCGCACGGCTGGGGTATTTTATTTGGTAAGAAATACAGTTTTTTGTAATTATAGAAACCGTTTGCTTTCTAATCGTATATTTGCTAAAAAGCTGAAAATTAGCTACTAATCATGCCAAGCCAAAAGCTTTTATTATGCAGGTGGTTTTTCTTATCGGGCATTTTTCTGCTGAATCAGGTTTATGCCCAGAAACTCAATTATAGGATAGACCACTACGGAACCGAAAAAGGACTTTCGCAAGGCTCTGTATTTGCCATGCTGAAAGATTCGAGAGGAACCATGTGGTTTGGTACACAAGACGGACTGAATAAGTGGGATGGAGAATCTTTTACGGTTTTCAGACCCTCGCAAAAGAAAAAAAACAGCATAGATGGCATTGAAATAAAGAAACTCATTGAAGACGAAAACGGTGATTTATGGATAGGCACCGAAAGCGCCCTGAACCGATATAGCTATGTCTCAAATGATTTCAAACAATATCATATTACCAATCAGCAAGGCAAGGCAGTTAAAAGTGAGGTTTTTCCCATTAAAGCTGTCAATAGCATGGTGTGGTATTGGTCGGCTATTGAAGGTCTGGTAAAACTGCCTATAAGAACCGGAAAAAAACAAATCGTATTACCGAATCAGTCTTTTAAAACAAGCTATTTTCGTACGGTTAATTCCACCCAGTTCGATGCCGATGGTAAATTATGGATTCATAGTTCAGATGCCGTTATCAGATTAGATACATCGGCGGGTAAAAAAGATAATATTACCTATTTCTTCTCCAATCATCCACAGAATAAAGCAGGCAAACCACTTGAAATTATTAAAATTCTTCCGGTAAATCATCTATTATGGATTGCAACTGCCGAGGGGCTGGTACGTTTTGATTATATCCATAACGAAATAAAACTCATTAATGAATACGAAAAAGGTAAGCCGATCAATGTAGTATTTGATTTGGATACTGATGGCAAAGGGAATTTGTGGCTGGGTACAGAGAAACATGGTTTATTAAGGTATTCGATAGCTAATCAAACCTTTGCACAAATAAAAAATGAAGGCTTTTTAGATAAAAATAACCTCTATATCAATGAGATAAGCCAGGTATATATTGATTCTGATGGAATTATCTGGGCCAATACCGACCCTTATGGTATTGACCGGATACAGATTTTACCTAATAATTTAAGCAGTTTCAGAATTCCGTTTCCCCAAGATTTTCCCAAGCAGTTATTAAATTACTCGGTAAGGTTTATTATTAAAGACGAGCAGAAGCAACAACTGCTATTAGGTACGCAACAAAGCGGCCTTTGGATATTAAATGATAAGGATTTAAGTGTTGTCAAGCGTTTTTATAACGATAATACACAAAACCCATTACCCTCTAATACGGTCAGATACCTGAAAAAAGACTCTTCTGACAATATCTGGATTGGCACATCGCAGGGTTTGGCGCTAATGAAAGGCTATAGCATTCAGAAACTGAACAATACCAAAGGGAAAGACCCTGTACTCTCAAACTTTATCAGGTGTATAGAAGAAGACACAGAATCGATGATGGTAGGAACAGAAGGAGGGATTTACTTTATTAATAAGAAAACACAACAATTTCAATCAAAAGTAGTGCTTCCTAATAAGCGAATTTCTTTGTTAAAGAAAGTAGGAGAGGGGAAATACTTTGTTGGCGTATATAATGAGGGACTTTGGCAATTAGATACCCAGGATAATTTCAGACATTTTACTGTGACTAAAATTGTCAGGGAAGGTATTCCCATTTGTGCACAATTAGCAAAAGACCAATCAATCTGGTGGATTGGTACAAGTAAGGGTCTGGTGCGTTATTCATTAAAAGATAAACTTATACAAACCTATACAACCGAAGACGGCCTGCCTAATAACTTTATTTATACCTGCGAGATTGACAAAAACAATAATATCTGGGTAAGTACAAACAGAGGAATAGCCCGTTTTGATACCCATCAACAGCGATTCACAGCATTTAACCTGAACGATGGCCTGCAAGCCTACGAGTTTAACGGATACAGTTCTTTTCAGGCTTCTGATGGCGAGTTGTTTTTTGGAGGGGTCAATGGATTTAACCGATTCTATCCCGACAACATTACTAAAAGTATATTCACCCCCAATTTCACCTTAGTTAAAGAAGAAAATCAGTTTTTTGTAGGTAATCGTTGTCTGGCATTTGTCGATGAAGACAATCGGTATGCAAGACCTATGCTGGAAGACCAAACATTTATCAGGAAGTTTAAAGCCACAACCAATGATATTCCAAACTTTGGTTATGCCAATAAACCTGTATGGTTGATGATGCGGGTAATGAATCTGGCCGACAGGCAGTGGCTGATGGAAATAGCCAATAGCCGTATTAACGAGATAGACTTATTTGTGGTAGAAAACAACCGTGTTATCCATTCTAAAAAATCAGGCGACCACTATCCTTACCACCTCAATACCATTAAAGATGCCAACCCTATCTTTAAAATTGATATGATTGAAAATCAGGAATACCTCATCTTTCTGAAATGCAAAAGTACTGAGGATTTAAAATTTCCTATCTATTTCTGGCAGGAATCAGAACTTTTTCAGGCCATGTCAAACCGCAAGATAATCTGGGGTATTTACTTTGGTTTTATATTCCTCATTGTACTATACAATTTCTTTTTGTGGTTGGTTATCCGGGAGCAGGCTTTGGTATATTATATTTTTTATGTTTTGTGTTTCGGTGGATTACAGGCAGTCTTATACGGCTTTTTTTACCAGTATATATGGTCAAACTCATGGTTGAATGATAGAGGACATTTACTTTTTCTGAATATTTCCTCTTTTTTCATGATTTATTTTACTGTTCAGTTCCTGAATCTGAGGGTAAATCTGCTTCGTTTAATCAAGCCTGTTCAGTGGTTTTCCTATATTATTCTCCTTTTCAGTGGTCTGTTGTTTATTCATTATGAGTGGTACTCTAATTTTATAAGCATCGGGCTTACCTTTATTCTATTGATTATACAGGGCTATGTGGTATATAACTACGTTTCTCGCAATATCCGTATTATCTGGCTTTATGCCTTAGCTATGGTCAGTATCTCAATAGCTGCTATAATAGTTGCTTTAAAAAACCTGAATGTGATTCCGGCTATGAATCAGGAATACTACCTGATGGTGGGTTCAATGCTCGAAATCGTGTTGTTTTCGGTAGCTTTCGGCGATAGGTTACGTCGTAGCCAGAAAGAACAACAAAGGCAGCAGATGCTTAGAAACGAGATTTCAACTAATCTACATGATGATTTAGCCGCATCTTTGAGTAGCCTCACGATGTTTTCAGAACTCAATCGCATGAAATTCAGGAAATCAGGTCCTGAAACTTCAGAGATTTTCAATAAAATCAGTAGTCGTTCAAGAGAAATGATGCGGCAGGTAAGAGAAGCCGTATATGACATGAATCCGCAGAATGATGATTCTGCCGAGTGGCTCGACCGTATGGTGCAGTTTGCTAAAGAAATGTTATCTGCCAAACAAATAGAACTGAATCTGGCAATTGATGAACAGATACCTGCCATCCCTTTATCGACCCAGAACAGGCGCAATTTGTATCTTTTTTTTAAAGAAGCCATTAATAATATTGCCAAACACTCAGAAGCAACCGAAGTACAGCTTGATTTTCGATTAATTTCGTCAGCTTTTGGCAAACATGGCAAACTGACGATTAAAGATAATGGCAGAGGTTTTGATACCAAAGACACCCATCAGGGAAACGGGTTACTTAATTTTCGGAAAAGAGCCGAAACATTAGGAGGGAAAGTAGAGATATGTTCCACTATTGGCAAGGGTACAACAATAGAATTGAATTTTACTTTTCAATAATCCTTATGGTTGAACCTGATGAAACAGACTTTTTCCTACTAATTTTAGTAGTTGTGAGGAACGAAGATTATCGTGAATTTTACAAAAATTCTTTTCTAACTACTTTATGATACGTGTAACGATTTTTGAAGATGTCCGGGAAATCCGGGAACTGTTGGCTGAAACAATCAGAGTAGCGGAAGAATTACTGCTTACGGGGGCTTATCCGAATGCCAATGAGGTAATTAAGGTTGTTCGTAAAGATAAACCTGATGTAGTACTGATGGATATTCAGATGCCTGGCATTACAGGTATTGAGGCAGTACAACTGATTAAAGCAGAGTTTCCTGATGTACAGATTCTGATGCAGACAGTTTTTGAAGACAATGCACGCATTTTTGCTTCTATCTGTGCAGGTGCAAGTGGCTATATATTAAAAGACTCAAGCCCTGAACGATACATAGAAGCCATTATTGAAGTATCTCAGGGCGGTTCGCCTATGCCTCCCGTAATAGCCCGTAAGGTTTGGACTATGTTTCAACAGCAAAACCAGACTTTTGCCAAAGAAGAATACAAGGAATTATCGGTGAACGAACAAAAAGTTTTAGACTGCCTTGTAAAAGGGATGAGTTATAAACTGATTGCCGACGAGTGTAAAATAAGTATCTCAACAGTCAACTTCCATCTCAAAAATATCTACAGAAAACTACATGTAAACTCTGCTACCGAAGCTATCTCAAAAGCAGTAAAGCGGCAGATAGTATAATAGTAAAACGCAGCCTGAACAGTCTTGTATAGTGAAGCTTTAGTTCTTAGAATAAATAGGGGATTACAGACAATAAGAGTAAAATTAGAAGAGTTATCTGCACCATGCACCTACTAACTTTAGTAGGTGCATGGTGATTTTTTATGGTTTAGCTTTGTATCCATCAAATAACAGATCAGACCATGAAAAAAATATTTTTACTTCTTTTATCTGTAGCCACATTTGAGGCAAATGCACAATTTGTAGAGGCAAGAACGGATTCCTTTAAAACCCGTGTCCCACTCAGATTAATGAACATAGGTGAAGGAGCAGGGAAAGTACTTACCTCTGATGCTCAGGGTAGGGCAACCTGGCAGACTCCGGCAGGCGGCTCAGGACTATGGACGGTGGCAGGCTTGGGAGGCAATGAGATACAAAATACAAATGCTGGTGGGTTTTGGTCGAGTTATGGTACTATTGTGCCGATAACTGCTAATAATACAACTAATCCACCAACGGCTCCGGTGGCTGGTAGCGGTACACGAATGATGTGGATACCCTCAAGAAGTGCTTTCAGGGCTGGTACAGTCAATGGTAATGCTTGGGACGCCGCTAATGTAGGGCTTCATTCGTTTGCTACGGGTTATAACTCATGGGCATCTGGGGTTGGGAATGTGGCTATCGGCACCGGAGCAATATCAGATGGAACTTCAAATACGATTGCGATTGGAGAGGGTTCTCATGCTTCAGGATATCGTAATATGGCTTTTGGGATAGGGGCAATTTCAGATGGAACGTCAAATACTGTTGCTATAGGCGAAAGTGCCCATGCTTCCGGTGAGGGTGGTATCGCTATGGGTCAGTTTTCATTGGCTGATGGGTCTGTTCGTTCCATTGCCATCGGGGTAAACACGCGAGCTTCGGCAAATTATAGCACTGCAATTGGTACAGGTACTATAGCTAATGCCTATTATTCTCTTGCATTAGGCTACTATAATTTGCCAATTAGCTCTAATGCTACAAGTTGGGTAAGCACGGATCCTCTCCTATATATAGGTAACGGACAGAGTGAAGCAAGCCAAAGCAATGCTATGGTGATTCAGAAAAATGGCGTGGTGAATATTGGTGTAACTCCCACTTCGTCAACCACATACAAACTAAAATTGGGTGGTAGTATGTCTGCTACCGGAACAGTTCAGGCTTCAAATTTAAGGTCAACGGGTCTTTCAGGTATAGGTGAACGCCATGTATGTACAGACGCAAGCGGTAATCTGATAGAGTGTACAAACAATTCGGCCAATCTTTTATACTACAATGTTTCTGCCTTGGGATTTCACCCTGTTTTGTCGGCGTCTACACCTTTAACTGCTTTTGTCAGAAATGTAGAAAGAGCCTTGATTTCTTTCGCCAATGGTACCAAGAGTGGAGATGCACACGCTTTTGCTCCGGTGGAGTTACCAGATGGGGCTCTGATGTCGAAGATGATAATGAACTATAAGCAAAATTCAGGTGGTGAAATGAAACTGACTTTCTACAGCGTAGAAAAACAAACTGATGCCGTAGGAAGCATAGAAGTAATTATACTTAGCGATGATACTTCTCCCGGTACTATTCGGGAAGCTACTGCTGATTTTGATAAGGAGACAAAAATAGATAACAGTAAGTATTATTATTATCTGAAATTAGAATGTGAGTCTAACTGGCAAGGTACCGATATGGCTTTGAGAGGGGTTATTTTCGCTTATTCAAAATAATATACAACCATGAAAACAATCAGAATCAGTAAAAAAGACATCAGCTCACAAGATATTCTTTATCTTGAATCGCAGGGAAATTATACGATGGTTTACCTGAACGACAATAGAAAGGCACTAAGTTCGAGAACCTTACAGATATTTGAAGAAAAGCTAAAAGATTGTAATTTTTATAGGGTCAACCGAAGCCAGTTAATTAATTTTTCGGCTATTCAATGGCTTAAATCAGGTTGTAAGGAAATGAGTATTTTATTAAATGATGGTACCCGGTTTTCAGTATCACGCCGACGCAGAAAACTACTAAGCAAAATTCAGCTATAGAAAATACATACGGATCATTCAAAAACCAATCTCTGACCGCACAGGAAATAAGTCCGACTTACATGTAATCCTTTTATTAGCTCTAAAACACCTCAAGGAAATGTTTAGAAAATATTTTCCATTTATCTTTTTGTTTTTAGTATATAGCCGGGTTGCTTCCCAAACCATGTTTTCGGAAGATAGCCTGAGATACTACCTGAATAATACCATTATAAAAATCGGGTTCGACAAACGGATGGGTGGAGCAGTGAGTTATTTTGCCAGAATGCCAAATGGAGCCAACTTAATCAATAACCATGATGCAGGCAGACAGGCAGGTTTTGAAACCCGTATCTATCCTGACCAACCTAACACCTGGCGACCATACCAGACCGCTAAATACCTGACAGAGGTTTTCCCATATGCCGGAGGAGCTACCCGTGAGTGGAATGGATTGGTGCAAGGAAGTTTTTATAACGAATACATGACTAATACCGATAATCTGGGTGGCCTGCCCGAAGAAATCAGGTTTAATCAAAGTACGGGTACTCTATATTTAAAAGCTAAACTATGGGAATGGGGGTTTGTAAAAGATAGTCTTGGCATTTACAAAAAAATTGATGCAGGAGCCTACAATGAATATTGGGTAGATTTAGAAGGTATTTCGGCGCATTTTTCAGCAAAACAAACACGAAATATTCCCTATGCTGTGAGTAATTCAAATACTGGGGTTTCGCTGAATATATTTATTAATCTCAATTTCCCTTTTGCAGAGAGATGGTATACCTACAACGAATCGGCTCCTTTTACTAATCAGCCTGTTGATTACAGAACAAATATACCCCCCGGTGCTCCTAATAATGAAAATTTCTGGAATAAGGCTACCGAAAATTGGGTAGCTATGACTAATCAGTATGATTTTGGCATGGGTATATACACCAACGATAACCGTTTCAGGTTTTTATACGGAGAAAAACAGTTCAAGAATGAATGTCCGTTTGAAGCACCATCCTGCCCTGATGAAGACAAATATTCGTTCGGAACGTTTTCGTTTAGTACTTATAGTTTTCCTTGTGGTGAACTCTGTACTACACCTAATAATTCAACTACTTTAAATTTTAGTTTCTTAGCAGGTACAGTTGCCGAAATCAGACAGTTTGCTTATGAAAAACAAGCAGACCCTTGTGTACATTCGGTGATTCTGAGTAGTGTCAATGATGATTTATCTGTGAATACCAAAAAAAAATCGAGGATATTGATACAAGCAAACAATACCGTTTCAGAGTCTTCTATTTCTTATGAAACCGGAAAATTTATTCTGCTGAAACCAGGGTTTAAAGTAGAACCCGGCGCTTCTTTTAGTGCTAAAATCTCGGCTGATCCTTGCGATTGATAATTATTACATAATTTGCAAAAGGGCTTTTTTATTCTACCTTTGTTTAAAAAAAGACCTTTTTAATCTATGAGTCGTATAAACATTTCTACCGGAGCAAAATGGGAAGATATTGTCGGGTATTCAAGAGCCGTAAAAATCGGAAATCTGATAGAAGTAACCGGTACAGTTGCAACTGATAACAGTGGCGAATTAGTTGGCAAAAACGATATCTACATTCAAACCAAATTTATTATCTTAAAAGTAGAAAAGGTTTTGCAACAATTAGGGGCAGGCTTGAAAGATGTAGTTCGGACACGTATTTTTACCACTGATATTTCGAAATGGGAAACCATAGGTAAAGCGCACGGAGAGTTTTTTGGCTCTATTAAACCATGTACCACAATGGTAGAGGTAAGTGCGCTTATTGAGAAAGAGTATCTCGTTGAAATTGAATTTACGGCGGTATTGGAAGGTAACTAATCAGACCAAGTTATTTTTGATAGCAAACGCTACCAGACCTGCCGTATTCTTTACTCCTAATTTTTCTATCATTCTTAACCGATGTCCCTCAACTGTCCGGGGGCTTAATGAAAGAATATCGCCTATTTCGGTGGTTGTTAGTCCTTCACATATATGTACAAGAACTTCTTTTTCACGGTCTGAAATATCGGTTTTATAGTTGAATATCTTATTTTCTTGCTGATTCTTACGGGTCATTTTACGAAGCATTACTTTGCTCACAAAATCGCTGAAGTAAATATCAGTCTCAATTACTTTCCTGATGGCTTTTTCTACCTCCTCGGGGTCATTATCTTTCAGTAAATAACCATTGGCACCAATTTCCATCAGGTGCAGAATATATTTATCTTCATCGTGCATCGATAAGATTATCACCTTTACCTGCGGAAACTTCTCTCTTATAATCTCTGTGGCTTTAGTGCCATCTAATTGTGGCATCTGTAAATCCATCAGCACCACATCTACAGGTGTTTGTTGTAGTTTATGTAAAAATTCCAATCCGTTAGTGGCTTCCATTACCACTTCAAAGTCAGGAACGAGTTGTAGAATTGAAATCATTCCTTTTCTGAACAGACTATGGTCATCAACTACGGCAATTCTTATATTCGACATATCATGATTCATTTTTAGGTAATGGGATTTCTATTTTTGTATGAGTACCTTGTCCAATACTTGTTTTGAATGTAAAAGTACCATTTACCACACTCAGGCGACTCTCTATATTTCTTAAACCCAGACCAGATTTAGGATCTTTCTTCACCGCCTCCAAATCAAATCCTTTGCCATTATCGGTAAAAATAAAAAGAAGTTTACGTGCTTGTGCCGAAAGTTTCAAGGTAATTTCTTGCGCCTCGGCGTGTTTTAAGGCATTATTGACTAACTCCTGTGCTATTCTGTATATCGTCAGTTCAATTTTCTTGTCGAAACGCTGAGTATCTTCTATGCCTTCATGGTTAAAGATAAATAATACTCCTGAGGCTATATGAATCTTCTGGATAAATTCATCGATGGCAGAAATAAGACCGAAGTCTTCTAAAGTACTGGGTACCAATTCGCGTGAAATTCGTCTTACCTGGCTGATAGATTCTTCCAAAAATTCTTTAGTGGTTTTTCCTTGCTCTGTGAGTTCAGCCGATGTATTCAGTTTTTTTATTAGCTGATTAAAACTCATTTTTGTCATTGATAACATAGCTCCTACTTCATCATGCAGGTCTTTGGCTATTCTTCGTCTTTCTACCTCTTGTACCTCTAATGATGATTCCAACAGTTGGCGTTGCATTTCGGCTTTTAATTCCTGTATGGCAACTTTTTGTTCAGCTTGTTTTTGCTTATAATATACTACAAAGAGGATACTAAAGGTAATTAGTACGATAAGACCAGACGAGCCTATAAAAATTAACTGTAAATCACTCATCCTGCTGAGTTTTATTCAAAGATTTGCTATACCAGAACGCCAGAAAGATTGTCAAATGAAATAAAATACTAAGCGCAGAGTTGATAATGCCCCAACTCATCTGAGTAGTAGTTTTAGCTGCTTTTATAAGGAATAAGTTGACAAATAAATTGCCTCCAAAATAAAATAACAGGCCTACACTTACCCAAAAGTAGGGAAATTTTGTAATATTTTCAACCTTTAGATCTTGCAAAAGTTGGTAAAAATAAGCTAACACAATGACAAGCACCAACAGACTTGAAGCAGTATAAGTATAGTTATTGAAAAAAGCAGTTCTAATATCAGTAATTGAGCCCGAGGGGATTTCTAAAATAGAAAAGAAAGTAAAAATACAGGCTGCTACAATAATAAATATCTTCCAGTATTTATGATGTATCAGACTAAAATACAGAAAGGCAATGATATAAAATCCTATAATAGAGTGCCAGTTATAATAAAACAGCGTATGAAAGTTTCTACCCGGCTCTATAAAATAGAGTATATCCGAGGTTACGCCAAAAATGTTTCTGATGAGTGTAACAACCACGTAAGCAGCAAGTATTCTTAATTCTGTACTTAAATATTTTCTTCTGAGAAGAATTATAGCCACAGGAATAAGAATACTTACTTCTGAAACCGTGGAAAAAACCATTAATCCATTCATTCGTTTTCCAAGTCCTTGTTTTTATTTATCCATTTCCAAATGGTGGTTGTGGCGAACCATTCCCTAACCCATTGCCATCTGGTACGTCTTTCAGACTACTCAGATTAATTTCAATGTCTGCTCCGGTTTCATCTACTGCAACTAAAAATAAACGAGGTCTTAATGATGAGTCGTCTGCTCCATCAATTGCACTTGTTGAAATGGCTGACTCTCCTGATTTATTGTCAAAACTTTCGTGAGCTAAACCATAATAAACTCTGATGCCGGCTATGGTATTACTTTTTTCTTTAGCTAAGGTGATTAACTGGTAGATTTTATCAATACCAAAGAACTCTCCTGTTCTTACTTCGCCATTTACCAGAAATTTTGAAGATAGAGAATCTTCTCCTTTGGCTAAATTAACTTCTGCTTTGAATTTGCCTGTAAAGTCTTTTACGTCTTTCAAAGAAAAAAGGTCTCCGAGTTTACTTATTCTTTCACTTAAGAAAGGCCATTGTAGTGCCATAATAGTAAGGTGTTTTAGATTAGATAATAATAAATAGCAGGTATTTTGGCAAAACTTCAAAATACACCCGAAATATATAATGAAGTATTCATATAATGATAGACCGCTTAGTAAAATGCGTAAAAACCCCTAAGAAATTACGGAAAACTACGTTGGCTAAAAAAAGAAAACCTCACTATTGTGTAGAATAGTGAGGTAGTGGAACTGAAACAATCGTACTCAGAAAAAAATTATATTTTTTTCACGTTGACTGCATTCAAACCCTTGCGACCTTCGACAACTTCGTATTCAACATGATCGTTTTCACGAATCTTTCTGCCGCCGAGACCTGTCACGTGAACGAAGATTTCCTGCCCTGAAGCATCGTCAACGATGAAACCAAAGCCTTTAGTCTCGTTGAAGAATTTAACTACACCTGTTTGCATTGAAATAAAAAAAATTATGAGAAAATGAAGAATTGAATTGCAATGTACATATTTTAAATGATAAAACAAGTTTTGTAGAAAATATATTTGGACAAAACTCATATTTATTTGTACAAAAAAGCAAAAGGTTTCATTATTTTTTTGTTGTTTTATTGTTAATTAAGAGATTATTGTTAGATTCGTCATATTTTTGTAAAAACAAAGAAAAATGAATCGCCTGAGATACCTCGTAGAAAACCAACTTTTTGGAGTTTGCTCTCGCTTGGGGGAAAAGCTTAACTTTTCTGCAAGTAGTGTGAGGCTTTATTTTATCTATGCTTCCTTTTTTACATTTGGCTCTCCTATCATCCTATATTTAGTCCTGGCGTTCTGGATGGAGGTGCGTAAGCATTTACGCAGACACAAGAATCCTACCGTCTGGGAGTTTTAAATTCTTCCAATCTCACTCTATATAGTAGCTATTTTGTTAGAAGTATTCCATTGGATATTTTACTCAAAAAATGTACTTTTGAGAAAATGAAATATCTGAACACTTCTAAACAAACACTATGAAGAAAATCCTGTTTTTCCTGCTTTTTTGTGCATTTTCAGGCTTTGCACAAAACACTGATTCACTTCAAATCAGAAAAATTTATGATGAAATTCTGACCAATGGAGAATGTTATAAAACATTAACTTATCTGTGCAAAACCATAGGCCCACGCTTGAGTGGCTCAACTGGCGCAGCAAAAGCTGTACAATACACCAAAAAGGTGATGGAAGATTATGGTTTCGAGAAAGTGTTTCTGCAAGAGGTGATGGTACCGCATTGGGTAAGAGGAGCCAAAGAAGAAGCCTATATTGAAAACGGAAAAGTGAAAACCAAAGTGCCGATTGTTGCTTTAGGTGGGTCGGTAGCAACACCTGCTATTGGTATAAAAGCAGAAGTAATAGAGGTAAAAACCTTTGAAGAACTGAAGGCTTTAGGCGAAGCAAAAGTAAAAGGTAAAATAGTATTATTTAACCGCCCGATGGACCCAACCAAAATTAATACTTTTGAAGCCTATGCCGGAGCCGTAGGGCAACGTGGCAATGGCGCATCAGAAGCGGCTAAATATGGTGCTGTAGGTGCCATAGTACGTTCAATGACTACTTTGCAGGATAATAATCCACATACAGGCGGTATGCGTTATGCACCGGGAATTCCGATGATTCCAACGGCGGCCATTAGTACCAATGGGGCTAATTTGTTAAGCAAACTATTAAAAGAAAACCCGAAACTGAAGTTTTATTTCAAACAGAACTGTCAGACTTTAGATGATGCACCTTCGCACAATGTGGTAGGAGAGATACGCGGTACAGAAAAACCGGATGAGATTATTGTCGTAGGCGGGCACCTTGATTCGTGGGATTTGGCAGAAGGGGCACAGGACGATGGTTCAGGGTGTGTACAGGCTATTGAAGTATTACGTGCCATGAAAGCCTTAGGTATTAAACCCAAACGTACTATCAGAGCCGTGATGTATATGAATGAAGAAAATGGATTGAGAGGAGGGACTAAATATGCTGATTTAGCTAAACAAAACAACGAAAAACACATTGCCGCAATAGAGTCAGATAATGGTGGTTTTACCCCAAGAGGCTTCGGCATGGTAGGTACCAACGAACAGATAGCTAAAGTAACAGTCTATAAAAACCTGTTGGCGCCTTATGGGCTGGCTGAAATCGGCAGAGGTAGCGGTGGCGCAGATATTGGCCCTTTAGGAAATCTGGGTACTTTATTGATTGGTTTTAAACCCGATTCGCAACGTTATTTCGATTTTCATCATGCACAAAATGATAAATTAGATGCTGTGAATGAAAGAGAACTACAATTAGGTGCCGCTTCTATGGCCGCTTTGGTGTATTTGATTGATAAATATGGGTTGTAAGATTATATAATTGTATGTTTTCTGCCACAATGTACACTAAGTTGCACAATTGATAATGAGCAAATTGTGTAACATTTTGTTATCTTTGTTTACATTGTGGCTGTTCTATTTTTAAAATTTATAGCCTCACAACCACTCTTCCCACCTGTCCGCCTTTCAGTATCTTTTTGATTTCTTTTGACAATCCTTTTAATGTAACTATTTTTATAATGTTCTGAATACCTTTCGGTTTCCATTTTTTGGCAAGGTTTTTCCACATCTTTTTTCTCCATTCAAGATCACATTCAGAAGAATCTATACCAAACATAGAAACACCACGCAGGATAAACGGGAAAACAGAAGTTGGTAACTCGGGCGATTGCACTAAGCCACATATACTCACCACTCCATTATATTGCATAGACTTCAGGATAGTTGCCAGCATATTTCCGCCCACAGTATCTACGCATCCGGCATAAATACCTTTCAGCATAGGTTTGCCCGACTGGTCATTGACGGCTTCACGGGAAATAACTTCTTTTGCCCCTAAATTTAAAAGAAATACTTCTCCTTCGGGTTTGCCTGTTACACCTACCACATGAAACCCCAATTTTGCCAGAATCATTACTGTCATTGTGCCTACACCTCCGGTTGCTCCTGTTACAATTACTTTGCCTTTGTCGGATGTAAGCTCGTTTTGTAATAATTTATCAATACACAAAGCGGCTGTTAGCCCGGCTGTACCAAAAATCATACTTTCTTTCAGACGTAAACCTCTTGGTAATTTTACAACCCATCTGGCAGGCACACGAATATATTGTCCGAATCCACCTGCGGTATTCATGCCTAAATCAAAGCCCGTAACAACTACTTGCTCACCTACTGAAAATTCATCAGAACTTGATTCTTCTATGATACCTGCGGCATCAATGCCGGGGGTATGTGGGAAATTTCGGGTAACTCCACGATTACCGATAGAAGAAAGCGCATCTTTATAATTAAGTGAGGAATATTTGACACGTATCAATACTTCTCCGGCAGGTAAATCATCAGTAGAACGTTCTATAATCTGGTTTGAAAATGTTTTATCTGCATTTTCGGTTACATAAAAGGCTTGAAAAGTTGGCATAGTATTCAGTGTTATTTCAGTAAATATGTGAAAAAGTTTATTGCTAATAGAAACAAACCCTTAATTAAAGTTCTAAAGACTTCAGAACAGAGGAAATTAAGTTTCGCAAGGAACTATAAGTAATATTGAAATAATAACAACTAAAATTGTAACCTTGACTAGCCGTCCGCAAAACATCATTTCCTGTTGAGGCGGACGGCTAGTCTACGATTAAAAATCAAGCTAAAAACCAAGAGAAAAAGAAATAGAATATCGGGTTTTTAATTGTATGAGTTTAAATGATGGCTGCTTTTGGGACGCCCAGTCAGGGTTACTTTTTGCAGCAACAAAAAGTACCAGCCCGAGACTAAGCAAGAAGCAATATTATAGTATTAGTCCATTTTTAGATTAACTTTCGTAGGTACCAATGGAACTTTTACAAACAACTTTCAATTGTAAAAAGAAATCAATTTTACAAAATGCCTTATACCTCGAATCCCGACTTACCTACACTCAAATTGCCGTTTGAATGGAATGGAACACCTATTGATGAAAGAGGCAGATTCGTTAATTATGAATTTCCGTTTGTTGATTCATTCAAAGAGGTTTTGCGATGGCAGTTTACCCGAAATCCTCAGAAATCAGAGAAGAAAACAGAACAATGGCGAGCAGAAGTATTGCAAAATCAAGGGTTTCTTGACTCAAAAAAGGATTGTATTGTATGGTTAGGGCATGCTTCTTTCTTTATTCGGCTGGCAGGTATTACTTTTCTGATAGACCCTGTATTATTCAATATTTCTCTCATAAAACGACAATCAGCCTTGCCTGTGTCAGCCGCTGATTTGCGTAATATAGATTATATTTTAGTTTCGCACGACCATCGAGACCATTGTGATGAAAAAAGCCTGAAACTATTAGCGAAAAATAATCCTGATGCTACTTATCTGACAGGTTTGAATTTAGCTCCTGTTATTCAACGATTTACGCATAGTAGTAAAATTCAGACAGCAGGGTGGTTTCAGCAATATGAAACAGCCGAAGCAATAAAAGTCTTTTATGTGCCTTCAAGACATTGGGGCAGGCGTTTTCTGAATGATACCAATCTTCAGTTATGGGGCGGATACATCATTCAGGGAGCGGGTAAGACTATTTATTTTGGAGGTGATTCGGGCTATGGTAAGCATTTTGCAGATATTGCGAGTGTATTTCCTGCCATTGACTTTGCCATGATTGGGATAGGTGCCTATAAACCTGAGTTTTTTATGGGACAAAGCCATACTTCACCCACAGATGCAGTAAAAGCATTTAATGATACCAAAGCAAAAGTGATGATACCCATGCACTACGGCACTTTTGATTTAGCCGATGAACCATTAGGAGACCCTCTAAGGGTAATGCATAAGTTGGAAAAGCAAGGGGCAATTAATGGCGATTTAAAGGCCTTGAAAGTAGGAGAGGTGCTGACCCCCAACCCCTGAAGGGGAGTGAAGACAACATCGGTGCATTAGTTGAAGTTAGCAGTTAAGATTCACTTATGTTATATTGAACCTTGTTGACATTGAATAATTTCAGAATTGTTTCTACATGTACACCCATGCCCACATTAATAAACTGATGCTCGGTGATTTCTTTGTTATCAACTACCACTTTAGGTGAAAACCCCAAGGCTAAGTGAGCGGTTCGGCTTTGGATAGCCCATATATGACTATTGGTATCAAAAATTGGTCCACCACTTTGTCCACGAAATCCGGGTGTAGAGGTTTCAATGAATTTTATTTCAAAAGGACTATTGCCGGAATTGGGTTGTAGCACTTCTCTTGTAAATATTCCATCAATCGGAAAACGAGGAATGGGTAGGGCATTAGGGGCAATCTGAAAAGCGTTGTTAGTTTCATTGAACGTGGCTTTTACCTCATGAAACGGATAGCCTAATTTACAAAGGCTTGTGCCTAAAGCGAGATTATCAGGTTTTTTAAATACAGGATATTGTGGGCAGAACTGCGGATTATAATTGGTCAGTTTGCCAACAGCAATATCATTCTCGGTTAGTAAATGGATATTGCTTATTCCATGTAAATCAGCACCCCACCAGTAAGAATAAGTTCGTATCCATTTTGGATTAAACTTTATTTTAGCTAATTTTTTCTTCTTATCCTGAGACGATAAAAACCTGTTATTTTCTATCTCGCTTACTTCCTGATTATACTGATTTATCTCAATTGCATCCCTCTGTTGTGTCAGCATACTATCAAAAATATGAGCAGCAGTAACAATCCAACCTTCAGGGTTGACAATTACAAAAGTACCTACACTACATTCTACCGTTCCATCGAAGCGAAGTGTTGAGATAAGAACGGGTTGTGTATAATTACTGGCAATTTGGTAGGCTTTGGCAAACATGAGGTTAGTATTTGAAAAAATTCAGGTATAAATAAAGCCCTCGAATTGCTCCGAGGGCTTTGGTATATCATTCAGGCATCTGATTACATCATGCCGCCCATTCCACCACCGTGGCCATGACCACCCATGTCTGGAGCTTTTTCTTCAGGAATATCAGAAACTACAGCTTCTGTAGTTAATAATAAACCTGCGATAGAAGCAGCGTTTTCTAATGCCAAACGAGTTACTTTAGTTGGGTCGATAATACCGGCCGCCAACATATCTTCGTATTTGTCTTCACGAGCGTTGTATCCGAATGAACCTTCGCCACCTTTTACTGCCTGAACAATTACTGAACCTTCGCCACCTGCATTGGCAACGATTGTACGTAATGGAGCTTCAATAGCAGATCTGATGATAGCAATACCTGTTGTTTCGTCGCCGTTAGCACCTTTCAGACCTTCTAAAGCTTTTTGCGCACGGATTAATGCTACACCACCACCTGATACGATACCTTCTTCAACCGCAGCGCGGGTTGCGTGTAGGGCATCATCAACACGGTCTTTTTTCTCTTTCATTTCTACTTCTGTAGCAGCACCAATATAGATGATAGCTACACCACCTGACAATTTAGCCAGACGTTCCTGTAATTTTTCACGATCGTAATCAGAAGTAGTTGATTCGATTTGTGCTTTGATTTGATTTACACGACCTGTGATTTGATCCTGATCACCAGCACCGTTTACAATGGTTGTGTTATCTTTATCAATAATGATTTTATCGCAATGTCCTAAGTAAGACAGGTCAGCGTTTTCTAATTTGAATCCACGTTCCTCAGCAATTACAGTACCACCAGTTAAGATAGCGATATCTTCTAACATTGCTTTACGACGGTCGCCGAAACCCGGAGCTTTTACTGCACAGATTTTCAATGCACCACGGATTTTGTTTACTACTAATGTAGCAAGAGCTTCTCCGTCAACATCTTCAGAGATGATTAACAATGGACGACCAGTTTGTGCTACACCTTCCAATACAGGAAGTAACTCTTTCATTGAAGAGATTTTTTTCTCAGAGATTAAGATGAAAGGTTTTTCTAATTCAACTTCCATTTTCTCCGGGTTAGTTACAAAGTAAGCCGATAAATAACCACGGTCAAACTGCATACCTTCTACTGTTTTTACTTCAGTTTCAGTACCACGAGCTTCTTCAACTGTGATTACACCTTCTTTACCAACTTTTTCCATTGCATGCGCAATCATCTGACCGATTTCATAGTCGTTGTTAGCAGAGATAGTTGCTACTTGTTCGATTTCTTTTGATGTAGAGATAGCTTTTGATTGACCTTTCAACGCATCAACAACGGCAGTAACAGCTTTGTCGATACCACGTTTCAAATCCATTGGGTTTGCACCAGCGGCTACGTTTTTAGCACCTATTGTGTAGATTGCTTGTGCCAGAACAGTAGCAGTTGTTGTACCGTCACCTGCCTGGTCAGCAGTTTTAGAAGCTACTTCTTTCACAAGTTGTGCTCCCATGTTTTCGATCGAATCTTTCAATTCGATTTCTTTTGCTACAGTTACACCGTCTTTAGTGATAGCTGGTGAACCGAATTTTTTATCAAGGATTACGTTACGACCTTTTGGTCCTAAAGTTACTTTTACAGCGTTAGCAAGTGTATCCACCCCACGCTTCAATTTTTCTCTTGCTTCTGTATCAAAAATGATTTGCTTTGCCATGTTGTTTTACTAATGATGAATTAGTGAATAAAATGAGTGAATGATTGAATAGAAATGGAAAATATATGTAGAAAGAGATAATTCTACAATCCACACTATAACGGCGAACTTAAAGTTCTGAAAAAATTAAACGATTGCGTAGATATCTGATTCACGCATGATCAAATACTCTTTACCTTCAACGGTAATTTCAGTTCCAGCATATTTACCGTAAAGTACGCTATCACCTACTTTTACTAAAAGGGGTTCGTCTTTTTTGCCTGGACCTACTGCTACTACAATACCTTTTTGTGGCTTTTCTTTAGCAGTGTCGGGAATGATAATACCGAATGCCGTTTTTTCCTCCGCCGGAGCAGCTTCAATTAATACTCTGTCTGCTAATGGCTTAACGTTTACTGACATAGTTATTTTTGATTTTTTATGGTTTTAATAATTGTACAATTTAAAACCAGACAAATGTGTCTGATAAAGAGATTGCTGACAAATCATCAAGATTTTTGCCAACGAGCCGCAAAGGTACGGTTTTCTGACAAATTTTCAGTATTAACTGACAAAATTGTTAAAAGCATGACACGCCACCAAAAAAGCTGTTATAGAGTTGATGTATAGACGAGAAGATTATTTACTGAACATTTTTTGCAAAGCTGCCCACAAGTCTTTCTTTAATTTGGTATCTGCGGCAATTGCGCTTAATTCGTTGGCTAATAAAAAATCAATAGCTGCTACTGTTCTGATTTGATAAGGTATTAACAATATATCCCAGTTGAGTTTACTAAGCCCGACTCCGAAGCTAATAAATTTGGTCGTAACTTTTTGAGCAATAAAAGATGGGTAATCTATCTGTTGTGTTTTCTGCATCTCTATTAAATCTATTTGCGCTAACGATAAACCAACAGCTTTCAGAATATTACCCAATAAAACTTTTTCATCTTCTGAAATCACTTCAGTCAGTACTAAAACTTTGTGGTTGAGTTTTAAAGGAATAGTAACAGGAACAACAGGTTTAGGTATTTCAACTACCGGAGCAGGAGGTGGCGGAGTAGCTGTGATTTTCGGAGTTGTTGCCGCTGCCGGAGTAACCTCTATCGAAGTGGCTTTTACAGAAGAAATTTCTTTTTTCTCAACTACAATTTCTTTTTCAGAGACTATATTAGTCTGTGGATTTTTGTAAAGGATTTCTTTGTTGAAAAGATATTGGGCAAGTATATGATTCATCTGAAAAATCAGGTCTCTTATTTACAGTGCAGTGCAAAAATAAATATTTTAAGATTCCTTTGTAGAGACGCAATGCTTGCGTCTCCAAGGGTCTATAAAACATGATAAACTCTCTATTGTTTTTATCTCCCAAATTAGATATATGGGATTTTATAGGCCAACGAAGACGCAAGCATTGCGTCTCTACGAAAAAGGAACGTATATTTTACAAATTCAAGAGACTTACAATATATACTATCAAGACACTACCGCTTCTCTCAAAATAACGGCTTCACGGTCAGGGCCGGTAGAGATGAAACTAATCGGAACATCTAATTCGGCTTCTAAATAATTGATATAGTCAGACAATTCTGACGGAATTTCATTATAAGTATGGAAGTCCGCCAACGAGCATTTCCAGCCTTTAAATGATTTGTAGATTGGCTCTACGGTAATATCTGTCAAATCAAATGGCATCTGGTCAGTAAGAGTACCATCAGGCAATTTGTAATGGGTACATACATTGATTTCGTCTAAGAAATTCAATACGTCAACTTTCATCATTATTAATTGTGTAACGCCATTCAGCATAATGCTGTATTTCAACGCAGGTAAATCTAACCAACCTGTGCGACGTGGACGACCAGTAGTAGCACCGAATTCTCTTCCTTCCTGACGAATCGCCTCTCCTAAATCATCATTTAATTCAGTAGGGAATGGGCCGCTACCTACTCTTGTGCAGTAGGCTTTAAAAATGCCATATACTTCACCAATTTGGCGAGGAGCTACACCTAAACCTGAGCAAACACCTGCGGCAGTTGTATTAGAACTGGTTACGAATGGATACGAACCGAAGTCAATATCTAATAAAGAACCTTGTGCTCCTTCAGCTAATATTTTCTGCCCTTTTTTAAGGACATCATTCACAACGTATTCGCTATCAAGAATAGTAAACTCTTTCAGGAATTCGATAGCTGCAAAAAACTCTCTTTCAGATTCTGAAAGGTCATAGCTGAATTCATGAAAATCTAAAACCTGTTTATGTTTTTCTAATAGACTACGATACCTGTCCTCGAAATTAGGAGAAAGAATATCGCCTAATCTTAAACCCTGACGAGCAACTTTATCAGAATAAGCAGGGCCGATACCACGTAGGGTAGAGCCGATTTTTGAATCACCTTTAGCTTTTTCTAAAGCAGCGTCTAATAATCTATGAGTAGGAATAATGATAGCTGTCTTTTTTGAAATAATCAGGTTTTTGCGTAAATCAAGATTATATTTAGCCAGGCCTTCTATTTCTCTACGGAAAACGATTGGGTCAAGCACCACACCATTACCGATAATATTCAGACAATCGGCACGGAAAATGCCTGATGGAATCTGGTGAAGCACGTGTTTGATGCCATCAAATTCAAGGGTATGTCCGGCATTCGGGCCACCTTGAAAACGGGCAACAACCTGATAATCAGGGGCAAGCACATCAACAATTTTTCCTTTGCCTTCATCGCCCCATTGTAAACCTAAAAGTATATCAATCATTATTGGTTAAAAAGACTATGTCTGTAATATATAAATTAGAAAATATTAAGCTTTGTTTTCGCATTTCTCACGCTGACAATTACCGTAGAATATCAGCGAATGGTGCATGACCTTAAACTGGAGCATATCGCCTACCATGCTTTGTATATTTTGTACCCGAGGGTCGCAGAATTCCATCACCTTATGGCAGTCTACACAAATCAGATGGTCATGTTGTTTATAGCCATAAGCTTTTTCGTACTGAGCCAGATTTTTGCCAAACTGGTGTTTAGTTACTAAATCACATTCCACTAATAAATCAAGTGTATTATAAACGGTGGCTCTGCTAACCTGGTATTTTTTGTTTTTCATAGAAATATACAAGTCTTCAACCTCAAAGTGGTCGTCACGAGAGTATATTTCTTCCAATATCGCATATCTTTCCGGGGTTTTCCGAAGCTGTTTTGCTTCAAGATAAGCAGTAAAAATACGCTTGGCCGAGTCAAAATTTGATGGATTAGGAACCATATTGTTCGCTTTGTTTGACTGTTATTTTGGTGTGAAGTTACAAAGAAAATAGATACGAACAGATAAATATATAGATGAAAGATTATTTTCTGAAAATAAATATACAAGCATTGAGTAAAAACCAATGCTTGTATAAGTCGGCCATTTATCTGTAAATGATATATTACCAGGTATTTTCTAAGTCTTTTTTTACGTAGGTATGATTTCTTTCATCATACGCACTGGTTGCTGGTTTTTTCAGTTTTAAGGCATCGTCTTTTTTGAAAATACGCATCAAAAGAGCAATGGGTGTTAAGAAAATGAAAAAAATCAGACTTAATAAAACGGTAGAGTTAATTCTGCCCAGTATTTCGGCAAATTTCAGCCATACCCAGGCAATTTTTTCAGCAACAAAACTGGAAAATACGCCTAATAAGCCTATTACAAGTGCCGCAATAAGTAAGCCCTCCAGTTTGAAAAAGTAAAAAAATACTAATAGTCCTACTACAATTGTCAGGACAATCTCTTTATTGTTTTGTTGTTTCATTGCTTAAAATAACGTATAAATAAACGGAGCAATAGCCGAGCCGCCACCAATTACAATCAATACCCCAATTAGTAATAATACTACTATCATTGGCATAAGCCACCATTTTTTTCGTTCTTTTAAGAAATTCCAAAGGTCTTGTAAAAAATCCATGATTTCACTCCCTTCCCTGAAGGGATTTGTTTAAAGTTTGGTTAGTTTTTAGGGACGCAAAACTAATCTAATTTGTATTCATCTTTCCATGATTCTGATTCAGTCCATTTTGGTTGGAATTTCTTGTCAAAAATAAAATTCCCAACGACTAAATAGTCCATTTCTGTACGCATAAGGCACTTGTAAGCATCTTCTGGCGTACAAACAATAGGCTCGCCACGCACGTTAAAGCTGGTATTTACGATAACGCCATAGCCTGTCTGTTTCTTGAATTCATTGATGAGTGTCCAATAGCGTGGATTAGTTTCCTGATGAACAGTTTGAATACGTGCAGAATAATCAATATGGGTTATTGAAGGTAAATCTGAGCGTAAGAAGTACAGCTTTTCCATCATTGGCAAATCTTCATAATCGGCCGGAAAAGCATTTCTTCTTTTTGGATTTACTCCATGTACCAATAGCATATAAGGCGAAGGCGTTTCACATTCAAAATAGTCTTCTACATCTTCTGCCAGAACAGATGGGGCAAAAGGGCGGAATCCTTCTCTGTATTTGATTTTTAAATTCAGTTTTTTCTGCATTTCAGAGTTACGGGCATCACCTAAAATACTTCGGCCACCCAAAGCTCTCGGGCCAAACTCCATACGTCCCTGAAACCAGCCTATTACATTGCCCTCTGCCAGTAATTCAGCAGTTTTGCTGGCTAATTTGTCAAAATTTTCGAAATACTGATAGTGAGCCTCATACTTTTTAGCCATTTGCTTCACTTCCATATCTGAGTACTCAGGACCCAGATAAGAGCCTTGCATTTCGTCTAAAGTATTTGGGGTCAGTTTGCGCTCCTGATTAAAATAGATATAATAAGCAGCCAAAGCAGCACCTAATGCCCCTCCGGCATCACCAGCCGCAGGTTGAATATAAAGATTGTCGAAAATATTCGTTTTTTGTAGTTTACCGTTTGCTACGCAATTTAGTGCTACCCCACCTGCCATACACAGGTTTTTAGAGCCGGTCAATCGTTTTGCTTCTTCGGCCATTTTAATTACTACCTCTTCGGTTACTTCCTGAATAGCCAGCGCAAAGTCGCAGTGTATCTGCTCCAAAAGACTTTCTGACTCACGGCGTTTGAAACCTAAAAGTTGTTCCCACTTGTCATCAAATACCATTCTCAGACCTGTGGCATAATTAAAATATTCCTGATTCAGCCATATTGAGCCATCGGGTTTTATTTCTACCAACACATTTCTGATTAGGTCAACAAACTTGGCTACTTGAGCCGACCCATGATTGCCATAAGGAGCTAAGCCCATCAGTTTGTATTCACCTGAGTTTACCTTAAATCCACAATAGTAGGTAACTGCCGAATAAAGGAGCCCTAATGAATGCGGAAAACGTAACTCTTTCAAGATAGTCATCTGATTGCCTTTCCCATGACAGATGGAAGCAGTTGCCCACTCACCAACACCATCAATGGTTAGTATGGCGGCATCTTCAAAAGGGGCAGGGTAATAAGCACTGGCTGCATGTGAAAGATGATGCTCAGGGAAAAGTAATTTGGCCTTTTTCTTACTATAATTTCCGATTTTCTCTAATTCTTCATGAAGCATCCTTTTCAGGAACATCTTCTCTTTAAGCCATACCGGAATTGAAGTAAGAAAAGATTGAAGACCTCTTGGTGAGAAACCGTAATAAGTCTCTAACAGACGTTCAAATTTTAACAAAGGTTTATCATAGAAAACAATGGCATCTACTTTGTCTAAAGTTACGCCGCTGTATTCTAAGCAAAATTTCACCGCATTCGTCGGGAACGCCGGGTCATGTTTTATTCTTGTAAATCTTTCTTCTTGGGCTGCTGCGAGTATTTCGCCATTTTTTATGAGAGCTGCTGCGGAATCGTGATAGAATGCAGAAATTCCTAAAATTGTCATGTATCTATTTTTCGGGAAATTTTTAGTCCGTCTATAAATTGGAATGCAAATATAGAGATTTTAGAGTCTTTCTAATATTAATTATTATTAAATATGCCAAAATTTTATTGAGTAGAGATTTTTGATTAGTTTTAAGCCGTTTATTAATCGTTAATACAGATTTAAAGTGAAGTCTAAAAATTTGGTTCTGGGACTGGTTTCCTTCCTGTTATTTTATATTATTCTTGAATTATTCTCTCGTATTGCTCTGTCATTTTTAGGTTTTTCTTTTTTTAATCCCAAGAGTTTTTTAGTTGATAATTACTATAAAGAACTTAAAAAACCTTTGGAAACCAATATCAGCAAAGATGATGGTTATAAAGATATTCTTATATTAGGGGGGTCGGTTATCAGTCCATTATGGAGCCGTATGGATACCCGTCTGGATAGTTTACTGGCCGCAAAAAAAGTAAGGGTTTTTGATGTGGCTATTCCGGGACATACTTCTTTAGACAATGCCATTAAATACGATTTATTAAAAGATAAAGAATTTGACCTCGTAATTTACTACGAAGCCATTAATGAAAATCGGGCTAATAATATTAAGCCTGAATTATTCAGGGAAGATTATTCTCAGATGGAGTGGTATCATCATATAGGGTTGATAAGAAAACACCCTGAACTTAATTTTACTACTTTACCTTATTTAATTCATAAAGCAATAGTTACCATTGCACGGAAAGTTACCCGAACTCCTTTTCTTGAAAATGATAATGTGCGGAAAGAAAATCGTCCGTATGGAAGCGATATAAAAACAGCAGTGCCTTATAAGAAAAACTTAGAGGATATTATTGCCTTGTCGGAAAAAAAGGAAGAAAAATTGTTATTGATGGCTTATACTTCTTTTTTTCCTGATGTAAATTTTTTAGGCGACCCGTCTGATGCACAATATTTTGCTAAAAATTGTCAGAGAGCAGCTATTGTTACTGTATGGGGCGATACAAAAAATACCCAAAAGGGAATAGGCGTGCACAACGAAATTTTAACAAAACTTGCCAATGAGCATAAGACCTATTATTTAGATATGCGCAAAGTAATACCTCAGGAAGTAGATTGCTTTTGCGATATATGTCACCTGAGCGAGAAAGGATGCAGAATATTTGCAGATGCATTAGCCAACTATATTACCACAAATCATATACTGGAAGGTAAACCAAAGATATAGATAGGCACAACCCTTGCCGTTATGTTGTAAAACCAGATTAGTAGCTCTAATCTGGTTTTATTGTATTAGAACCTGAGCGTAAAACCTATGCCGTTGCTTTCAGTAATACCCAGATTTACTTTTTGTATAAAAGACGCCAGCGGTTTCTGGTTTTTTGAGCCGGCATTATAAATATCTACAGAATGGCGTATTAATTCGTTTGATGACTCGATAATACATAACCCTGCTGCTGCTATACCTACACCTGCCAGTACTTGGGGTAAACTGCGTATTTTATAATTCACTTCTCTTCCTCTTACCATTGCTGTTGCATCCTGCCCCTTCAAGCCTATGGCCGCTAAACCTATACCTGCAATAAACACTACAGGACCAACCGGGTTCATGGCACGCCCCCAGTTATATTTGGCTTTAGATTGCGAGGCCTCCTGATATAAACTCAGAACTCTGTCATTAGAAAGTTTAAAGCCATTTCTATAAATTTTTGTAGTCAGAAATGCTCTTTTGGTAGTAAGGCTATCTAAGGTCTGAGCAGAGGTATGAATGCTAATGGCTACAAGAATTAATAGAATAGCAAATGATTTCATTGAAGAGTATGGTTATGTTTGGTCTAAAGATGTTCAGATTCATTTTTCTGCATCAACACGTGTTACCTGATTAACCCCTTCTATTTCCCCTAAAGATTTCATCAGTGTTTCCAAATGGCGTGTATCCTGCACATATAATTTTATATCACCCGTAAATATACCATCATTTGTATCAACTGCCAAAGAACGCATGTTAATATGTAGCTCGCTTGAGATTACTTTAGAAATGTCCTGAATCATGCCCATACGGTCAATACCATCTAAATGTACGGTTGCTACAAAGGCTTTCGCCACCTGCGACGACCAACGGGCTTTAATAACCCGATTGCCATATTGCGACAATAACTGTTGTGCATTAGGGCAGGAATTCCGATGGATTTTGATGCCTTCATTTACAGTCAGGAATCCAAAAACGTCATCGCCGGGAATTGGATTACAACAACGGGCTAAGGTAAAATCAATTTCCTGTAAATCATCACCAATAAATAGGGTGTCGTTGCCTTTTACTTTCTTAATTTCTTTTTCAAAACTCTTGGCATCAATAAAAGCCTTATTGTCTATTTCAATTTTTGCCTGCTTATTTAAACGAGCCTCTCTGTCTGCCTTAAATTTCTTGATTTCATCAGGATTAATATAAGCCTTGCCAAAAGCATAGTAAAGGTCGTTATAATCTTTTTTATTAAAATAGGCTCGTAACTGATTAAGGGTTTCGAGGTTGTTTTCTAACCCTAAAATCTTGAATTTTTTGGTGATTATTTCTTTTCCATCACTATAATAAACTTTATTTTCTTCTTTCAGTAAGTCTTTAATACGGGCTTTGGCCTTAGTGGTAGTAACAAACCTGAGCCAGTCTTCTGAGGGTTTTTGGTTTTTGGTAGTTAATATTTCTACCTGGTCGCCGTTCTGTAAAGTATAACTAATAGGCACTAACTGGTTATTTACTTTTCCGGCTGTACATTTTTTCCCTATATCGGTATGAATCTCAAAAGCAAAATCGAGTACAGTAGCTCCTTTTCTTAATACCTTTAAATCACCTTTAGGTGTAAAAACAAAAACTTCTTCATTATAAAAATTCCCCCTGAAATCTTCTAAAAACTCAATAGCTGATTTATCGCCCGATTGCAACGTTTCCCGTACCTGATTAATCCATCGGTCAAGCGGAGCATTCATTGAGGTATCGTTGCCTTTATATTTAAAGTGAGCGGCATAACCTCTTTCCGAAATTTCATCCATGCGCTCGGTACGAATCTGTACTTCTACCCATTGGCCTGTCTGGCTCATCACAGTTGTATGCAAAGACTCATACCCATTAGCTTTAGGAATAGAAATCCAGTCTTTCAGTCGGTCAGGATTGGGTTTATACTGGTCAGTTACAATAGAATATACCTGCCAGCAGGCCGATTTCTCTTTTTCAGGTGAAACATTCTGTAAAATTACCCGAATGGCAAACAAATCGAAGATTTCCTCAAAAGGTGTATTCTGTTTCTTTATCTTGTTCCAGATTGAATAAATATGCTTGGGGCGGCCTTTAATGATAAACTCAAGGCCATTGTCATGTATTTTCTTTTTGAGGGGTTTAATAAAATTATCAATAAATCTATCACGTGTCGATTTGGTACTTTTGAGCTTTTGGGCAATGTCTTTAAACATTTCAGGCTCTGTATATTTGAGGTAAAGGTCTTCAAGCTCTGATTTTATCTTGTACAAACCCAAACGGTGGGCAAGCGGTGCATAGATAAAAATAGTTTCATGAGCAATTTTTAACTGAGAGTTGCGGGCCATACTGCCAAGTGTACGCATATTATGCAGGCGGTCAGCCAGTTTTATCAGAATCACACGCACATCTTCCGAAAGCGTAATCAGCATCTTACGGAAATTTTCGGCTTGTGCAGAAGTGCCTTGCTCAAAATTGCCTGAGATTTTGGTAAGGCCATCAATAATACGGGCTACTTTCGGACCAAAATCTTTTTCAATTTCTTTCAGGGTCATATCTGTGTCTTCTACCACGTCATGTAGTAAAGCACAGATAATAGAAGTAGCCCCTAATCCGATTTCTTCTACACATATCTGCGCTACTTCTAAAGGATGATAAATGTAGGGTTCTCCTGATTTCCGCCGCATATCTTTATGGGCTTCTACCGCAATTGTAAAGGCTTTCTTTATCTGTTTGGCATCGTCTTCTTTCAGGGTAGGTTTGGCTGCCCGAAGTAATCGACGATACTTTGTTAATATCTCCGCTCTTTCTTTCTCAAGGTCTATCATTGGCTCATACTGACGACTGGTTTCCACTTTTTCTGCTATTACTCCCGACATTATTGTTGTTTTATTGTGTACCTAAAGACTAATATAATCAATGGTTGGCTTAAGCGCAAATAATTTTTCAACATACTCTTGATGCAATCTAAATAAAGTATCCGGATTTTCACTTTTTCGGAGGTAGAAAAAAAAGTTTGAAAAAAAATAAAGTTTTTTTTCAAATGGGTTGACATGAATAAAAAAACTGATTACCTTTGCAGCCCGATTCAGTTACAACTAAACGGAAACGAGCGATGCGGGCGTGGCGAAATTGGTAGACGTGCCAGACTTAGGATCTGGTGTCGCAAGGCATGGGGGTTCGAGTCCCTCCGCCCGTACAGACAACCCTCTGAACCTTGCCTGGTCAGGGGGTTTTTTAATAATACCAGTTTTAGCTCACACAAAACTTTATTTCATTCAGACTATTAGTACTGAATGTGGCGATTTTATCAAATAAACCTCATATTCCTACATAATGGAAACAATATTAGACAAGACTTCTGCAACAAACGGCAGACTTAAAGTAACTGTTACAGAGGCAGATTACAAGCCGGAAGTAGATAAAAAGATTAAACAATACACTAAAACAGCACAGGTGAAAGGTTTTCGCCCGGGCATGGTTCCTAAAGAATATATCCAGAGATTATACGGTAAAAGTATCTTAGTTGACGAAGTAATAAACCTTGTTTCTAAAACTACTAATGAATATATCACTAACAACAAACTACGTGTAGTAGGAGACCCAATGCCAGACAACGAGCTTTCTGCAAAGGTAGATTGGGACAATAGCAAAGAATTTTCTTTTGAATATGATTTAGGACTGGCATCAGATTTTACAGTAGATTTAAGTGCGATTCCGGCCATTACCAATTATGATATCGAACCTACTGAAGAAAGAGTTACTGAGGCAATAGAAGATATTCGTCGTCGTTTTGGGAACGATTCAGAGGCCGAAGAGGTAGAGAAAGAAGATTTAGTGTTTGGAACTTTGAAGCAAGAGTCGTCAGAAACAGAAATTACTGATGCTACTATTTCAACCGGTCGTGTGCGTGAAGATGCTTTCCATATTTTTAAAGGTTTAGAAAAGGGAAGTAGTGTGAAATTTGACATTCAGTCGGTTTTTGAAAACCCTAAAGATTTAGGTTTTGCTACTGGTAAAAGTGAAGAAGAAGCATCTGCTCTAACAGGCGAATTTGAATTTACCGTAGAAAAAATTACCAGAGTATCTCCGGCTGATATTGATCAAGAGTTTTTTGATAAAGCGGTTGGTGCCGGAAAAGTTACTACCGAAGAAGAATTCAGAGAAGAAATCAAGCGCATTGTTAAAGAAAACTACGAGCGTGAAAGCGATTATTTGTTAGACTTTGAAGTAGAGAAAACGCTTTTAGATAATATTCATATTGAATTACCGGATGCGTTTCTGAAAAAATGGTTGTTGACTATCAACGAAGGTAAATTTACAGAAGAAGACATCAACAAAGATTATGATGCTTTTGCCCGTGGTTTACGTATGGATTTGATTCGTAATGAAATAGCAGCTAACAACGAAATTAAATTAGAGTATAATGATATTGTGGAAGAAGTAAAAGCAGAAATGCGTAACTATTTCGGTGCTTACTCTTACGAAGGTTTAGAAGACATCATCGACAATATGGCTCGTAAGCAATTGAAAGAAAACAAAGATAACGCCGTGCGTCGTTATACTGACCGTGCTTTTGGTAAGAAAGTACGTGAGTTTCTGAAAGCAAACCTGACAGTAGAAAAGAAAACTGTTAAAGTTGACGAATTCAATAAAATTGCAGAAGAGGTTTATGCCTAAGATTTTGTAATGGAAGATTATATAGTCCTCGTAGTACAGCTACGAGGATTTTTTGTTTTTAAAAACTACCTTTGTGAGTCCATTCCAACTAATTGACTCTTAATGCAGTCATTGATTGAAAAAGCCCTAAGTCATGAAAAAAGTTTTATTACTTGCATTCATATCTTTCCATAGCTTTTCTCAGGTTTTTTACCTTGATACTACCTTTGTAGGTAAGCCTCTCATCAAACCATTAGCTGTTCAGGAACCCTTAGTTACACAATTTCCAAACGGATTACTCTACCTTAGAACTGATGCTAACCTGATTAACGGGGAGTTAAAAGAACCCGGAAATTTTCTTTTGAATACAAAAGGGGAGATTGTAAAGAATCTTACTTATAAAACGCCATTTAATTACGATTACCGGTCAGCAAATAGTGCTGTTACGCCCGATAGTAAAGTGTTAATTTCTCAACTGGTTAGTGAGTCGTCTTATTCAATTATAAAAGTCTCTCATGATGGAGCAATCGACACTACTTTTAAGTTCAATAATCCTAAGCGTTATATTTCAAAAATAGTCTTGCTAAAGAATGAAAATTTTGTACTGTTCTTTCATGATGAAAATAGTTATCTAAAGCATGAAGTGTATGATAAAAATGGAAAATTTATCAGAACACTTGACCCGTCTATGTTTACAAGTTCTACTGGTGCACAGCTCACAGATATAATCTCGAACGATTTGAATGAATATTTTTTATTACTCATTGATAGCAAACGAAATGTAGAGGTAATTAAAACAAACACAAATTTTGAAATTGATAAAAACTTCTCTCCTGTAAAACTAAGTGGTATAGAAGCGTACACCCATAAATTGCAAAGAGTCGGAAATGATTTTCTGGTATATCAGTCAGGTGTTGAAGGTTTAAAAAATAAAGTAGGGAAGTATGATAGAAATGGTGCTAAAGTATGGGATGTAAGTTTTGATAAGATAAGCACATTTGATATGGGTGTTAGTTTTTTTGAGCAGAGCAATGGCAGTATTGATTTAGTCTATTTTGATTATAAGCACCTGAAAATTAAAGCAAATGGTGTGGTAGATTCTACTTTCTACGATAGAAAATTACATAAAAATACGAGTTTTTTACATGCCTTTGCTGATGGAAGCTATTGGATTATGCGAAACAAGAGTGGGGTGATAGAGAGAATAAATGCCGACGGTAACATTGATGAGAACTTCAGAATTTTAATGCAGGTACAAAAACAGCTATTTCCTAACCAGATTCAGAAACTCTCTAACAATAGCTATCTGCTTGATTTTATCAGCCATACCCACGATAATTCTCCTTATAGTATCAGGTACTCGCCTTATCCGAATGCTGTGCAGGTATATGACAATAAACATAAGTTATTACATGAGTTTTTTGATAGCAAAACTATCTGGAAAACATATAAAACTAAAAATACATTGGTAGTAAGAGGTGATGGGAAATTCTACACGATTGATGAAGCCAATCAAATGATAGTTTCAAAGGATACTTTGGAAGCAAACGACTTAATTGACTGGGAGAATAATTTTGTGTATCGCCAGATAAAAAGCGATAGTATTATCAGATATGAGACTGGAAAGGGGCTTGATAAAAACTTCTTGATCAGAGACCAGAGAATAAGCAATTTCAGTATCATGGACGATAAAAGGATTGCGGTAGAAACATGGGCCGATATAACCCCTGCGCAAAGAGTGAACTATATCAATATGTACCATATTAATGGAATGCTGGATAATTCCTTTAAAACTATTGTAGTGGATCATACTTTTTTCGGACTCTCTGGTGGGATACCAAATACTATAAAAAATGCAGACGGATTAATTGTTAACCAGATGGCTGTTGGTGAAATTGCCAATATAGTTAAACAACAATTTCTGAAATACGATAGTAATGGGAATCCGGACAAGAATTATCAATCAAATATTTATAGGGGAGGTTATTTCAAACAGTATCAAAAGGATGGAAGTATTTTTATGAATACTGTCCATGAGGTGAAAGAATATGGGGAATATATCATACATAATTTCCTGAAAATAACGCCAAAAGGGAAGATAGACAGTTCGTTTACCTTGTTAGGTACAAATACAGTTTATGGATTTGAATTTTTTGATGAAAATACTTTGTATGCTGCAGGACAGAATACTTTACAAAGATTTATTAAACAACCATTAATGGCCGATGAGTATTTCCATTATAAGGCTTTACCAAGCGAAATGGCCTGGGATAGAGCTATATCTACACCAAGAAAACCAATTATCAATACTAATCTTAGAAATATTCAAATAGAAGTATCTGGCAATGGAAGTTTTAAAAACGAATTTATTGTCTTTGAGCCTAAAGCTGGTGTTACAACCATAACTATTAAGGATAATACCAATAGAATACTGGCCCGACAAAAAATAGAACTCATGAGAATCTATCCTCAGTTTATTTACGACGAATCTCAGTTTTCTACAGCTACTCAACCATTTGAATTTAAGGTGCAATCATCATCAGGAATGCCAGTAAAGATTAGTATAGACGGAAGAAACGAGGCTACGGGAAGTATCATGATTGACCCTACAAAAGACAGGACACTAAAACTTAAATTGAGAACTGAAAGAAATGAGCAATATGAGGCACTTGAAACAGTAATAACCTTAGAGCAATTAATGCCTTTAGCAACTGAACCGGAAATCTCAAGAACCAAGATACGGTATTATCCTAATCCAGTAACTGAGAAGCTGATTATTCAGAAAGATAATTTACTATTTGATGCTATCCGACTGGTAAGTATAAATGGAAAAG
This sequence comes from Emticicia agri, assembly GCF_004168285.1. Classification (GTDB taxonomy): domain Bacteria; phylum Bacteroidota; class Bacteroidia; order Cytophagales; family Spirosomataceae; genus Emticicia; species Emticicia agri. The sequence continues at coordinate 57,059 of NZ_SEWF01000005.1, read as the reverse complement.
AGGGGGAAACGAACCTAATGGAGTATGCAGACAGATATGAATTATTGATGAAGAATGTTGAACAGGGTCTGTATCTCCTGATAGTAAGAACTAAAGACCGACAGTTTGTTTACAGAGTTATAAAAGAATGATTTGTGCGAAGCCGTTTTCAGGCTTCGCACAAATAAAATTTTAGGAAATTAATACATTTCCGGTCATTTCTTGCGGTATTTCTACACCCATTAAGGTCAGGATAGTAGGGGCTATATCACCTAATTTGCCATCTTTTACCTGAAAACGGTCTGTTTTATCTACTACAATACACGGCACGAGGTTCAATGAGTGTTGCGTATTAGGACTTTTATCGTCATTAATCATGTAGTCGGCATTGCCGTGGTCGGCTATAACTATCGAAGTATAACCATTTGCCAAAGCCGTTTCAACTACTTGTTCCAGACATTTATCTACGGCTTCTACTGCCTGAACTACTGCGCTGAAAACGCCCGTATGCCCAACCATATCTGGATTGGCGAAGTTCAGACAGACAAAATCAACCTCATGCTTCTGTAATTCAGGAAGTATCGTATTATCAATATCGTAGGCTGCCATCTGAGGTTTTAAATCGTAGGTTGGCACATCTTTGGGTGATGGACACAACAAACGGCTTTCTCCGGCAAACGGCTCTTCACGACCACCTGAGAAAAAGAAAGTTACGTGCGGATATTTTTCAGTTTCGGCAATACGAATCTGTTTTTTACCTGCTCTTTCTAAAACCTCTCCTAAAGTATTCGTCAGATTATCTTTCTCATAAATGACGTGTACATCATGGAACGACTCGTCATAGTTAGTCATAGTGAGGTAATAGAGTTTAAGGGCTTTCATCTCGTATTCAGGGAAATCCTGTTGAGTCAATACCTCTGTGATTTCTCTGCCACGGTCAGTACGGAAATTGAAGCACATTACCACATCGCCTTCTTCAATCAAACCAATTGGCGCACCATTTTCGGTAATCACCATCGGTTTTAAAAACTCGTCAGTAATATTCTGGTCGTAAGAATTCTGGATAGAATCTGATAACTGGTCGATAGTGATTTTAAGGTTACCACTTCCTTTTACCATTACGTCGTATGCCATTTTTACACGTTCCCAGCGTTTGTCTCTGTCCATCGCATAATAACGACCTATAACAGTAGCAATTTTACCTGTCGATTGGCTTAAATGCGCCTGCAAATCGGCTAAGAACCCTTTGCTGCTTTTAGGGTCGCAATCACGCCCGTCAGTAAACGCATGAACAAATACTTCTGATAAGCCATAATCTGCTGCGGCACTGCAAAGACCTTTTAAATGCTCAATATGCGAGTGAACACCCCCATCAGAAGCCAAGCCGATAAAATGTACTTTTTTGTTGTTGGATTTTGCGTATTCAAAGGCATCAACTAATACGGGTTCTTTGGCTAATTTGCCTTCTTCTACAGCTATACTTATTTTTTCTAATTCCTGATACACTACACGTCCGGCACCTAAGTTCATGTGTCCTACTTCAGAGTTTCCCATCTGTCCGTTGGGTAAGCCAACCGCACGACCACAAGCCTCTAAAGTGCTGTGTGGATATTCTTTTAATAATTTTCTGAAATAAGGTACATGAGCGCTATCGATGGCAGAGCGCCATTCTTCGCCAGGTTTGGGAATTCCCCAGCCATCAAGGATTATTAAAATTACTTTCTTGTTCATAGTGTTTTACCCCGGAACCTAAATAAAGGTAGTTTTATTAGAAACTTTTCATGTGTCGGGGTATAATTACCGCATGAAAGTCTCATAAATTTCTTTGTTTATTTACCTCACAAATGTACTTATTTTTTCTTCAAGTCTTTCAAAATCTTATTGCCTCTGCTGATAATAGCTGCTGAGCCATCCTGATTTTTCAGCAGAACGTCTTCTATAGTCAGTCTTAATTCATGCCTGAGTTCAGGTATTTTCCTGGCAATATTATAACAGACTGTCATTGAAAAAACTCTGATAGCAATGGCCTCATGGCTATTGATAAACCCAAAACAAATATCATAGATGTCGTCTATGTATTCGTCGGGTATATTTACAAACTGCCATACCCTTACAATATTTCTTTTAACCGAGTCGGTGGCAAAGGGTTCTTGTAATTTCTGAATAAGATTCCTGAAGTAAGGGATAATGAGCAGGGGATAGTTTTCAGCACATTCACTTAAAATCCACCCTGCTTTTTGTGTATTGACATACTGACCTCTCAGAAAGATATTCATTAAAATAGCAAAGCGTTCTGTATCAGCACCAATATAACTGGCGATTTTAGTTACTCGTTCTTTCGAGAACTCTCTGTTTATTTCATTTTCAATATCTAATTCCTGAAAATCGGGCATAGTATATAAAAATATTAGTGATTAATTGTCTGAACTATGATTTAACTGATTAATCTGATTTCATTGATTATAAATTGAAATCAGTTTTTTTATCAGTGAAATCCAGTAATCAGGTAAATCACAGTTCGAGATTATTTACTAAATCACTCAATACTTTCCTCCACTAATCCATGTTTTTCAATCAGGCTATTTAAAAGAGCACTACCGCTTCTTTGAATGATATGAAAAACCTCTTCAAAGTCTAATTCTGATCCATAATATGGGTCAGGAACTTCTTTGATGCCACTTACTTTGGGGTCATAATCACGCAGTAAAAAGAGTTTCTCTGTTGATGGGGTAGTATGCTTTGTACGGTAGTATAATTCATACACATCTTTAAAATTGCTTTCGTCCATTACTACAATATGGTCGAAATTATCTAAGTCAGCTACTTGAATTTCTCTGCCTTTATGAGTCAGAACAATCCCATTATCCAAGGCATTTTTGATGGCTCTATGGTCGGGTAATTGTCCGGTATGCCAACCTTTGGTGCCGGCTGAATCGCAGGAGATTTTATCTGCTAAATTATGTTTTTGTATCAGGTTGTTAAAGACTCCCTCAGCAACCGGAGAACGGCAAATATTGCCCAGACAAACAAAAAGTACTTTTACCATAACGTTAACGTGTGTGTAAATTTAAATTTGTGTAAAATTAGCTATTTGTTGTACTTTTGAACCAATTATAGGGCTGTTTTAATAGATATTTAATAGACTTTTTCTCCTCCGACAAAGGTATTGATGACCTTTATATTTCTTAGTTTTTCTTTAGGCTCTTTCATAATATCTGCCTCTAATATGACAAAATCTGCCATTTTGCCGTTTTCGATGCTTCCACGTTCTTTTTCTTCAAAATTGGCATAAGCACTCCAAATAGTCATGGCTTTTAATGCCTGTTCACGTGTTAAGGCATTCTCCATCTGAAAACCACCTTCGGGATAATTCTCTGCATCTTGTCGGGCTACTGCAGAATGAAAACCAAACAATGGATTTACATGTTCGACAGGAAAGTCACTTCCGTTAGCAATTACTCCATTTTGTTTTAATAAATCCTGAAAAGCGTATGCTGTTTTTACACGTTCTTTACCCAAACGTGCATCAGCCCAGTACATATCAGAGGTGGCATGAGTAGCCTGGATAGAAGGAATAACCGAGTAACGGCCAAACTTAGGTATATCTTCTTTTGATACTACCTGACTATGTTCAATCCGCCAGCGACGTGCATTTTTTCCTTTCAGCAATTTACCATAGATATTCAGAATCAAACGGTTTGCTGAATCTCCGATACAATGGGTATTGGCCTGAAAATCTGAATTATAGATAGCTGTCAGGCTTCTTTCTAATTCGGCAGGGCTCAATAATAAAAATCCGGTTTTGGCTGGCTCATCGCTATAAGGTTTTAAGAGACAAGCCCCACGAGAACCTAAGGCACCATCGGCATAGAGTTTAAACGAACGTACATTCAGGCGGTCAGTTTTATAAATGCCTTTTTTGATAAAATACTCTAAATTACGGATACCTAAAGATACCATGACATAGTCACGGATTTTCAGGGTTCCTGCTTTATTCATTTTATCTATCAACTCAATATCATCCTGGTTCATGCCTGCATCAGAAACAGTAGTTAAGCCATATTTAAAACATTCTTTCTGTGCAGCCAAGAGCATATTCTGCTTTTCTTTCTGGGTTGAGCCGGGTATGACTCTTCTCACCAATCCCATAGCATTATCTACTAAAATACCCGTTAATTGTCCATCCATTACCTCAACCTCTCCGCCATCTACTTTACTGGCCGGAGATATTCTGGCTAATTGTATGGCTTTTGAATTGATAATGGCCGCATGTCCGTCGATACGGGTGAGCAGTACAGGTTTATTCGGGAATGCCTTGTCTAATAATTCTTTGGTTGGAAAAACTTTTACAGGCCAGTCATTCTGGTCCCAGCCACGACCGATAATCCATTGGTGGTCGGGGTGTTCTGCCGCAAATTTTTTCAGACGCTCTATAATTTCTTCATAAGATTTGGTATCTACCAAGTCGCATTGATTAAGCATTTGTCCTAAGCCTAAAAAATGGCTGTGTGGGTCATAAAAGCCCGGATATACAGGTTTTTTATTGGCATCAATTTTTTGTGTGGCATTGTATTTATCCAGTATATCTTTAGAACTGCCAACATCTATAAATTTGCCACCTTTTATGGCAAAAGCCTGGGCAGTACTGAACTGATTATTGACCGTATAAACAACCGCATTATGTACTATTAAATCAGCTTGTTGTTTTTGCGCTAATAGGGAAGAATGAAGGCTTAACCCAATAAATACACTCAGTAAAAATGTTTTTGAAGTGAAAATCATACAATGGTTTCGTTTGTTATGCAAAGTATAAAAATGCCTTTCGATTTATCAAACAATCAGCCTAATTTGTTCTCCTTATGAGGCTTATAATACCTTCTTCATTGCGAATCAATTCTAACTCAAGCAATTGCAGGTAACGGTTGAGTAAATCGAACAGAGATTCGTTTCCTTTAATGCACACATCAAAGTACCAGTCCAGTTTTTCGTTGGCAACTTCTTCACATATTGCCTGGTAATCTTCTATGGAATATCCTTTAAAAGGTTTTCCGTATTGTTCCCACATCAGTTTCATTACATCATCTAAAGAGCGTGTATGGATAGATACTTTTCTGATATGCAGGTCTAATATCTGCGCCGCAATGGCTCCTTTATGATAGACCGAAACTTTACGGTCGGGAATGCTTGCCGTGTAACCATCTAACCATAAATCCCAAGAAGACTCAACGAGCGATTGAGAGGCTTTATCTGCATGGTCGAAATGGCGTTTGAAACATACTTCGAGTTCTTTCAGATACTGAGCTTCATCAAATACTTCTGAACGACTCAAAACTAAATCGCCGTAGTAGGTGGTTACTCCTTCTGCTACAAAACAGGTCGGAAAATAGTTTTCTTTGGTATAATCGTAAGGCAGTAGCTCGACTGGCCGAATCTTGCAGATATTCCAGGTATGAAAGAGTTCGTGTGAGGCAAGTCCTAATAAATCAATGTATAACTCTTCGAAATTCTGACTATCAGGCCCTAAAACCTGCATGGTTGAGCTGCGGTGTTCTACCCCATGATAATAGGGAATAGGAAGTATCCAGGTGAGGAAATGGTATTCTTTTTCAGGAAATTCACCAAATATATTGATTTGCTCCTGAGTGAATTTCTTGAAGTCTGATTTAATACGCTTAAAATCAGGCTGAAAATTTCCTTCAAACCATAAATGAAATTTTATTTTTCCTATCTTATAAAAATCATGTTTTAGGGTGGCACTTACAATAAAAGGGCTATCTGCCATATGATAAAAATCATTAAAATAAAGCTGATGGACACCTTTTTCCGTTGCAGGGCTACTATTGGTAATTCCTGCAATTTTTTCATTATTTCTTAAATATAGTTCTATTGTGCATTCTTCATTTATCTTCCCCTCGGCATAAAGGCATAAATTCACAGGGTTTACATAGAAGGTATGTTCATCCACATAGCTGCTTCCGGCATTAATAATCTGGGCATAGTAATTATAGCGGGCTACAATGCTGGTTGCTCCATTGGTTTGTACCTCCCATCTGTCTTTGGTAATTTTTCTGGCTGATAGTTTATGCCCGTTCTCATCAAAAACTTCAAATTGCTGAATGTTCTTGGCAAAATGTTGTAATTCGTAGCGTCCCGGACGCCAGGCAGGTAGTTGTAATTCGACCGTAGCGGTGGTGAGGTCATGAATAAAACATTCTATGTCAATAAAATGTGAGGCTCGGTCTTTGGAATAAATTTTATAGTGCATGAAACAATTTTTTGCCGCTGTGTTGGCTTTATAAAAATTAATACGTATTTTTGCAGTCCGTTATGAAAAGCACGGATAATTGAGCATTAAAGGAACAAAAATAAATAAATATAATGAAACGTACATTCCAACCATCAAACAGAAAGCGTCGTAACAAACACGGATTCCGTGAGCGTATGGAAACTGCTAATGGCAGACGCGTATTGGCTGCACGTCGTGCACGTGGCAGATGGAAATTGACTGTTTCTGACGAGAAAAAACACAAATAATCTCGTTTTTAGCAGTTTGATAGTTCAAAGTTTACAATCTGTAAATGCGACATAATCAAGATATTTTAGCCACCATCCGGTGGCTTTTTTGTTTAGCTTTCTTATTAAAGACCTATCAGTACTATATAAGATTAACTCTGAGCGTATTCAAATAGTTTTATTCATTTGTGAAGAAAACTTTCAGTAAAAACGAACGACTTTGTAGCACGAAAGTGATAAACAGTCTTTTTGACAGAAAGAATTCTGCCAACGAGGGAGTTTTTGCCTATCCTATCAGGGTTGTCTGTAAGCCATCGGAAGAAACCAATACACAAGTGCTTTTTTCAGTACCTAAACGTCAGTTTAAACATGCAGTTGACAGAAACCTGATTCGCCGACGCATGAAAGAAGCTTACCGACTGAATAAAGAATTGCTCGCTAAGCCTTACTACATTTCTTTTATTTATGTAAGTAAAGTGATAGAAAGCTATGCTGCTATTGAAAAAGGAATGAAAAACAGCCTTAAAAAGCTATAAGGAAAATTATTTCCTGTTATTGTCTATACTCCATTTCCCCGGCCCCATAAAGAAATAAATCATAGCTAATAGCACAAACAAGAAAGGATGTTGGGCGTCGTACCAGAATTTCCCATTGCCTATTTTGAAGCAGATAAAAAGCATGGTAAGCGCAATAATAATAGCCGCAGGGCGTGTCATGAAGCCAATAGTTAATAAAATTCCACCCACTAATTCGGCTCCTTTGCCTAAATAAGCCCAGAAAGCAGGAAACGGCAAGTTTTTGATAGAATCCCATGAAGCATATTGCTGCATTTGGGTACTGTCAAATATTTCAAAACCATGATAGACCATTAATAAACCTGTAATGATTCGGATAATGGCAAATCCGGTAGTATTGGCTTCTTTCATTTGGGAGAGGGTTTAAGGTTTTTTGTCGTATCTTACAAAATTATGATAATTTTCGTCTTATCAAACCGCTCTTTCCAGTTTTGAAATTCAGCTTTTAAGTTTTTCTCTTATTTCGGGCAGTCTGTCTTCATAAGATGCGCCTACCGAAATTTCCTTACCTGCTATCCATACTGCCTGACGGGTAATTTTCTGTATTTTATTGATTGCTACAATATAAGAACGGTGGATTCTGACAAACTGGTTTGGAGGTAAAAAACTGAGTGTTTCGCTTATATTCTGTCGGCTTAGAAGTTTCTTATTCTTTAATATAAAAGACATATAATTGCCTTCGGCTTCTATATAAAGAATATCATCAAAGAAAACTTTTTCTTCTTCGTAGCCGGTTTTCAGAAATATGAAGTCAGGTGCGGCTTCTTTGGTGAATTGACTGATTTCTAAAGCTTTGTTACAGGCTTTGGTAAAACGTGCCAACGAAAAAGGTTTTAACAGATAATCGATGGCATCTAACTCAAAACCTTTGACGGCATACTCAGAATAAGCAGTGGTAAACACGACCATTGGTACTTTCTGAAGAATATTGATAAACTCAATGCCCGATATATCGGGCATTTTTATGTCGAGAAACAGTAAGTCAATTTTATTTTGCTGCAAATAGGGAATAGCCTCAAAAGCATCAGTAAAAGTAGCTTTTAGGTCAAGAAAAGGCACTCTGGCAGCATGAATCTCTATAACTTCTAAAGCCCGAGGCTCATCATCTATGGCAATGGCGGTTAGCATTAGCAGGTTTTTAGAAACAAAAATATGGTTTATGATGAATTTATAAAGTTTTCACTGCTTATTTTCTAAAATGCGTTTTAACATTTCTTTGCCACCTTTATTGTCAGGATTCATGGCTATTGATTTCTGATACATCAGAATAGCTTCTTCTCGTTTGCCATTGGCATTGAGGGCTTCGGCATAGCTATCATAGACATTAAAACTATTTGGGAAAAGAAGGGTATTGACTTTGAAAGTTTCGAGCGAATATTGTTTTTGTCTGGCATTGAAAAGAAAGTCGTAACCCAGCCAGTTCATTTCGTTTTCTGATAAATAGTAGTTGGTACTATCAGTTTTCAAATCATTGAATACTGTTACAGCACGGTCAATGCCTTCATGCATCATCGTAGAACCATATTTGCGTGCCAGTGATTTTTTATAGAATATTTTCTGAGGTGTTTTACCGTTCAGAATCTCTAAAGAGGCAAGTACTTTGCCATAAAATGCAAGCCCTTCCCGTTCTACATTCTGGTATAGAACTACCGTTTGGTTTTTACTCAGATTTCTATAAAAAAGGGTTGCCAGACCAAAGAGATGCCCGCCATGACTAACAGCTTTGCCTAATTCGGCATTTTCATAAATCTCCCAGCCTAAACCGTAGGAACTTTTTCCTAATTGAGACATTTCATCACCGAATGGGTCATAATAAATAGTTCCATCGTTCAATCGGGTAGGAGTAAAGGCTTCATCCAGGCTATTTTGTGAGAGTAGTTTCCCATTATACAATGCCTGGTCATAATTGAGCATATCAGCAGTAGTGGTCATAATATTACTATCACCATAAGTGCCGCCACAGTTATAAGTACAGTATTTAATGCCTCCGAATCTGATTGAGTCAACGTTTTTATAGGTATCATCATACCAGGTAATCAGTCGATGATTCACTACCTGCTTTTTAGGGCTCTCAATAGCACCTATTCGCAGATATGTATTAGGCATATTGGCAGGTTCAAAAATATTCTTACTGAGATAATTCTTAAAAGACATCTTACTTACCTTTTCGACCAACAATGCCAGTAAAGCGTAATTAGTATTGCAATACTTCCATTTATCTCCCGGCTGAAAGTAAAGTTTTTGATTCCAGTTTTTCAGAATAGGAATAATTGCCTGATTTCTGATAATGCTGTCAGGTTTGGCATTTACTACTGATTCATATAATTCTAAATCAGGTAAACCGGACGTATGCGAAAGTAGATGTTTGATGGTAATGGTCGGAAAAGGAAAATCAGGGAAGTACTTGACAAAAGCATCTTCTAACTTCAATTTCTTTTTCTCTTTCAATTGCAGAATAGCAACAGAAGTAAAAGTTTTGGAAATAGAAGCCAGATTGAAACGAGAATCTGCTTCATTAGGAATCTTATTCGCAAAATCAGCATAACCCAAGCCTTTTTGATAAATAATTTTGCCTTTGTCGGCTACGAGAATACCTCCGTTAAAATCTCCATTTTTAGTTATTTGTGTAAATAAGGAGTCTAACTTTTGGTTGGTAGTACTTTGTGCCTGCGTATTGGCAAAGGCAGTAAAATAGATAACAGTAATAATAAATAGCTTTTTCATAATTCTATTTTTTTAAGAATATCACCAATAAGTAATAGTAAGAGAAACAAAGAAATCCTGTTCGCTTTTCTGAATGTCTAACGCATAGCGGTTTTTATAAATCAGGTCGAGGCGTTTTTTTACGTTTTCCAAACCTATACCGTTATTATCTTTTTCTGGGTCTGATTCAGATTTGGCATGAAGCGAGTTATGAACTTTAAAGTAAAGTCTGGTATCATCAAATGTCAGCGTAATATAAATCCATGAAGGATTACGGAAACTGATACCATGTTTAAAGGCATTTTCGATGAATGGATTCAGGAGCATGGGCGCAATAAAAATATCTCTGTCTGATGGCTGAATATTAATCTTGATTTCGATATTGTCAGATTCAGCAATGCGCATTCGCTGAATCTCAATATAGTTTTGCAGGTATTCAATCTCCTTATTGAGCGGAATTCTGTCCTGATTGTTCTCATTGAGCATAAAGCGCATCATATCGCCTAATTTCTGAATCCCATCAGCCGTTTTATCTGCATTTTCTTTCAAGGATACTGAATAGAGAGTATTGAGGGCATTGAACAGAAAATGAGGGTTTATCTGCGACCTGAGCGACGAAAGTTCGGCCGTTTTTTGAGTAAAGAGTTGAGTTAACTGTAATTTCTCTTTGAAAAAGACACTCCTTAAGAAAGCTGCGATAACAGATAAAAGCACCAGCCAAACAAAAACGATTACTAGGTCCTTTATACTGAATTCAATTCTTGAGAAGCCCTTTGATAACCAAAATACTATTTCAACTACCTGAAAAATGAAGCTACCAATGCCACAAACTAAAAAGAATAGAGTAATGCCTGTTGAAAATTCTTTTGAGTGAGGAGCCGATATGTGAGGCATTACTTTTTCTGTAAAGATTTTATGCGCTCCATAAGCTATACCTAAAAATAGAGGCACAAGAACCACATCTCGTAAGCCACCATTCCAGAAACTAACAGGTAATTGACCGAATACTGCAAAAAAGAGAAAAGATAACAAAATGAAGACTATCAAAAGAATGTCGAGGTACTGATAATTTTTTTCAGGCTCTTCATAGAGCTTTGTTTTGATAAAGTAATAAAACTGTGAGGTAATTTCATAGATGCCTATTATTGCCAGTAAAGCAATAGTATTACTCAATAAATGGACTTTGCGGAATAATGAGTATACTTTAAAGTCAATGATTTGCCCTGAATTATCTAACCTGAAACGCCAGTAGAGTTTAAAGAAGTCATAAAAGAAGACACTTGCCAGACTAAAAACAGCTGTCAGAAACAAGTAAGTAAAAAACAAACTCTGCTCTTGTCCTTTTGATTTCCATCTTGGAAAAGCCATGTAATGAAAAGTAGCCCAGGCCAAAAAGAGCAAGACCCCACCGGCAATGGTCGGGAAAATAGTGTTGAGCGCATGGTTATAAGAAGCCAGACTTTCCCAGACACTATGTATGGTTCTTGGCAGAAAATCGGCAGAGGCGTTTTTAGTAGATTGCTCTGCCAGTTCGACATCTCTGTCGAACCGGGCGGCCAATTGAAACAAACGACGAGTGATATATATGGTAAATGCCAGAAGAATAAACCAAAACTCGTAGCGCCTGAACTTTTGAAATGATTGCATAGCTTTTTCTTAATTTTTCAACAAAGCTATGGCTCAATCAATTGGTTGAGGGTATAATGTTATGAAACCCTCTGAAAATGTGATGAATTTATTAGAAACCTATCTTTTTGCGTTCTTCCTGAGACGCTGGTTGTTGCGTACCGAGGCGAAGTAAATCGCCTAACAGGCGTTGTTGTTCAAATTTTTCGCGCCAGTAGTGAGCGGCTAATTGCCATTTTTCTACATCGGCCTTTAATTTTTCATTTTCTAACTGCAATTTTTCTAAAGCAAAATCTACGGGTTGTAGTTCAACACCCAACCATTCTAATACATTTGCCTTGAGTATGTGGGCTACTTCTGTAGCCCGGGTAATAGTCAGTTCGGTTTTATTGCGTTCAATATCGCCATAGGCAGTGGTTGAAATACCCAGCATATCGGCCATATTTTCTTGCGAAAAGCCCTTCTGCAAGCGTGCCTGACGAATTTTTTCTCCAATATTCATAGCTTTAATTTCCATAAACAATTGCCAAAATTTAATAGGTGTTTCTTGAAAAAGTATAAAAAGCCTTTTAAAGTATATAAACGATTTTTGACCTCTAATCTGTTCAACGATAAGGGTTTATACAACTATAAATATATTATCTTAAAACGACTTATTAAACTACTCGCATTGCAAAATCAGTTTTTCTGATAAAATATCTGAATTTCTGACTACAATTTACTGAAAGAAATGACATCTTTGTATCGAACAAAACGAAAATATAGAAAGTTCTTATAGAGAACTACACGCTTATCTTTCGTGTTGAATAATAAATAAACACATAAATTAAATAGAAGATTGTAAAATGCATTTTGGAGAAGAATTCCGTAAGTATGCTGTAAATCATCTCGGTATGAGTGGTTTGGCACTTGATGATTACATGAAACACAATGTTACCAACATGACGCCCAACATCATTGAAGAACGCCCGATGCGTTTCGCTGCCATTGATGTATTCTCACGTCTGATTATGGACAGAATTATTTTTCTGGGTACGGCTGTAGATGATTATGTAGCCAATGTAGTAGTAGCGCAGTTGTTATTCCTTGAATCGGTTGATGCGAAAAAAGATGTATTAATGTATATTAATAGCCCCGGTGGCTCTGTATATGCCGGCTTAGGTATGTATGATACTATGCAGTATGTACGCCCGGATGTAGCCACTATCTGTACTTCTCTGGCGGCTTCTATGGGAGCGGTGTTGTTGGCAGGTGGTGCCGCAGGTAAACGTTCGGCTTTACCTCATGCCCGTGTCATGATTCACCAGCCAAGTGGTGGAGCTCAAGGACAATCACGCGATATGGAAATCACAGTAAAAGAAATTATCAAACTTCGTAAAGAGTTGTATGAAATTCTGGCAAGTCATACCGGAAAAACCGTTGAACAAGTAGAGGCAGATTCGGACCGTGACTACTGGATGAAGGCTGAAGAAGCCAAAGCTTATGGCTTGATTGATGAGGTTTTAACACGCGAAAAATAAGCATTAAAGCTGATTAAAATCAGGGGTTTTTCTATACTGTAAAAGGTATAGGAAGACCCTTTTTTTTATGCCTTAAATCTGAATTTTTGGAGAGTTTTAATCTTGGAAAAGTTCAATTTTTTCTTTTTGGGGCTTTGCTTTTATTTATCAGAATTAATCATAATATTCAAGAGAAAGTACTTAGGTAGAGAGCTTATATCCTGTGATTTAAATAAGCCGATACTCATCCCAATTTCGACCCTGAATAATTGATGTTTGATGGGGAAAAATGAATTTTAAGGTTTGTTTAAGTTATTTTTAAGAATTTTAATGATTTAAATATTTGATTATCAATATGTTAAAAAATATTTCAAAAAAATATCAAAAAATATTTGGAAGTTACAAAATAAAATCTGCTATCTTTGCAACACAAAAAACAAGAAGACAATGTACCAATCAGAAAAACACATAGCACCGATTAATAGCGCAGATATGCTATCATTTGTGAGAGGGAATTGTTGGGCTTTACGTAAATTGAGGTAGAAGTTTTACACCAAAATATACAAAGCCCGGCCTTCAAGGAAAGTCGGGCTTTTTTAATGCAATAGCCATTCGTTTAGGTAAATTAATAGAATCAAAATTTTAAAAAAATAATTTTTTAATGTTCATCAGAAATACATATCAACATCAAAGTATTTCCCTAAGTCCGAAACGATTTAAGGCGACCTTCCTATGCCGGATTGAAAATTTAGGCGGAGCGTCATTTGTGGATTGGACGATAGAACCGAATATGGGGAAACGGCTGAGGTATCAGTATTTATGCACATAAATTTGTTCTGTTCAGAATAACTGCATGAAGCCCGACCTCAGCCACAAACGAGGTCGGGCTTTTTGTTTGAGCCCGATTGATTTCAGAAAAATCAAATTGAAACGATTATGGGCAAGCATATATCAAAACAAGATCGCCAAAGAATTTTACAACACAAACAAGAGCGAGAAACACTTCTGAAAAAGAAGGTTTTTCAGGCCGATAAACTGAACAAAAGTTTCTTAGAGGTTATTAATCAGGCACTTAATAAAAATCTGAGAACTGAAAACCAAAACAACGACAGATTTCAGTTTTTTGCAAACTTTCTGGCACAGCATGAGGCCGTAAACAAAAGAATAGTGATGGAACCCTGGATTGATAATCTGGTTTTCCTGACAAAACAGCTTGAAAAAAAGTGCCCGAAATGGTTCAGGGATATGTATTTCATTGAAGCATTAACTGTAGTTGCCAGACATCGAAATTTATGGATTCGTCCGCTGGAGCAATGGAAGCCTAAAATGAAGAGTGAGCATCAGAAATTCAAAGAATTGATTGCTTATTTGTTTGCAGAGTACCGTTTCCCAACCTTTTTGAATTATATTTTTTTCAACCCGGAGGATTATTTCTTTATCAGAGATTTTATCTTCTTAGCACAAGGCGGTAGTATCAAAGCCATTAGTTCGGCCATACCACTCAGCCAGAAAATGAAAGTTGAGTTTACCAAAAGCCTGGTGGGATTCAGAGTTTTTGAAGCTTTCAGATATGCACAAGTAATAGGTTTAGGGGGAGATGAAATGCTGGCTTATAACTTAGCCTACTCCTGGTTAGGTCAAAACGAAATAAGGGACGAAGCCTTGTGGGAAACGTTTATCAGAATTCTGATTGCAGGGGACGATTTCGACCAGAAGAAAATTGGAGACCTGATAGACTATGTTCGCTTTGAAATCAACCAGAATAAGACCTATTCACTAAAAGGTAGAACTTTAAGTTCGTTAATTCGTCAGACAGAAAGATGGAATGAGGGTTTAAAAAAATCACAAAGTACAAAGGCACAATCGCAGTGGAAACCAGCCTTTTTCCAACCTTTTGAGATTAGTGAAGGTAAAGGATACAATGAAATTCAATACAAAATAGTTGAATTATCTTCAGACGAAGAACTGGTAGCAGAAGGAATGAGAATGAGAAATTGTGTAGCCTCATATACCCAACATTGTATTGAGGGTAACTCAAGTATTGTTTCACTAAGAAAATATCAGTGCGGATTTGAAGTAGAACGACTCGCAACCATAGATGTTGAGGTAAAGAATAAACGAGTAGTACAAGCTAAGTCTCGTTTCAACAGACCAATCGGTGCAAAAGCAACAGTTTTACTAAACCAATGGGCCGAAAAACATGGATTTAAAGTAGATGAATATCTGTAACAATTAAGTAAAATAAAACAATGAGAAGGTTAGCGAGTATTCAAAGAATTATGGCATTAGAACCAATTGAGGGTGCCGATAATATCTTGAAAGCTAAAGTTCTGGGTTGGGAGCTTGTGATTAAAAAAAGTGAATTTGCCGTAGGAGATTTTTGTATCTATTGTGAAATTGACAGTTTGCTCCCTGATAAACCGGAGTTTGAGTTTTTAAAAGCAAAAAGTTTTCGTATTAAAACTATCAGGTTAAGGGGGCAAGTTTCTCAGGGTATCTGTTTCCCGTTGAGTATTTTACCGGAAGGTTTTGAGATTGAGGAAGGGGCAGACTGTACTGAGGCATTAGGGATTATCAAGTACGAACCACCAATCCCGGCCAGTTTGGCGGGTATCATGAAAGGAGGATTCCCTTCATTTATCCCGAAAACTGACGAAATCCGGGTACAGATTTTACAAAATGTACTAACCAAATACAAAGGCGAAAGCTGCTTTATTACTGAGAAATTAGATGGTAGTTCAGCAACTTATTACTTAAAAGATGGTCAGTTTGGTGTTTGTTCAAGAAATCTTGAAATAGAAGAAAACATCGAAAATACTTTCTGGAAAGTAGCAAAAGCGCTGAATATCGAAGAAAAAATAAGGTCATTAGGTGGAAACTATGCTTTGCAAGGGGAATTGGTAGGAGAGGGGATTCAGTACAATAGATTGAAAATAAAAGGACAAACTGTCTTCTTTTTCAACCTTTTTAATATTGATACCTTTGAGTATGTTTCTTATGCCGATTTTATGAAGCTAATGAAACAACTGGATTTACAACCAGTACCAGTATTAAATGATAATTATCATTTATCAGATAGTATCACTGAACTGGTTGAAATGGCCAAGATTAAGTCAAAAGTTCAGGCAGAGGTTTGGGCAGAGGGGATTGTAATCAGGTTATTGAATGAGAAGTTTGATAAATGGTTACTCAAAGACTTGGGCGGACACGGACGTATTTCTTTCAAAGCCATTAATCCTGAGTTTTATTGAAATATGGTGATTAACAATTTATCATGATACCCGTATGAACTACCAGATTATCAGAAACGAAGAGCTTTTTCTCAACTTTATTGACTGGTTGCCGGAGCTTAAAAGAAATGAAACTTATTATGTGTCATTATTAGCCCGCAACAAGTATCACCAGGCAGTAGGAAGCGATAAAGCACAGGTGAAGCGATTTACCGCTACCAAAGATTTTATCTATGACAAAGTGAAACAACTGGAATGTGAATTGGGTACGTATAAATACAAGGGTGTAGGTATTCCGCAAGAGGCTTTGGCATTGTATATCAGTGTTAATCCACGTGATATGGAGAAGGCGTGTAAGAACTCGTTGATACGATTTGCAGAACTGATTACCAAAGAGTATAACGGATACAATCCGCATCAGGAGGTATTATCGGAGATACAAAAATCGTGTAGCAGAAAAGTATATTTTGACCTTGATTTTGACAAAGTAGCTATTACGGAAACTTTGACAGAGGTTAAACAATACATTAATGAAGATTGCCTGACAGTATTGAGAACACGAGGCGGATTTCATTTATTGGTTGAGGTAGCTAAAATAGATAAGCAATATACCAGAACCTGGCACCAATCGCTGACTAAAATAGAAGGTTGCGATATAAAAGGAGATAATCTGATACCCGTGCCGGGCTGTACCCAAGGGGATTTTACGCCTTATTTTATGTAGTAATTCTATTAAATCAACACAATATGCGTGGAGGGTGACAGGAGTTGCTTGATGCTCCTGCTCCATGCAAATAACAAAATGGAGGTAGCCCGAATGGACGAGGAACTCGCCTAGAAAGCGAGTAATATCGAAAGATACTATGGGCGGTCGCCGCGCGGTTCGATTCCTATTGCCTCCGCAAAAATTAAATGAGCATGTACTCCAATCGGAAGAGAGAGCTGTCTCAGAAGCAGCTAAGTGTTGGTTCGAATCCAATCATGCTTACCAAATAATAAGGGAAAATAGTCCGTAAGTGGAAGCGGGGCGGTCTGTAAAACCGTTGCAATTGCCTTGTGTGTTCGATTCGCACTTTTCCCACAATATAATAGAGAGTAATTCCTGCTGGGCTGGGGACTGTTTGCTAAACAAGTGGTTCATTCGTGAATGAAGTTCGATTCTTCTGCTCTGTGCAAAATGGTGATTCTATTATGGAAAAATAGCCGAGTTGGTCAAGGCGTTAGTCTGAAACACTAAAGATGTAAGTTCGATTCTTACTTTTTCCACTGAAAAGTGAAAATTACTTAATAAGATTTAGGAAATCGCTAAACGACTAACAACGATGGAAAAAGAACGCTTACTGACTATTGGTTTGGAAGAGAATGAAGTAAACTACATTCGTAATCATGCTGAATGTTTATTGGTTTCTTACGATTTTCTGCCAAATATAAAATTGATAGAAAGCGATTTATATGTTGAAAGTGCGTTTAATCCTGACAAGTATTTAAAGGTAGATAAAGTAATTTATCATGGAATCTTTGAAAATGACTATGATTTTATTACACTTTTGGCTTTATGGGGCGGTAAGTGTTTACCCAATCCTTCTGCAATGATGGATTTACGCCTCCGACACTCAGGTCTGGTAAGGTCATTAAAGGCGACCCGGTTTAAGAACCTGAAACGAGGAATGTCTATCAAAGCAGAAAACTGGAAAGTACAAGAAACAACTGTAGCAAAGTGGGGAAATTGGCATTGTGGAGAAAATAAAGAATTAGTTGAGTCAGATTTTCTTACTTCAGAGCCTACTTTATTTGAACCCTTTATTGAAGGAGAAGCAGTGAGAATCATGCTCATTGGCAATGAAGCCTGGCAGATTAAATTAGAAGGTGATGACTGGAAAAAATCACTCCATCATCAGCAATCCGGACAAATGCCTATTGATGGTGAGTTATTAGATGATTCAAGAAACATTGCTAAGTATTTTGATTTAGAGATTGTAGGTATTGATTATATGATTTCTTCAGATAAAAATAAGTATTTATTAGAAGTTAATCATATTCCGAATATAACAGTTTTCCCTTTTATCAATAATTCATTTATAAAGTATGCTGTGAATTGGATAAATCAATAGACTTTTTTAGCTGATTTATAAGTAAATGCTCTGGCTTGAAACGCAAAGCACACAAAAATAGGGCATAATTAATTGTAGTTTTGCTGACTAAAAAATGTCGGGTCGTTCAATTGGAAGGACATAACGATACGAACGTTAAGACCAAGGTTCGACTCCTTGTCCGGCATCAAATTATGAAAATTTATTACTTTACATCTTAAACAAACAAAAAATGATACTCGCAGTAGATGTTTTTTATGAACAGAATCGAGCCAAAATAGTAGGCTTGGTTTTCAATCAATGGACTGATGCTACATATGCCCGGAAAATTGAAAAATACAGACATGATATAGCCGAATATGAGCCCGGGGCATTCTATAAAAGAGAGTTGCCATGTATTATGGATATTCTGGCAGATTTGGATCTGACACAACTGAAATACATTATAGTAGATGGATATGTGTTTCTGGACGATGAAGGTAAATCTGGCTTGGGAGCTCATCTATACGAAGCACTACCTATCAAGGTTCCTGTAATTGGTGTTGCTAAAACTTCTTTTGCTAATAATAAAAAATACGTGGCCGAGGTATTCAGGGGCACAAGCCAGAAACCCTTGTTCATTACAGCTATGGGAGAAGATTTGATAAAGGCTGCAGCTATGGTAAAAAGTATGTCTGGTGATTATCGTTTCCCGACTATGCTGAAAGAACTGGACAACTTCACGAAAAGTGATATGGTTATAGCAGAATAAAAATAGTTTCCTGAAAAATATTTTAACTTACAAGTTGTTGACTATCAGCAATTTGTAATAATTGTGAAAAAATATTTTTTACTACGCAAAAAGGCTGCGTAGTGTGTTCGAAACTTTGTAGTATCAATTTGATAATTAAGTTCTTTGATAATAATAAAAGTAAAAAGAAGTGCCGTAGAACAGAGTTACTTCGCTTCAGGAGCCGTGTGTCGTCAGTTCGAATCTGACCTGCCTGACTAAAGTTTCATTCAGGCAGTAGCTCAGTCAGGTAGAGCAACGTAATAGTCTCTTTTCGGCATTTGCCTTCTTTTAAAATCTGGGTGTTATGCAGATGGTTATACAACGGTGTTTTGGATACACCGGTTCGCAAGCGGTCGGCCGCTGCCGTTCGAATCTTGCTACCCAGACAAGCAAGTGTCGTAGATAAGGGTTACTTCGTAGTTCATATGGCTAGAACGTTAGACTTGTAATCTAAAGGCAGTAGGTTCAAATCCTACCAATTTATGTGCTCTTTTCGCTATTTACCTTGCTTATTTTGAATGTTTATGAATGTTTGAAAATTTATCCGGTTGGGCAGCATGCTGTGACTAATGCCTGTATCGGGTAAAATCAAGTGTCGTAGAGAAGTCATACTTCGTTCCGGGGTTGAGATATAGGTAGTTGCCGAAAGGCACAAATCCTATCTGTAAAAAACTTACAGTGGTCGAAATTCAAGACGCAACCGTGCTCATGAAAGATGAGCCCATAGCAGACTTTTCGCTTGTTACCTTGATTAATCCGCTCGGTTGGGCAAATTGGTTAAGCCACCACTCTTTCACAGTGGAGATTACGGGTTCAACCGCGGTGGCGGACCACCCCCGTACCGAGTACTTAGTATTTTAGATTTTTAACAATTAAGACAATGAAAAATGATGTTATCAGATATTTCTTAGTGAATTCTGAAGAAACCGGAAGACATATTGTCACTTCGTTCCGAACAGGTAGAAAATATTATATTGAACCTATTGGCAACGGAAGAATGGCAGATTGGGGAAGCTATAATCCGAGTACAGGTAATATAGAGAATAAGAAAGGAGCAGGAAAACATACAGGTTCTGTTACCGAGGATAATTCTATCATTAAGCCCGAAAACGGATTTGTAAATATTCATTTGATTGAAAGCGGAAGTCCTTATTCAGTCATTGATGAGATGGATAAACAATATCCGAGTATATAAATTAAAAATAAGTGAGTGTCGACTAGGCGTCCCCGTAGATAAGAGTTACTTCGCACTAATAACGCAGAGGCCGCAGACGGTCGGCCGCTGCCGTTCGAGTCCTGCATAGATTTAGGTCTATTAGCTCAGGTGGTTAGAGCACTAAATGTTCTCTCGTCGCTATTTACCTTGCTTATTTTTAAAATGTTGCGATTAGTGTAGTGGTTTACACGATGGTTTGTGGAGCCGTTAAGATGAGTTCGAATCTCATATCGCAACCAATCAAAGGCTATGCAAAGCTTTGATTAATGACTTGATTAGGCAAAACGCTGTGACTAAGCTTGTAACCAAAGTCTATATCAAGTAAAATGGGGTGCCAACTTGGCGTTCCCGTAAATAAGTGTTACTTCGCTTGGTGACCAGAAGAAATTCTGAAAGGTTCGAATCCTTAAATACACTTTTTGCCTGTTGCCCTCATTTTAGAATTACCTCATAGCTCAGTCGGTAGAGCAGCACCCTGTTAAGGTGACGGTCGTTGGTTCAAAGCCAACTGAGGTAGCAAGATTTTCGTCAATGCTGTGATTATACAGTCGGATGGTCTAATTGGTTAAGATTTCGGGATTTGGCCCCGAAGATTGAGGTTCAAGTCCTTATCCGATTACTAAATAGTTTATTATTACTCTGTAACTCAGTTGGTTAGAGTACCATCCTTTTAAGATGGGAGTCGTCAACGGTCGGCCGCTGCCGTTCGAGCCTGACTAGAGTAACATCAAGTGCCGTAGAGAAGAGTTACTTCGTCCGCAAATAGGGGAGGAATAGCGAAGTTGTAAAATCAGCAAGGCTATCCAGTTCGATTCTGACTTTGACATGCCCCGTCACTCTTTTCGATTTTGCCTTGAATTAGTCTGATAGCTCAGTGGTAGAGTTGTTCTCTGATACGGAACAGGTCGAAGACGGTCGGCCGCCGCCGTTCGAGTCCTTCTCAGACTACAATTGTCATTTGTTTTTATTACTCTGTAGCTCAGTTGGTTAGAGCACTGGCCTTTTAAGCTAGGGGCCGTCGGTTCGAGTCCGACCAGAGTAACATCAGGTGCCGACTGGGCGTCCCCGTAGATAAGAGTTACTTCGACTTTTAAACTTTGTTGACTCTTTTCGTTTATAGCCCTGAAATAGTTTGATAGCTCAATGGTAGAGCGGTTCTCTCATAAGGAACAGGTTGATAGTTCGATTCTATCTCAGACTACAATTTATTTAGTCTGATAGCTCAGAGGTAGAGCAGTTTTTTTACATGAAACGGGTCGAGGGTTCGAATCCTTCTCAGACTACAAGTTTGGTGCATCAATTACTTCCTCTCAGAACGGTTCTGAGATGGCGTTATTCAAACAAAATTTTTTCAATCATGAAATTCAATATTTTGAATCGTGAAAAAAATACAACTATCAACCATGCAGGAGCAAAAGCTTATACACTTACTCCCGCTATGGAACTATACACCAGTGTAGTAACCAGTATTTTGTCAGATACTTTTTACGAAAAAGCTGATGACCGTCTTACTCGTATTCAGACACTCATCCGTAAAAATGATGCGCAATTTGTGGCAAAGTTGGCTGTATATGCCCGTGAAAAAATGTACCTGCGTTCAATGCCTCTGGTATTGCTGACTGAACTGGCTCAAATGCATAAAGGTGATAATCTCGTAAGCCGTACAGTTGGTCGTGTAATTCAGCGTGCTGATGAAATTACCGAATTGCTGGCCTGTTACCAGATGGCTAACCAGCGTAAAGAAACCAAAAAACTGAACCGTTTGTCAAAACAGATTCAGAAAGGTCTGGCAGATGCTTTCAATAAATTTGATGAATACCAGTTCAGCAAATATAATCGTACAGGTACTGATGTAAAACTGCGTGATGCTCTGTTTCTGGTTCACCCAAAAGCAAAAAATGAAGCACAGCAAGTGATTTTCAATAAAATTGCTAAAGATGAACTGGCTGTAGCGCAAACCTGGGAAACTACTTTGTCAGCAGTTGGTCAAAACGATTTTGACTCAGAAACTGATAAACTGGATGCAAAAGCACAGGCATGGGAAAATTTGATTCTGAATGGAAAACTGGGATACATGGCTATGCTGCGTAACCTGCGCAACATTATAGAAGCCAATGTGAACCAGGAAGCTATCGAAAAAGTATGCGCTACTTTGAGCAATGCTCGTGCAGTAGCTAATGCAAAACAGTTTCCTTTCCGTTTTCTGTCAGCTTACCGTGAAGTAATGAAAATGAACAGCGGACGAGTAAGCAATATTCTGAGTGCACTGGAAATTGCCGTTCAACATTCAGCTAACAATATCCGTGGTTTCGATGCACGTACCCGTGTGGTAATTGCTGCCGACGTATCAGGTTCAATGCAGCGGGTAATTTCTGCAAAAAGTACCGTTCAGAACTTCGATATCGGTTTGATGTTGGCCATGTTGCTGCAAAACCGTTGTCAGGATGTCGTAAGCGGTATGTTTGGAGATATCTGGAAAATTATCAATATGCCTAAAAACAATATTCTTGCAAACGTGATGGAATTCCACCGTCGTGAGGGAGAAGTAGGTTACTCAACCAACGGACATCTGGTAATTCAGGATTTGATTAACCGTAAAAAAGTAGTCGATAAAATCATGATTTTCACTGACTGTCAGCTGTGGAATAGTAACGGCGGAAGCCCGATTGACAAAGCATGGGCTGAATACAAAAGAATGGCACCTAATGCTCGTCTGTACCTGTTTGACCTGGCTGGTTACGGAAATACTCCTGTTAACACCGTTGACGAGAGTTCAGTATTTCTGATGGCTGGTTGGTCAGATAAAATCTTCGATATTCTGGCAGCTATCGAAGAAGGAAGTAATGCTATTGCTGAGATTAATAAAATTGAGATTTAGGGTTAGAGTCACTTTCCGGGTCTGGTTTCCGGACCCGGAAATTTCAACGGAACATTGGTGAAATGGTTATCACGCTACCCTGTCACGGTAGAGTCACGAGTTCGACCGGGGTGGCGTACCACTCTCGTATGTTCCTCAATAGAAATTTAATGGAGCATTGGTGAAATGGTTATCACGCTACCCTGTCACGGTAGAGTCACGAGTTCGATTCTCGTATGTTCCGCTATAGAAATATTTATTGAACCTGGTGAGGGTTTCTGTATAGCCCCATAGTATTGGAGCAATAGCTGCTAATATGCTGTCTATAAATTTTCTATACGTTCTGTCGACGTTTCATTTGGTTCGTTTAACTGTGAATGAATGCGTTGGACAGCATGCAGGTTCGAATCCTGCCAAGTTCGTAAGGGCTTGTGGTGTAATGGCAAACACAATGGACTTCACTCCATTTTTTAGATCAACAATTGAATCAGTCTGAAACTATTCGGGTGTTTTTACCTTCGCAAAAGCACAGTTCAGTCCAGACTTGCAAAGAAGAGGATACCGATAGACAGAGATATTTGCTTCAATGCCATACAGCTATATATATAATAAGGTAGCTGTCTCGTGGTTACGAGAGACAGACACTTTAGAATTATAGCATAGCCCAATATTATTGAACCAGTTATCAAAGTCTATCTTAATCTGATTTCCGTTTCAATGAATCGGATAGGGGCGAGCAGGTTTAAACTTTATTATTCGACCTGCAAGAGTATCTTTTTTAATTATACTGCGTTGTATTTTTTCGATGTAGCTGCTGGCTACATCTGCAAAATACGCCTTGTCTAACTAAAAAATCTTACTCTTTAAGTCAGAACAACAAAATTTAAACCTGCTCTAAGACTGATTTTTTAACAATGTAATTATTAATATCATGAAAAATATACAAGTAAACGCTAATCAAATAGCATTGGTTTTGAAAAATAAGGCTTTCAAGCGATTGCTTGGCGAAGGTTCTTATTGGTTGTGGGGAAATGAAGAAGTTTTTATATATGAGAAAGGAAATGCCTTTGCTGCGCCTATTGAACTAAACATGCTATTACAGCACGCTGAAATAATTGAAGCTTTGGATGTAGTAGAGGTAAAGGATAATGAAATGATGGTTCAGTTTGAAGATAATCGTTTCAAAACTGTCTTTGGGCCGGGTAAATATGCTTTTTGGCGCAGTATTAAAAACTATACTTATACGGCTATCGATTTAAATAAAATCGAGATTACTGAAGATTTTAGCCCACAGCTAATCACTACTAAATTATTGCCGTATGTAAGAAGCTATACTGTTGAGGCTTATGAAAAAGGAGTCTTGATTGTTGATGGTAAATTTGTACGTGTGTTAGACGGAGGTACTTATTACTGGTGGAAAAATACTATCAGCATTCAGGTAGCCAAAGCTGATATGCGTCAATTGCAACTGGAGATTTCAGGACAAGAGATTCTGACTAAAGACAAAGCTAATTTACGTCTGAATGCTTTTGTTCAGTATCGTATTACCGATATTGTGAAAGCCATGTATGAAAACAAAGATTACGAAAAACAGGTATATGTTTTATTGCAGTTGGTTTTACGAGAATATATTGGTGGATTGACTCTGGATGAGTTGCTGGATAAAAAAGATAGCATTGTTGATTTTGTATTGAAAAATACTGCCGACAAATTGGTAGGTTTGGGTATCGAAATCAAAGGCTGTGGTATCCGTGATATTATCTTGCCCGGCGACATGAAAGAGATTATGAACCAGGTATTGATGGCTGAGAAAAAAGCACAGGCCAATATTATTATGCGTAGAGAAGAAACCGCTTCAATGCGTAGCTTGTTGAATACTGCCAAATTGATGGAAGAAAATGAAACCTTGTGGAAACTGAAAGAGATGGAATATGTAGAGAAAATCGCAGATAAAATCAATACTATTTCAGTTTCAGGCAATGGTCAGATTCTTGACCAATTGAAGCAGATTTTTGTGAAAAATTAAAAATAGGGTAGGGGTTGAAAACTTTCAACGCCTACATAAAATATCATTAAATGGAAACAACGATTTCATTAGAAGACATATTAACACTCGGAAATATCCCTGAAAACCTGCAAGGTAGTTTTCTGAGAATAGCCAACGGCTTACACCAAAAGGCTGAATATCCCAAGGAAAAGGTATTAAGGCTTTTTGCAGAAATGTTAGAGAGCCCCAAGAAATTTGCCTATTCAAAAAATAAAGTAACTAATCTGGCAAAAGAGATTTTTGACCTGGAAAAACAAGGAAAAAAAGTAGCACTTTCGGAAGACGGGAAAAGTTATTTGCCTGCCGAATCTCCTGTTTTTGAGATGGAGGAAAAAGAAAAGCAAAAAACAGTTGCTTTTGATTTACGAACGGATGCTTTGCCCTATCAGGTTTATGGGGCTGAACACATAGAAGCAGGAGCCTTGAAACAAATGGAAACGGCCTTGAGCCTGCCTATTTCGGTGGCTGGTGCTTTAATGCCCGATGCTCATCAGGGTTATGGCTTGCCTATTGGCGGTGTATTGGCTACTACCAATAACACGGTTATTCCGTATGCGGTCGGGGTAGATATTGCCTGCCGTATGTGTTTGTCAATTTTTGATATTCGCAGTGATTTTTTCAAGCGTCAACCGCATTTACTGAAACGTGCTTTGGTTGACAATACCAAGTTTGGCGTAGGAGGAGAAACGGCTCATAAGTTTGACGAAAGCGTGATGGATAAGATAGAATGGACAGCTACAAAGGTTATTCGTGATTTGAAAGATAAAGCCTACCGTCAGTTAGGAACATCAGGTACAGGTAATCACTTTGTAGAGTGGGGCATTGTAGAAGTATTTGAATACGATGATTTGTTGGCTGTGCCTAAAGGCGAATACCTGGCACTTTTATCTCACTCAGGGTCAAGAGGGTTTGGTGGAGCAGTAGCTAATTATTATTCTAAACTGGCTATGAAGCGAACAAAGTTGCCTAAAGAGGCGGCGCATCTGGCCTGGTTGGATATGAATACCGCAGAAGGGCAGGAGTACTGGATTGCCATGAACTTGGCAGGAGATTATGCTTCAGCCAATCACCACGAAATCCATAAAAAGATAGCCAAAATGTTAGGCGAACAACCAATTAAAATGGTTGAAAATCACCACAATTTTGCCTGGAAAGATACATTGATTGATGGTACAGAAGTAATAGTTCACAGAAAAGGGGCAACTCCGGCAAGTCGCAACGATTTAGGGATTATTCCGGGCTCGATGACTGACCCCGGTTTCATTGTACGTGGCAAAGGAGTGGCAGATTCACTTAATTCGGCTTCACACGGAGCAGGGCGTCTGATGTCAAGAACCAAAGCATTGAGTTCTATTACGCATAATGCTTTAAAGAAAGTATTAGAAGAAAAAGAGGTACAACTGATAGGCGGAGATTTAGATGAAGCTCCTATGGTATATAAAAATATAGAAACCGTTATTGCTTCTCAAACTGATTTAGTAGATATATTGGCGAAGTTTACGCCAAAAATTGTACGAATGGCCGATGCCAACAGAAAAGAGAGACGAGAGGATTGATTAGCCTCTCGTTTTTTATTCTATTTCTTTCATTATCTCTATCAATTCGGCAATCATCATGGCAGTAGCGCCCCACACGATTTGTTCCTGAATAATAAAACCAGGTGTTTCAAACCTGAAACCTCTGGCCTCTACCAATCGGGTTTGTACAGTATCAGGATTTACAAAATCAGATAAAGGGACTTCTAAAATGTCCGCTACTTCACGTTCATCAGGATAAAAATCGGGTCTATAATTGATATACCCCATCACTGGCTGACAAAGGAGATTTGAGGGGTTAATGTATAATTCGGTAAGATTCCCTATAATTTTTACATCAGATGCTTTTATACCTATTTCTTCCTGGGCTTCTCTTAATGCTGTAGCCTGAATGTTTTTGTCTTTTAACTCAGCCCGACCACCCGGGAAAGCCATTTGCCCACCATGTACGCCATCATATTGAGGACGTAGAATCAGGGGTAAAAAAATATCTTCACCTTTCGGATAAAACAAGAGCAATACGCCACTTCTACGGGTAGTTTCATTAGGCTCGCCTTTCAAACGCATGCGGTTAGGCGACATTTTTTTTACGATTTCTTCATGTCCTGGTAATGGATAATTAGCTAATCGATAAGAAAGTTTACTGATGAAGTCAGCGAAATTCACGGTGCTACAACGAAGTTAGGTTAATATATAGTTTTTGCAATTTAAGCAAAAAACTTTATTTAAGCACCGTAAAGTTTAGCCAATTGCTCGGCACATCTTTCACCGTCCATCGCTGCCGATACAATTCCTCCGGCAAAACCTGCGCCTTCACCACAAGGAAAAAGCCCCTTTATCTGCAAATGTTCAAGGGTCTCTTTATCTCGTGGAATCCTTACGGGAGAAGAAGTTCTGCTCTCAATGCCAATTAATTGCGCTTCGTTAGTCACATACCCTTTAATCATTTTCCCAAATTGCTTAAACCCGTCTTGTAGAGGGCGGGCAATGATATCGGGTAAGATTTCTGCCATATCTGAAGAAGCTAAACCGGGCTGATAGGAGGTGTCATTTAAAGAAGCCGATATTTTCTCATTCAAAAAATCAACCAGTCTTTGGGCAGGAGCTAACTGGCAATGAGTAATAGTATCTCCTTTAAGATTTTTCTCTTGATTGATTTGTGCAAACTGACGGCTTTTTACGGCATATTGAAAAGCTCTTTGTTCTACTTCTTTTTGTAGCTCTAATCCGGCTAAAGCACCTGATTTTTTATTCTTCTGCCAATCTGCTTCATTGATAGCTACTACAATACCCGAGTTAGCATATTTAGAGTCCCGGCGATTAGGAGACATGCCATTTACTACTAATTCGCCCTCATCAGTTGCGGCTGGAACAATGAATCCTCCCGGACACATACAAAAACTAAATACCCCCCGCTGTATATTTTTATAATAAGTCTGAGCCACTAAACTATAAGCAGCTGCAGGTAGTATTCCTCTCTCAAGTCTATGATATTGATGTTGGTCTATTAAAGATTGGGGGTGTTCAATGCGCACACCCATGGCAAAAGGCTTAGCTTCAATCAGAATGTTTTTTCTGAATAATAGTTCAAAAATATCTCTTGCCGAATGTCCTGTTGCTAAAATAACGGCTATTCCATCAATATGTTTTCCGTTGGCAGTGCTTACACCTGTTATCTTGTTATTAGCAATTGTTAAATCAGTAACCTTGGTATTGAAATGAATTTCTCCACCGGCTTTCAAAATACTTTCCCGTAAGTCTGCTACTACATTAGGTAATTTATTGGTACCAATATGTGGGTGAGCATCAACTAAAATCTGCGAGGTGGCACCATGTGCTACTAATATTTCTAAAATCCGTCTGATATCACCTCTTTTTTTTGAACGGGTATAAAGCTTTCCGTCAGAATAAGTACCTGCACCCCCTTCACCAAAACAATAATTAGAGTCGGGATTAACAATATGGTCTTTATTGATAGCCGATAAATCTCTTCTGCGAGCCTGTACATCTTTGCCACGTTCCAGCACAATGGGTTTAACACCCAATTCTATCAGGCGTAAAGCAGCGAATAATCCGGCAGGACCTGCACCAACCACAATCGCCTGTTTATTTTTGCTTACATCCTGATAGTTTTTATGAAACTCCATTACCGGAGCAGGTTTTTCTCCTATATATAGTTCTACTTCCAAATTAACCTTTACCTGTCGGTTACGGGCATCGATAGATTGGCGGAGTTTTTGAATAGAAACCTCTTCGGTAGTGTCAGGTAAATGTGCTTGTTGGAGAAGAAATTGGCGTAATGCCTCATCGTTAAGAGCCACTTCGGGCTCTAATGTAAGCGTGAATAATTGTCGCATTGTTGAAAGGTGTTTATCCTTTAAAATGTATATTAGGCAAATCTTTTTTTCAAAATTAGGGTTTTAAAGATGAAATGGCAAATTTGGGTTTATATTTGCACATGGATTAACCTACAGAGCCTATAGAAATAAGCTCTGATTACTGGATATTTAATGGGATATTTTAGAGATATAAGACACGGGATAAAAACAACAGTAAAAGGCATGAGCCTTACGTTGCGACATTTCTGGAATGCACGCCAAAGCAGAGGCCCCATTTCGATACAGAACCCGGATTATTTTGTTCAGGATACAGGGATTGTGACACTTCAGTTTCCGCATGAATCGATGCTGGTGCCTGACAATGGTCGCTATCAGTTAGATTGTGAGATTGATGATTGTATTGTGTGTGATAAATGTGCCAAGATATGCCCTGTTGATTGTATTGATATTGAGCCGATTAAGTCTTCTGAAATCATTAGCTATGCCTCTGATGGTTCTCCGATTCGTTTATATGCTGCCAGGTTTGACATTGACATGGCTAAGTGCTGTTTCTGTGGTTTGTGTACTACTGTTTGTCCGACAGAATGTCTGACCATGACAAATGAATATGATTTCAGTGTAGTAGATATTACTCAGATGAACTTTGAATTTTCGAACTTATCACCTCAGCAGGCTGAGGAAAAGCGGAAATTATATGAACAATTTGTTGCAGAAAAAGAAGCTTTAAAAGCTGCACCAAAAGAGAAAACAGCAACAGAGCAGACTACTGAACCAGCCCAACCAAAACCTGCATTCAAGCCTAACTTTAAACCTGTGATAAAACCAACAGTTGTAGAGACAGAGGAATTAAAAGAAGAAAAAGCAGCAGAAGAAGCACCGAAATCTAAACCTGTTTTCAAACCAGTGATGAAAACAGTAAAAAAAGAAGAGAACGAAACCCCTGAAATAGAGGAGAAAGCTAAAGAAGAGATACCAAAGGCAAAGCCAGTTTTCAAACCAGTGATGAAAACAACCCCTAAGCCTGTTGAGAATATTGCACCGGAAGAAATAAAAGAGGAAAAGGTTGAAGAGGAAGTACCAAAACCAAAAGCATCATTTAAGCCAGTCTTTAAAACAGTGGTAAAACCTGTTGAAAATACTACGTCAGAGGAAGTAAAAGAGGAAAAAACAGAAGAAGAAACACAAAAGCCGAAAGCATCATTCAAGCCCGTCTTTAAAACTGCTTCAAAACCAGTTGATAATGTGGCACCGGAAGAGGTGAAAAAAGAAAAGATTGAGGAAGAAGCACCAAAACCGAGAGCATCCTTTAAGCCAGTCTTTAAAACTCCTGCTAAACCAGTTGATAATATTACACAGGAAGAGGTGAAAGAGGAAGAAAAGTTGCAGGAAGACACAAAGGAAGAAACTCCTAAACCCAAACCTGTATTTAAACCAACTTTGAAAATTCAACCTAAAAAACCTGAATAGTGCATATCGAAGATTTATTGAAGCATATCGACCAACAATTAGTATTGCAAATTGCCTTTTTTACATTTGCCTCAATTACTATTGGCGGAGCAGTCTATCTGCTATTTACGAGAAACGTGTTGTATGCCGCATTTAGCTTATTAGTTACGCTTTTAGGTGTGGCAGGTTTATATGTTTTTGCCGGAGCAGATTTTTTAGCAGTAAGCCAGATTATGATTTATGTGGGTGGAATACTAATTCTGATGATTTTCGGAATTATGCTAACCAATAAGAAAAAAGACCAGCAGAAAGCTGACCAATTAAATAAAATTCTGGTTAGTCATCATAATCGTTTTTGGGTAACTATTGTAGCTATATTATTATTTTTAGGGTTTTTGAAAGTGATTTTTAGTGCCAATTTCCAATTAGTTAGTAAAGATGTTCATCAGGGTACAACCGTGCAGAAAATAGGAGTAGAGTTAATGACTAACTATGTTTTTGCCTTTGAACTCATTGGGTTATTACTATTAGCTGCTTTAATAGGCGCAGCTTATGTAGCGAAGAAAGAAAAAATTTAGTGATTGAGTGAATTAGTGATTGAGTGAATAGTTTTTAGTAGCTATAATATTCGCAATTTATAATCACTAAATCACACAATTACTCATTCACTCAATAAAAAAACATGATTTACATTCAGAATTATCTCATTATTGGGGCTTTATTGTTTTCGATTGGTCTGGCGGTAGCAGTTACCAAACGAAACGCTATTTTAGTATTGATGGGAATTGAATTAATGCTCAATGCCGTTAACATAAATCTGATAGCATTCAGCCAATATGACCCTAATCGTTTGCAGGGGCAGATGTTTGCTTTGTTTGTCATGGTAATTGCGGCGGCAGAAATAACAGTAGCATTGGCAATAATTCTGAAAATATATGATTATTTCAAGAATATTGACCTGGAATCGACGAGTGAATTAAAAAAGTAAAAAAGTATTTGACAAATAAAAGGAGACTTGCTACCTTTGCAGTCCCAAATCGGGAATATGGCTGCGTAGCTCAACTGAATAGAGCGTCTCACTACGGATGAGAAGGTTAGGGGTTTGAATCCCTTCGCGGTCACTAAAAGTATAGAAACCCTTCAAATAACGCTATTTGAAGGGTTTTTTGTTTCAGCGTGCCATCATTTTTCTACTTTCTTTCTAATTTATTTAATATTTCGTAGTGCTTAAATATCGCCTTTCCTCATTTGTATCAATCCACTCTGAGATTATCCACAGGATTTGTATTGGCCGCCTTCAACGTTTGTGAAAAGATGGTTATCAGTCCAAGGCTTAACACAACCGCCAGGCTAATGATGGCTTCAAAGGCACCAATAGTTGCATGATAATATTGTGCCTCTTGCAGCATCAACTCCATTAAAAGGTAGACGCCTGGAATGGTAACTACACCCGCAATGCCCAGCAACATAATAAAGTCTTTGGATAAAAGGTACACCAGACTTCCGGAAGAGGCACCCATCACCTTCCGGATACTCACTTCTTTGACCCGGTTTTTAATCGTGAACACAACTGTGCCCAATAGCCCCAGGCATGCTATGGTGATGGCTAACACTCCCATGAATCCCCACAGTTCCATCATTTTATTGTAAGACGAATAGGCATCGCGGATCTGGTCGGTGAGGAATTCGGCTTTGAACCTGGAGCCCTTCCCGACAGCTTTCCAGGCTGCTTCCATTTCCGGAAAAGCATGGCTTTGGTTGGTTGATTGAAGCTGAAAATTCGCATAGTTGAAATGCTCGGGTGCATATTCGAAGAAGAAATTTCCAATAGGTGATTGCAGGCTTGCATAGTGGAAATCTTTCAAAATACCCACCACTCTCACTTTTCTCTTATCGGGAAGTATGACCACCTGATCAATAGCTCCAGAAGCGTCATTCGGACTCAATTTTTTTGCAAATACTTCATTAATGATGATTGAATGCGAGTTTTCGCCGGCGTCGTTGGTGAAGTTCCTTCCCAACACCAGAAGCAGACCCATGTTTGTTATAAAGTTTTCATCAACAG
Source organism: Emticicia agri (assembly GCF_004168285.1). GTDB lineage: Bacteria > Bacteroidota > Bacteroidia > Cytophagales > Spirosomataceae > Emticicia > Emticicia agri. The sequence goes on along the minus strand of NZ_SEWF01000005.1, from coordinate 24,567 downwards.
ACATCTTGCTCGCGTCTATAGAATCTGCATTGGCCACCCGCTTCACGTACAATCCAGGAACGCTTCCGACGCCAAGCGGGTGCGACGATAGAGAGATCATAGAAATGGAGGAAAGCTTTCCGAATTCATTTCTGACCAATTGCGGATCTGCCTGTTGGAGATCAACGTTGAGTATTTTCTCCCGGTCGAATCCGAAATCATAATTTATAGAGTACCGATGCTGTTGTGCCATAATAAACACGGCAAAAGTAAAACCAAGAGACAAGATGAATTGAAATGTAATCACAAGCTTACGTAATGAAAACAAGCGGCTCGTTTTTGTTTGCAGTTCCTTCCCTTTCAGTGCCTGAACGGCACCTGTCTTTGAAAAATGAAGCGCCGGAACAATACCCGAAACAAAGCCAACAAGGATGGCGAAAGTTATGAAACCGGCAAACGTTCCAAAGGTAGGATTCAGATCAACCCAATCAAGGCCGTTGAAAAGCGACAGCGTTTCACCGCGAATAATCTCAAAGAAAAAATACGACAGTATCACAGCCAGCAGCATAATGATCGTGCTTTCCATCATAAACTGCATAAAGATATGTCTCTTCCGTGCACCCATCACCTTACGCACACCCATCTCTTTCATCCGTTTGAGCGACTGGGAGATAGCAAGGCTAACGTAGTTGCTGCATGCCGCAAAGAATATAATCATGGGTATAACTCCTATGAGCAGCATTTCCTGATAACTCCATTCATTGCCCATGTCATTGTCGAGCTCAGGCCCGGGAACAATCTTATCGAACCGCTGAAGTTCGAACGAAGCCTGGAACTCAGGTTTTGTATATTTTTCTTTGGCAATACCATTCAGGAATGCTTCAAGGGCAGAGGGACTCGTATTGTCAGAGAGTTGCAGATAGGCGTATGAATTGCGGAAGTTATTCCAATTTTTTTCGTCGTTTGTAAAAGATCCACCATGATAAGATGTGAGCGTGGCGAATGAGACCAAAGCCTCGACCCTCAGGTGCGAGTTCTTCGGCATGTTTTTCGCTACACCTGTTACCATCACTTCACCATAGGGCTCTATGGATACAAGTTCGCCTATTGGGTTCTTGTCTCCAAAAATTCTGGCAGCTGCGGCATCGGTAATGACCATCGTATTAGGATTTGCAAGCGAAGTGGCGGCGTTGCCCTGCAGCAGTGGAAAGTTAAACATCGAAAGATACGCTGCATCCACAAAGTATCCGTTTAAAGAAATGTTCATTTCTGCATAACGAACATTACGGGGAAGCGACTGATGAATACGGACAACCTTTTCCACACCAGCGAAATTGCTTTTCAGCAATTGAGCAGCACCGATAGGCACTGATGCGAATGACGGGTTATCCTGTCGATCCTGAACGTGAGTAATTATCCGGTATAGATGCTCTTTATTCGGATGGAAGTTATCGAATTGATAAATGAACACAATCATGGCAACGAATAGCAAGTTAAGCGACATGCCCACTGCCAGGCCAAAGACATTTAAAATGGTGAAGAATCTGTTTTTCGCCAGGTTACGGGTAGCGGTCTTGAAATAATTTTTAAACATGGCGGGTTCGAGGATTTTTCTAAAGAAATCTTGAATCTGCCCAGTCGAATTTACAGAAGGAGGTAATTTTTTTTTCATAATTTTATTTTTTTAATAAGAGTTTAAACTATCCCGAAAAGTTGCGGTCAACAAATTCTTTTACTGCTATAGCTTTTTGTGTATGCCAAAGTTTTTGATAAGTCGGAAATGACAGTAACTAAGCTAATGACAATTCTCTTAATATACACATGTTTTTGATTTATCCCAAAGGCAAAGAGACAGATGAAAGGTTTCTGGAAATATTTAAGTCACTGTATTTAAGTGGGTTAAGAAGAAAGGTATTATTAAATAATGAAAAATTTGCAGTTCAGTTTACACTCTCTCAGATAATGCTATTTGAGGAGTTTTGCTTTATTGCTTAAAATTTTCAACAATATTTCACTCCTCTCTCAACAAAGCTACAGCCCTGCTAAACTTCTCCCTAAACACCCCCTGTTGTCCGCTTCCCGGGTAAGGTATTCTTTCGTTATACACCTGGTAGCCATTTGCTACAAGTGGGGCGTAACAAATATCATAAATATTAGACTTGATTAAAATAATAGGTGTATTTTTATCAATTTGCTTTTCCAGACGTTCGAGAAGGTCGGGCAAATAGCTTTCGAGAGGTTCCTCTAAAAGACTACAAGGAACTTCAGACAGGCTTATTATCCAATAGCCGTCTTCCTGAAATCTCTCTAAAATTTCTTCTTTCAGAACTGTATCCCGACGGGAAGCTAAGTACTGCTTTTTCTGCTCAGGATAAAGCACCCCCATAATTTCTAAAAAAAGCGAATCATGTTTTTTGACGTCAGCAAAATAAAAATATCGGTCAAGGTTATCGGGTGGCCCTTCACCAATAAATACCATGCGTATTTGTCTGGGCTTATACCGATTTCTTGCTTTAGCATAGCGGGCTTTAATATATTGAATATCTAAAGAAGAATTTTCCATCATAGAAGCAAACATTGTAGAAGTAACTCTTTAAAACCCACAAGTGTTGCGGATTTTAAAGAGTAAAGTTTTCTGAATCAGTATTTATTTCTATCAACTACCACAACCCTTAATTTCTACCTTAAAAATACTTCCTGTATTTGTTTTGAATGGAGGGTTCAATGTTATATTATTTCCGGCATTGTATGTTGTATTAACGCCATTTGGAATGGTCTGTGTTGAAGTAATAGTTTTGTTAGCGGTCCTTACTCCTGCTGTTGCATTACCAGACAGGATTAAATTATCAGGCGCATTTGAGTTGCCACTTGTAATGGTTAAAACATTACTGTTAGCGCTTACACAGCCATTAATTGTACATTTGGCGGCATAAGTTCCGGTGGTACCTACTGAAATACTACTGCCACTTGCTCCGTTCGACCAGGTAACTGTTCCGGCACACCCTGTAGCCGTTAGTGTAACACTTTGCCCGTTACAGATGGCAGTACCTGAAGCAGAGGCCGTGGGTGCAGACGGTGAAGGGCCAATGGTAACACTTACAGATCTTCGGGTACTTTCGCAGTTTATGGTACAGCTTACATAGTAAGTAGTATTACTATTTAAAGTAGGCGTAGTATAGCTGGCAGTACTGGCCAGAACTGCGGTAGATGATGCTGAACTATACCATTTATAGGTGCCTCCGCTACAACCTGTGGCTGTTAAAGTAGCGCTCTTACCAGCGCAAATGGTTTGTCCGTTTGCAGTCGGCTGATTTGGTGCGGCAGTAATGTTAACTGTAATTGATTTTTTAGCACTTTCGCAGTTACCATTTTTGCAGTTGACATAGTAGATAGTCTGGTTATTCAGAGGCGGAGTGGTATAAGAAGAAGAATAGGCAATGGGTGTAGTAGAAGTTTGAGAAGTAAACCATTGATAATTTAAACTACAGCCGCTTGCAGTTAATGTAGCACTTTTGCCTGCGCAAGCAGAAGCATTAGGGGATACCTGAACATCAACAGTGGTTACCGTAATAGTAATCGTATTACTGGTACTTGTGCATTCACCCTGCGTACAGGTAGCGGTATAATTGGTAGTTGTTGTAGGATAGACTGTGATAGATGGTCCTCCTGCTCCGGTAGACCAGGTAATAGTTCCACTTGGGCAGTTGCTTGCACTAAGCGTTACACTCTCGCCTGAACAAATGGTAGTATTTGATGGGCCTGAAATAGATATAGGAGGATTTGTAGGATAACCGCTAATTTTTTCAATAGTTCTTGATAAATAAGGATAAGAACAATAGCCATTTTCGCTTTTAAGAATCCATCCGTTAGGATAGGTATTATCTCCACAAATAGTTAATGATGTACCAACAGGCATACAGATGACATTCTGTATTTTTCTCGCAACATAAGCACTATTTAATCCACAATTGCCATTGACACTTAAAGTAACCCAGTTGGCAGGAGGAAGGTCTCCACAAATATTTACTTCAGTTCCTGAAGGTAAGCCCTCAAGTTTTTTAATCCTTCTGTATAAATAACTACTATTGTAACCGCAATTGCTGTTGACAGTTAATGTAGTCCATCCGGCAGGAGGGAGGTCTCCGCATACATCTTCCTCGGCTCCCGGAGCCATACCTGCAATTTTCTTTATGGTTCTTGCTATATAACTGCCATTATAGCCGCAATTGCCATTAACATTAGTAGTAATCCATCCTTCAGGCGCAGGGTCTCCACAAACGAAATCAGAAAATACAGTTCCGGTTGGTAAATCAGCAATTCTTTTAATTGTTCTTGAGAGATAGCTACCATCAAAACCACAATTGCCATTGATACTTGTAGTTACCCACCCGGAAGGCGCAGGGCTATCGCAGATAGTCATGGTATTTTCTGCCGTATAACCCTCTACTTTTTTTATGGTTCTTGAGATATAGGCACTATTGTAACCGCAATTGCCATTAACGCTCTTGGTTACCCATCCGGCAGGTGGCAGGTCACCACAAATAGTTATTTCGTACCCCGGTGCCACAAAACGGATGTCGGTGATATACCTCTGGACACCGGCACCATTAGGACACATTCCGGTGATTTCGGTAGTAACCCATCCTTCCGGAACATTATCGCCACACATAGATGTTTGTGAGTAGCTATTAAAAGAGATAGCTAATAAAAATATGTAAATAAGTAGATATGTAGTTTTCATTTCATGCTGATATAGTTAAAACTCAATAGGTTTTAAATTTAATTGATTTCCTCTGACAAACCTTTTTTTTTGGGATTTCTTACTGAGTGGTTTAATAAAGGAAATTCCTTTATCAAAAGGCAGTAGAATTTCATAAATTCCTCTATATCAGCTTAGAAAACTATCCGGATTTTGCTCCATGAATCAAGCAAGCAAATGAGGTCTATTGTTTGAGGAATTTGTAGCGCAGATGAATTTTTATTAACACTTGTATGGATAGTAGAGTAATTATTTGAGCCTTAGACAGGAATCGGCCATCTCTTTGATGAAAAAGTATTCGCTGAACCCCTTGGCACGCTTCTTTTGACATATTAGAACAGATGAGATGCCTTATCAGATATAATAAAAGAAGTCAGAAAATGTGGAATAGATAGTTTTTTAATGCCAATTTAAGACACCGTTTCAAACAAAGCTGATAGAAGTTTGTTAGTATATCGTATCTATATACGTATTTAGTCTTTTATGTCGTTATCTAACAATAATCAAACAATTTTCTATACCCGATATTTGGCAAACTAAATTCACTTATTAATCCAAACTTGTAAAAAAATGAAAAAGTACATCCTGTTATGTTTCTTTGCGGTAGGCAATTTATTGGTTCTTGCCCAGAAACCATCAAATTTAAGCCGAAAATCAGTAGGTTTAGATAAAGTAGATAATACGCCTGATTTAGAAAAACCTGTTTCAAAAGCTATGCGTTTAGAACTAAACAAAAACATGGTTCTTCAAACGGTAAATGATATGCGGGCAACAGATGGGGTGGCGTCTGGAAATAAAGCTGAATTATTGGGATATTATACCAATGGCGATGGAGGCGGTGGCTCATTTTTCTGGGATGCTGCGAGTACTGAACCGGATAATGGTGGAACTGTTTTTGCGGTATCTGGTATAAATAAAGGTCGTTGGAAAAGAAATTTTACAGCAACCGAGGTAAATATTAAATGGTTTGGTGCGAAAGGTGATGGACGTGCCGACGACACAGATGCTATTCAGAAGTCTATTAATTCCCGAAAAAATGTGTATATACCCGAAGGAACTTACAAAGTTACCCGTACAATCAATCTTAATTTTGATAGTACTACCATTGATGCTTCAAGAGCAGCACCTAAAATAAGAGGCGAGAATTCGGCTTCAAGTATTATCTTCCCTGTAAATATTCAGGGTCCGGTGCTGGATTACAGACAAACAGAAACACAACTCAAAAATTCTAAATTTGGTTTTGGCTTGTCTTTATCCGATTTCGGTATTGTAGGTAACGATAAAGCCAGAGCGGTGTGTACAGCAGGTATCAGTATTTCTGGTGCCTGGAACCCGATATTCAAAAACCTCAGACTTCGTTCGCTGAAAGGTCATGGGTTTACATTCCCTTTCGATATAAGGACTCCGGAAAGTGTAATGGGGCCAACCACACTTAAGGATTCGGATAAGTTTTCGAATGGGAAAGCTACTTTTGACCAGGTTACGGCAGAGAATTGTGATTTATGGGGCTTCTATTTTGATACATCTAATTCAGCCGTGATTATGTCTAATTCTTATGCACATAACTGTGCAAAAGGAGGAATGTATTTACTCGGAACAGCATCTAATATCTCGAATTGTAGTTTCAGCTATAATGGTACGCTTACAGATCCCAATGCCTGTGGTTTACAGATTGGGGATGATTTTAAAAGTACCAGAAACGGAGTTTTAAAGACCTCTTATGCCCAGACATTTAATTGTGTTTTTTCAAATCTTGAAATAGATTCAAATTATGGCAAAGGTATTATTGTAACCGGGTACCTGCATAATTTTGACCATATCAGAATATTACAGGGGGCTTTTAGTACTCCTGCCAATGCAAGAACGCTTAATACACCTGTTTTTGTTCAGATGGGCTTGCCTAACGCTCCTTGTTTTTCTACTACTTTCCGCAATATTATTATCCGTACCCCACAGAATGATTTAGCTGCTTCTATTTTCTCAGATGGTGGTAAAAATGGAAGAGCCTATAATATTAAATTTACCAATGTTTTTAATATCTATGACCAACCAGGTTCTGCGGCATATAACGGGCTTACCTTTAAGGGGTTGAAATATTTTGATTTTACCAATGATTTGAGTAGAAATATAGTGGCAGAAGATGCCCTTGGTAAAGTGATATATCAGAAACAGTCAGAGATAAAAGCAGAAGGTATACCTACGAGGGGTACATGGAATGTAGGCGATATAGTTTATAATAAAAACCCAAATAGCGGCTCTTATGTAGGCTGGGTTTGTACAGTTGCAGGTACACCGGGTACCTGGAAAGGTTTTGGTAAAATTGATTAAAATAACATACTGATTGAAATCTAATAGTGCAGAATCCCTTTAGATAGCCATATCTGAGGGATTCTTTGTTTTTAATTCAATAGCTAATTGTAAAGGACAATCTTAGATAGGCTTGTAAAACATGATGAGTGTTTGGTGTAAATGATTACTATAGGCAGGCATGTTATTTTTGAGAGAGTCCGTATAATCCGGTTCACAACTTCACAACTAAAGGATAGAAAACTATGAAAGAATTTATTGTAAAAAGAAAAACCGTATTAAAGGCAACACCTGCCGAAGTTTGGGACGCCTTGACTAACCCCGAAAAAACTAAAAAATACTTTTTTCACTGCAAGGTTTTTTCTGATTGGGAAGTAGGTAGTACTATTACTTTTGTAGGTAGGATATTTCTGATAAAGAAGATTGAAATGAAGGGAACTATATTAGAAATAATTCCAGAAAAATTGCTGAAATATAGCCTGAATAATGCCAGTTCGAAAGAAGGTATCTCAAGTTTTTCGGTAGTAACCGATACACTAAGTTATGAAGATGGTAAAACCACCCTTGTGATTACCGATGATGTAGGAGAGGGGCAAGGTGCAGAAGAAAGATATAAGAAATCACAAAAAGGCTGGACCAAGATAGTAAAAGGGTTGAGGGCTTTGATTCATAAAAAACAAGAAAAAGAGTAGAGAAAAGCGGCTTTCAGTTTCATCCATATTTTCGTTATATTAGCCGGAGAATTCGCCTTAGTTCAACCTTTCATTTAATCCTCAACACAAACCTATTCTATTCCCTATGAAATACCTTGTTTTTATTTTTTGTATAGTACAGTGGGCCTGTGCACAACAGGGACCTTTAAAATTCCGTCGTCAGCAAATAGCCGCCGAGTCTTTTGAGACAGCAGGCGTATTTGATGTGGACAAAGACGGAAATCCGGATATTGTTTCAGGTGCTTATTGGTACAAAGGCCCCGGCTTTGTTGACCGTGTATATATTGGCGAAGTAAAGCGACATGGCGAATACTGGGACGATTTTTCGACCCTGCCTATGGATGTAAACGATGATGGAAAAATAGACTTCATTACCGGAGGATGGTGGGGGAACAATGTGCGGTGGTATGAAAACCCTGGAAATAATAATACCTGGAAAGAGCATATCGTAGGTGAAGGGATAAAAAATGTAGAGGGCATAAGGCTATTTGATGTAGACGGCGATGGAGAAGATGAAATAATACCTAATAATTTAGGGCATCCATTGATTTATTATAAGGCTAAAAAGGACGATTCGGGTAAAAAAACGGGTGAATTTGATAAAATTCAGGTATTTGAGAAGCATGGGCATGGATTGGGGTTCGGAGATGTGAATGGTGACGGACGAGGCGATTTTGTGATTTCAAACGGTTGGTTAGAGGCACCTACTGACAGACGAAACGGTAAATGGATTTTGCACGAAGAGTTTAAATTAGGTGATACTGGATTGCCTGTAATTGTAGCCGATGTAAACAAAGACGGCAAAAGTGATTTAATTGTAGGTCAAGGACATGGCTATGGACTTGACTGGTACGAACAACAAGCTAATGGTGTATGGAAAAAGCACCCGATTGACCCTTACAATTCTCAGTTTCATGAGTTAAAATGGGTAGATTTAGACGGAGACCAACAACCGGAACTGATAACCGGAAAAAGGTACCGTGCGCATGATAGTAAAGACCCCGGCGCACATGATGCCATCGGGCTATATTATTACCAATGGAACGGAGAATCATTTACCAAACAGGTAATTGCCTATGGTTTATTGGGTATTGGTAAAGGAACGGGTAATTATTTCTCAATAGCAGATGTAGATAAATCAGGTACACCTGATATAATTGTAGGAGGTAAAGACGGACTGGCGGTATTTTTTAACGAAGGAAGGGTTAAGCATTAGTACTTAACCCTCCTTACTGAATGTAATACTGAATCATGGCTCAAAGATTAGTCTTTCGTCTTTTTCTATCACCGGAATCTCTTTTACAAAATCATCGTATCCAGCTTCATTTTCATGGGTGCTGTATGCGCCATAGGCATCTATGGTATAGCCGATATGACCATCGTTGGATTCGATGATATAAAGAATAGATGATTCAGAAGGACTTGATTCTCCCTCAAAACGATAAGTTTTGATGATTTTCAGGTCTTCTGGTTCATAAAACTCTTCTGTGTCAGCAATATGAAATCCCCTGTCTGTCCAACGGAATTCTTTATCGATTCCTTTTTTTCTTAGTTTTTCTAATATGGTTACCATAGTAGTCATATCAGTACTTTTGTCGGAGTATTCTTTTTTCGGTGTTTCCATAGCTATAAAATTTAATACTTAATATTATACAATTATTATTCCCTATACGGACGATGAAAAAATACTGTTTAGAGTCCTGAAATTGGGCTATAAAATACACATTGGCTATGGAAGTGTAGAAAATTTTGCCAAAGCGAACCAATTGGTTTTCAGAAGTGTATTTTATTCAAGCAGGTATCTGCCTATCTACATTTTGATTGCACAAACTCATGCGTCTTACCTATCTGAAACTGATTGTTACCGTATTTTTCTGGGGTTCTAATTTTGCAGCCGGAAAAATAGCTGTACAGTCGTTCGGGCCATACGTTACCGCATTTCTCCGATTCAGTATAGGGGCTACTTTATTGATGCTTATGCTCTATAAGCAGGAAAGAAAGCTACCCATAATTAGCGTCGAACAATTGAAATGGGCAGCTATATCAGGCATTTTAGGGGTTGTTTTATATAATCTCAGTTTTTTCATTGGCATTCAGTATATGCCTACAGTCAGGGCTTCTCTGATAGTAGCTTTTTCACCGATTACTATTACTTTAGGAAGTGCCATTTTCTTTGGCGAGAAAGTTACCCTGCTCAAGTGGTTAGGTATTCTTATCTCTATTGCAGGAGCCATGCTGGTAATTGTACGGGGAGATTTCAGTAATCTATTAGCACAAAGTACCTGGGGTATAGGTGAGGGGTTTATTTTGGGAGCGGTTATCTCATGGACGGCTTATACCCTAACGGCTAAACTGGCTTTGAAAGCCATGCCCGCCCTTACACTAAGTGCTTTTTCGGCGTTTATTGGGTGCTTACTATTATTTATTCCTGCCTGGCAGCATCAGCTATTTGAACGTATGGCTACTGCTCCCTGGCAGGCGTATGTGTCAGTAATATATATGGGTGCAGCGGCTACTGCTTTAGGCTTTATCTGGTATTATGATGCCGTCCGGCTGATAGGTGTTACCAAATCGGCTATTATCGGGAATCTTACACCTGTATTTGCGGTACTGATTGCCGTAAGTTTTTTAGGAGAAAAACTCACAGTACCTACTATTATTGGTGGAATACTGGTACTTTTGGGTATATTGCTTACAAGTCGAAAATAAGTATGTGATATTTTGTCGGATTTATTAATATCCCCCATACTGGGTGAGATAGCAGTAAAAACTTAAGCAATAAATTAGCGTTTTAATTTCTCTAAACTAAATTTTTGAAACCTCTCAGTTTTTGTCGCTGTAAAATTTTTAATAGGCTCATCTCTCTGACAACCCTGCCAGAACAGACTTTTTTTCTTATTTTAGCAACAAATACGCAAACAACCTTCATTTATCAGACTATGTTCAGAAAACTCTTATGCCTTTATGCTATTCTATTGGCTATAGGTGCTAATGCTCAACCCGGTCGCTCTTCTAAATGGGCAAAAGATGGCAATGGGTACTATTCTGCCGAGCAACAACAGATTGTAAAATTCGACCTTATTACGCAACAAGCCCATGTAATGGTAAGTAAAGATGTATTAACTCCTAAAGGAAGCACAAAACCATTGGAAGTGAAAGATTTCAGTTTTACCGATGACCAAAAAAAACTATTAATTTTTACCAATACCAAACGAGTATGGCGCTACGAAACCAAAGGCGATTACTGGATATTGGATTTAACCACTAAAGAACTGAAGAAGTTAGGTGCTTCGTTGCCTGAATCTTCGCTGATGTTTGCCAAGATTTCACCTGATGGCAAAAAAGCGGCTTATGTAAGTAAAAACAATGTATATGTAGAAGACCTGACTACAGGGAAACCGAAAGTGCTGACTTCGACTAATGGAACAAAAAAACTCATCAATGGTACTTTTGACTGGGTTTATGAAGAAGAGTTTGGTTGTAGAGACGGTTTCCGTTGGAGTCCTGATAGCAAAACGATAGCCTATTGGCAGATAGATGCCAATACTATCCGTGATTTTTATATGATTAATAATACCGATTCTACTTACTCATTTGTAGTGCCTGTAGAGTATCCGAAGGTTGGAGAAGCACCATCAGCCTGTAAGGTAGGGGTAGTAGATGTAGCTACAGCTAAAACTATCTGGATGAAAGTGCCTGGCGATAGCCGTCAGAATTATATTCCTCGGATGGAGTGGGCAGGAAATTCAAATGAACTGATTCTGCAACAACTGAACCGTAAGCAGAACCAGAGTAAGTTGATGTATGCAAATGCTAAAACCGGAGCCGTAAATACCATATATGAAGAAACAGATGAAGCATGGATAGACATCCGTTCACGCTGGACAGACGATAACCCGGCCGGATGGGAGTGGTTGAGTGGAGGTAAAGAATTTGTATGGGTAAGCGAAAAAGATGGTTGGCGACACCTGTTCCGGGTATCAAGAGACGGAAAAAGCGAAACATTAATAACTAAAGGGAATTATGACGTAATAACTCCTGAGCAGATAGATGAATCAACAGGCTATGTGTATTTTACGGCATCGCCTACCAATGCTACACAAAAGTACTTGTACCGGACTAAATTAGACGGGACAGGTGAAGCTGAAAGGGTTTCTCCTGCCATTGAAGAAGGAACTCACGATTACCAGATTTCACCAAATGGCAAGTTTGCCTATCATAGTTTTTCTAATTACTATACCATTCCGGCTACTGAATGGGTTTCATTGCCTAATCATCAGCCATTGAATGAAAAAGATGATATAAGTAAGAAAATAGATCCTGCGAAAAAGAAAAATTCGAATGTAGAATTTTTTAAAGTAACTACCGAAGATGGGGTTGAAATGGATGGCTGGATAGCCAGACCTAAAAGCTTTGACCCTTCTAAAAAATACCCGATTGTATTTTATGTCTATAGCGAGCCAGCCTCTCAAACAGTTATAGACCGTTATGGGGTAGGCAGAAACGGCCTTTATATAGGTAATATGGCAGAAGATGGCTATATCTATGTGTCGTTGGATAACCGTGGAACACCCGCACCGAAAGGAAGAGCCTGGAGAAAATCTATTTATCGTAAAATTGGACTGATTAATACCCATGACCAAGCAATGGCCGCTAAAAAAATATTACAATGGCCTTACGTAGATAATGAACGCGTAGCAGTACACGGTTGGAGTGGTGGAGGTTCTTGTACACTCAATCTGATGTTCCAGTTTCCTGAGATATACAAAACAGGTATCTCGGTGGCGGCAGTAGCTAATCAATTAGAATACGACAATATTTATCAGGAACGTTATATGGGCTTGCCACAAGAGAATAAAGAAGATTTTCTGAAAGGCTCACCAATTACTTATGCCAAGAATCTTAAAGGCAATCTATTATACATTCATGGTACAGGCGATGATAATGTGCATTACCAGAATGCAGAACTATTATTGAATGAATTGATTAAACACAATCGTCAGTTCCAATATATGCCTTACCCGAACCGTTCGCATGGCATTTATGAGGGAGAAGGAACAAGAGCTCACCTGAATACTTTGTTTACCAATTACCTGAAAAAACATTGTCCTCCGGGAGCAAAGTAAAAAATAAGGTTATGAAGTTATTTAGGATTTTAATTTCAGTTTAAAAATATGGTGTTTTGTGCGAGCCAAATCAAATAATGAGGACATAGCATCGCTATGGTCGAAATTATTTGATGAAGGCGTAGCTAAAACAACATATTTTTAGACGAAAGGAATAATCCTAAACAACTTCTCTTCTAAACAAATCCCTTTGAGAGCCTCAAGGGGATTATTGTTAATACCTATATTTAGTTCCCTGTAAATCAACTATCAATAGTTCTTTTCCATTAGGTTTTTTGAGTATGATTTTATCACGCTCTGACGGATTTACCCGCTGGATAATCTGTGAGTCTTTGGGTAGATAGAAGTTTGTTAATTGTGCATCAACTACCGAATATTGTGGAGCATATTGTCCGCCTGGCATAGGGTCTTTGTATGAACAATAAATAACGGTATCTCCTTTGGCATACAGGCTTTGAATTTTTTTGGCAGCTAATGTATAAGGATTCTTCTGGCGAGGCTCTGCGAAACTCATAAAATAGCGCGGAGGATTATCGTGCCAGATATTTTGGATAATACCACCGATTAAATAAAACTGCACCCCTAAAAGTAAGAAAAGAAGATACCTGACATTGGATTGCATCTGCCATATTTCCCTGATTAAGAGAGTTATAAGAATAATGCCAAAAGCATAAGAATAACCTACATACCGGGGAATAATTCTGAACGTGTTGCCATCTTGTAGTGAGAAAAGAATTAAAAAAACAAAAGGCAGAACGACTAATAAGACAAGAAAAACAATAAGTGAGCTATCAGGTCTTTTAAAGTTCTTTACCATATAATTCAGCAGGATTCCAATCAGGACTATATTTAATGAAAGAACCAGAAACGGGAGTTTTGCTGTAGAATACAATAGGAAAGAAATAACTACCAGAGCGATTGCCGTAATTACTTTCAGTTTATCTGATGGAAGCCATTTGAAACAGAGAAATCCTATAATCGGACAAACAATGGCTAATAATGTATTTTTTAAGCCTGATAAATGCAAGTAAAGCCCTTCGGTACTGATAAAAGCCGATGAAACTACATGACGTAGCTGTTTAAAAATATGGGGTAAAGTAGCTACTGATAAATATTCATCAGGAGAGGTTTGCGCCAGTGAGTTATAGACTTTTACACTATTCTGCACGTAATCGAATAACCATTGTCCTCCCTCTGATTTTAACCAGGCAATCACCCCGGCTACCGGAATCAACATGGCCAGTCCAAGACCAATCCATACCTTCAATTGTCTTACATAGAGTAATACATATAAGCCATGAATCAGAAAAAGCGGGAATGCAGAAATATGGCATAGTTCACAGGCCAATGCTATAAGTCCATAAAGAAGGTAATAAATGGTGGTTTTTTGCTTGCTTTTCTCTTTTTCAATAATAAGCAGAAACAAGTGAGTAGCTAATAGTGAAAAGAAAAACAGCATGGCATAATTGCGTGCTATCTGCGAATAATTGATATAAAAAGGAGAAATAGCAGATAGAAATGCTGCCAGAAGCGCTAATTTTTCGGATTTAAAATGAGTTTTGACAAAGACAAAAATCAGAAAAATAGTTAGTAGATTAAATAAAAGAGAGGGGATTCTGAGATTGGCATCGCCAAGGCCAAAAAGCTTTGACCAGTAGTGGAGCGTGTACGTGTATAAAGAGCCGTTTCCGGTATCTACACGGGCAATAGAATCGAAAAAATCATGAATCGTTTTTTCTGACCAGAATTCCTGTGGTGTAAAATAAGGACTATCGGGTTTTCTGACAGAATTTCTCTGATTATTCCCTTCATAACTCACAAACTGGCTTACAAAGAGTGAGTATTTTTCATCTCCGGCAAGGCCGTGTTCACCTATATTATGAACACGTAAAAAAAAAGCAAGCACCAAAATACCTGCTAATAAACCATAAGTAGAAAGTTTAGGAAGACTTGCCATAAAATTTTAGCCGAATCACAGACTGGCCTCACAACTATTTTTTAAGTCCTGAATGGTTTGTGTTGGATTCTCTGAATTAAATACAAAACTACCTGCTACCAGAGCATCGGCGCCTGCTTCTACAAGCGCACGGGCATTGTCGGTAGTTACACCGCCATCTATCTCAATCAGGATAGTCAGCCCTTTGTCCTGTATCATTTTCCGTAGTTTTTTTACTTTCTCAAAGGTATATTCAATAAACTTCTGTCCTCCGAATCCCGGATTTACAGACATGATTAACACTAAGTCAATGTCATGTAAAATATCTTCTAAAACATTTACAGGTGTATGTGGGTTAAGCGCTACGCCTGCTTTACAACCTGAATCTTTTATTTGTTGTATAGTACGGTGTAAGTGTGGACAGGCTTCGTAATGTATGGTAATGATTTCGGCACCTAATCTCCTGAATGTTTCTATATATCTTTCAGGTTGAACAATCATCAGATGCACATCTAATGGCTTTTGGGTATGTCGTTGAATAGCTTGCAGTACAGGCATACCAAAAGAAATATTTGGTACAAAAACACCATCCATAATATCAATATGAAACCAGTCTGCTGCTGAATTATTGAGCATTTCAGCGTCTCTCTGTAAATTAGCAAAATCGGCCGCCAGCACTGATGGCGCTATAATCGTATTTTTCATGTCGCAAAGGTAGGGTATTTTCGTCAAAAAATGCCTTTGTCTGAAAAGACTATTTGACAGACCTGTACAACATTTCATCTGACTTTACTGTTTTTTATGAGAATACGTATCATTTTTTTTTAATTTAGACGCCGAAAAATCCTTAATTTTGCCAAAAAATACTTCATCTCATGGAACAAGCATTGCTTGACGAAATACCGTCATTAGATTTAGCAGACTTTACATCGGGCAACCCCGAACGTAAGGCTAAATTTGTACAGGAAATAGGTAAAGCCTTTAATAATATCGGTTTTGTGGCCATTAAGAATCATGGACTTTCAGAAGAGCTGAGGGGAAAACTCTACGAAGCCGTACAGAAGTTTTTCTATCAGCCTGATGAAATGAAAAAGAAATATGAGTTTCCTGAACTGGCCGGACAAAGAGGATATGTAGGAAAAGGCAAAGAAACTGCTAAAGGGCACAGCCGACCCGATTTAAAAGAATTTTATCATGTAGGGCAACCAGAAGCAGAAGAAGGAATGTATAAAAATGTATTTCCGGCAGAAGTGCCAGAGTTTGAGAAATATACAACTGAGGTTTACAGAACTTTTGAGAATACCGGGAAAACTCTTCTAAGAGCTATTGCGCTCTATCTGGGTTTGCCTGAAGATTATTTTGAAGACAAAGTAAAAGGTGGAGACAGTATTTTAAGAGCTTTGCATTATTTCCCGATTGAAAACCCTGATGCTTTGCCGGAAGGTGCTGTGCGTGCAGCCGCTCATGGAGACATTAACCTCATTACCTTGTTAATGGGTGCATCAGCCGAAGGTCTGGAGGTATTACGTTTAGACGGTAAGTGGATTCCGGTAACGGCATTGCCTGACCAGATTATCATTAATGTAGGAGATATGCTCGACCGCCTGACCAACCATAAATTAAAGTCAACAATTCATCAGGTTGTGAATCCTCCTCGTGAAAAAATGAAATCTTCTCGTTTTTCTATTCCATTTTTCATGCACGCTCGTCCGGAAACTGATTTAACTTGTCTGGATAGTTGTATAGACGAAAATAACCCGAGACGTTATGAAAATATGACAGCCGGAGAGTTTCTTGATGAAAGATTGAGAGAGTTGGGCTTGAAAAAATAGCTGTTCGTAGTCGAAAAATTGCGTATAGCACAGAAATTATAGTTTTTCTGTGCTATATTGAGTTTCTTTACTGAACGAAAAAAAATCGTGTAGATTTGATGCGAAAAACCCGCCAGATTAGATACTTCATTTTTTTGAAAGATGTCATGATTCTTGCGCTGACCTGCTTTGGTGGCCCGCAAGTACACTTGACGATGTTTCTGGAGAGGTTTGTAAAGAAAAGAAATTATCTGACAGAGGCCGAATTATTAGAACTGCAATCACTCTGCCAGATTTTACCCGGCCCCACTTCTACCCAAACTATTACTGCTTTAGGATTTCGCTTAGGCGGAGCCAATCTGGCTTATCTGACGCTTCTTATCTGGATTTTGCCGGGTGCTATACTCATGACGCTGGCAGCTTTGGGTATTACCTATATTGAGAAGGGTCAGTTGGCAAATCTTACCCGGTTTATCAAGCCTATGGGAGTAGCATTTATCATGTTTGCTGCGTTTTCAATTGGTATGAAAGTGATTAAAACGCAGGTAAGCGTTTTATTGATGATATTGGCTGCCATTGCCGGATTTTTTTTTCCTTCTCCCTACATTACACCCATCTGGATTTTATTAGGCGGTTTAGCTACGGCTTTAAAGTTTGGTGAGCAGGAAAAAATGCAGAAAGAACCAATCAGAATAGAGTGGGGGAATTTCTTTTTATGGTTAGGCGTATTGTTATTTTCGGCAGGATTGGGGGCAATTACGCACTCTTTGCCTATCCGTTTATTTGAAAACTTTTATCGGAACGGAAGTCTGACCTTTGGTGGAGGGCATATTCTGAAACCATTGCTCTATAATGAGTTTGTGAAATTTAAACATTATTTGTCGGCAGATGAATTTTTGTCGGGTCTGGCTATTGTAGAAGTAGCACCCGGGCCTGTTTTCTCTATTTCCTCGTTTGTAGGTACTTTATCTATGCGAGACTGGGGCATCAGTGGTGAGTTATTAGGGAGTCTGGTAGCTACAGTAGGTATTTTTCTGCCCGGTACTTTTCTGATATTCTTTGTTATCCGTTTCTGGGACCAACTGAAAAAATACCGGGGCATCAGAGCCTCTCTTGAAGGTATAAATGCCGCCAGTACTGGTCTTACAGCGGCGGCGGCATTCTCTCTTTTTCAACCTATGTATGTGGATTTAGTATCGGTTATGACTATTGTCCTGACCTTCATTCTTTTACAAACACGTCTGGTGCCTGTCTATTTAATTATTGTTGGTGGTTTATTAATGGGCTGGGCAAGTGCCTGATAGTGGTTGTGAAAGCCCATATATTTTTTGTGTGGATTTATTTAATAGCAAATCGTGCTGTTACTGCTACATCATCAAGCCAAAGGCCTTGATAACCAATCAGATTTATAGCGGGCTTCCAGTCTACACTCAGATTAAGAGGTATTTCTTTAAATGTATATTCTAAGCCTAATATCCCGTCTGCACCAAGTACTGTATAAGGGCCAGGGCCATCAAACCAAGGGTTTCCATATCTTGGCCCGTCTCTCCATACGCCTATATGCCCACCTATACCATAATACCAGCGCCACCCGGCTGTTTTAAACGCAGGGGCATGAATCTCATATAAACCTGTAATATTTATACCTCGCCAACGAGTGTAAACAATCCCCTCTACCGATTTTTTCTGAGTCATATTGTATTTTATACTCAACCCATATCCATAATTCAATCTGACACCCACACCCGCTTTATAGGCATGTTGAGCAGATACAGCTAAACACCAGAAACTCATAAAAACCGTCAATAAAAAAACTTTACGCATTATACTTAGTAGTTGTTTAGAAAACATTATTTAAAGAACGTTGTCGTATATAAACGTTAAAATCCTGTTCCAATATTTTTTCTCTAAATATCTTCTACCCGAACGTTCTGTTTTGTAGAAATTTTGTTGAATGATGAGGAATAAAATCTACATTTTCGTTAAACAGACTGTGCCATTGATAATGGTATAAAGTTTTTGTTTGAGGTCTTAGTTAACCTTGTCAGGAACCTAAAATATAATACCTATACGTATGAAACAACCTTGTACCTTTCAGTTTATTTTTTCACAAATTCCTAATTTTTATGAAAGTTTCAAGAATGTTTTTTAGTGCAATGCTTATTGGAGCATTAGGTTTTTTTCAAATGTCTTGCGAAGACTCAACCAATGACCCGGATCCTAACACATCTAATGGTACCTTGAAGGTTAGTATTACTGATTCTCCCATTGACTCGCCTGAAGTAAAAGGTGCTTTTGTAACGGTAACAGAAATAAAAGTAGATGGCAAAACATTTGAAGGGTTTAAAGGTCCTAAGACGGTAAATCTTTTGGAACTACAGAATGGTAACTCATTGAGTTTAGGTGAGGGCAATTTTAATACTGGTACTTTTAATAAGCTGACGCTGGTATTAGATTATGAAAAAGACCAGTCTGGTACAGCACCAGGGTGTTATATACAAAAGACCGATAACACCAAACAGAAATTACAGTTAACAGGTAGTACACAAAATGCAATAGAACTGACTACTAAAGAATTTATCGTAAAAGAAGGGACGGCTACAGATGTAATACTCGACTTTGATTTGAGAAAAGCTGTTAAAAGTGAAACATCGGGTAGTCAGACCACTTATTCTTTTGTGAGTTATAACGAATTACAGTCATCTATCCGGTTAGTAGAGCGCACTTCAGCAGGTAGTATTACAGGTAAAATAGATAATTATAATGCCACTACTATGGGAAATGTAGTAGTATATGTATATAAAAAAGGTACTTTTAATCAGGCCACCGAAACACAAGGACAAGGCGAAAATAAGATTCAGTTTAAAAATGCAATTACAAGTGCCAAAGTTGACGCCAACGGAAATTTCAAAGCGGCATTTCTGGAACAGGGTGATTATGAGGTGCATTGTGCCTCTTTTAACAAACCAACTGGAGGTATATTTGGATTAATTGCTTTATTAAATCTTACAAGTAAAAATAGTATTGATTTAAGCAGTATTGCAGTAAAATCAAATGCTGATGTAAGCTTGTCTATTTCAGCAAGTCTATCCATAGGTTTGTAAGTACAAGAAATTAATTGATAGCCATGAAAAAGAAAATGTGTTGCATCTGTTCGGAATAGAAACACATTTAATTACGAAGTAGAATTGTTTTAAATCACACATCAGGCCGCTTTTAGCGGCCTTTCGTGATTGTATAGGATTAGAGTCAGGCATCAATAATATGTTCAAATAGATTTACTGAATAAATCAGTAGATTTACGCTATAATTGTGTACTTATTTAAAAAATAAGTATGATGCAGGAAAAAGAATCATGTTATTATTCATGTAATTATACATAGAAAATGCCTCAAATTTATCAGCTTAAAATAACACTTTTTGAAAAGCATATTCAGCCTCCAATCTGGCGTACGATAACTATTAATAGTGAACAAACCTTGTTTGACCTCCATTATGTTATTCAAGGAGCAATGGGTTGGGAATGTGCACACCTATATGCCTACTATCATGTTAATTCATCAAAAAAGCCTGATAGAAAAAGAGCCGGGTATGCTGATTTAGCACTGGTAGGCGATGAATCAGACTTTGAAGATGGTAGCTCCTATAAAATCAGGGATATTTTTCAGACTATAGGAGATTCGATGCTTTATGAATATGATTTTGGAGATAGTTGGATTCATACGGTTTGTCTTGAAGAAATTTCATACACACTTCATAAAGTCAGTCCTTTCTGTATTGATGGTCAGCGAAACTGTCCACCTGAAGATTGCGGAAGCCTGCCGGGCTATTTGGAATTAGTTGAGGCTCTAAAAAAACCAAATAGTAAACAAGCAAAAGAATTCAAAGAGTGGCTTGGAGAAACTTATAACCCGGAAGAATTCAGTATTCAACAAGCAAATTACCGCATTCAGTTGTATATTAATTCATCTGAAACGAATATGTTCGATAAAACAGTTTTTGATGTTGATGATAACCTAAATATTAATGTGGCCGATTTTTTAAATTTATTGTTGCACGGCGATGAAATTTTTAACGAACCAATCAATTATTCAAGCGTTTCTGGTAAAGTTCTGGTTTTGAAAATTACAGTTCAGGGAGTAAAACCAGAAATTTCGAGAACAATTGAGGTCGCATCAAGTTTAAAATTCAGAGATTTAATGAAATTGATTCGTGCCTCTTTCGGTTGGATAGACGCAAATACCGACATGGGTTATTATTTCATAATTGGAGGACAAAAAATCGGAAAAACTTCTCTTTTCAATGGCTGGTATATGCCTACCTTGCAAAAAAAGATTCCCTCACAGCTTTTTGACGATTCAACAATAAAACTGAACCAGGTTTTTACCGAAAAGGGTGTAGCTATTAATAGTAAAATGCCTTTACATGCCTGGAAATTCAGGATTAAATGTGAATCAATCAAGAAGAAAGATAAAAATGCAAATTATCCTGTTTGTGTTGCCGCTAAAGGAAATTTAACATCAAAACCCTCTACTTTTGAAGAAATAGGAGATTATATTGACTTTATTAATAAGCCAAATGATATTCCATCAGATGCAGATTTAGAAAGCATAAATAGGCTTTTAACGGGTTTTAGAAAGAAGTAGTAGATTTTCTAATGTATGTGTCAGCTTCAAAAGCAAGAATAACTATCTGCGGTTACACAGAAAGCAATTTCTGTATCTGATTATTATTTACCAGATTAGGTGTTTTAGGGAAGAAAAGATGGAATTTAGCTCCTTTACCCAGTTCGCCTTCAGCAAATATAAAACCATTATGGTTGCCCATTACCCGCTTACAGATGGCTAAACCAATGCCGGTGCCTTCGTAATCTTGTCGGCCATGTAAACGTTGAAAAATAACAAAAATCTTTTCGGCATAATTACGTTCAAACCCAATGCCATTATCCTGAAAACAGATATGATAAAAGGTGCTTTCTTCTCTGATACCCTCAATAAAGAAAATATCTTTTCCTGACATTTCTTCAGAGGTTATTTCAATTACCGGAGCAACGCCGTTTTTCGAGAATTTGATGGAGTTACTCAGTAGATTATAAAAAAGTTGTTTAAGCTGAAATGAAAACCCTAAAATAACGGGTAGATTTTCTGTAAGAATACGGGCTTGTTTTTCATCAATTGATAACGAAATATCGCTTTCTACTTCTTCCAGAATAGCATTTAAATCAACCGTCTCAAAATCCTGATCCCGATGGTTAACCGTACGAGAAAAAGTCAACAAATCATCAATCAATAGTTGCATACGCTCTGCAGATTTCTCTATTTTATCCAGGGATTCCTGTCCGTCCTGATTAAGTGCCTGATAGTGTTTTTTTAATAATATGCCGCTGAAAGCCCTGATTTTTCTGAGCGGCTCTTTTAAATCATGAGAAGCTACATAGGCAAATTGCTCTAACTCTGAATTAGAACGTTGTAGTTTATCAAGGTTGTTTTCTAGTGCTTTCTGAAAATTAATGCGTTTACGGAGTTCGTATAGAAGAAAGCCAAATGAAGCCAGCAGGAGCAAAGCTGACGAGGCAGAAAGAGCAATAATATAAGCAGGCAGGTGCTTGTCGTTACTTATCTTTAAATTATACTTATTATTCAGAAACTGCTTCTCGGTTAATTGAAACAGGTTCATCGTGTTTCGTATCTCGTCCATTTTATTTTTATCCTCTTTCAGGTTTTCAGGACTGATAGGTTCTTTAGCTCTTGCTAATTTTACATTGGCATCTGTAATTTTAATTTTATCGGCAATCAGTTTTTTGAGATGCGTCAGCCTTGACGTTTGTGTCTGATTATGCTCTACCAAATCTTCAAGGTCATTAATAATTTTGCCTACTACCCGATAGGCATCATAATAAGGATTCAGAAATACATTGCGTTGTGTGAGTAGATAACCTCTCTGCCCGGCTTCCATATCTTTCATTTTAGAGATTAACTCTTCTCCCTTCATCATTACCTGATAGTTACGCTCAATATCTTCCATATATGCCAGGGTCTGATGCACTTTTACATAAGAGATAATAGTAAGTATCAGCAGGAGGATAATACAGGAAATAAACGAAAGCGTTACATATCTGAACGGTTTACGCATAGATTATAATAGGTTTATGTAGCAATGTAACGTTGGTTCTTAGTCTTAGAAACGAAAAACAAGCAGTTTTAGTAAGCCAAAGTTAAAAAAACTCTTCCTGATTTTTAGCGGAATCTTTACAAAATTTAATCCGATAGTGTCCTTTGTCTCATGAAAAATAAGGCTTATGAGGAATGTTTTCCCCATAATACTTAGTGAATATAGTTAAAAATCAGGGAAATAGTGCATGGTATAATTGTTTTCGGGATTATACTGAAATTTTAAGAAAGATTTATACACAAACGCACATACTATTATGGCAGAATTAACAGATTCACGAAAAAGAGCTTTTACCGGAGTACTGGTAGGAGCGTTGGCAGTAGCCACTGCTTTTGGCGTATATCAGGCCTATCGTTCAAGCGAAATATCCGACGAACGCGACAGATTTACAGTACAGTCAGATTCTTTAATGACAGTAAAGAAAAATCTGGAGGAGGAGATTAATGGATTGACAAAAGATCTGAACGACGAGCGTGATGAGAATGCAGAATTAGTAAATAAAACTGAATATATCAATGGATTGCTCTCGGAAAAAGAAAAAGTAGTGGCGAGATTGAATAGAGAAACAGCCAACTTAAGAAAACAGGGTAAATCAAAAGATGAACAATTGACAATTCTTAATAATCAGATTATTGCTTTGAACGATGTAAAAGCATTGATGGAGCGAAACCTGACAGATTTGCAGGCAAATAATGCTACTTTGGTTTCTGAAAATACAGAATGGAAAGCCAAGTATGATGAATTAAGAACACAAAGCGATGAGTTGAATACACGGATTGCTTCATTAAACAAGAAAGTAGATGATATTATATACGATTCACCGGCAGATAATTTTAAGGTAGAAGTACTTAAGCCAAATTCGAAAGTAACAGCTAAGGCGAAAAAAGCTCATTCACTAAAAGTTTCTTTTGTTGTACCTGAAATGGTAAAGACAAGTACCGAAAATATGCAGACATTGTATCTGACTATTCTGGACAATAAAAATGTCCCTGTTAAAGGTGCTGATAAAGAAGTTAGTATTATGAAAGGAGAGAAATTAATGCCGATTGCCGTTCATGCCACACAAACAGTAGATTTTGCAAAAAATCCACAAAACACAACTTTTATGTTTGATGTGAAAGAGAAATTGACACCTGGTACTTATAAAGCCTCAGTTTACTCAAATAATGATTATTTAGGAACTGTAGAGTTTAAGGTAAGAAATAGTTTCTTATTCTTCTAAGATTATCGCATTTATATAAAGGGGGTAGTTGGCAAGAAATATCCCCTTTTGTTTTGTTTAGTTTATTGAAGAAGTTGTGTGTATTGGGAGTATTTTCTAAACTGTGTCATGTAGGAGTAATTAGAGCGAGTTATAAATTCTGGTTTTTTCAACCAGAGTTTATAACTCGAAATCTTCATCAGCGATTCTATCAGCGAAAATAATACTGATTTCTGATAAAATCTCTTTCCAGCTAAAAACCTTCTTATTCCAGAGTTTATCCATGTTCATAATGGATAGAAAAGCCAATTTTAGCAAAGCATTATCAGAGGTAAATGCACCCTTAGTCTTGGTCAGTTTACGAATCTGCCTATGATATGCCTCAATGGTATTGGTTGTATATACAATTTTTCTAATGGCTGGGGAATATTGAAAAAAGACAGATAACCTTTCCCAATTATTAATCCAGGGCTCAACCGCCTTAGGGTACAATTTACGCCATTTCTCTTCAAGAACAAGCAAGTTCTCTTCACCAATAATACTAT
This sequence comes from Emticicia agri, assembly GCF_004168285.1. Classification (GTDB taxonomy): domain Bacteria; phylum Bacteroidota; class Bacteroidia; order Cytophagales; family Spirosomataceae; genus Emticicia; species Emticicia agri. The sequence goes on along the minus strand of NZ_SEWF01000005.1, from coordinate 19 downwards.
TGGGAGCTTGATAGACTGA
>NZ_SEWF01000004.1 GCF_004168285.1 Emticicia agri | reverse complement strand
TACTCTACCCGAAGATTTTTGTTAATTCCTTGTGATAGATGAATTGTAAATGAATCCACCTCAAAAAATCATATACAAGCATCTGACAAGTAGCTATAAAATTTTGTTTTTGTCTTTTTAGATTTACTCTGATATAATCTAAACCCTTTCTAAAGAAGCTATTAGCTTTATATCCATGTTTTTTGACTTTAATCATCTTTACTTTTTGATGGAGATATTGACCTGTTTTCAGTGCTATAGCTACAGCAATACTAACAAAAACCAACAATTTACTAAGTTTTTCGTTTCCTTTAATATGAGTAGTTTCTAAATCAAAGCCCCTTTGTTTGAAAGTTTGAAACAGAACTTCGATACACCACCTATGTCGGTAAAGATTTCCTAACTGCTTGGCTGGCAGATTACCTATCAGAAACAAAAAGTCTTTATTATCTAATTTCTTTAGCATAGTATTGCACCAGATTCCATCGACCAAACATGTTTCAAAGTAACGCTCCTGTTGATGGGACAATAAGTCGTTTATTGAACAAACAGCCCCATTCTTAAGTGTTATCAAATGGTTTTTAGGTAATCTCATACAGAAGTTTATCTGCCTGTCTTTTAGATACTTTAGCCATTGAATACCAATAAATTCCCTATCTCCAACTATCAAACCGATTCTATCCAAACCTATCACATCTACAATTGATTGTAATAAGTCACACCTGTCTTTACAATTACTATTACCTGAATTATTATCTAATAACTCCCAATACAATGGAATCCCTATTGAACCATTTTTGGCAACTATCATCAAAATATTGCATTGATAAATGCCGAAGTCCCATTCGGTTCTATCTATTGATAATTGAAGTTTACCTTTAGGTAAAAACATTAATAGTAAGAGACATACTTGCCTGTAATCGAAATCATAATCCTTAAAAAATGCCTGTATTCTACGTTCAACTGATTCTAATGTAGCTTCACTCTCAATGTGCAAGGCTATTTCTTTAAATTGCACCTTCCGGCTTTCGAGCATCCCTATCAGAAAATCACCAATGAATTTTTTCCTTGATAGATTCTTAGCAAGAGGTATTTTATCAAAAATCTTTATAATTTCGTCCCTAATGAGTTTTCTCATTCTAAAAGGTTGGTTTTGTTTGCTTGGTCGCTACAAAATTCAGCCTTTTTGTTTATAAATTAAAAATCTTCGGGTAGAGTAGTTTCCAACACTTAGATTAATATAATATCAGAATATGCAAAAGCCTTTTGCATATTCTGATATTATATTAATTGACGTACTCTAATAACAGGCCCTTATTTCGGTTTTAAATGTGCTTCTATATTCCACTGAAAAGCCAGGTTTAAGCGTAATAGACTTTCCGGCCTCAAATGTCACATTGGCAAACGGTGAAAAATCAGAATTACCGATTTTCTTGGCCGATTCTATGGTATTCAGGGCTTTAATCAGATTAGTGCCAGTAACTATATTAGAAGTCATTGTCACAGCAGAGCCAACTACATTTACCTCAACACTTGCTGCTCCGCCTGTACTGCATTGGGCAATGTAAGTGCTGGTAGTACCCGGACTGGCGACAATAGATGTTCCGGTCTGGCTGCTGGTGCCAAAAATCCAGGTAATGGTACCACTACAACCGCTTGCACTAAGGTTGACAGATGCACCGGGACAAATAAGTGGTTTGGCGGGAATGATGGTAATAAAACCCTGTCCTCCGCAATTATCAGCCTGTGTAATGGTAATACTGGTCTCGGAGCTTAGGCAACCCATTTCAGAAAGGCAATAGCCTTTATAAGTGCCAGGTGCGCTTACTATCCTGTTAACCTTGTTCAAAGGATTAGATGGAATATTAGTTAGGACTTGTTCGGTGCTCCAGTAAAAAGCATCAGCTAGTGATTCACATTGGCCTGTCAATAGGGAAAAATCACCTTTACAGATGGCTTGATTATCAGCCGTAATGCTCGCTACCGGCCTGGTTACATGCAGGTAGAATACATCTGATGAATCGCTGTTGCACCCGTCATAAGTGGCTACAACTTTAAACGCCTTGCTGGTAATGGGCGAAAAACTAATGGTTTGGCCGCTTAAGCCTCCAGACCAGTGATAAGTAGTCTGGACTGAAGAGCCGGTTGAACTAGCAGTGAGTGATGTTACTATATTGCTGCATACATCTTCTGCACCTGTAATGACAGGTTTATTAGGTCTGGATTTTACTTCAATTTCATTGGTAAGAACCCGGGAGCTAAAGCATATATTATTTATACATTCAGCTATGTAAGTAGCAGTAGCCACAGGATTTATCACGAGGCTATTTCCAATTCCAATGCTCTCTCCTGCGCTTACCGTACCTCCGCTTGCTGAAATATACCAGTTTACAGTACCTATGGCGCAGGTAGCTGTTAAATTGATGCTCTCTCCAATACAGATAGATGTTTTATTTACTGCTACACCGGTTGGTGCAGTGGGTTGTGCATTAACTGTTACCTGATTTGTAGCAACTCTGCTACTGAAACACTCGCCATTTACACAGGTGGCATAGTAAGTTGTATTTTCAGTTGGGCTTTGTAAAAGTGCGTTACCCGTTCCAATGGCTATTCCGCCGGTAGCCTGTGTATACCAATTAAGCATTCCAATTGAACAGGTAGCAGTTAAGGAAACACTTGTGCCACTACAGATTAGTGTCTTATCAACCGCAACATTCGACGGAGCATCAGGTTGCAACAAATATACTGTATGGCTGGTCGCCACTCTTCCTGATTCACAAATTCCATTCAGGCAAGTAGCATAATATGCACCGGATTTGGTAGGGGTATATACAAAGCCATTCCCTGTCCCGATAGTTGTTCTACTTGTGGCCTGGTTATACCAGACAATGCTTCCGCTGGCGCAGGTAGCGCTTAGAGTGATGCTGGTACCTGCGCAAACAACCAGACTACTAACAGAAACATTGGTTGGTTGCGAAGGCATAGCATGAGTTGATACAGGATTAGTAGCAATACGGGCACTTGCCAGATTACCGATTTCACAAGAGGCATAGTAGGTAGTGAGTGACGTCCTGATATAACTCAGATTATTACCTGTACCGATAGCTGTTCCACCGCTGGAGTCTATGTACCAGGTAATGGTTCCGACAGCACAAGTGGCAGTAAGTATAACAGGTGTTCCACTGCAAACAGCCGTGGCACTGACAGCCACACCTGTAGGCTCTGTAACTGTAAGACTATTGATGAAAAACCCACCGAATCCGGTAGTGGCAAAACTGACTTCCCAACGGTTAGCCGTACTATTCCATACAATATCTGTATCTTCAGGATTAATCGAATGGATGCTACCATTGTAAGTACCAGGCAGGCCTGTTCCATCAGATGAGTAACCCCTTCGTCTTTCAATCAATAAATTGCCAATGCCTGAGGCATCGCTGCTATTAACCGGAAGTTTAAAGGTATAGGCTGAAGTGGCTGCATTGTAGGCATCAAATTCAGCCTGGGTGAAGTACAGCGTTACAGTACCAGTAAGTGTAGTATCAGCAGATTCTGGTTTAATTTCATAATGGCGTTTCACATAAGTGGCCGGTGTGGTCGGCTCAATCCAGACAGCAGTTTCAATGTTTCCGTTTACAGGATTTGTGCCCGTTGCATTGACTTTGCTGATAAGATTATTGAATATATCACAATTGCAGGTTGTGGTGGTGTTATGAACCTGAGAATTAAACGTACTTGTTTTGTTTGTTTTGCTCACAGCAGGATTTGTATCGATACAGTTTCCAATACTCCAGAGCTCATTGCCATACGAAACGTTGTCTGCCACGCCACTGGCAGTGAAATATAGTTTACCATTGATATTAACAAACTGATTGGGCATGGAACTCGGAAGCCCCGAATTAATATCCTTCAGTAGTTTGGTACCAGCTGTTGTGCCATCACTTCTCCATAATTCAGAGCCAAGGGAACTGTCATTTACAGCCAAATACAACTGGCCATTGCCGCTGTCTGAGTCTTTAGTCAGCAATTCTATGCCCGGATAAAAATCTTTAATCATGACCGTTCCGGACAGGGTGCCATCTGTTTTCCACAAAGCTACCCCACCATTATATTCAGCCGTAAAATATAAAATATTATTCAGGATTGTCAGATAAGCCGGATTTGAGCCTGTGCTTCCATCAAAAATGTCTTTTACAATTGTTGTTCCGGTACTATCGCTTTTCCATAATTCACGGCCACTGGCAGGGTCATAAGCCACAAAGTACAAAGCCTTTTTGAAGACCGTAAAATCTGAGAGGTCTGCGCCGCCCGTACCTACATTTATATCTTTTACCAATACTGTACCAGGCCCTGTACCATCGGTTTTCCATAGTTCAAAACCATGCTCATTGTCATCAGCAATAAAATACAAATCATTATTCATAACCGTAAAACCTGATAATTCTGTGCCAGTAGTAGTACCTATATCTTTTAGCAGACTTGTACCTGTGCTATCGCTTTTCCACAATTCATAACCATGCACGCCGTCATCAGCCGCAAAATACAAAGCCTTTTTGAAAACGAATAAACCAGATGGGTTAGAGCCAGCGCCAGGTATTGAATTAATGTTTTCTACCAGCACTGTACCGGGCGCTGTGCCATTTGTTTTCCATAATTCATATCCATACTGATTATCAGTGGCAGAAAAATATAAAGTATTATTTAAAATCGTAAAACCATTAATGTTTGAATCTCCATTAGAATTAATATCTTTCAATAGTTGGGTGCCTGATGGCGTGCCATCACTTTTCCATAATTCAGCCCCATTTACCCCATCATTGGCTCTAAAGTAGATATTGCCCTCATAAACACTAGGACTGAATATATCTGCATCACCGGAAGGATTAATATCTTTTACCATATAGGTGCCGGTTGGTGTGCCATCGCTTCTCCATAATTCGCTCCCATTTGTTCCATTATTGGCTCTGAAATACACAATGCCATTATTTTGTAATAGAATTGTAATCTGAGAACCACTACTTCCCGGAAAAATATCTTTTATCAGTACAGTCCCGGTTTCAGTACCGTCAGATTTCCATAACTCTTCTCCATAATTTACTGTTTCAGCAGTAAAAAATAGCGTTCCATTTACATTTATCTGATTATTGATATTGGAAACAGCAGAACCTTCAAGAATGTCTTTAACCAGATAAGGTACCTGAGCAACAGTAAGGTGAGTAGCGAGCAGACAAAAGGCAACAGCAAGGCTTTTAGATAAGCGGGATAGAGGTTTTATCATCGGAGGATAGAATAGGTTTACAAAGACGGATATTAAAATCTAATTTTGTCCCATAAGGGTACTTATATAGTTTTACAGCTAAAATCAGCCCTAAAGATAATTAATTTCAGCACTATTTCATTCAATAAAAACTCTTATTTTTCTTTGGAAGAAGAATAATTTTTTTCAATAATAGAATTTATATCGAATAAGAGTTTATAGCATATGAATTTGAAAAAGCAGGCCGTATTCAATCAATTTTTAAGCAATTTACTCCGTAGATAAAATACAATTAGCTTATAATCAACACCTATTTAAAATCATCGGTTAGAGTAAATTTGAAATCTAGCTACTAAAATCTTATTCGATATAAACTCTCATAACAGCATCTTAATTTTTGTTATTAGATACGGATACACTATAATAAAATCCTTATTCTTATACTATATTAAAAGATCAGGAAAAGCATTAAGCTTCTATTTCCAAAGGAGTTGACAACAGTTTTACTATTATTCCTGATAGAGCGAGTTACCATATAAGATGCTAAAAGCCCTAGGTAAATCCTGTGCAGATAAAAAAACACTTACAAGAAAAATATAAGTGCTTGATTATCAGGTGCCCCCGGAGGGGCTCGAACTATCGACCCATTGATTAAGAGTCAATTGCTATATGAGGTTCATAGGTTCGAATCCTGCCGGGTTCACAATAAGCTCATGCAAAATTCATATTTTTTTTTAACGAGTTTTGAATCATAAAATGAAACTACTATATTTGCACCCACATTCGGGAAAACAACCGAAACGGATCCGTAGCTCAGCTGGATAGAGCAACAGATTTCTAATCTGTGGGTCGCAGGTTCGAATCCTGCCGGGTTCACAAGCCTTCTTATTGAGAAGGCTTTTTTTATGCCCAAAAGCAACAGATTTCTAATCTGTGGGTCGCAGACGGTCGGCCGCAGAACGTCTGCCGCTGCCGTTCGAATCCTGTCGGGTTCACAAAAGAGGTAGTCAAAATCAAATATGACTACCTCTTTTATTTGATAAATATTTCTAATCTGTTCCTCCAATCTCATTCCTTCACATACCGAAGCACAACACAGCCCGATGGGAAAACCTTTGATTCAATCAGATTTAATTGTAATGTCTCAGGTAAGCTCATGGTATCAAACAAACGTCTTCCTTCTCCGGCAACGAGTGGCTGAACAACCACAATAAATTCATCAACTAAACCGGATTCTACCAGTTGAGAAGGCAAATCAACCCCACCTAATAAAATATTCCCTCCTTCTTCCTGTTTTAATCGGCTGATTTCTGCTTGTGGGCTGGTGCGGACAATGGTCGTTTTTTCTCCATAGGCTTCCTGCAAGGTATGCGAAAAGACCACAATTTTGCCAACAGAATCAAATGCCTTGGCAAAATCGTTCATTTCTTGGGTGTCTCCTGACTGATTTTTTGCCATATCAGGCCAGAAAGGAACCATCAATTCATAGGTTTTACGACCATACACGAGTACGTCGGCCTCCTGCATGAGTTGGGCAAAAAATACATGGACATCTTCACCGCCTGTCTGTTTGGTGTGGTCGCAACAACCATCTATAGAAATATTTATTCCAAAAATTACTTTTCTCATATAGTTTCGAAGTTTTGATTTTCTTTCAATTGATAATTTTTAAAGTGTTGGGGGGTGATGCCTATCAGCCTTTTGTCATTTGCTCAATGGCAGCCCAGCCCTTTGGCGTAACACCCATAATTTCGGTGGCAACCCCTAATTTCTGATAGGTATCAAAAAATAGCATACGGGCAATCGGATGATCAACTTCACTGATAACTTCAAAGCCTTTTTCATGCAGACTACTCACCACTTGCTCAAAACTACTGATTGGTAAACGGTAAGCAAGGTGCTGTGTGCCACCTGTGGGATATTTAGCCAGATAATCGTGAAACATACTTTGGCCTGAAAGCGGCTGAATGAGCTCAACAAAAGTATGGCCGTTATAGGTTTGTGTAGTCAGCCAGTCGGCTTCTACAACCTTACCATAATAGCTCATGTTCAAATCCTGTGCTTTGATATATTCGGGCGGAGGGAATCCGGTTATGCCTAAAGTACCCGAAAGGAGTTTTACTGCGGCATCAATATCTGGAACTACCCAGCCAATCTGGGCAAGTTCAAGTCCGGCTGTGGGATTGTTATTGGTAGGCATATGTGTGTATTGAGTGTATATACAAAACTAAAACGCATGCCAAACTTATACAAGGGGCATTTGCGCCAACCTGAAGGTAATTTGAGACGCATTTTATAGCCTTACCTGACTGATTGCCTATAATATTCCACAAACCAATAGGGAATGATTACAGTGGTATAGTTTTTTGATCAGCTAATACAACAAGACCTTATTGTTAAACTAAAAACTTAAGAAAATGACAAAGGACTTAATATTTGACTTTACGGTAAATGAAGAAAATAATACCGTGAGTGTACAACGTGAATTTCCGGCAAATCTTGAGACAGTTTGGGATGCCTGGACAAAAGCCGGAATTCTGGATCAATGGTGGGCACCACAGCCCTGGCGTGCACAAACTAAACATTTTAATTTCAGCGAAGGAGGCATGTGGCTCTACGCCATGATTGGCCCTGAAAACGAAAAGCACTGGAGTAAAGCAGAATACGATAAAATTAAAGAGAAAAGATTTATTTCGTGGTCAGATGCCTTCTGTGATGAAGACGGAAAAGAAAACCCTGAAATGCCTCATTCTTTCTGGACAATTATTTTTAGCGAAGAAAACGGGCATGGAATGGTTGATGTTACCGTTCAGTACGAAAGTTCAGCAGATATGGAAGGGCAGTTGAATATGGGCTTTAAAGAAGGCTTTACGATGGGATTGGATAACCTCGAAGAAATGTTGAAGGAAAAAGATCCTCAATTTTAATAAAGGAAAACTACTTATAAGTCGCCAGTCATTGGCGACTTTTTTGTTTAAATAGCTATCTGAATATTACTTAGTGAATATGTATTGTTATATGTGTATAGCTGTTCCGGCACGCCTATATTGATATTTGAATAACCTATTCTTTGCAATGATTGTAGTGGTTTTTTATATATTTGTATCATTCAACCAAACGCTACCACTATGATAAAAAAACTCCTGTTTCTTACCTTATTTGTTTGTATGGCAGTTTATTTAAGCAGTTGCCAGAATCATACCTCAACGCAGGATCATATCTTAACGCAATATTTTAAAGATACTACTTCTGGTATTAAATCGGGGGGTATTCAGATGGTTACAATTAATAGCCCTAAAGGGAACTTTAAGGTCTGGACAAAGAGAATTGGCAATAACCCAAGCATTAAACTATTGGTACTTAATGGCGGGCCGGGTGGTACCCATGAATACTTTGAGTGTATGGAGAGCTTTTTGCCTGTTGAGGGTATCGAACTGATTTACTACGACCAATTAGGGTGCGGAAATTCTGATAACCCCAAAGATACAACTTTCTGGCAATTGCCCCGCTTCGTAGAGGAATTAGAACAGGTACGGCAGGCATTAAAATTAGACAATACCAATTTTTATCTCTTGGGCCATTCGTGGGGGGGTATCTTAGCAATGGAATACTCGCTGAAATATCAGCAACACATCAAAGGACTGATTATCTCAAATATGATGAGCAGTTGCCCCGATTATGGCAAATATGCAGACAGTGTACTGGCTCCGCAGTTCGACCCGAAAATACTTGCCCGTATCCGTGAGATAGAAGCGAAAAAAGATTTTACAAACCCTGAATATATGGAGTTACTGATGCCCAATTTCTATGCCAAACACATCTGCCGGATGCCGGTTGACCAATGGCCGGAGCCCGTAACACGAACATTCGGCAAGATGAATAATTCGCTGTATGTAACCATGCAAGGGCCAAGCGAGTTTGGGATAGGAGGGAATCTGGCAAACTGGGACCGTAAAGCCCAACTGAAAAATATTACGGTGCCTACATTGGTGATTGGTGCCAAGCATGATACGATGGACCCTAACCACATGCAATGGATGAGTACACAGGTGCAGAATGGTAGTTACCTTCTCTGCCCTAATGGCAGCCACATGGCTATGTGGGACGACCAGAAAACTTATATGGAAGGACTTATTAAATTCCTGAAGGCGACAAGCGACGGATAGAAAAAAGTGTCTTTGTAGGTCATCTGGGTTTCTGATACAGCTTAGGTCAAAAAGCCTTCTCAGAAATGAGAGGGCTTTTTAATTTTCTTTATAACCAAGAGAACAAAATTAACTGATTCCAGAAAAATCAATAAAACTTCAAAAAAAACTGCTGAAAAATTTGCGTAGTTAAATGGCTACATATATATTTGTAGTCAAATGACTACATAATGAATTTAAGACGAGACGTTTTTCAGGCAATAGCAGACCCCACACGCAGGGCTATTATTTTATTAGTGGCTTCGCAGTCTATGACCGCAGGAGCCATAGCCGCTAACTTTGATACAGCAAGACCTACGGTATCGAAACATTTACAGATACTTACCGAGTGCGAACTGCTTCAGCAGCAGCCAAATGGCAGAGAAATGTATTATCATATTAATCCTGAAAAAATGAATGAGATAGCTGACTTTATTGAGGCGTTCCGCAAGCTATGGGATGACCGATTCAACAAACTGGAATCTATCATGAAAAAATATAAAAACAGCTAATATGGAACGAAAAACAAAAATACAGGCTGAAGATGGCAAACAGGAACTAACCATTACAAGGGAGTTCGATTTGCCTTTAGCGTTACTTTTCAGAGCTTATGTAGAACCCGAAATTGTGGAACAATGGATGGGAACAAAAGTGCTGAAATTAGAAAATAAAAAGCATGGCAGCTGGCAGTTTCAGACCAGCGATGCGCAGGGAAATGTGCTATTAAGGTCAGGAGGGGTAATTCATGATTTTGTTCCGGATAGTAGAATTGTGCGGACATTTGAAATGGAGAATACTCCTTTTGATGTTCAGCTCGAATTTCTGGATTTTGAGAAACTCACCGACGATACCTGTAAACTCACCATGCACGTGGTGTATAAATCGGTTGCCATGCGTGACCAGATGCTGAAATTGCCCTTTTCGCAGGGTATCAATATGGCGCATAACCGTTTACAAAATGTAGTAAGTAAACTAATCTAATCAACATCTCATGACAAAAACACAAAAAATTACCTATTGGGTTGCCACCGTCTGGTTGGCGTTAGGAATGGCCTCAACCGGAGGCGTTCAGCTTATTCATCTGAAAGAAGAAACAGAGATGATGAACCGCCTCGGGTATCCTGTATATTTTTTGACACTATTGGGCATCTGGAAATTGCTGGGTGTAATAGCCGTGCTTGTTCCTAAGTTTGCATTGGTAAAAGAATGGGCTTATGCAGGTTTTTTCTTTGCCATGTCAGGGGCAGTGTATTCTCACATTGCTGTTGGCGATACTGCTAAAGAGCTTTTCGGACCGTTGTTATTAATTGTCCTGACTGCGGTCTCGTGGTATTTCAGACCAGCCGACAGAAAACTTAGCCCTCAATAAAATGAATCCTAAAGTTGATTTCTTTTTTTATGAATTCATGCCAGTACAAACAATTATAAGAGTATGTTTAAATTTTGTTTTTCTGACCGCGCGGCGGCCGCCGAAAGAATAAGATTTTTTAGTTAGGCAAGGCGTATTTTGCAGATGTAGCCATCGGACCGCCGAAGCGGCAGCTACATCGAAAAAATGCAACGCAGCATAACTGAAAAAGCGGACGCCGCGCGGATATTCTTGTAGGTCGAACAATAATTTTTAAACATACTCTAAACCATTCAACACAATAAACTGATGAAAAATACGAATAAACAGGAGCTATCAACAGAAGAGCAGGAAGAATTACTGAAAACTTTGAAAACCCGTTTTGAGAAAAACATGAAACGCCATGCAGGTATTGAATGGATGAAAGTACAGGCAAAACTGGAAGGCAATACAGAAAAACTCTATTCTATCAATGAAATGGAAATGACCGAAGGAGAGCCGGACGTAATTGGCTATGATGAAAAGACCGGAGAATATCTTTTTTGTGATTGCTCGCCCGAAAGCCCCAAAGGACGCAGAAGTATTTGTTATGACCATACAGCATTGCAGGCAAGAAAAGAACATAAACCGGCAGATAGTGCTATGAACATGGCAGCCGATATGGGCATTGATTTGCTGACAGAAGAACAGTATAAGGCTTTACAGGAACTCGGAAGTTTTGATTTAAAAACATCAAGTTGGATACAAACCCCTGCTGAAATCAGAAAATTAGGTGGTGCCCTCTTTTGTGACCGTCGGTATAATCACATATTTACCTATCATAACGGCGCCGATTCGTACTATTCTGCCAGAGGATTCAGAGGTATGTTGAGGGTTTGAGTTGGTGGGAGGAGTTAAATAAAAGGAGGTTGTCTCAAAAGTTTACCAAGCCAAATATTATTTGGTAAAAAATTCTCCTCACCCTCTAAATCTCCCTCTCCCACGGGAGAGGGAGACTTTTAGCCCCTCTCCTTTTCCAGGAGAGGGGTTGGGGTGAGGGTCTTTTCCAAACAATATTTGGTGCAATTTCCTTTTGAGACACCATTCTGATTCCTTATCAAGCTAAATCAAATCTGTCAAGATTCATTACTTTGGTCCATGCGGCTACAAAGTCTTTCACAAATTTTTCCTGTGCATCAGCACTTCCGTAAACTTCGGCAATGGCTCTTAGTTCTGAGTTAGAACCAAATACTAAATCTGCACGGGTTGCTGTCCATTTTTTCTCTCCGGTGGCACGGTCGGTGCCTTCATACAATTCTCTGTCTTGCGATGCCGCTTTCCATGCAGTACTCATGTCGAGCAGATTGACAAAGAAATCGTTACTAAGCACACCAGGGCGAGAAGTAAAAATACCATGCTGAGAACCATCAAAATTAGTATTCAAGGCACGCATACCACCTACTAATACCGTTAATTCAGGCGCAGTTAAAGTAAGCAATTGCGCTTTGTCTATCAATAATTCTTCGGTCGAAACACGAATCTGTGATTTGCGGTAATTGCGGAAACCATCAGCTAATGGTTCTAAATACCCTACTGATTCCACATCTGTTTCTTCCTGCGAAGCGTCCATACGTCCGGCAGTAAACGGAACCGTGATTTCCTGTCCGGCATCTTTGGCTGCTTTTTCAATACCTGCGGCACCTGCCAGCACAATCAGGTCGGCTATCGACACTTTTTTGCCATCGGCCTGTGCACCGTTAAATTCTTTCTGAATAGCTTCTAATATGCCCAATACTTTTTGTAACTGTGTCGGGTTATTGACACGCCAGTATCTTTGCGGAGCCAGACGAACACGGGCACCATTAGCACCTCCACGTTTGTCAGACCCACGGAAAGTAGAAGCTGATGCCCACGCCGTAGATACCAGTTCTGAAACGCTCAACCCTGATTCAAGTATTTTGGCTTTCAAAGAAGCCACATCGGCATCGTCTACCAATACGTGGTCAACCGCAGGAATCGGGTCTTGCCATAGCAATACTTCTTCTGGTACATCAGGACCCAGGTAACGGGCACGAGGACCCATATCACGGTGAGTTAATTTAAACCAGGCACGGGCAAAGGCATCGGCAAAGGCATCAGGGTTTTCAAGAAAACGTCTTGATATTTTTTCGTAAACCGGGTCGAATCTTAACGCTAAGTCGGTGGTAAGCATGGTTGGTAAATGCTTTTTGGCACCATCATACGCATCAGGTATAATGCTATCTGCATTTTTGGCTACCCATTGGTGCGCACCTGCCGGACTCTTGGTGAGTTCCCACTCAAAACCGAAAAGGTTTTCAAAGAAATTATTACTCCATTGAGTTGGCGTAGTGGTCCAGATTACTTCAAGCCCACTGGTAATGGTATCAGCACCTACACCAGAACCATAGCTGTTTTTCCATCCAAAGCCCTGCAATTCAACATCGGCAGCCTCCGGCTCTTTGCCTACGTGCGACGACGGAGCAGCACCATGCGTTTTACCAAAGGTATGTCCACCGGCTATCAGGGCAACGGTTTCTTCATCATTCATGGCCATACGCCCAAAAGTATCACGAATGTCTCTGGCAGCCGCAATAGGGTCAGGGTTTCCGTCCGGGCCTTCAGGGTTTACATAAATCAAACCCATCTGTACGGCTGCCAATGGTTTTTCTAAATTACGGGTATGCATATCTCCATCAGCATTATCATCTGACGATACTACGCCGTGCTCTTTCGGTACACCATCTGAACCATGCGCATAACGCAAATCACCGCCTAACCAGGTTCTTTCTGAGCCCCAGTACACATCTTCGTCCGGCTCCCATGCATCGGCACGCCCACCTGCAAAACCAAAGGTTTTAAAGCCCATTGATTCTAAAGCGATATTACCTGTAAGAATCATTAAATCTGCCCATGAAATTTTACGGCCATATTTCTGTTTGATAGGCCACAGTAAACGGCGGGCTTTGTCAAGGCTTACGTTATCAGGCCAGCTATTCAGCGGAGCAAAACGTTGTTGCCCAGAGCCACCACCTCCACGGCCATCAGTTACCCGATACGTACCTGCACTATGCCAGGCCATACGGATAAACAAAGGGCCATAATGCCCGAAATCGGCAGGCCACCAGTCTTGAGAGTCTGTCATCAACGCATGAAGGTCTTGTTTTACTGCTTCAAGGTCAAGGCTTTTAAAGGCTTCGGCATAGTCAAAATCGGCCTCCATCGGATTTGATTTTGAAGAGTGCTGGCGCAGAATATTCAGTTTAAGCTGATTAGGCCACCAGTCACGGTTTCTGGTGCCGCCACCACCCGTATTGCTTGTCATGGTACCGTTATGAAACGGACACTTGCTGATATCGCCTGATTCTTTTTCCATTTTTCGTAAGAAAGTTTATAGATTTTGTGAATACTTAAGTTGTACTAAAAGTCTGAGGGTGTAAAGGTATAATCTTAGGTATAATAATCAAAATCGAATAATTCTATAGTTTGATAGATGAAATCTATATTTAAGACCCCTCTTATGATTAACGACAGATTTGTAAAGGTATATTTACTTCAGATGTATTCTTATGACTATACGCATGAAGGCATCTATAATAATTCTGACTCAAGATTTTAACAGCAAATAATTGAAAAACTAAATCTTTAAAATAAAGCAGTAGAGACAAATTGAAAATAGTTGAAAATTTTTTCTCAAATTACTTTTAAATACAAAGTACTTTCAATTACCTTTGTCCTGTCATTCAACAGATAGGAGAGTAAGCGGAATAAAAGAGAGAAGGAAAGCAGAGAGAAAAACAGATTTCAGACCCAAAGCATTCATATAAAAAAGCATTACAGTACTTTAAATAAAGCTCAAACGCTGCCTGTCAGCAGTTTATCTCAAATTATGAAAAAGCTATTTTTTACCATTTCTCTGACCATGCTACTTTGCAACCTGACCTACGGGCAGTCGTTCGACAAAGCAAAACTCGACCAGTTTTTTGACCGTCTTGCCGAAAAAAACAAGGCTATGGGTACTTTCGTGATTGCTAAAAATGGCGAAGTACAATATAGCAAGGCTATTGGCTACAGCCACATTAATGGCAATGAAAAGAAACCTTCAAGCCTTCATACACGGTATAGAATTGGTTCGATAACCAAAATGTTCACGGCTGCGGTGCTTATTCAGCTTGTGGAAGAAGGAAAACTAAAACTCACCGATACTATTGATAAATTTTTTCCACAGATTCCCAATGCCCAGAAAATTACCATTCTGCAGATACTCAGGCATCGCAGTGGTATTCCGAATATCAAGCGTGAACAGAATGCAAAGGAAAATGTGAATACAACACCGATGACCAAAGAAGAAATGCTTGCGCTCATCACCAAAGCCACGCCTGATTTTGAACCGGGTACTAAACATGTGTACAGTAATTCGGCTTATCTGGTTTTAGGACTTATTCTGGAAAAGGTAACGGGCAAACCCTATGCAACCCTTGTTGAAGAAAGAATCTTTTCAAAAATCGGTCTAAAAGATACTTACATCGCTACCGGAAATATTGATGCCAGCAAAAATGAAGCACTTACTTACATGAACCTTGGGGGCGAATGGAAACCGGTAGCCGAAACTCATCCGAGTATTTTATTCAGTGCAGGAGCTATTATCTCTACACCAGTCGACATGGCAAAATTCATTCAGGCATTGTTCGATGGTAAAATAGTATCCAATGAGAGTCTTGAACAGATGAAAACCATTGTAGATGGCGATGGCTTGGGCATGGAGCCTTTCACCTTTGCCGGAAAGACTTTCTATGGACATACAGGCGGTGCCGACAACTATGGCGCATGGCTGGCTTATCTACCCGAAGAAAAACTGGTGGTGGCCTACGCTACTAATGCTAAGGTTTATCCGGTAGGCAATATCATGAACGGAGCAACAGATATTTATTACAATAAACCATTTCAGATTCCTGCGCTCGAATCAGTCTCAGTCAGCCGTGAAATACTTGAAAAATATGCCGGAGTATATGCAACACCGGAAGCCCCTGTGAAATTTACCGTTACTACAGACGGCACTACTTTGTTCTTTCAACCACCCAACTCAACCGCTGTGGCGCTTGAAGCCGTAACACAGGAAAAATTTCAGATTGAGGGGGCGGTAGTAGTAGAATTTGACCTTGCCAAAAAGCAGATGACAGTAAAACGCCGTAACGGAGAAAGAGTTTTTACAAAAGAAAATTAAGTAAAACGGATTGTTAATCCGTTGCGTTTAAAGTTCGATTTAAGTACTGGAAAATTTACAAATCAAATATAAACTTACAACATTATGACAGCGAAAAACAATTTAACAGCACAGCCATCTAATTCGGCTTTATTAATCAAACGGGTATTAACTGGAGCCGCAATCGGTTTGGCCTTAATTGCGCTATTTATATTACCCATTAAAACACCACATCCTGAATGGGGACCGTATTGGATGGTAAGACCCTTTATTGTTACACCATTGGCTGGTGCATTGGCCGGGTTATGCAACCATTTGCTCGATTTTCTTCGTAACCAGGGTGGGTCAAAAAAGATATTGGCTAATGTTTTAATGGTTATTATTTACCTGATTGGTCTCTGGATGGGCATGGTAGCAGGGCTTGACGGTACTTTATGGGATTAATCACTGTGTCAATAAATGATATAAATCAATGGTTCAATCTTTAAAAAAAATACAATTATGAAAAACATGGCAGGTAAAATCACAGGATTTATTATCGGAATGGCCGGGTTTCTGTTTCTGTTCAAAATATTAGTTATCGACAGAACATCGCCTGATGACGAACTGGCACCCGGTGCAGTAGTTATTATTTCGGTTATCAGCGGTTTGTTATTTGGGTTTGTAGGTAATCTAATACAGAACTACTTCAGAAAAAGCAGAGTTTGATGCCTACAAATATTCAATAGAGTTTAAAGACAATCAACCAGATAAAAACATGTATACTACTATACAATTTTAATAATAGGACTAAACAGGAACGCTTAGTTAATTTTTCACTTTAACAAATTGTGTAACATTGTGACTTTTGTGTACATCGTGGCAAAATTGTATAGTAATATAAAAAACATTATAAAATTATGACAGCGAAAAACAATTTATCAGCACAGAATTTTAATACCCCATTGTTAATCAGGCGCGTACTCATTGGTACTGCTATCGGGTTGGCCGTAATACTTTTTTTTGTATTAAGAGTAAATCCGAATCATCCTGACTGGGGACAATACTGGTTAGTTCAACCCTTAATTGTTACCCCTTTGGCAGGAGCGGCCGCAGGTGTATGTAATCATTTTCTTGATTTTCTTCGTGTTCAGGGAAGCACCCAAAAAATAATAGCCAATATACTGGCAGTGCTTATCTATTTAGTAGGTTTATGGATGGGCATTGTTTTAGGTTTGCATGGCACTATGTGGAATTAATGCGGTGGTTCTGTAGTTTAAATCCAGTCGTATCAGCTCTTTCAGCAATGGGAGGGCTTTTTTTGTTAGTTAACTATGGGAAATTTCTAAAAATAAAAAGGTTGTTTATCAAGTACTGGCTGATAATAACTGGTAGGTCTTATATTCAATAATAGACAAACATACAATCACCACAATTTCTAAAAGAAAATAAGAAATACCCAAAACAGTCAGGTTTCCGTAAAAATAACAAACCAAACCAAGAGTGAGGCAAGAGTAAAAGATATTGGCAAAAACAATGAGTTTTAAGAAAAGCCGATAATGGTTTGTGATGAAAAAATAACAGGCAAAAGAATAACACATATACACCAAACCGATTGCTGCTAACACATAAACTATGTGCCTAGGCATGGCAAAGTATGCCTCAAAATTTGCCAGAATAGTAGCTAAGATAAGTGTAGTTAAAAAGCCTCCGACACTGTCTATCAGAAAAATCTTTTTAGGTATGGCAGATAGTTTTGCAGCCAGTAGTTCAAACATACTATTTATAGTTAAGGCATAAACTTCACTCAATCAGAAACAAATTATCCGTTCATCTTAAACAAATCCTTGATTTCCTTATTACTCAGGTTGCCTATCCAGCTTTCGCCTGTGGCAACTGTCATGTCGGCAAGGGCTTTCTTGGCTTGAATCATTTCATTGATGCGCTCTTCAAAGGTATTTTTAGTAATAAGCCTATGCACCATGACATTACTTTTTTGTCCGATACGGTAAGCCCTATCGGTAGCTTGTGCCTCCACAGCCGGATTCCACCACAAGTCATAATGAATGACATGGTTGGCAGCAGTCAGGTTTAAGCCTGTTCCGGCTGCTTTTAAAGATAGTACAAAGATTTTATCGGCATGGTTGGTCTGAAATGCCTCAACCATTTCTTTTCTTTCTTTGATGGTATTGCCTCCATGATAAAACAGGGGTCTTTCAGCATACCGTTCTTCAATAAAATGTCTGAGCATTTTACCCATTTCAGTAAACTGACTAAAAATCAGCACCTTTTCATTGCTTTCAACAATGCTGTCGAGTTTATCAAAAAGAAGGGCTAATTTGCCACTTTGTGAAGAATCCCACTGCTTGTTTTTTAAGAATTGTGCCGGATGATTACAGATTTGTTTCAACGCCAGAATCATCTGTAATACCAGACCCTGACGCACAAACAAGCCTTTTTTATCTGAATCATCAATCATCTCAATTTCTTTCATGGCTTCTTCCACCGTCTTTTCATAAAGGCTTGCCTGCTCTCTGGCCAAGGTGGCAAAACTGTCAATCTCTATTTTATCCGGTAAATCGCTGATAATGGTTTTATCTGTTTTCAGGCGGCGCATCATAAACGGAGCCGTCACTTTTTTCAGGGTTTCGGCTACATCGGTATCATTATAAACCTCAATAGGCATACCATAGGTTTCCTGAAACTCTTTCTGATTGCCCAGTAAACCACGGTTACTAAAATCTATAATGCTCCAGAATTCGCTCAGACGGTTTTCAATGGGTGTTCCGCTCATGGCAATAAAACTGTCGGCACCAATACTTTTAATGGCTTTTGCCTGCGCAGTATCCTGATTTTTTATGTGCTGTGCTTCGTCTATGACTAACGAATGCCACGACTGTTTTTTCAGCAGGGTTGCTTCGGTTCGGGCAATGCCATAAGACGTAAGCAAGATGTCAAAGTTCTCTCCGATTTTCCGGTTAGTGCCATGAAAAACCTGAACCTTTAGCATAGGGGCAAATTTCTCTATCTCGGCCTGCCAGTTAGTCAGCAATCCGGTTGGCGCAACCACCAGTACTTTTTTCCCATCAAGCAAGCCTTCTTCCTTGTATTTCAGCAAAGTCGTAATTACCTGTAAGGTTTTACCAAGACCCATATCGTCGGCAATTACAGAGCCAAACCCAATCTGTGCATTTCTATACATCCAGGCAAATCCTCTTTCCTGATAAGGTCGCAGGTTGGCGTTTATATGTTTAGGCAATGGCACTTCTTTTACCTCTGATAATTCTTTGATTAAAGCACTTACCTCGTCTGTCAGGCTTATTTTAGCCCCATAATACTCTCCACTTAAAGCTACACGCAGCAGTTCAAAAGCAGATAACTCTTTATCGGCATTGAAATGTTTGTAGAGTTTTTCAAGGTCTTCTTTGCCGGCATAGACATACTGCGATTTGTATTTGATTAAGGTGTCTGATTTTTTCAGCAGTTTTTTAAATTCTTCCTGACTCATGAAAGTATCTCCGATTGCTACCTGCCAGTCAAAATCGAGTAACTGGTCTAACCGCAGGAATGACCTGCCTTTTTTCGCTTTCAGTTGCAGGCTTACCTTAGGTTTCAACAATTCTTTCAGCGACTTTGGCAATAGTATATCAATAGCTAACAGCTCAATAACCGGAATCATTTTCAGCAAAAAAGGCGTAAAAACCTCATTTTCCATGAGGATAGGTTGTTCGCCCTGACTATTAATATACGCATCAAGCCCCTTTATAAATGGGCTGAGTTGGGTAATTCCCTGTAAGATTTCAAACCGATGCTTGTCGAATTTTTTAAGTGTCAGAATCTGGTGCAGAGATACTGCTCCGTCCCACAATTTATCGGTAGAGTCAACATTGATACTAACCCTGAAACGGTCGCCGTTGGTTTCTTCAACTACGAGTTGAAGTTTATAATTACCCGATGATAAATAATATTTTTGCAGCCATGCCTGTATTCCCCCACTCAAAGCCTCCTCGCCAGGTTTTCTGAAATCATACCTTTTTCGTTTAAAGAAAAGATTTATGTATAAATCGTCAGGGATTTTATCAACCAGAACCGAGATTAAATCGGTGATAAAAACAGAAAGCAGATTGAGAGAAAGGTTTTTGCTGATACCTTTTTCGTTGGTTTTATCCTGCCATACAAAAATATCAGGCGGGGTAATGTGTTCGACTTTTTCTATCAATGTCCGAACCTCTTTGTTAAGCATGGCAGGCAACCAGCGTATCAGGTATTGCTTGTCAGACAGTTGTAGAATCTGCGGCACTACTGCTCCATTACTTATCAGATGCAGCGCCAGTTGAAAATACGTATGAAGCGCAGCTACAGATGGCTGGTAGTCAGGAATCTTGTTAGCCGGAATCTGCGAAAGGGGTGTCAACAACTGATAAAAAATAAAAGCATGATTGTTGAATAGTGCTTTAGGCTGATGGTCGGTATCAATCCTGATTTCAATACGGGTATGCTTGTCAATGGCAAGTGGTGAGGCTGTTCTGAAATGGCGAATCAAGTCGTCCATTTCCAGTTTACCTTGCAATAGTTTCTGGGCATTTTTAATGGCATACCCTAAATTAACTCTGTATTTTTCTTTAAAATCAGTTTTTTCGGTATAAAATACGGGATTATCTGAAAGCAGTGTCAGCAAAGGCTCATGCACAGATGGAATGGTGCTGTAGGCAAGTTTCTGATACGCATTTTCAGCATTGAAAACAGGTTTCTTTGCTTTTTTTACATTTTTATCAAAATACAGGCTTTCAAGTGTAGAGATGGCTACATTGTCTTTCGAAACAAAATTGCCGAGTTTATTCATTTCGGCAAGCAAATCCATGCCATGCAACTCAAATATAACAAAAGGGTTATTGTCTATTTCAACACTCGTTTTAAAGATAACAGCCGCCAGATGCTTACACGGAACAGCCGAGTCAGGACAACTGCACTGCATTTTTAGGTCAGACCATTGTCTCGGAAAAACCTTTAACCCTAATCGTTCGGCAATAGCCAATACTTCAGGGTCTAATTCACGATTGAGTAGTTTTGAGATAATAACAGGTCTTAGAGCCAGTTGCTCCATGAAAGACCGCCGTTGCAAATCAGTAAAAGGTGGCAGAACAATAGCTATGTTGTAAGGCTTTGGGCGACTACCCTGTACTTTGGCAAAAATCTGGTTATCAACCAGTTCAATTTTTTTAACTGAACCATTGCGGGCATACGTGCTACCCCGTGGAATCCGGTTGCCATAATCAATATTTTTTAAAGAGTTAAGCCATTGCTGTCCCCACCAGGTTTTTCCGAATGTCTGCGCCATACTGAAATGCTAAATGCCCTTATTTTGAGAAAGGTTTTATCGATAATAATGGGGCGCAAATTACCAATTTTTCAGCGTAGGGCAAATCATCATTCGCTTTATGTACTCCAGAGCGGCTTCTCTGCTAAAATCTTTTCATGAACAGGGCAGGAGGCGGTATGGGCACCCGGCAGATAGCCGATGCTCATCAGGAACTCGTTCACTATTTCGCCGCCTGTGAATCTGAAAGTTTTCTTAAACAGTTTTACCCATTCATCTTTGCTGCGGGGATGGTTGGCTTCCAGCCATTTTTCAAACGAGCCGTGCGATTGCTGTAAGGTCAGAATGGTTCTGGCGTTTTCAATAGCGGCATTGATTTTCAATCGGTTTCTGATAATTCCGGCATCAGCCATCAGTCTTTCACGGTCGGCTTCGGTGTAATTAGCTACCATTTCAATATTGAAATTATCGTAGGCAGACCTGAAAGACTGTTCTTTACGTAGAATGGTCTCCCAACTCAAACCTGCCTGATTGATTTCTAATATCAATCTGCCAAAAAGCTCGTTATCATCATGTATCGGGAATCCGTAGTGATTGTCGTGGTAGTTTTTATGTAATTCTTTCTGCGCACCACTCATGCGCTCAATCGCAAAGCAATAAGACATTTGTGTATAAGGTTTTAGCAGGCAAAAATAGACAGAATAATAGCATGATAGCTACACAAAATGTGGAGAATTATTGACATCCGCCCCATCAGGTCCAGAAACCTTTGTACCATTTGGTTTCTTAATGATTGCTTTATCCTTAAAAACGCATTGTTATTCTACAGTAGAGTTGTTATTGAATGGTTAAATATCAGCCCGTTAATAATATTTTCTGCGCAACTAAACCATTCAGAAGGTTGGCTGTCAAAGCCAGACAATCTTATTTAAAAGCGAATGACCGACAAGACCTCTACCGCAGAAATTCCAAAACCGCCTGTAAAAGCACCCAAAAAGAAAACCCCATTCAGAGAGTGGCTCGACTCCGTTGTGTTTGCCGTAGTGGCTGCCTCGCTCATCAGATGGCTGTTATTTGAACCTTACACCATTCCAAGTGGCTCAATGGAAGGTACCTTGCTGACCGGAGACTACATTTTTGTAAGTAAATTTCATTACGGCACCCGTACCCCAAAAACCATTTTACAAGTTCCGCTTACCCATCAGAAAATCTGGTTTACAGAAATTCCTTCTTTTCTTGACTGGATTCAGTTACCCCAATACCGCTTACCCGGTTTTACCAAACCCAAAAATGGCGATGTAATTGTTTTCAATTATCCGGGTTGCCCCGAGAGGCCTGATGAATTTGGCGGTTATGATAAGTATCCTGTTGATTTGCGAACCAACTATATCAAGCGTTGTATCGGTACGCCCGGTGATGCTGTTGAAATGCTGGAAGGTCAGGCCTATGTAAATGGAAAGGTTTTCAGTAATACTGCCGGAATGCAGATGGAGTACGAAATTGAAACCAATACACAGGTAAACGATAAGGTCTTTCAGAAATACGGCATTACCGAATTTGGTCAGGAGATAAGCGCAGAAGATAAAACCATTTATCTGGTAAAAGCCACCGAACAAGCTGTAAAAGACATGAAAGGACTGGACTTTGTGAAGAACATCAGTCCGTTGGTGCAAGCCAAAGCAGATACTACTAATCCCAACTACAATACTTTTCCTTATAACTCACGCCTGTTCCCATACAATCGTGACAATTTCGGGCCTATCATAGTGCCGAAAGCAGGTGTTACGATTCAGTTAGATGAAAAAAATATTGCCATGTATAAGGGCATCATTACAACGTTCGACGGTAACGATGATGCCAAATACCTCAACGGGCAGATTGTGCTCAATGGCAAACCTATTACTTCTTATACCTTTAAGCAGAATTATTATTTCATGATGGGCGATAACCGTCATGGCTCTGACGACTCCCGTTTCTGGGGCTTTGTACCCGAAGACCACATTGTAGGCAAAGCAGTTTTTGTCTGGATGTCGATTGACAAAGATGGTACTTTTCTGAATAAAATCAGATGGAAGCATTTGTTTAGCATTATTCGTTAGTCAGAAAATTTCACAAGTGTGTTTCAAAGTGGATTGAAACACACTTGAGAAATATAATCTCTTATCGTTCGGCTGAATATATATCCGTAACGGAGTTATCAGTCGTTGTGTCAGTCGGGGGCGCCCAGCCGGGGGCGCCCAGCCGTTCTCTGAACGGTATCTTCTAACTAAACCTGATTTTGACCGAATTATAGCTAATGTCTCATCAGCTTTTTTGATGACAATTTTAGGAAATTTCCATGATTATAATCGTTTTTTACCGTTCTTTTACTGCATCTAAGAAAATTAATTTGTTTAAATGTTTACTTTTACGTATAAAGAACGACTAACACTACGATTGATAACCCAAGAGATAGTTAACAGATCCAAAGCCACAATCCCTCTTCCAAAATTATCTCTTTTGCCTTATTCTGTAATAAAGAATAGAATTATAAAAAATACTTTTAGAACATTAACTGCCAAACAACATATACTATGCTAAAAAGAATACTCATTGTTTCATTAATTGCCATTTCCTGCACAGAAGAAGTAGAACCTTTAACTATTTCTGACATTGAAGTAGAACTACATCATGACGAAAGCCATCAGTTTAATCTGAAAAGAGGAACAGCACTGGTAGATGCCACAGAAATTGAATGGTCTTCAGGGCATGAAAAAATTGGAAAAATTGATGCAAAAGGTAAGTATAGAGCCCGCAAAGTCGGCCTTAGCCATGTAACCGGTATCTCAAAAGGGCAGATATTACAGGCGAGCATTAATGTTATTCCGTATAGTGATATACTCACTGAACCTATTGCTGAATTTGGGGCAAGTAAGGAGTTTGTGAAATCAAAAGAGAGAAGAAAATTCTATAAACAACTGGATAACAACACAATTGCTTACGAAGGCGAAAATGAGGCTATCAGAACGGTATTATATAGTTTTGAAAATAACAAATTAGAGGCCGTAACTGTAGTTTTTACTTCGAATACTGCTGTGGCAGGAGAGGTAGGAACATTTTATAGAGAACGCTATCCTGAGTTTAAGATTAAAGACCCTTATGTTTTTTGTTTTGATGATGATAAAGTCAAAGTAGTTGTTCTTTCAGTAGTTTCAGGAGTCGGCCTGTCTGCTATATATATTCCTTATACAACCAATCTGCGAGTAGATAATACAGCAGATATTTTTAAGGGAACTAAATCAAGAATTTCTCTTTTAGATAAATGATATTAACTCGATAGCAGTATTGTTCGATTGAATCTTAATATATTCAGCCGAACATTAACTGATAGCTTCATTACAAATTACCCGCACTCACTGCTTAAAACTATACAGATAAGGGGCTTTGTGGGCTTTGCCTGAGTACTGTTTATCGTGGCGTTGCAGAAAATTAAGACTCAGCATTTTACGCTGGAAAGTAGTTCTTCTCAGTTTCTCACCTAAAATTGCCTCATACACTTTTTGCAGTTCGTTCATCGTAAACAGGGGAGGTAAAAGATTCACACCCACCAGTTTACGTTCAAGGTTATCTCGCAGGGTTTGCAAGGCTTTTTCTACTATTAATCTATGGTCTTGCATTAAGGGAGGCAATTTGTCAAGTGCATACCAGTCGCACGAATCCGAGAGGGCATCGGGTGTAGGTACCACTTTATCATAATTGATTAAAGCATAATAAGCTATTGAAATAAAACGGTCAAGCATCCAGTGATTTTCGGGTACGCTATAACCATTGGCTTCTAAAATAGTTTTCATTACTCCGGATTGGTAACGAGCCACATCGCCGAACGTATAAAACTGCTCTAAATAGATATTATCTAAGCCTGTTCTTTCTTTCAATCCTCTTCTCACGGCGGCATTCAGGTCTTCATCCATCTTCACAAAGCCACCGGGCAAGGCAAATAAACCTGTATTATGGTATTTCATAATCAGAATTTTAAGTTGATTACCCGAGAAACCAAAAATAACCGAGTCGTAGGCAATATGAGGCAAATATCTTTTTTCTTCCACTTCCCTGAGGTGCGTTTAAATCCGGTGCAAATATAAATTTTTCAAAAATAAGTATGATTATTTCAAAAAACCAATTATTATTGTCACAAATTGAGACAATAACTAAATTTTATCAAAAAAATGAAAAAAATATGCTATTTGATTAGCCTTTTTTTTTGCGTGTAACCTCATGGCACAAGCACAGAACAACAATGCGTTTGCCGTTCAGACCACTATAGAAAACGGTATAATTGAAGGAAATTACGATACTAAAACGGGTATTCAGACCTATTTCGGAGTCCCGTTTGCCAAACCACCCGTAGGAAATTTAAGATGGAAAGCCCCTCAACCTGTTGATAACTGGAAAGGCGTAAAAGAAACCAAAAAATTTGCTGCAAGACCTATGCAGACTGTAGTTTTCGGCGACATGAATTCCCGTTCGAATGGTGTGAGTGAAGATTGTCTTTACCTCAATGTATGGACGCCAGCCAAACGCAATACCAAAGACCTGCCTGTATTAGTGTATTTTTTTGGAGGTGGATTTGTAGCAGGAGATGCCTCTGAGCCACGTTATGATGGCGAAGCAATGGCGAAAAAAGGAATTGTGGCCGTTACGGTAAATTATCGTTTAAATATCTTCGGCTTCTTTGCGCACCCCGAATTAAGTGCCGAAGCGCCTTACAAAGCCTCAGGCAACTATGGCTTATTAGACCAGGCTGCTGCCTTGAAATGGGTACAGAAAAATATTGCTGCTTTTGGCGGAGACCCAAAGAAAGTAACTATTGCCGGAGAGTCAGCAGGTTCTATCTCTGTAAGTGCGCAAATGGCATCGCCGTTATCAAGAGGATTGATATCAGGCGCCATTGGTGAAAGTGGTGCGGGTATCAATCCGACCTTAGCTCCTGTACCGTTAGCCGAAGCTGAAAAAGTAGGGGCAGAATTTGCTAAAAATGCAGGGTATCCGACACTGGCAAAACTAAGAGCCTTAAGCACCCGTGAAGTGTATGAGATTTATAACGAATCAAAAAGATTTGGTTTCCCGACTGTGATTGACGGATATTTCTATCCTAAAACAATCCCTCAGATTTTTGCAGCCAAAGAGCAGGCACAAGTACCCTTGTTATTAGGCTGGAACTCAGCCGAAATTCCGGGAGCAGCTTTTATGTTCGG
Organism: Emticicia agri; assembly: GCF_004168285.1. Lineage (GTDB taxonomy): Bacteria > Bacteroidota > Bacteroidia > Cytophagales > Spirosomataceae > Emticicia > Emticicia agri. The sequence continues at coordinate 207,293 of NZ_SEWF01000004.1, read as the reverse complement.
CCCCAACTTTAAAGACGACGCTTATATAGCCCGTGTGAAAAAAGAGTATCCGAACGATTATGAAGAAGTATTAAAACTCTACCCGCATGGCTCAGAAAAAGAAATTGAGTTGTCGGCTACGGCCTTAGCTTCCGACCGTTTTATTGCTTATAGTACCTGGAAATGGTTCGACCTGCACCGTAACAACAGCAGTCAGCCTGTGTACAGATATTTATACAGCAAACTTCGTCCGCCGTTGGTTGACCAATCTTTGGCATCAGGTTTAGCAGGTGGTACTGTGCGAAAAGATGGAAATACGCCTAAAATGCCTGAACCAGTGGGAGCTCCGCATGCCTGCGAAATTGAGTATTGCATGGGCAATCTGCATCTGATTAAAGAGTATGCCTGGACAGCAGACGATTACAAAGTATCGGAAACTATGCTGAACTATTTTGCCAATTTTATCAAAACAGGAAATCCGAATGGCGCAAAATTACCTGACTGGCCAGCCGCTAAAGCAGGTGATGCCACCCCTCCGGTGATGATTCTGAACACAGAATCGAAAGCAGAAAACGCCAAAGACGACGCCCGATACCTGTTTTTAGACAAGGCTTATGGGAATAATAAATAACGAATGATTGTCTTGAACTCTGATTTAACTGATTGACCTGATTTCACTGATATATTCATTGAATTAACTTTATCCTATGATAGCATGTTTCTTGATTAATCAGTTTAATCATCAAATCAGTTAAATCAAAGTTCAGACAATCAATCATTCACTCATTCAAAATATCAATATCTATCCCAATCTATCCTTATTCAATGAAAAAAATCATCTTATCGCTTTTAGCATTCTGCTTTGTGGCAAATGCTTCGGCACAATTACTAACCGGAGAAGACGTAGCCGTAACTAATACCGATGCAGGTAAAGTGCGTGGCTATGTGCATAATAGCATCTATACCTATAAGGGTATTCCGTATGCAGAAGCCAAACGTTTCGAGTCTCCGCAAAAACCTAAACCGTGGAATGGGGTTCGCAGTTCAATGACGTATGGCCCTGTAGCCCCATTAATGACCCCCACTACTACCGTGCAGGACGAATCAGAGTTTGTATTCCATCACGACTGGGGTTATACCAGCGAAGATTGTATGCGCCTGAATGTTTGGACTCCGGGTATCAACGACGGGAAAAAAAGACCCGTATTATTCTGGATTCATGGCGGTGGTTTCACCGCAGGTTCATCGCAGGAGTTACCTTCTTATGACGGCGAGAATCTGTCAAAAAAAGGTGATGTGGTAGTCGTATCTATTAATCACCGTCTGAATATCTTAGGCTATCTTGATTTATCAGCCTATGGCGATAAATATAAACAGTCGGCTAACCTGAGTATTGTTGATATGGTGGCGGCTTTGGAATGGGTAAAAACCAATATCACCAACTTTGGCGGAGACCCTAATAATGTGATGATTTTCGGACAATCGGGTGGGGGAGCCAAAGTAAATACTTTAATGGCTGCGCCATCAGCTAAAGGTTTATTCCATAAAGCTGTTAATCAGAGTGGTGCATTCCGTACTACCCTTTTAGAGAAATCAGATACCCAGTTGATTGGAGCAGAGGTATTAAAAGCCCTGAACATAGAGCCGGGACAAATTGATAATATTCAGAAAGTGCCTTATGCTGAACTGGTAGCTGCAGGTAACAAAGCTCTGAAAATTGTAGGTGATAAAATGAAAGCTGAAGGAAAATCAACAGGTGCATTTGGTGTAAGCTGGGGCCCGAGCCGTGATGGTACTTTTTTGCCTTATCAGTTTACTGACCCTCAGGCTGTTGAATTATCTAAAAACATTCCGTTGCTGATTGGTACCGTGAAAAACGAATTCATGGCTTCTTTATTCAGTAATATGAGCAATGCTACTGAAGACAAAGTAAACGGCTTTTTGAAAAACAGATATAAAGATAAAACAGATGCGTATATAGCCGCAGTAAAGAAAGCGTTTCCGAAAGATACCAAACCTTCTGATTTGATGGATGTGGATTTGATGTTCCGTCCGGGTGCGGTTACACAGGCTAAAGCCAAATCTACTGCAGGTGGTGCGCCTGTGTATATGTATCTGTTCTCGTGGCAGTCTCCGGTATTAGGTGGTAAATACAAAGCCATGCACTGTATGGAACTCCCGTTTGTGTTTAACAATATTGCCCGTTGCGAAGAAATGACAGGAGGAGGCAAAGAGGCACAGGCATTGGCTGATAAAATGAGTCAGGCATGGATAAACTTTGCCAGAACAGGCAATCCGAATGCCAACGGACTACCAAAATGGGAGCCATACACAGTAGAAAAAGGAGCAACTATGTTCTTTGATAACACCAGTACCATCCGTTACCACCACGATAAAGAATTATTAGAGGTAGTAGCGCAGCCGTAATCGTCTTGAACTGTGATTTAACTGATTTAATGATTGAACTGATTTGCTGTTTTCATTAATGAAAACATAATTATTCTCAATTGATAATCAGCGAAATCATTTAATCAGTTAAATCACAGTTCAAGAATAATTCGCAATTAAACATGTTTCATACGCTTGGTTGATTAAATATGATTGATAGGATTCTGTCGGTTAATATTTTGGTTTCTTATTTTCAGCAGATATATTCGCTGATTCATTCTTTAATAACTCTCTGCTAATAGTATTGGTCAGAGAGTTATTTGTTCAAAACTATTTTACCTGACCATGAAAAAAACACTACTGCTTCTATTTTTCCTAAGTCTTTGGGCATTTACCAGCGAAGCCCGTATTATCAGAATTGTGATTGATAAAACCGAACTCTATGCTAATGGCAGGCAGTTTGGGAGTGTAGGCCAATACCAACGCTTGACAGGCAGAGCTTTTGGAGAAGTGAATCCGGCGGATACACATAATACCATCATTCAGGATATTGCGCTGGCACCTCGCAACGAAAGAGGAATGGTAGAGTATGAAATGGAATTTATCATGCTGAAACCCCTTGATTTAAACAAGAGTAATCATCTGCTTTTTTATAATGTGCCCAACCGGGGTAATGTATTTGGAGCAGATACTACCTTAATGAAAAGAGGCTATATATATCTGTGGAGTGGCTGGCAAGGAGATATTTTTGGCGATAATAAACTCAAAATTAAGGTACCTGTGGCTACCGAAAACGGCAAAGAGATTATAGGGAAACTCCATGCCGAACTGATAGTGAGTGAAAATACGCCCACACAAAACCTGAGCGGAGGAGCATTCAGCGCCCAGTTTCATAAGGCTTACGAAACGGTTTCTTTAGACAATGCTACTGCTACACTAACGAGACGCATTCATGCGGCTGACGAACCTGAAAGAGTCCCCAATACAGACTGGGCTTTTGCCGATTGTACCAAAGAGGCTTTTCCGGGTAAACCCAGCACTACCCAGATTTCGGTAAAAGGTGGGTTTGACCCCAACTATATTTATGAATTAGATTATACAGCCAAAAATCCTTTGGTTTTGGGTTTAGGTTTTGCCGCCACCCGAGACATAGTCTCGTTTTTCAGATATGCGCAACAGGCTGATAACCTGTTAATGAATCAAACTAAAGCTGCCATAGGGGTTGGGGTATCGCAATGTGGCAATTACCTGCGCAGTTTTCTGCATTTAGGCTTCAATGCCGACGAAGACAACAAACCTGTTTTTGAGGGAGTAAATGTACACATCGGCCCGAGAAGAATTACTTTAAACGTACGTTTCGGCCGTCCGGGTGGGGGGGGAATGCAGCACGAAGAGATATTTTTCCCGGGCAATGAGCCTCCTTTTACATGGTCTAATACCTTAGACCCGCTTTCGGGTATTGAGGGCGGTATGCTCGATGCTTGTCAGCAACAGGGCTTTCTGCCTAAAATCATGCACACGCTAAGCTCAACCGAATACTGGCAATCTCGTATGTCTTTGCGTACAACCGATGTGTATGGTTCAAAAGACCTTTCGGTACCGGATAATGTAAGAATCTATCTTTTTTCGGGTACCCAGCATACTCCTGCATTCAACACCAATGTTAATAAAATGACAGGCTTTATGGGTAACTCCAATTCCTATACTGATGTCTGGAGAGCCTTGCAGATAGCCTTAGAAAAATGGGTACTGGAAGGCACTAAACCCCCTAAAAGTATGTATCCCACCGTCAGGAGCAAAACATTAGCTAAGGCCCATGAAATAGGCTGGCAAACGATGTTCAATGTACCTTTCAGAGGATTAGTAAACGGATTGAAGGTAAGAGATTTCGGCCCGCAATTCGATGAAAAAATGATGACTGGTATTATTGGTGAAAACCCAACGGTGAAAAAAGATAAGTCGTACACGGTTTTGGTGCCTAAAGTCGATGAAGATAATAACGAAACAGGAGGACTGGAAACACTCACCCTGAGAGTGCCATTGGGTACTTACACAGGCTGGAGCCTGCGCAAAGCAGGGTATGGCGAAGGAGACCTGGCCGTTTTAGAGGGTATGTATATCCCATTTGCTAAAACAAGAGCCGAAAGACTGGTAAACAGCGATACCCGACTATCATTGGAAGAACGCTATCAGTCGCATGAGAATTATGTAAAGAAAGTTAAGAAAGCGGCTAAAAAAATGGTCAAACAACGACTGATGCTACCGGAAGATGCAGAAAGAGAAATCAGAAAAGCAGAGAATATGACGAATTTGTTTTGATGAACTTCTGCAAGTGGCTTCGACCGTGCGACGTCCGCTTGCAGAAGCCTGTAAAATCTATTCATTAACCTAATCTATACCCCATTGTATGCTTGCCCTATTAGGATTTGCCACCATTGTTGTTTTCTTGTTTCTTATCATTACCAAGCGATTATCTGTTATCACTGCTTTGGTGATTGTACCTATTATATTCGGCTTATTAGCAGGCTTTAATCCGAAAGAATTAGGCGAAATGATGCTGGCAGGTATCAAACAGGTAGCACCCACAGGCATTCTGCTCATGTTTGCTGTATTGTATTTTGCCACCATGCTCGATGCAGGACTTTTCGACCCCGTAATTGCTTTTATCATCCGCTCCGTAAAAGGCGACCCCTTAAAGGTGATTCTCGGAACGGCTATTCTTACCATGATTGTGCATTTAGATGGCGATGGTACCGCAACATTTATGATAGTCCTGTCAGCATTTCTGCCCATCTACAAACAACTCAAAATCAATCGGCTGATACTTTCCGGTATAGTCGCTTTGAGTGTGGGTCCTTTGCATCTGGTGCCTTGGTCGGGTACTTCGGCGAGAGCTATTTCTACCCTTAAATCAGATGCCGTGCATCTATTCAACCCGAATATTCCGGCCATTGCGGGCGGCATTGTATGGGTGCTGTTTGTGGCGTATATTTTTGGTAAAAGAGAACGCAAACGTCTGGGCATACTCGATTTTCAATATAACCATCAGGAAAACCTGAGTGAAGCACAACGAGAATTAAGACGGCCAAAACTGATATGGGTGAACGCCATTATGACCCTTGCTCTCATTGTTACGCTCATGAAAGGCTGGATTCCTGCGCCTGCTTTATTTGTCATTGCCAGTATGATTGCCCTGTTGGTTAATTACTTTAAATTAGCCGACCAGCAAAAAGTACTCAAAAGTCACGGAACCAATATCTTTATGGTATCAAGCATGATATTTGCCGCAGGTATTTTTTCAGGAATCCTGACAGGCTCAAAAATGATTGAGGCGATGGCTACTACACTCGTTTCGTTTATCCCCGAGAACCATGCAAGCTGGTTGCCCACGCTGACAGCCCTTACCAGTATGCCTGCCAGTATGCTTTTTACACCCGATGCCTATTATTTTGGTGTAGTACCTATTCTGAGTCAGACAGCTACCCAATTCGGCATAGACCCTTTAGAAATCGGTCGTGCGGCTTTACTCGGACAAATGACCGTAGGTTTTCCGTTAAGCCCGCTTACGGCTTCTACCTTTTTGCTCATAGGCTTATCAGAAGTTGATTTGGGCGAGCACCAGAAGTTTGTGTTTAAATGGGCTTGGGGTACTACCATTGTAATGACAATTGTGGCACTATTAACAGGTTCATTGCATATTTAAACCGATAGCTATGAAACAGAAAATAAGAATAGGTTGTGGGGCAGGTTTTTCAGGCGATAGGCTCGAACCTGCCATTGTATTGGCCGAAAAAGGCAATTTAGATTACCTGATATTAGAGTGTCTGGCCGAGCGCACCATTGCCTTAGCCCAGAAACGCAGATTGCAAGACCCCACCAAAGGCTATGACCCCTTGTTGGAACGAAGAATTGAAAGCCTTTTACCTCTATTAATCAAGAACAATATACGCCTTATTACCAATATGGGCGCAGCTAATCCGGTAGCCGGAGCGAAGAAAATCATAGAAATTGCCCGAAAACAAGGCGTAATTGTAAGCGTAGCCGCTGTGTATGGCGATGATGTTTTTACGCATCTTTCACCCGATACTGAGGCTATTGAAACCGGAAAACCTTTACAACAAAGCGGAGAATTGATTTCGGCCAATGCGTATCTGGGTGTAGAAGGTATTTTATCAGCTTTACAGGCAGATGCACAAATTATAATTACAGGACGTGTAGCTGACCCGTCGTTGTTTTTAGCTCCTATGATACATGAATTTGGCTGGACGAATAATGATTATGATTTAATGGGCAAAGGAACGGTGATAGGGCATTTGCTTGAATGTGCAGGACATATTACAGGCGGCTATTTTGCCGACCCGGTAAAAAAGCCTGTAGCAGATATGGATAAACTCGGGCACCCATTTGCTGACGTGTTTGAAGATGGTTCGGCCATTATCAGTAAGGTAGAGGGTACAGGTGGGGTAGTAAATCTGCAAACAGCCAAAGAACAATTGTTGTACGAAGTCATTAATCCGCACGAATATTACACGCCTGATGTGATAGCAGATTTTACGACGGTCTTTCTGAAAGAAACAGGAGAAAATCAGGTATTAGTTACGGGAGGAACGGGTAAAACCAAACCGCAGACCTATAAAGTAAGTGTAGGTTACAAAGCCTTTTATCTGGGTGAAGGAGAAATAGCCTACGCAGGTGCCTCAGCTTTGGCACGTGCACAGTTGGCAGGCGAAATCATAGAAAAACGTCTGAAACCCCAATTCCCTGATTTAAGAATTGATTACATCGGTAGCAACGCCATTCACCGGACTAACTTTGGAGATACCTCAACCCCTTATGAAATCCGACTGCGGGTAGCGGGCAAAGCCACAAACGCAGCAGATGTCGCTATCATAGGCGAAGAAGTAGAAGCCCTCTACACCAACGGCCCGGCCGGAGGCGGAGGCGTAAGAAAGTATGTAAATGAGGTAATTGGCATCGTTTCAACCTTAATAGACCGCCAAAACATCCAACCCCAAATCCAGATTTTTGAATCGTAGCTATAAAGAAAGAAGTAATTTGAATAAATCATTGTGCGACAGCCATTCATTCACTAATTCGCTAATTCACCATTCACAATTAATCACTCATTCACTAATTTACCATTCGCTAATTCGCAATTATCCATGAAGCTCTACGAAATAGCCCATAGCCGTGCCGGAGACAAAGGCAATACACTCACACTCTCATTGATTCCGTATGATGAATCAGATTATCCAATGCTTTGTTCTGCCGTAACGGCTGATAGCGTTAAACAGCATTTATCCGCAATTGTCTCAGGCGAAATCATCAGATACGAGTTGCCTAACATAGCTTCTTTACTTTTTGTCTGCCAGCATGCTCTTTTAGGAGGCGTTACTACTTCATTGGCTATAGATACGCATGGCAAGGCTTTGAGTTATGCGTTGTTGGAAATGGAGGTATAAGAAATTGCAAGGATGATTTCTATTCATTAGGTTTGCATAAAAGAGCATTTTCATTTAAAGATATGAAGATTACTAAAATAGAAATAAAAGACTTTCATCAATTTAAAGATTTCTCTATTGATTTAACTTATCCAAAAGGGCATGAGAAAGAAGGGCAACCATTGGATAAGGTCTGTTTCATTGGGCAAAGTGGGACTGGGAAGACAACTTTGCTAGAGTTGGTACCAAAATTTTTATGTTTTTATGAAACCAATCTCCTAGAAAAGATTGGAGAGGATAGTATAAAGGATAAAATTTCTTTTAATATTTTATTTGGTCTTTCGAATGAATACTCTTCAAATTTGAAATTTACACTTTCAAAAGCTAAGTTATTTATTAGGAATTGGACTGAAGTAAAGCTTAATAATGTAGAGTATACATTAAACCGAGAAATTTGGGATATTTTTCAAGACGATTGGCAAAATAAAACTTCCACTAAACTTATTTATTTCCCCGCGAATTTAAATTATAATTTGGATATAGAAAGTGAAGAAGAATTAGAAGAAAAAGAGATAATAGATTTTAGCCAGGATAAAATTTCAACAGTTTGGAATATTATTTTAGAAAAAATTCAAGGCTATCAAGAGCAAGAACTAAAAATTAGACAAGATATTTCAAAAGTTGTTGAAAAATCTTCCAGTGATATAAAAGCAATTCAAAAGGCGTTAAAAAAATTAGAAAGTTGGAAAGCAAATGAGTTTAACCCAATTCAAGATATTGCGGATAAATGCCTTAATCCATTACTAGCGCACTATAAACTGAAAGTAAAAACAGAATTAGATTTTAAAACTAAGGAAGATATTGGCTTTATTAAGATAGAAGATTTTACAAATAACGAAATTCCTCATGGATTATGGAGTACAGGTACTAAACAAGTAGTATTAAGTGCGTTACCACTATATCTACTCAAGCCAAAGCATACAGTTATTTTATTTGATGAACCCGAGCGTTCTTTATATCCAGATTTGCAAAGAACCATTATAGATTATTATTCTACTTTAACTGAGGACTGTCAATTCTTTTATTCTACTCACTCACCTATTATTGCTTCCAGTTTTGAGCCTTGGGAAATTGTTGAATTGAAATTTAATAGTGATGGAAAAGTTTACAGAGAACTCTATTATGAAGGAGAAAATCATGTAGATAATTATAAATGGAACCCTAAGTACATGCGTTGGGATGATATACTACAACGGATTTTTGATTTAGAGGATGATGGTTCGCCTGAGAGAAAGACTAAGTTAAATGAATTGGCTACTTTAAATGTAAAATATAATAAGCTAAAAAAACAAGGAAAAGAACAAGAGCCGGAAACATTAGAAATCATTGAAGCAATTAGTAAACTTTCAAAAGAACTTTCTAAATGGGATTAGGCAAATGCAAAAGATAGACAAGAGTTATGATTCTATTTTTTCAACTAAATATAAAGAGTGGGTTGATAATTTAGAGAAAAAAAATAAAAAACACCCTGATTCCAGAACTTATTATGATGATATAGTTATGGAGTTGCACAGATGCCAGAAAGGAGTTTGCGCCTATACAGAAATCCCAATCTGCATTCCCGAATTATATCAACAAGAAAACTGGCAAGATGGAAAGTATGATATTTCATCAAAAGAGTATAAAAGAACCGACCATTTTGGAGAATTAGAACATTTTAACCCCGATTTGAAAGAAAACCAATATTGGCTTTGGGACAATCTTTTTATGATTCACTCTACCATCAATAGCAGGAAGTCAGACAAAACTGTTATTACCTATTTAAAACCTGATTTAACAGATTATTCTCCCGAAAAATATTTTGAGTATGATGATGTAACGCATCGTTTTGTTCCAAATACCGATATTGAAGATGAAACGCAGATAAAAGAAATTCAATACATGATTGATGAAGTTCTCTATCTCAATCATGGCGTGGTAAGAAAAGAACGTGAGAACTTCATCAAAGAAATATTACAAAAAATCAAGTTCAATCAAACATACATAGTAGATAGATTCTTTACTGCTACCAGTTGGTGTTTAGAAGAGATTGAGCAATAAATGCTCTCACTCATCCCAAAGATTCGCTAAAGTATAATCACTACCCTCCAGACACCAGAAATCGCCTTTGATGAAGCGGTAATGCTTGTCTAAGGCATCCATTCTTTCCATTTGCCCGGCTGAAAGGACTATATCTGCTGCTTCTAAATTGTCTTTCAAACGAGTAGGGTTCACCGATTTCGGAATAACCGAGGTACCTCTGTTGACTGCCCATGCCAGCATCACCTGTGCAGGCGAACAGCCTTTTTCCTGAGCAATGTTCAGAATCGTTTTGTTTTCAAACAGTTTAGGCTCATTGGGTGAAACCCGACTGGCCGGGCGGTCAGCCGAACCTAACGGACAAAAACCTGTAATAGCTATATTATTCTGTTTTGTAAACTCTACCAATGCTTTTTGCTGATGGAAAGGCTGTAATTCTACCTGCAAGGCTTCCGGTAAAACGCCCGTTTCATCTCTTAACTGACTGATTTTCTTGCTGCTGAAATTAGAAACGCCAATATGTCTAACTAAACCTTTCTCTTTCAAGGCAATCATCGCCTGCCATGTTTCACTCAATGGAAGCTCATTCAGGCTAATTAAATCCTCCGCTTTTTGCGGATAATTAACTCCATATATCAGTGCTACAGGCCAATGAATAAGGTACAAGTCGAGATAATCTAATTGCAGATTTTTTAAAGAGGCTTCCAATGCAGGTTGCGCATCTTCTGTGCGGTGGCGGTTATTCCAGAGTTTAGAGGTAATCCAGAGGTCTTCTCTTTTTACCTCATTATTTTTAATGGCATCATGAATAGCTTGCCCTATATCGTCTTCATTGCCATACATAAAGGCACAGTCAAAATGTCTGTAACCAATCTCAATGGCTGTTCTGATAGTCTGATAAATTTCTCCTTTGGCCGATTTCCAGGTGCCAAGTCCCAAAGCAGGCATTAAATCACCATTACTGAATTGCAGATACCTCATTAGATTTGGTTAGGTTTAGATTTTTGCGAAAATACAGAAAAAGTTCCCTTTTTTCCATACCTTTGTCTCAACAAATCTCGCATAGAGCCAATCATGGTAACAATCGCCTGAGTTTGTCGAAACAGACAAACCTCTTACAACTCTTCAATTTTTTAGCATAAAAGAGCAAAAACCTCTTTTAGCTCAATTAATCATTTATCAAATAAATACCCTTTTTTCGACTATAATGAGTCTTACTTTATTGTAGACTTTGTGTAGTTATTCCCCTTTAGGGGTTAGGGGTGGTTTTAGCTTATGAAAAAAATAACATATTATGTAGCAGTATCCGCAGATGGCTTTATCTCCGGACTCAATGACGATATTTCAGGTTTCGTTCAGCAAGGCGAAGGTGTCAATCAGTATTTCAAAGACCTACAAAGTTTTGACACCGTAATTATGGGTCGGAATACCTACGAGTTTGGCTATAAATACGGTATGGAACCCGGCCAGCCGGCTTATCCGAACATGAAACACTTCATTTTTTCGGATTCGCTGAAATTGGAGAATCCTCACCCGGATGTAAAGGTGCTGAATCGTGATTTGAAACACATCGAAGCCCTGAAAGCCGAATCAGGAACGGATATTTATCTATGCGGTGGCGGAGCATTTGCCGGATGGCTATTAGATAATCAACTGATTGATGTGCTGAAAATCAAAGCCAATCCCTTGATTTTAGGCGAAGGGGTAAGGCTTTTTGGTTCTTCCAAAACACAAGTACAACTCAACCGTATTGACTTACAAAGCTATGATAATAGCTTGCAGGTGGTTACTTATGAGGTTAGTTATTAGTTTAGCAAAACAGTAAGGGCGATACATAGGTGTCGTCCTTATTTAAAAATAAAATCACAACTAAAAATTGTAACCTTAAAACATCATTTCCTGTTTGAGTACGATTAAAAAACGTGGAAAAAAACACTGATATAGGGAAGGATTTGTCAGTTTTTTAATTGTACGAGTTTAAATGATGCCTGCTTTTTTGTTTACTTTTTTTCAGGTAAAAAAAGTAAAGACCCGCCAACGTGGCATTTTGAAGAAATATATTTATGGCAATTAAATATAATTTCTGCATCTAATTAGTTAGTTATCAGTTAATTATATTAACTTCAATAAAATTTTATATTTTTTTTCAAAATTCTCTGTAACCTTCTTTCCATTACGCGGTTTCCACTTCGAATTTGATAACCAACATACATTCTTAAACGTGTGAATACACAAGATAATCTACTAATGCTCCAGGTAAAGGCCGGCGACCTCGATAAAATGGGTCTGCTGTTTGAGCGGTATCACCGCCCTTTGTTTGGGTTTCTGTATCACATGACAGGCGATACCCAGACAAGCGAAGACCTGGTGCAGAATGTATTTTATCGGATGTTGAAATACAGACATACTTTTACGGCAGAGGGCGAGTTTCATACCTGGATGTATCATCTGGCACGCAATGTAATCAATGATTCGTACAGACAGAACAAACATTCTATGCAGCATTATGCCATCGAAAATTATGCTGAAAGAGTAGGCGGAGGCTTAACAGCCGATGAGGAACTGGAAAAAAAACAGGAAACAGAAATGTTGCAACGGGCCATAGATAAACTAAGCCCCGAACATAAAGAAGTGCTCATTATGAGTAGATATCAGGAATTGAAGTACGAAGAAATAGCAGCGATTCTGAATACTACCGAGGGAGCCATAAAAGTAAGAGTACACCGTGCCATGAATGAATTAAAAAAACACTTTTTAAAAATTGAAAATGGAAGCAAAGCTCATGAATTGTGAACACGCCAGTGAAATGATGGTAGATTGGTTGAATAACCAGATGCCTGCATCGGAGAGGGCAGCTTTTGAAGTCCACTTAAACGAGTGCCCCGATTGCCAGAAAGAATTAAAGACTACCCGTCAGCTTTGGGAAGTAATGGGAAACGTAGCCTTATCTGTACCCAAACCAAGCGATAACCTGCCGATTCAGTTTTATACCATGCTTGAAACCTTTAAGGGAGCCGAGAACAAGAAAGTAAAGAAAACGGCTTTCTGGGATGATTTGAAATACAGATTGGAATCGTTTTTTACGCCAAAATTGTTGTTAAGAGTCTCTTATAGTATGTGTCTGCTTCTGATTGGTTTAGGCGGAGGCTATTTACTGAGCAGACAGCAAACGCCGGATTACCAGGGGCAGATAAAAGAATTATCTACGCAGGTTCAGGAAATGAATGAGAAGATGATGCTGACTTTATTGGAGAAAGAGAATTCTTCTGCAACCGAACGTATGAAAGCCGTAAGTTATTCAAAGGATATTGAGAGTGTTGATGGAAAAGTACTTGAAGCCCTGCTTAGCACACTGAACAATGATGAAAACGTAAACGTACGTTTAGTTACTTTAGAAGCATTGGCTCAAATGGCCGATAACCCGAAAGTAAGAGAGGGACTGGTGCAGTCTATCTTAAAACAGGATACCCCACTGGTGCAAGCCGCTTTGGCTGATGTAATGGTGAAACTGGAAGAAAAACGTTCTATTAAGCCATTGCAGCGATTGTTGGAAAAAGATGATACCGATGTCATAGTTAAAACCAAAATCAAGGAAACGCTCAAGGCTTTATCTTACAGAGTATAAAATAAATAGACAAAATTATGAAACAGTTGTTAATCCTACTTTTAGCAGGAGTGGTGTTCGCTTGTGCCCCTGCTACGGCTCAGAAGCCGGAATTTAAAGAACACATCAGTAAACAATTCGACCTGAAAAAGCCAGCAAGCCAGACAGTACTGGCCGTCCGCAACATTGATGGATTCATCAAAATAGAGAGTTATTCGGGCAGTAAAGTAATGGTTGAAATTGATAAGACCATTTCGGGCAAAACACAGGAGATTGTAGAGCAGGGCAAAGAAGAGTTTAAATTAGAGTTTGAAGAAACAGGCGATAGTATTCTCATTTATATTGAAGAACCCTGGTACACAAGACCGCATGAAGAAAAAAGAAACCGCAACTGGAACCGCAGAATTGAGTATCGGGCTAACCTGAATTTTACAGTAAAAGTGCCGGCCGATATTAATCTCTATGTGTCAACGGTCAATAACGGAGATATTGATGTGAAAAATGTAACAGGGTCTATTAAAGCGAATAATGTGAATGGGGGTATTGAATTAGTGAATGCCAAAGGAGCTACCGATGTGCATACCATTAACGGCGATGTAACCATCAATTACTTGGCAAGTCCTCCTGAAAAATCGTCTTATTATACCCTCAATGGCAATATCCGTGTAACTTATCCGGCTTCTTTCTCAGGCGATTTGCAGTTCAAGAGTTTTAATGGTGAATTCTTTACAGATTTCCCTGATACGCAATTACTGGCACCTGAAGTTACCAAAAATATAGAGCATAAAGGCGATGGAACTGTTTATAAGCTCGACAAAAAGTCTTCAATCCGCATAGGTAATGGAGGCAGAAAATTCAAATTCGAAACGTTCAACGGAAACATTTATATTAAAAAACAATCGTAACAATGAAAAATAGTAAAGCAATTATCGCAGTCTTAGTGCTTATGACCATTAGTATAATCACCCCAGCATTTGCGCAGAACGAAATCAAAGAACAACTGGTGGTGCCACTAAGCGACCCGGCCAAATCGGGAACATTACATGTAGGATTAATTAACGGGTCTATCAAAGTAACAGGATATGCCGGAAAAGAGGTGGTGATTGATGCCGAAACCACTCCGGTTACTAATAGAAAAGAGAGAGTTGACGAGTCGGCTTCAGGCATGAAACGCATCACGCCACGGGGTGGTCTTGAATTATCAGCCGAAGAGAAAAATAACAAGGTAAATGTAAATTCGAGCAGCCACCGCCAACCTGTTAATTTATCTATCAAGGTTCCTCAACAATTCTCTTTAAAAGTAAGCACGGTCAATCATGGTGATATTGTGATTGAGAATGTAACCGGAGAACTGGAAATTAATAATGTGAATGGTGATATTACCATGACCAACGTAGCAGGTTCGGCCGTTGCCAATACAGTAAATGGTGTCATAAAAGCCAATTTTAAAACAGTTACCGACTCGCCAATGGCTTTTACAACCCTGAATGGCAACATAGATATTACTTTCCCGACTACGGTTAAGATGAATGCAAAAGTAAAATCGGATCGTGGTGAAGTATACAGCGATTTTGATATGGATATTGACAAATCAGCTCCTAAAGGTGTACGCAGTAACCAGAATGGCATGTACAAAGTAAGTATCGACGAGTGGATTCAAGGCAAAGTAAATGGTGGCGGTAGCGAAGTTATGATGAAAAATATGCACGGAAATATCTATATCCGTAAAGCGAAATAATACAGCGTCAAGCTGCTCTTTACAAAATTATGAAAAAGCACAATCCGGCATTAACTATGCCGGATTGACTATTACAAAGATTTTTTATTGGTTTATGTCTGCACAACTTATTTTATTAAACGCAAATTAAATCCTACCCATTCAGTATTCTCAAAGCTGTGTCTAACTTTGTGAATCAGATTTTAACCTAAACACAGAACCGCTGTTCAGATTACCTTCTATCAGACATTGTTCAGTTACCCGAAAATGAGAAAAATACTAATCATTCTTACTGCTGTTGCAGGCATTGGTCTAAGTGCCCTGGCTCAGAAAATACCCAGCAAAAGCAAACAGATTAATACTTTTATTTCTACTATCAGCAGAAACGGACAGTTTTCGGGCGGATTACTGGTGGTAGAGAAAGGGAGACTTATTTATAAAAAAGCCTTTGGTTATGCCAACCGCCAGACCAAAGAACTGTTTACCACCGAAACCCCATGCTATATAGGGTCGGTAAGTAAACAATTTACGGCAATGGGTATCATGCTTTTGCAGGAATGTGGAAAATTAGACTATACCCAATCCATCCGCACTTATTTTCCGCAGTTGCCTGAGTTTATGCAGCCTGTTACCATCTTACATTTATTACATCATACCTCAGGACTGGCATTATTCGGCGATTTTCCGGATATGAACGAAAAAGATGTTTTTAATATATTGCTCAAACAACCAAGCCTGCATTTTGCTCCCGGCGAAAAATTTGAATACTGCAACGCCGGATACACCTTATTAGGGATGCTTATAGAAAAAGTATCGGGCGAAACCCTCAACGATTTTCTGACACAGCATGTGTTTATTCCTTCAGGTATGAAAAACACCTATGTAAACAGTGCGTCCTTACGGAATAAAAAACGGGCGGTTGGCTATTACCTGTTTGGCGATGAATATAACTACGATACTTTTATAGGCGGTGCGGCTTCGGTAGTGTCCACCATAGACGACCTCTATCAATGGGATAAAATGCTCTATGCGCCGTCAATTATTTCGAAAAAAACCTTAGACAGGGCATTTCAGGCAGATAAGTTAAAGAACGACGATGAAATGTATGGAAAAAAAGCCTACGGTTTCGGCTGGTTTGTGTCAGAAAAAAACGGCAAAAAAATCATACAGCATGATGGAGGTTTTGGTGGCTTCCGTTCTTATATCGAACGTCAGCCTGAGCAGTACAATACCATACTGTTTATCAGTAATGTGCGTCATTCCATCACCGGAGAATTACGTGAAGGTATCAACAATATTTTAGAAGGGAAGCCATACAGGATTCCGAAAAACTCGTGGGCTAATAAAATTATAGAAGAGTCCAACACGCTTGGCATGACACAGGCTATTGCCAATTATAAGCAAATCAAAGATACAAAAGACAATAACCGTTTTTATTTCAGCGAAAGCGAATTTAACTCTCTGGGTTATTATCTGCTCAATAACAAGCGTCTGAAAGATGCCATTCAGTTTTTTACACTTAATGCAGAAGAACATCCCAAATCGTCTAATGCCTTTGATAGTTTAGGAGAAGCCCATATGATAGCAGGCAATAAAGAATCGGCCATCAGCAATTATAAAATTTCATTGCAGCTAAACCCCCTCAATGACAATGCAAAGCAGATGATTGAGAAACTGAGCAAATAGGTACTGAACAAAACTTCCCATCAGACAATAATTTTACCCTGTTGTAACGTTAATATCCGAAATTAATCAGGGGAAAAGTGAAAACTAAACGTATGTTATTTATCAGGTTAATGGTTATTTTGTTAATAACCTATACCATGCCTGCCTGTGCGCAAAGTAATACTTCTGACGAAGATTTTACTGCAATGGAGCAATCAATTCTGGAAGAAGTGAATGCTTACCGGGCAACTAAAAAACTGAAACCTATGCAGATGATGCCGCTGATTACGGAAGCAGCTATGAAGCATAGCAAAGACATGGGTAGGGGTAGAGTTCCGTTTGGGCATGACGGCTTCGACGACCGTATGGATAAAATTATGCGCAAGATTGATAAAGCCAATGCCTGTGCCGAAAATGTGGCTTTTGGCAAATTTACAGCAAAAGAAGTGGTAAAAAGATGGATACAAAGCCCCGGCCACCGGAAGAATATTGAGGGTAATTATAACCTGACAGGTATAGGGGTTGTAAGAGGAAAAGACGGCTATCCTTATTTCACCCAGATATTCATCAATCAACGGGCTATTTGATATTATTATGCTTCACCAATAAACGTCCTTATGTATCACGATTTTTCAAATCGTTTTCCGGTATAATGCGTAGCTATCCAAGTTTGATGATAACGATAAAATCCTGCCGAATTTTGACGATTTAAAAAATCATCATACAAATTTTTGAGAATAGTTATTTTTCTAACCTTAATAATATTCATTATAGCTTGTCATTGCGATAAATCCCTGCCGGAAACGGTGGGGATTTTTTTGTTGTGCGTATTTCTTTTAATTTTTCAGCCTTTAAATTGTACTTCTATCAGAATTATTTTACTAATTTTAAGCATGAACAGACGACATTTTATAGGTACAGCTATAACTGGTAGTATTTTAGCAAAAAATAATATTGTTTTTGCAAAACCAGCCAATGAGATGAAAATCAGCGTATTTTCAAAAACTCTCCATTGGATTCCTGACTACAATAAACTGGCCGAAACCGTAGCCGGAATCGGTTTCGATGGCATTGACCTGACGGTTCGCCCTGACGGACATGTACTGCCTGAGCGGGTAGCAGACGACCTGCCAAAGGTTGTTGAAGCCTGTAAAAAGGCGAATATAAGTGTACCCATGATAGTAACCAATATACTGGAAGCCAACCCGATTACTGAACTGGTATTGAAAACGGCTTCATCGTTGGGTATCAAACACTACCGGATGGGTTGGTATGGCTTCGACCTTAAAAAAGATATTCTGACTCAGGTAGCTGCCTTTGAAGAGAAAATGAAAGGAGTAGCAGCCCTGAACAAAAAATACAATATTTCAGGCGAATACCAGAATCACGCAGGTTTGTTTTTAGGCGCTACTGTCTGGGATTTTGAGCCTATCCTCAAAAGAATCAATTCGCCTTTATTGGGTTGCCAGTATGATGTGCACCATGCCACACACGAAAGTGAGACCTCTTGGGAAATTGGTTTCAGAATCATAGAGCCTTATATCAAATCAATAGCCATTAAAGATTTCAGAAGAGTTTTAAAAGATGGTAAACTCCAGAAAGAAGGCTGTCCGCTTGGACAAGGTGTAGTCAATTATGGCAAGTATCTGGCCTTATTAAAGCAATATAATATTTCGGTACCTGTTACCATGCACTTTGAATATAAATTAGGCGGTGCAGAAAACGGTGCCAAAACCATTACAATTGACCCTAAAGAAGTTACAACAGCCATGAAAAAAGACCTGACTGTCTTCAAAGGCTGGCTGAAAGATACTGGTTTGTAAACACATTTACCCCACTCCCTAAATCCCTCTCCGCGCGGCGGTCGCCCCAACAGTGGGGAGAGGGACTTCTAATTCCCTCTCCACTGTTGGGGAGGGTTAGGGTGGGGTTCAAGATATATTCAACCCCCAAAAAACCTCTGCTATGAATAAACTACTTTATTCTGTACTCTTGCTTGTTGTCAGTTTTAGCCCCCTGATGGCGCAAAAAAGTAAACTAATTTTCCCTGACAAACCCGGTATGGTTTCTTATACCTATCGCAAAAGTCTGGCAAAAGATGCGGCTGCTACTTTAGATACTATCAAAAATCTCGGCATTACCGATATGGAATTTTCAAGCCTGTTTGGTAAAACAGCGCAGGAAATGCGTCAGCTTTTAGATGTCCGAGGCATTAAATGTTCTTCTTATGGAGTAGGCTATCCTGATTTGCAGAATAAAATGGCCGAGGTAGCACAAAATGCTAAAACTTTAGGCGCCTCGTTTGTTCGGGTAGCCTGGATACCTCATCAGGGAGATTTTACGCTCGCAATGGCACAAAAAACAGTTGAAAATTTCAACAAATTTGGCAAAATTCTGAAAGACGAACATGGGCTTACTTTCTGCTATCATAATCATGGCTACGAGTTTCAACCACACGAAAACGGCACTTTGTTCGATTACATCGTTCAGAATACTGACCCTAAGTATGTGAGTTTTGAAATGGATATATTGTGGACTTTCTTTCCGGGTCAGGATCCCGCTGCCTTACTCAATAAATATGGCAATCGGTTTAAACTGATGCACCTGAAAGACCTGAAAAAAGGGGTTCAAGGCAATATGTCAGGCGGTACATCGCCTGAAAATGATGTGCCTCTTGGAACTGGGCAGTTAGATATACCTGCTATTCTGATAGCGGCCAAAAAAGCCGGAGTAGAACACTATTACATAGAAGACGAAAGTTCGAACATTGCCACACAGGTACCACAAACCATTGCCTACTTAAAAAATCTGAAAAAATAAAAATTAGCCCTGATGATTCGTATTAATTACCAACTCAAACCTACCGACTTAGCTGATAAACTGAAAAGATTCTGGGAACTTTCGGGTGAGAAAATTTCCTCAATCGAACAAAACTATGATGTTGCCAAAGGCTCACCCGTTTTTACGGCTGCCGGAAAATACACCACCCGGGGCTGGACAGAATGGACACAAGGTTTTCAGTTTGGTTCAGCCATCTTACAATTTGATGCCACAGGCGAAACTAAATTTTTAGAAATGGGTCGTCAGAAAACCGTAGAAGTAATGGCTCCGCATATCAGCCATATAGGCGTACACGACCACGGTTTCAATAATGTAAGTACCTATGGTAATTTGTTGCGGTTGATGCAGGAAGGTAAAATTGAACCCAATAAATGGGAAAAGAATTTTTACGAATTAGCACTGAAAATATCAGGATCCGTACAGGCAAGCCGTTGGACACCCATTAAAACAGGGGGATTTATTCATTCATTCAACGGGCCTCATTCCTTGTTTGTCGATACCATCCGCTCGTGTAGGGCTTTGATGCTGAGTTATAAATTAGGTCATGTTTTTCAGGCAGAAGGCGATGCAAAAATCAGTTTGCTTGAAAGATCCTTAGCACATATCAAAGCTACTGCCGACTATTCGGTGTTTTATGGAGAAGGTCGTGATTCTTACGACATCTGGGGGCGAACAGCTCACGAGAGCATCTTCAATACCAAAGACGGCAATTTCCGTTGTCCTAATTCTCAACAAGGTTATACAGGTTTTACTACCTGGACACGTGGTTTAGCCTGGGCTATCTGTGGTTTCCCCGAGGAATTAGAGTTTTTAAGCATTTTAAAAGATGAAGAATTAGAGCCATATGGCGGACGGATAGTGATTGAAAACTATATGTTGCGGGCTGCCCGTGCCACCTGCGATTTTTATATTGAACATACGCCTGTTGATGGCGTACCTTACTGGGATACAGGGGCACCCAATCTGCATAAATTAGGTGATTACCTGAGCAAACCTGCCAATCCTTACAATGAGTATGAGCCTGTTGACAGTTCGGCTGCTGCCATTGCCGCACAGGGGCTTCTGCGATTGGGCAGATACCTGATAAATAAAGGAGAAACAGAAGCCGGAGAAAAATACTGGCAAACTGGCTTAACGGTATTGGATGCCATTTTTCAGGAACCGTATCTGAGTACCAGTCCAACCCATCAGGGTATTTTGTTGCACTCAATCTATCACCAGCCCAATGGTTGGGATTATGTGCCTGCGGGTAGCCCGATTGCCTATGGAGAATCGAGCATGTGGGGCGATTACCATGCCCGTGAAGTAGCACTTTATTTACAGAAAATTATCGACAACGACACCTATTATACTTTTTACAACTGTTTAGACAGATAAAAAATTTACGACATACACTATGAGTGCCAAGTTTAAACCAAAATATACACGGGTAGCACAATTAAAAACTGCCGCAGATTTAAGAAAATATCTGGAAGACGGGCAGGTAGATTTAGGTTTTGATGATGAACTAACAGATGCCGCAGAATCGCCGTTTGCAGAAAAATTAACTTTAAAATCGGGTAAACTGATTGGAAATCGTTTCTGTATTCTTCCGATGGAAGGATGGGATGGCACAGAAGACGGCAAACCCAGTGAATACACCAAACGCCGCTGGGAAAATTTTGCGATTAGCGGTGCTAAATTATTATGGGGTTGCGAGGCAGCGGCGGTACGGCATGACGGGCGTGCAAACCCCAATCAGTTATTAATCAGCGAAGAGAATCTTGCGGCTTTTGAAGAACTCTACCAGTTGGTAATGAGCAAACATGCCGAGAAATTTGGTAATATTGATGATTTGGTGGTAGGCTTGCAACTCACACACTCAGGCAGATTCTGCAAACCCAATAGCCATACCAAATTTGAGTCGAAAATCCTTTATAATCATCCGATATTAGATGCCAAATACCATTTAGGTGAGAATTACCCCTTGATGACCGATGATGAGATTGATGCACTGGTAGAAGATTTTGTAAAAGCGGCTGTTCTGGCACAAAAAGCAGGTTTCCATTTTGTTGATTTAAAACATTGTCATGGGTATTTAGGGCATGAGTTCCTGAGTTCGTTTAACCGTGAAGGAAAATATGGCGGTAGTTTTGAAAACCGTACCCGATTCCTGAGAAACATTGTAGAAGGCATCAAAAGAGAAGCACCGGGTTTAGAAATGGGTATCCGCCTGAGTGCGTTCGACTGGGTACCATTCAAAAAAGACAGCGAAGGACAAGGCGAACCTGATTATTCGTCAGGTGAAAAATACAATTATGCCTTTGGCGGTACAGGACAAGGTACTACCATTGATTTGGAAGAACCTAAAGCTTTTTTAGCCTTAGCACAGGAATTAGGTATTCAGTTAATCTGCATTACTGTAGGGAGTCCTTACTATAATCCGCACCTGATGCGTCCGGCAACTTTTCCGCCTTCTGATGGATATTATCCGCCGGAAGAGCCTTTTTTAGGTGTTGCCAGACAAATCAATGTAACACATGAGCTAAAACAGGCATTTCCAGAACTGGTAATTGTAGGCTCGGCTTATTCTTATTTGCAGGAGTGGTTACCGAATGTAGGGCAGTATGTACTCAGAAACAACATGGCCGATTTTGTAGGTTTAGGCCGTATGGTATTGTCTTACCCAACCTTGCCCGACGATGTGCTGAACAACCGACCCATGCAACGCAAATTGATTTGCCGCACGTTTTCTGATTGCACAACTGCCCCAAGAAACGGCCTGATTTCAGGTTGTTTCCCCTTAGACCCTTTGTATAAAAATTTAGATATAGCAGATAAATTAAAAGAAATAAAAGAGAATCAGTGAGAAAAGTAGCGTTCATTACAGGCGGTAGCAGAGGAATAGGCCTGGGCATTGCCGAACATCTGGCAAAGGCAGGATTCAATCTGGCTATTAACGGAATGCGCCCTGAAGAGGCTGTAAAAGATGTAATGATAAGTTTGTCGAGAATGGGGGCAGAGGTAATTTATTGTCAGGGCGATATAGCTTCAACCCAGGACCGACAGGCAATGTTAGAAAAGATAAAGGCCCATTTCGGGCACTTGCACGTATTAGTAAATAATGCCGGAGTAGCCCCTAAGGAACGGAATGATATTTTAGCAGCCACCGAAGAAAGTTTTGACTATGTGATGTCAACCAATCTGAAAGGTACCTACTTTCTGACACAGGCAGTTGCCAACTGGATGATAGCGCAAAAAGCGAATGATTTTACATTCGGGAGTTGTATCATCAATGTTTCGTCTATTTCAGCCACGATTGCTTCTGTAAACCGGGGGGAGTATTGCATATCAAAAGCCGGATTAAGTATGGCAACCCAGTTGTTCGCCGTTCGTTTGGGAGAATACAACATTCCGGTATATGAAGTACGCCCCGGTGTCATAAAAACCGATATGACCGCAGGAGTAACCGCCAAATATGACCAACTGATTGAAAATGGTTTGTGTGTGCAAAAGCGGTGGGGTTTCCCTGATGATATAGGCAAGGCGGTAACAGCATTAGCCAAAGGAGATTTTCCATACTCCACCGGGCAGGTAATCATGGTAGATGGCGGCATGACATTGGGGAGGCTTTGAGGATTTAGTGAATGAGCGATTTAGTGAATGAGTGATTAGTTTTGAACTTTGATTTAGCTGATTTATGGATTAAACTGATTTGAAACTAACTAATTACAAAATGTTGTGTCAGCCAAATCAGGTTAATCAGGTAAATCAAAGTTCAGACAAAATAATCAGTGCAATCATTTCAATCAGTTAAAACGGTCCGCCGTCGCGGCACAGTTCAAGACTAATCACTCAATCGCTCATTCACACAATCACTCAATAAATTTTACTTTTCAACCTTTTAACTTTTTATACTATGAAAAATTTTTCCAGACGAGACGTGCTCAAGACAGCCCTTCCGGGGTCTTTGGCGGTCATGTCTTTGCCAACTATCATTCCCTCGACGGCTTTCGGCGCTAACGACAGGCTTCGGGTGGCTGTAATCGGTATTAACGGCCGTGGCAAAGACCATATCTCAGGTTTCATGAAGCAGGAAAATGTAGAAGTAGCCACCCTCTGCGATGTTGACAAAGTAGTATTGCAGGAAAGAGCGACTGACTTTGAGAAAAAATACTCGAAGAAAGTACAGATGGAGCAGGATTTAAGAAAGGTGTATGAAGACAAAACCATTGATGCCGTAAGTATTGCTACCCCCAACCACTGGCATGCACTGGCAGCTATCTGGGCGTGTCAGGCTGGAAAAGATGTGTATGTAGAAAAACCTGCCTGTCATAACCTGTACGAAGGCCGCAAACTGGTTGAAGCGGCCACCAAATATAACCGCATTGTACAGCATGGCGTGCAGTTAAGAAGTTCTGCCGCTATTCAGGAAGCTATCAAGCATTTAAGAGATGGCCTTATCGGAAAAGTATATATGGCGCGTGGTACGGTGTATAAATGGAGACCGGATATTGGCAACCTCGGCCCATCGCCTGTACCCGAAGGTTTAGACTGGGATTTGTGGCAAGGCCCCGCTCAGGTTAGAGAATTCAGCAAAAACTATGTACATTATAACTGGCACTGGTTCTGGGATTATGGTAATGGCGACATCGGGAATCAGGGGGTTCATGAAACCGACCTTGCCATGTGGGGGCTTGATGTAGGTTTGCCGGAAGAAATTACCTCGGCAGGTGGTAAATACCTTTGGAACGACTGTAAAGAAACGCCTGAGGTATTAACTTCAACCTATAATTATCCGAAACAAGGCAAAGTGATTCAGTTTGAAGTACGTCCGTGGATGACCAATAAAGAAGATGGGGTAGAAGTAGGAAATATTTTCTATGGCGACAAAGGCTATATGGTTATCAACGGGTATAACGACTATAAAACTTTCTTGGGCAGAAACCGTGAACCCGGCCCTGCAAGAAATGCCGGAGGCGACCACTACAAAAACTTTTTAGAGGCAGTAAGAGCCAAAAATAAAGCCTTACTGAATGGCCCAATTGAAACCGGACATCTGGCTGCCAGCATTGCGCACTTGGGAAATATTGCCTATCGCTTAGGCAGAACGCTGAAATTTGATCCTAAAACAGAAACTTTCCCGGGTGATAAGGAAGCCAATGCGATGTTAAGCCGCAAATACCGTGCACCTTACCTGATTCCTAATAAGGTGTAAATTCCTTTCTGTATCTATCTTTAACCTCGTGCCAACTCCTCTCCTACAGTGGAGAAGAGTTGCCACGAGGTTTCAACCATCTATAAAACCTATTCATGACCAATTCTACGTCTAACTCGCAAAATACACTTAAACAACTTTTACAATTGCCTGTAATGGTAGCCGCCCTGGGTTATCTGGTAGATATGTATGACCTCTTTCTTTTTAATATTGTAAGAGTTCCCAGCCTGAAAGAGTTAGGTTTTGAAGGCAAACAATTATTTGACGAAGGAGCTATGCTCATTAATACACAAATGGCCGGACTCCTCATCGGGGGTGTTATCTGGGGGGTGATGGGCGATAAAAGAGGACGCTTATCAGTACTTTTCGGGTCAATTATTATTTATTCGCTTGCCAATATTGCCAATGGCTTTGTCAATACCTTACCCCAGTATGCCGTTTGTCGCTTTATAGCAGGCGTGGGTCTGGCAGGAGAGTTAGGCGCAGGCGTTACACTGGTAACAGAAATATTACCACGACAGATAAGAGGTTACGGAACCACTATAGTCGCAACGCTGGGTCTGGTTGGGGCCATAGCCGCCTTTTTTGTGGCCGACCTTTTTGACTGGCGTGTGTCTTATTATGTAGGTGGCGGTATGGGATTATTATTATTGATTCTACGGGTGAACATCTTTGAATCTAAAATATTTGTGGATGCCAAAAACAAACATATTGCACGGGGAAATCTGTTGATGCTGTTTACTAACAAAACCCGTTTTTTTAAATACCTGATGTCGATACTGATAGGTTTGCCTATCTGGTTTGTGGTGGGTATCCTCATTACCTTCTCACCCGAATTTGCCAAAGCGGCCGGAATTGCCGAACCTATCAATGCAGGTAAAGCAGTTATGATTACCTTTACCGGACAGGTTTTTGGCGATATTGCCAGTGGTTTTTTAAGCCAGTATCTGCAAAGCCGCAAAAAGGTGATTCTGTTGTTTATTCTGCTTTCATTGACTTTTGTGCTGGTATATTTGTTGGTGCCTGTCAGCAGTTCATTCAGTTTTTATTTAATATGTGCCTTTTTGGGGTTCTGCAATGGCTACTGGACACTCTTTATTACCATTGCTGCCGAATTGTTTGGTACAAACCTGCGTGCTACTGTAGCTACCACTGTGCCTAACTTTGTACGTGGCGCTACTATTCCTCTACTGGCACTCTTCAAATTTCTGGAACCTGATATGGGTGTGATGTATGCGGCTTTAGTGATAGGTGTCTGTACTTCAGCTATTGCATTGATAGCACTCTGGAACATTGATGAAACCTTTACGAAAGAAATGGATTATGTGGAGTAGGTTGGTGAAAATGTTGGAGGAGAACTAACTGACAACCATATTCTTCTTTTCAATTCAATACGGAATTTTAACAATCTATCCTTTATAAATGAGTGCCTGACCAACTTTAATTGAAAAAAGGTCAGGCATTCGTTTGCTTGTCTGAAATGCAGGGCTAAATTTGTTGTAGTTTAAGAAACTGATTTTATTGATAACTTATCAGTAAAATGAATGACTAAGTCCGGTTTAGCTAATGAAAAAGATTGTATTACTGATAACGTTGTTGCTGATGGGAGGTGCATTGAGCGCACAGGAGAAAAAAAAGAAACTCTTTGTAGCAGAAAAAGTGAATTATGATGCCAAAACTGCCAAAGAAAACAAAGAAACTGAAGATGAACTGAAAGATGAAATGACCAATTTTCTGGGTTTTGGTTTCAGGTTATCTATCACCAATATGGAAGAAAAATTAGAGGACAGAAAAGACAAAAAGAAAGTAGGTTTACGTTTTCAGATAGGTTTTCAGATGCCTCGTTTCATTAAAACAGACCCTCCACAAAAACTCTTCAAAGCCGGTATGGATGTGGGGATAGTGAAGTAGTAGATACTATTTCACTATTTGAAATTAAGAAATTATGGTTTTATTAATTTTTTGTAATTCTAAAATTTCATCTCTTAATGGTAACCAATCTTTTACGAAAATATTCTTGAAATAATTTTCGAAATCATTTAAATCATTAAAGGTTACATTATAAACTTTTGAGCCTATTTTTCTCCATATATTTCTATCATTACTACCACTCGAAGTCTTTACAGAAATACTTGAACTTTGGGCAAGCTCTAAGTATTTTTTTAATTCAACTTCTGAGAGAGATTTCCAATGATTTACAGCACTGTTATTTTGTTGAATCCATAAATCAATTGTAAAAGTTTTTCCATAAACTATATCTTCAAGATATATCCACCAACCTATTGAAGAAGCTTCTATTCCAAACACAGATGTTTTTTTTGCAGAACTTCTTTTTGTCATAAGGTCAAAGTGTAAACTTAAAGCTACTTGTTCAATAGTCTTATTCAAATAAAGTAAAAAATTGTTATACTCCTCAAAGAGTTGTTTTACCTTATTTCCATTGTTGAAAAAAAAATCTATATGTTTTTCTATCTCTAATTCCATTTGCTGATTTCTATAAAAAGATTGAAGATTTCTAATAAAGTCTTTAAATATTGCAATCTGACGCTCCGATACAGATAAAAGGTAATTTAAACTTTGTCTCGTAACCTCATTTAAAAGTTCATTATGAGTAATACAAACATATTTATTATTTTGTAGCTTAATTGACTTTAATGTTAACACAACACCTATTTTATTTCCACATTTAACAAAATCATAGTAATCATTTAAATCATTATAAACATCTGCATACATTTTATTTTCAATTATTATTGCAGATTTACTTTCATCAAAATTATCTCTAAAATTAGGTTTATCATTCTCTTCTCCTTCGAGTAAAAGTATGTCAATGAGATTACCTTTATTTGTTCTTACTTCTCTATGGGAAGTAAATAATCTATTATTAAAATCAAAGCCTTCATTTTTTGCATACTTTTGATTAATCAAATTAAGGAGCGAAGTAATAAATAAATCTTCAAATCCATGTGGTTGAGATAAGTCAAAATAATAATGATAAAAATTGCTAATAACAATTTCATAATGAGGAAAACCAGCAATTTCGAAAAAAGTAGGTTCTTCAATTTTTTTAGTCTTATTTAGCTCACTCCATTGAATTAGATTTTCAAAGTCTTTCCAATCTATCATTTATAATAAACAATTTGTAAATTATTGGTCAGTTATTTTAATGGGATTCCTGATTTAATATTCAGTATTTTTCTACAAAAATCCTACACTTTTCTCTTCAATTTCTTCAATTGCAGATAATCTAAAAAGTAAATTACTTTTAAAGAGAAATTATTGTTTTGCTCGGTCTGAAGGGTGTTCTGTAAATTATCTAAATAATTGTTGGTAGCCAGATTAGAGTCCATAATACTGGCTTCTTTCCATACAATATTCAGGAAACTACCCGGAGCAAACTGCCAGGTATATACCATGTCAATATTAAAGAAATTTACATTCCGGTTCAGGTTCTCTGTTACATCAGTTTTGGGCTTCAATGTACCATCATTATTAAGCGTGAAAAACGATCTTGTTTTTACCACACTGGCATAGTGTCTGGCTCTGAAAGTCAACCCCATTTTATTGGTAAAGTTATATTTCAGAAATAACACATGGTCAATAGAATTTACGTTTCTGAGTGCAAACAATGGCGTATTATTGGCTAACAAAGTAGAAAAACCAAGTCCGGTTGGTCTGCCCTGATACTCAACCGAATGTCTGATTGAGAACTTACTGTTGAATCGGTACTGATGTGAGAAAAACACATCCATGCCATTCACATTATAGAAATTCAGAAATACCCGCTCTGCTATCTGTGCATTAACCGAATATTTTTTGGCATAATTACTTTCTATCCAGGCACCTGCCATAATACTGGTACCCCTTTTAAATACTTTTCCTGCTATGCGTGGCTCATAGAAATCATTTTGTTTAGGTGTAAAATTGGTAAATATCCCGAACCAGTGCAGTTTTTTCATCTGGGCATTAAGATTTATATTGATATTGGCTTGCTGGTATTTGGTTTGAATATCGCCAATAGGAGAGTAAAGCGAACTAAGAGTCGCATTGAAATTATAGAACAATCGGTTGTACCATTTTTTAGGCTCGGTATAGCGATAGCCAACATACAAATTATGGTCAATGAAATTGTTATTGGTAAAGTACCCTAAATCATTGCTGGTATATTTGGTATCTGTCAGGTTCTGGCCGATACTGAAATTAAAACGCCCACTGCTTTTGGCAAATCCAAACGAGTGGCTGTATCCGGTGGTATGTTTTTTATCGGGTATCTTATAAGTCAGGTTGCTGATAGCTACGCTGCCCGTCCAGTTATAAGTATTCTTTTTATCGAAAAAACTAAACAATCCCGAACTTACATTGGCATTGTAGTTATTGTTTCCCCGCAGTACACTTGTATTCACAAAACTCACGCTTGAATTGTGTTTCAGGGTCTGGTCAAGTACTAAAATATTGTAGTTGGTAGTGGGGTCAGTTTCAACTTTTCGTGTTTCTCCGGTCTCTGTATTTTCAATAATCGCATATTGCGGACGTGTAATGGCATTCAGAATCCCGATACCCAGACCGCCTTTCATACGTCCCGAAATCTTGGAGGCATTGATTAATTTTGATTCTGTCGGATTTGAAACCACTCTTTCTTCGGGTTTCAAATCGGTATAGGCGAGTCCTGAGTTAATAGGAGCCCCACCAATGCGCCGAGAATAAAACAGATTCCCTTTATTAAATAACTCGGTACCTTCTGTGAAAAAGTTACGGTTTTCGTTAAACTTTACCTCAAAAGGCGTCAGGTTCAGTACCCGGTTATCGCTCTGCACCTGTCCGAAATCAGGAATCAAAGTTGCATCTAAGGTAAAAGCCTGACTTAAACCCAATTTTAAATCTAATCCACCCGAAATCTGGTTAGTCCAGTTTTTCTGGTCGGCCTGATTCACAGGGAAATGATTGGCATAGACTGAAAAATAGGGGGATAATTGCAAACGGATAGGGGGTTTTATATCGGCAATACCTGTCCACAAGCCCTCTTGAGTAAGAAATCCATTCACATTGGGGTCAATGGCACTCCACGTATTCTGCTGCTCGGTTTTACGTCTCCGCCGTGTTACATTTACCCCCCAGTCCTGTATTTTATCTTTACTGAACCTGATAGCCGAATAGGGGAGGAATATCTCAAACGACCAGCCTTTGTCGTGAATAATCACGGCACTTTGCCACACGGCATTCCAGCTAAAATCTTCACCACCATTGTCGCTATTGGTGTTCGAGGTCATTTTGGCATCCCATTGTTCGCCTAATGGGGTAATAAAATACTCAAAGCCGTTGAGTTTATCATTGTAGGTATCAAATATAATCCCGATGTAATCATTGGCTCCAAAACCATCACGACCTACCAGTTCTTTCGAAATACTATCCAAGCTGCGTTCATAACAGGTGCCGCCAAAATAAATTCCGGCATCGTCATACATCAGATAGGTCTCTGTACGGTTTGCATAATCCTCTTTCCGACCTATTACCGGACGAAATTCTGTGTAATCATCCAACAGGGAAGCATCTTGCCAGGCGGGTTCATTCAGTCGGCCGTCAATGGCCACAGGTTTGTTGGTTCGTTTGGCTTCCAACCGCTTGGGTACAATCTGGGCGTAGAGGGAGGTATAACCGACAAAGGTTAAAGTCAGTAGTAATAGCTTTTTCATAAAGATTAATCATACGTTCAAATCCACTGCAAATTTATAGTAATTTGCAGCAGCCCACCATTAAAATATGTTAAATGGTGGATTTTTATATTTATCAAGAGAAGTAATAGCGATGAAAAGACACAGGAAAAATGAAGATGTTGCATAGGACGGATTTTTTTTGAATGCAAGAAAAGAAGGGGGTCGGCTGAATTTTACCCATACCTGAGTTATCTGTCGCAGTGTAATAGTTTCTCTGAACGGCAAAAAAACTATTCAAAATAATTAGTTTTATATAATTGCTGCCCAAAAAACGGCTGACACATCAACTATATCACTATTAAGGCTTAGATTTAGGTAAGAAAATGCCGTTCAGAGAACGGCTGATACAACAAGATTTTAGTGGCGTAGGATTTGCAGAAAATAATCATTTTGGGCATAACAAGATTAACCCAAATAGTTTCTTACGTATTAAAACTTATTATAATATGAAAGGTATTGAACTATTTATTAAAAGAGAATCCCCAATAGATTTGTCAGTATTTGATAACATTGAGAAACATTTACAATGTAGTTTACCATATGATTTTAAACTTTTCATGTCAGAGTATTTGCCTGAACCTCAAATGGATGAAGTGTCATTATTGATAATTTTGTTGCCTCGTAAAGTTGATGGTAGAGAATATGCCCATTTTTATGGTTTAACTACGATAGAATTTATCTCTAACTATGATAGATTTTCTATTCAAGAGCCTTTGGATAGCTTTCTTTTCGTTGGCATTTCTATTCCTGAAGGCGGAATTTATTTAAAACTTGAAGGTGAAGATAAAGGAAGTGTATATTATTTTGATTTTAGCGTTTATGATTTAGAAGAAGAATCAACTAAAATCGCCAGTAATTTTATTGAATTTATAGAATCAATAGAATTTGAACCTAGTTGAAGATATTAAATTTTTCTTATTTAGAAACTATTTATAAAAGCATTGCAAATGCGACTTGCCCGTTCTTAGAACGGCATTAATTTAAATTATGTATCACGATTTTCGTAATGACGAACCATGAAGATCTTGATACAAGCCCTTGTCCGGCTAAATCATTTAGCAATTAAACAATCATAATATTATGATAAAATTGGAATCAATTAAAAATGAAATACTATCAATAGGAGACATTAATTCTTTTTGTATAAAGGCTCAAATAGAGGTTTATACACGAGAAGACGGGAGTGGAATTAGAGGACAATGCTTTGATAGTGAAGGAAAAAAAATCTCTTCCTTAAATGTGTCTAAGTTAAGATTGGAGTTTGATAGGTTAGTTTCAGAATGGAATGCTTTAACTTCCTCAAACGATAACAAATGGAATAAGGCTGAACTTTCAATATATAGAAATGGGAATTACGAGGTTACGACTTGGTGGGATACAGAAATCTTTGTACGGTACAGAAGATTAGGTTTTAACCTTTGGTTTTATACCTATGAGCTTATAATGATAAAGAAGGATGTTGTTCTGAGTCATTATTAGGATAAGTATTTTCTCAAAAAAAGAAATTAATAAAAAATGTTCAAAACCCTGGAGTGTCTGGCATTCTTTAAAGTATGTATCACGATTTTTAAATCGTTTTCTTTTGACGATTTGAAAAATCGTGATACAAGAACCAGGAGTTTCCGCCGTTCTCAGAACGGCCTAACGTTTCTAATGACTAATTGTTCTTACAATTTAGTCGAAATTAGAGAATGCCTGTTGCCTCTTGAATGGGTGTTCCAGATATTAGCCCAATAAGCATTTCCCTCACCATCACTTCCCTTTCAACTTATCCTCCAAAACCTTCATAAAATATCCGCCTACTACACTTCTTGCCTGAAAGCCGACCTGTTTTCCGGTGGTGGTTTCATGCCAGTCGCTTATGGGTACTCTTGACGTAGTTTGTGTAGCGTAGATGTACATAGGGGCTACAAGGGCGTTAAAATCCTGTGATCTGCTTGCCAGTACCGCCGTCCAGATTATCCAGTCCGATTTGGTATAGGTTTTACGGCTGTCTAAGGGTAAGCCAAAAGCATTTTGTTTGGTCAGGTAATAAGCTATTTCTTTTTCATACACTTCTTTCGGGAATAAATTCATTTTCAGGAGCTTATCCCAAATCAGGTTATACTTCTGGCTCCAGGTGCCTTTATCATTAAAAGTGAGTGCATAATGGTCGCCATCGGCCGCTAATTCCATCCATTTTTTTACCATGTCTTTGGTCAGGGCACGGTATTTCTCTGCCGTTTGTTTTTCGCCTAATTGTTCTGCCAACTGCACATAGCCACCTAAAGCCACAATCGCTTTTACAGAAAGGTTGGCATTACGGGCTAAATGACCTGCAAAATCATCGGTACATAATTGCAAGGCAGGGTCAAAACCCTCTTTGCTCAGGTAGTCGGCCCAGATAGATAGGGTTTTCCAGTGTTTTTTCGCATACAAGGCATTGCCTTCTATCTTGGCTAAGGCGGCTGTCAGGGCAAGCATATTGCCACATTCTTCTACGGGCATATCTTCTCCGTATGTTTGCCCGTTGGCTATCGGATAAGTACCCAAATCGTGTGCGGCAAAAGGTTTGGGCCATTTCCCGCTTTCGCTATAATAGAAAATACCATTCATCATCCCTTTCAGTAAGGCAGGATTATAAGCCAGGAATAGGGGTGCAGATGGATAGGTAATATCAACGGTATTGATAGAGCCATTGCTAAAATTCTCTTTTGATAAGAACAATAACTCTCCCGATGGACTTTTTACGAGTTTATGAGCCGCAAGACTCTGGCGATAGGCTAATTCGCACAGACGGGCGTATTCTTCTCCTCCGGCCTTAAAGGCATCGTTATAAATCATCTGGTTAAGTGCCTCACATTTTTTGATAGTAACCGGATAATCTTTTAATGCCTGAGCCAGTTGCCCTTC
The DNA here is from genome assembly GCF_004168285.1 of Emticicia agri. Classification (GTDB taxonomy): domain Bacteria; phylum Bacteroidota; class Bacteroidia; order Cytophagales; family Spirosomataceae; genus Emticicia; species Emticicia agri. The sequence goes on along the minus strand of NZ_SEWF01000004.1, from coordinate 173,779 downwards.
GATGGTCGCACCTTTGGTGAGTCTCCACCAAGGAGAAAGATTCGTCTGAAAATACTGTACCGACTGAATATCGTCGTAGCCAATCAGAAAAAGCTGCTCTTTTACTGTATTGCCTACTTTACCTGTATTCACCAACGTATTCAGCATCAGATGTTTGCCACCTAAATTTGTATTCGATACATACCCGAAAGTATCATCGGTGCTTTTGGTAATAGATTGTATCAGGTTGCCTTTAGGTACTGCTATGTACATATAACCCCAGTCAATCCGCACATCATCGCCTTTCAGTTTCAGAATATTCTGCGAAGTGGTACCTGCTTTTAATATATCCAGCCCGTTGGCTGAGTATTTGGTAGCTTTTACTTCTTGTGCCGGAGTGTTGGTTGCAATATCGGTTGATGCCCCTAAAAATATCCGTACATCGTGCAGCAGATTATCAGTCGCTTTCATTTTGGCACTGATATAAGAGACCGGACGAGCCAGTATATTCAAATCATTAATCAATAGCGGAGAGGTGAATGTAAGCGTGAGGTCAATTTTGCCGCAGGTAAAATTATAAATGGTTTGTGTAGCATTGAGTTTCAGCGAATTCTGCACGGCCATCTGTAATTTCGGATTCGGTTTTTCAATCACTTTTTCTACAATTCCGGCGTCTAAAATAGCCCCACCCACATTGTTAATCACATGTATTGCCAATAGGTTTTCTCCGGTTTTCAGTTTGCTTCTGGCAGCATCTGGTATGGGTACATAAATATATTTATTAGTCCAGCCTTTTACTTTATAAACCTGTTCGCCATTCAGATATACTTCTACATCATCGTCGTGGTTCAGTTTCAAGTACAATGCCTCAGAATTCAGGTTTTTCAGTGTAAATTTTCTTCTTACCCATATATCTTTGGTATTCCATTGGGTTTTTGCCATAGTGGGATTATTGCCAAACGGTGCTATGCCTTTCTGCCATTGGCTATCGTTCAGGTCTGGGTTCATCCAGTTATCTCCCGGATTGGTTTCTGTATAGACCGCCTCATAATTCAGTTCGTCTCCGGCAGGAGCAATGGTTTCGTAGTTATCGCCTTTTTTGCCTAAAAAATGATAAATCATACCATCAACCTCAACCATTCCGATTAATGAATGGTCGGCACCTGTCCAGTGTTTGGTAGGAGAGGCAGTAAGTTCATCGGTTGTTGACCAGATACTGAAATAAGGGTCGTGTGTAATGAGTGGATAAGCGGGGGCTTTACTGTTTTGCCCGAAAAGCAGGTGGAAATTGAAAAATACAAGTACGCCAATAAATGTGGTTTTCATGATTAAAAGGTTAAATAAGAGTAGTCGCCGGGCGACGAATGAGATGAGCAGGCAATTTATAAAAAATACGGGGTTTTGGCTAATGTGGCAAATAGTTTTGTGGAATGGCAGTTGTGTAGGGGTTCAGAATTCTGAACCCCTACATAATTGCTAAATATAGAGTCATCTGATATTACCGCTTCAAAGGCAAAAAGGTATAGTAGTATTTTATCAGCAAAACCTGTTGTTCTGACCGTGGTCGGGCAAGGGATTCATTAAAATAGTTTCGTTCCGAAAAGAAGTTTTCGTTCCATACCAGGTATAAGTCATGTCCGTCGGCAAAATTATAACGTAGCCGGGCATTATTGAAAAACCGCTTTTCATTGCTATTGTATTGAATATTGAAACTGGCAGAAAAATGTAAATCAAAGGCATAATTGACTGATAGTTTTGCCAGATGAATAGGATAGTAGGTATTTTCTTTCGTAAAACGCAGATAAGTAAAGCTATAATTAGCTTTGAGGTCTAAGTGTTTGCCCAGGTTGAGGGTGGGGCTGAGGCTTGTATAAAACTGTTTGCCCTGATAAAAATACCCTTCAGACAGGGTAACAGGCATATTGAAATTTTTATAAACAGGCGGTGTGAAAATTAACCACAGACTGGGTGCATGGTAGCTGCCTGATTGAATAATAAGCCCGTTGCCAAAGTTAAGCGGTGTAGCCAGGTATTCATAATTATTGGCCAATTGCAGACTATACCGCATACCCTTGATAGTATTGCCACGCCAACCAATTCCTGTCTCCATGCTTTCCAGTTTGCCGCTTTGTGCATTCCAGTAGGCCAATATTCTGGCAAGTGTGATGCTCTGATACTGAAAAATGGCTTTTTTGTTTCGGGCAAAGATGCCATACGACAAAATGCCGTTGACATGATGAAAATCAGAGCGGTCGAGAAATCCTACTTTAGGGTCAAAATTCTTGCCCGAATAAGTATAACCTGCCGAGTAGTAGAGGCGGTCGGTTTTGCGTAACTCCCAGTTGACCGAAAAACGGGAAGCATCACCCCGCAGAGGCGTTGATACACCCGGCATCACATCAATAGAATTGGCGAAAGCTGTTTTGAGGTAATAATTGCCTTTAGTGTTGATGATGGCATCAAAACCCACCTGAAAATTCTGATTCAGGCTACTGATACGTGAAGTGATAATGGTACCAATAAAACTCCGGTTATTCAATACCTTCCTGCGCAGACGAAACACACCAAAATTCTCGGTCGGGAATCTGAACAAACTATCAATATTGGTTGGTACCGACTGGATATTTATCAGACCAATATCGGTTTTGGCGTCTAATTTGCCTGTCAGCCTCACTCCACCGTAAACAGGTGTCAGCCTGCCGTTATTAATGCCAATCCGTCGGCTGTAAAATACCTGTGCAGTACCACCCAGCCCCACTTCAAACAACCCTGCCTGCTCCTGAAAGAAAAGCCTTTTCTCGGGAAAAAACAAACTGAACCGACTCAGATTTACCTGTTGGTTATCGGCTTCTGCCTGCGAAAAATCAGGATTGACAGATACATCTAAAGTCAGGTAAGATGAAATACCAATTTTGGCATCAAGACCTGCCTGAAAACTGTTTTTAATGACAGGACTAACGGTGTTGTTATTCAACTGATAACTCCGCTCACGCCCTGCCGAAACATAAGGCGTAAGCAAAAAGAGCTTTGATGCAGGAAGTTTCTCCAGCAAAACAGGTTGTTTAACAGAAGGACGCTCGATATAATCGGCTGTATTTCGGGGAATCGCCGGAAACTGGTGGTATTCCTGCTTATACTGAATGGCTCTTGTGAAACTGACAGCCATTTTTACATAACCATTCGTATCTTGTTTATAACGCAGGTTATAGAGTGGAATCCTGATTTCAAAAAACCAGCCATCCTTGTTAATCTTGGTTTTAGCTTCCCAAATCATGTTCAGTGCCGGGTTAAAGGTCGAGTTCCCTAATTCAATAGCATCGTTAGAGGTGGCCATATCAAAACGGCTTCCTAACGGATAAACAGAGAAAACCAACGCATTCTGCCTGTCAAAACGGCTGTCAAACTGTATACTCACCCAATCGTCTCCCCGATACCCGTCTCTCACTAAGTTCCGGGCTACAATGGTCGTAGAATCTTTGGTAAAGCATCGGCCACTTATATACAGGTAGCGCTCGTCGTAGGTGAGTCTGATGTCGGTTTGCTCGGTAGGTGTTACACCCCACACAGGTTCAAAGGCAATGTAAGGCAAAGGTGCAATACTGCTCCAGGCAGGTTCATCAGGTGAGCCGTCTAAAGTGATTTTTCCTGATAAGCGTTCAATCAGCAAAGGGGCTTTGCTTAAATAGGTAGTATCCTGCGAAAAAACGGAGAGATAGGGGAGTAATAGCAAACACGAAAGACCTGAAATTTTTTTGCGAATCATAATTTTGGTTTTTGTCGCAAAAAACTTCAGAAACTTCTCATTCTACAAAAGCAACAAGGCAAGCTGCGAAAAAACAAGGGCAAAATGAGGTGCCTACTGGAGGTTTGTCCCGTTATTGAACTGGGCTTTATAATGGCGGCTCATTTTCAGTTCTTCACCATTGTCTAAAGAGACAACTGCATCTCCTGACGAAAGACTTCTGATTTTTTTGATGTATGTTTTATTGACAATGGTAGAGCGGTAAATGCGGCCAAATAATTCGGGGTCTAATTGAGTCTCTATTGATTTAAGTGATTGGTAACTGATAAATTTACCCATTTGGGTTTTGAACTCAATGGTATTATCATCGGCTTCGATTGCATAAATTTTCTCAACCGGAATGAGTGTAGTAAGGGTGCCGTTTTTAACAGAAACGTTTTTCAGATAATTTATCTGAGCAGTAGCAAGGTTCTTGTCTGGCTCAGGAGTAGTCTTTTTATTCAAATTAGTAAAATATACGCAGCCAACAATGAGTGAAAAACTCAGTACTGACATCAAAATATTATTCTGCAACACCAAAGGAGGAATAAAATCCAGCTTGAGGCAATCATAAAAAGTGCCTATTATGCCCACCCATGCCAGCACTACCAAAGCCTGATTCAGACAAACGACTGTTGCGCCAAAAATTACCATTTTACGCCAGTTTGTCTGGAAAAGTGCTACCCGTTCAATCATAAATGGAAATGCTCCCATCCAGAATAAGGCGTTGGTGCAAAAAATGATGACTAACTTTAAATAACAGAGGTGGCACGAGGCAAAATCGAAAAGATAGGTAAGCAATACCGACAGCGTATTCAGCAGAAAGATGGCTTTCAGTGCGGTGCGGTACAGTTTATTGCCCGAAAGTAGCGTATAATGTGGCGCAAAAGCAGTAAGTGTTTTCATAAAAACAGGTCTTTTTCTGGTTGGCAAAAATACATAATTAAAATAGCTGTACGCTTACCGTTCATACTATTTCATTTATAATTACAATTTTATCCGAAACTCCTTGCTTAGGTGTCAGTTTTTTGCCTAATTTTGACAAAGAAGCTGTTTAAACCGTTTCTATACTTATAACTTTGCTCGCAAATAAGAGATTTCTATTTTCTGCACTCAACCATCTATCTGTTGTCATGTCAAACTGCAGATACTTATTGTGTAAAGTGTGTTTTTAATTAAGTCAGGTACAATTCCAAAGAAAATCAATGCCGGAGACGCAAGTCTTGTGCCTTTGGTATATTTAAACTATCAAACTGCTTCATAACTGATTTCTATTTTTTTACAATCATTGTAAAACTCTATATTTTTACACCTAATATTACCTTGCTTATGAAAAATCTTTACCAGCCACTCTATCAGAAAATCTTATTTTTTTGTAGTCTGCTGCTTATTAGTCAATTAACTTTTGCCCAGACACCTGCACCAACAGCAGTAACGCCCAACCAGGTAGTATGCCACAATACCGCCATGAGCTTAACGGCTACTTGTTCTAAAGGTATGACTAAATGGTACAATGCCTCAGATGTTTTTCTGGCCAACGTAGCCTATAATTATAATGCCACTCAAACGGCCACTTATACCGTAAAATGTGTATATAATGCAGTGCCGAGTACAGGTGTCCCGGTAACTATTACAGTCAATAAACCCTATAATGTAACACGGGAGCAATCTTTATGCCATTGCAATGAACTTGATCTAAGGGCAAGCTGTCCGAGTGGTGATGTAATCTGGTACGGAACAGATACCACCACGCCTTTGGCCTCTGCAAACACTTTTCATATTGCGCCTTCAGTTACCACTACCTACAATGTGCAATGTGTAGATGAGGCGGCTGATATACCCTGTGTGAGCCCGTTTGAAGAGGTTACAATTCATGTCTATTCTACCTTAGACGACGCCCCAACGGGGGTAACCACCAGTCCGGAGGTTTGTTTAGGTGGTAGCCTCACTTTAGATGGTAGCTGTACAGGCACAGCACAACCTTTCTATTTTCTGAGTGACGGGGTTACTGAAATAGACCCTAACCTCACAAACCTGACCACCAGTGCCACTTATAAAGTAAGATGCGAAAGCCTTGATTTTTGTCCGAGTGGTTTTACAGATATTAATGTTTCTGTGGTTGCAACCACCCCACCTATCATTGATTTGCCAACCATTACTACCTTCTGCAAAGGCTTGCCCACTGTTTTCAGTGCTTCTTGCGATAGCGGATTTGAGTCTGTCTGGTACGAGAATGATGAGGTTACTCGCCTGATAGGCGATGTATCAGTATCATACCCTCTGGTGATATTTACCCCCAGTGCATCGGGTACTTATAAAGTCAGATGTGAACCACTATCAAGCGGTTGCAACAGCACCTTTGAGAGTGTAACCATTATCCTGACTTCTGATATTACCCAACAGCCTGCCTCGGTATTGGCTTGTTTGGGCGATAAGGCTGCTTTTGGTGTTCAGGTAACCGGAACCCCGACTTTTCAGTGGCAGAAAAAGCAGGACAACGGCACTTTTATGGATATAACCACCATAGCTTCGGCAACAACTGATACACTTAAAATTGACAGCACTACCATTGCTGATCGTGGTATTTACCGATGTCATGTTATTGGAAGCTGTGATTTTTATACCGAAGAAGTTTTCCTTTCATTCCCTCAGACAATCATCAGCAAAAATAAATTAGTACCAACCAATGTTACCATTTTAGATGAGTTTGGCAATGCCTCTGCTGTATCTGATAGTCTGGCGGTTGTAGGGGCTTGGGCTAAAGCAGCTGACCAGGGGATGGCTTTTATTTACAGACTCAACCCCAACGGTAAATGGTCGCAGGAGGCACAGCTTAGTCCGGCAGACCTTACGCCCCATGACCTTTTTGGGGCAGCAGTAGCTATTTCGGGCGATACCGTTTTTGTAACGGCACCGGGTCAGGATAGCGATATGGGCGCAGTCTATATATTTGCACAGGAAACAGATGGTTCCTGGATTCAGTTAGATAAGATTACCTCGCCTAATGGATTATCCGATGACTATTTTGGAGGTTCTATCTCGGTTTCTCATGGCCAAATGGCTGTTGGTGCCGATGGCTGGGAGTCGGTGTTTATTTTCAAAAGAGACGAAATGGGCGTTTGGAATTTAGAAAATGAAATTTTCGAGAATGTGGCTACATACTATGGCTATTCGGTTGGGCTTTCCGGCAGAACCTTGGTAGTAGGTGCACCCGAAGAAGGTTCTTCCGGAGAGGGGGCTATTTTCATTTATGAGAAAGATGATTTTGATATATGGCAGCGAAAAGGACAATATACGCCTGACGATTTATCAAGCGGTGCCGCTTTTGGTTTTGCTGCGGCTATCAGCGGTAATACAATTATTGCTTCGGGCTATGTAGACCCTACCGGAGAAAGCGTAGTGCAGGTATTTGAAAGAGATGTGGTAGGCAACTGGTTTCCGAAAACCAAACTCAGTTCGCCCAGCGTAAGCGATGAAGCAGGACTGGGCTTCTCATTAGCTATTCTCGACAATGTGGCGGTCATAGGCGCACCCGGAAATTTTGTGGGTAAAGGTGCCGTTGTAGTCTTTGAAAAAAATACTGCCGGCAACTGGGTTGAGAAAAAAACGATTATTCCGACCGGACTGGTAGTAGGAGACTTGTTCGGCACCTCAGTAGCTATCAGTAAAACTACCATACTGGGTTGTGCTTCGTTTTTATCATCTCCTTTCCCACCTGAATTGAGCAAAGGGGGCGCTTATTTCTATCAACGATTCACCTATCCGGTTCCGGTAATAGCAACGGCTACTCAGGCAGCCGCAGTTTGCCCTACCTTGAAAGGTACTTTCAACCTGACAGGTATCCCAAGTGTGGACCCTTATACCATTACCTATAAAGTTGATTCGACAGGCACAGAAAAGACAGCCATCGTAACGCCGGATTCGCTGGGTAATGCTTCATTCACAGAAACCCTCGTATGGGCTAATAATGAAAGACATATCTTTATCACCAAAATAAAGAATAATACTACCAATTGCCAGCATGTAATTAATGTACCTGCGGCCATTACCCTGAAAGCACCTACCGAGATTACCGACCCTCCGGTGCTGCAAACCGTTTGTGTAGGAGAAACCGCTGTCTTTATGACCGAAGCAACCGGAGAAGGGATACTGACATTCCAGTGGCAACGACAGGCACCTGCTACAAGTGGCTTTAGTACTCCGCTCAATAACGGATTTTCGGATATTTCAGTACTGACACTGCCCAACAGACCTTTGTCAGACAACGGTGCCAGATACAGGGTGAAAGTAACAGGCGAGTGCGGTGTGGCTACCTCAATAGAAGCCGTGTTGACTGTATTGCCTAAAGCAGTTGCCAGTATCTCAACCGGGGGGCCTATCTGCTCAGGAACAGCCGGAAGTCTGATATTTATCGGCACACCTCATGCGCAGGTATTTTATCAGTCAAATGGAACAACGGCCTCTACTATCCTCGATGCCAATGGCGAATCTGTGGTTAGCTCAGGCGTTCTGACAGAAGAAACATCGTTTACATTGGTGAGTATCAATATTGGTGGTAAATGTGATCAGGTAATAGCAGGAACTGCTAAAATTGAAATACTGGCTTCGGGTACAAATCCTCCATTGGTGCTCGTGAGTCCTACCCATGATGTATTGGCCAATGGTGTGCAGACCCATACGGCAGAAACCATTCAGGCTTCCAATAAAATAGAATCAACCGGAAAAACCACTAATATCGGTAACAAATATGTATTAATGAAACCGGGCTTTGAAGCCAAGCAAGGCAGTACCTTTACGGCTAAAATCACAGGTGCTTGTATATAGGGTTGAACAGATATAGAATAGAGGGCGTCTCAAAAGAAAACCGCAAAAAATATTATTTGGCGCAGCCTCTCCGCGCGGCGTCCGCTCTAAATCTCCCTCTCCTGGAAAAGGAGCGGACGTCGCATGGAGGGAGACTTTTAGCCCCTCTCCCGTGGGAGAGGGGTTGGGGCGGCCGCCGCGCGGTGAGGAAAAATTCCAAACGGTTCGCCGTAGCGATATTATTTGGTGTGAAAAACTTTTGAGACGCCCTCTTTTTCTATGAAAGGGCCTTATTCCACAAGTACAAACGATTCAATTTCTACTTCTAAAGGAAATCTGAGCTTGTTCAGAAATGCTACATAGGGTTTTCTGTACCAGTCAAGATGGCTTTTAAATACCGTTATACTGACTTTTTTATCGAGGTTAACAGGTGTTTTTTTATAATAACTATCTGGCGTATATTCCCGGAAAGAAGCTCTGATTTCAGAGTCATAAGATTTAAACGAAATATCAGGATATTCTTTCAGTTCAAATTGAACATATCTGTAGCTATTATGTACTGCCGATATTTCCCCTTCTACGGTAATCTTCTCTGATGAATTGTTCCGGACAGTATTTACATAGAGTAGTGTAAAAATGAATATAGAAATCAGGATGCTGAAAGTATATAGAAAATACCTTTTGCCTATATAATCATCAAGGAATTTACTGATACCAATCATGAAAAAGAAGCCCATTACTAACGATAACCATTCACCCCTTAAAATCACAAACCCATAAATCAACAAAAGCACCAATATCATAAAAATCAGGGGAATCAAGGCATTTTTACGTCTTCTTCTCATAGGGTTTCAGGTTGGGGTTATTGATTTGACTAAATAATATTAGTGAATTATACAATGGACAATTAAATGATTAATTTACAGATTCTCTGTGAGTTCTTTTAGCGCAATATGAAAATCTTTAGCCTTTACCCTCATTTGCTTGCTATTTAGCCTGTTTTCGATAATCTTTGTCATTAAAGATAATGCACTTCTCAAAAACCTTCAAACGCTTTGTTTTTTATGAAAAGACCTCAACTACTCCTGACACTTTTTTTATCCTTGTTTGTCTGTCTCAGCAACAGTCAGGCGCAGGTAATTACTTCAGCCGAAATTGATAACCTTGTTGAAAGAACCCTTAAAACTTTTGATGTACCGGGCATTGCGGTAGCAGTAGTAAAAGATGGCAAGGTGATTCATGCCAAGGGTTATGGGGTACGGTCGCTCAATACCAAACAGAAAGTAGATGAAAATACTTTATTTGGCATTGCTTCCAATAGCAAGGCATTTACTTCTGCCGCATTAGGGATGCTGGTTGACGAAAAGAAACTGAAATGGGACGACAAAGTCCGTGATTTTATTCCGGAGTTTAAGCTATATGACCCTTTCGTAACTGAAGAGTTTACGATTAAAGATCTGCTTACACACAGAAGTGGTTTAGGTTTGGGTGCCGGAGACCTCATGTTCTGGCCTGATTCTAATAATTTCAGTAAAAAAGACATTATTCATAACCTGCGCTATCTGAAACCTGTGTCGAGTTTCAGAACCAAGTATGATTACGATAACCTGTTGTATATAGTAGCCGGAGAAGTAGTAAAACGGGCATCAGGCATGGAATGGGAAGATTTTATTGAGCAACGCATCATTCAGCCTTTAGGCATGACACAAACGGCTACTTCGTTCCGCCGATTAAAAGATAAATCGAATGTAATTGACCCGCACGCACCTGTTGATGGGGTAGTAAAAGTAATCAGAAGAGACTGGAGCGAGGTGGCCAATGCAGCAGGTGGGTTGTATAGTAATATTACGGATATGAGTAAATGGATAATTATGCAGATGGATAACGGGAAATACGGCAACGGCAAACAATTATTCAGCGAAGAAGCACACGACGAAATGTGGACACCACAGACCATTCTTCCGGTACGGGGTACAAATTCATATAATACACATTTTTCAAGCTATGGGCTGGGCTGGGGACTGAGCGATGTGAAAGGCTATAAACAAGCTACGCATACAGGTGGGCTGGCTGGTATTGTAACGCAGGTAACGCTGATACCCGAAATGAAATTAGGTATTATTGTTTTTACGAATCAACAGCAAGGAGCGGCTTTTGTTACTATTACCAATACCATTAAAGACAGTTATCTGGGTGTAAAGGGGATTGACAGACTCAAAGAAAACAGCGATAGAGTAGCACAAGGACTGGCCAATGCCAAAAAAATTACTGACGGAATCTGGAAAGATATTGAGGCTCAGCAAAAAAGTGCTGTAAAGGCAGACAACAGTCTGTTTACAGGTACTTATCATGATAAATGGTTTGGTGATGTAGAAATTGCCATGAAAAACAGCAAATTATGGTTTACCTCTAAACGCTCACACCTACTGAATGGCGAAATGTTCCCGTACAAAGGCAATATCTATATTGTGAAATGGGTTGACCGTAGCCTTGATGCCGATGCCTATGTAATGTTTGACCTCGATAATAATGGCAAAGGTTCAGGATTCAGAATGAAAGCCATTTCTCCCCTTACTGATTTCAGCTTCGATTTTCAGGACTTAGATTTTTCGAGATAGAATAGAACATCTACATAATTTGTACCCATGTAGGGGTTCGAAATTTTGAACCCCCACTGAATCTATTTACGACATGACTCCTTTAGCACCCATTTTTATTACTGACTTATTCTATAAAGTTGATGAAAAACTGATAGAGGTTTTACAATCGCTATCAGACGAGGATTGGAATAAACGAACCATTGCGCCACTCTGGACAGTAAAAGACATAGCCGTTCACTTGTTAGATATCAATATCCGTACGCTTTCTATGGCAAGAGACGGGTATTTTGGGGTTCAGCCTGAAAACATTCATTCGTATCAGGATTTAATCAATTATCTGAATAAACTCAATGCCGATTGGGTAATAGCCATGAAAAGAATGAGCCCGAAAGTTTTAACAGAATTATTAACCTCTACCGGAAAACAATTCTGCGATTATATAAGTACGCTGAATCCTTTCGATAAGGCTATCTTTTCAGTAGCGTGGGCAGGTGAAGAAGAATCTGAAACATGGTTTCATGTGGCTCGGGAATATACCGAAAAGTGGCATCATCAACAGCAAATCAGACTGGCTGTGGGCAAGGAAAACGAACTTTATACCAAAGAATTTTACTGGCCACATCTTGAAACCTCCATGCGGGCCTTGCCCCACCATTACCGCAATGAAACAGGGAGCGAAGGCGATATGATTCAGTTTGAAGTAACTGGAGACGGTGGGGGAGTATGGAACCTGTATCATAATGGCAACCAATGGCTTTTAGTACAGGAAAATGCGGTTGAACCACTGTGCCAAGTAACCATTAATGGTGACATTGCCTGGCGATTGCTTTCCAAAGGCATTTCGAAACAGGAAGCCCGAAACCATGTAACCATACAGGGAAAACAGGTAACAGGGGAAAAAATATTTGATATGCTGGCGGTGATGGCCTGATAGTACTTTTTTCTATATCAGTTATTAAGCCTGATTAATCGCATATTATGCTACATTAATCTCAATATTTTGTGTAGAAGTGTAGTAATATTTATATTTAGGCATTCCAAAGCAAATTGTAATAACTCAAACAAACTAAACATCTCCTCATGAAAAAATTACTTCCAGTAATTGCCCTCTTCTGTATTTCCCTGGGGCTTAGCGCTCAGGATGAAAAAGTTGACCTCGAAATGGTGAAGAAAATCCGTCAGGAAGGCTTAAACAATTCTAAAGTAATGGACATCGCTTTCAATCTTACCGATGTAAGCGGCCCAAGACTACAAGGCTCACCGGGTTTTATGCGTGCCGCCAATTATGCTAAAGGTAAACTAACTGAATGGGGCTTGACTGACGCCAAACTGGAACCGTGGGGTGAATTTGGTAAAGGCTGGGAATTAGAAAAAAGCTACCTTGCCATGACTGCACCTTATTACCGCCCGTTGATTGCTTATCCTAAAACATGGACAGCCGGAACCAAAGGTAAACTAAAAGAAGCCGAAATCTTTTTGATTGACGAAACCGACACCACAGCCCTTGAAAATTACAAAGGCAAACTGAAAGACAAGATTATTTTATTATACAAAAGCGATAAAATTACGCCATCGTTCAAAGCTGATGCAAGCCGTTATACAGATGAAGAGTTGGAGAAAATGGCCAATGATGCACCTCAAACCCGTTCTCAGCCTGACACCGCTTTCAGAAGCATGATGGCCGCTATGCGTAGAAGCACGCTGCTTTCGACCAAAACAAAAGAAATGGCGAAGAAAGAGGGTGCTTTGGCCTTGTTAAGCATGAGCAACAGGGGTAAAGACGGTACTTTGTTTGTATCGGGCGGTGGTTCTTATAAAGCATCAGATCCTGAAAACCTGTTAGATATTATGTTAGCGGCCGAAGATTATCTGTCGCTTTGCCGATTAGCTAAAGCGGGTATTCCGGTGAAAATGGAGATTGATGTTAAAACCAAATTCTATACGCAGGATTTACAAGGCTATAATGTAGTGGCTGAAATTAAAGGTACTGACCCTGCATTGAAAGACGAAGTAGTAATGTTAGGTGCGCACCTTGACTCATGGCAAAGTTCTACCGGAGCTACCGACAATGCAGCAGGTTCATCTGTAATGCTTGAAGCCGTGAGAATCCTGAAAACTTTGAATATTCAACCTCGCAGAACCATTCGCATTGGTTTATGGAGTGCTGAAGAACAAGGCTTGCATGGTTCAAGAAACTATGTGAAAAACCATTTTACAGACCCTACTACAAAAAAGAGTAATGCAGAAGGTGATAAAGTAGCTGCTTATTTCAATATAGATAATGGCACAGGAAAAGTAAGAGGTATTTATCTGCAAGGCAACGAAGCCTGCCGTCCGATTTTCACCAAATGGTTTGAGCCTTTCCATGATTTAGGTGCTAAAACAGTTACTATCCGTAATACAGGCGGTACCGACCACCTGGCTTTTGTAGGCGTGGGTATTCCGGGCTTCCAGTTTATTCAGGATGAAATCGAATACAGCACCCGTACACACCATACGAACATGGATTCATACGACCACCTGCAAGGCGATGATTTGAAACAGGTAGCCACCATTGTCGCTTCTTTCGTTTACAATGCTGCAATGCGTGACGAAAAATTACCGAGAAAGAAGTAAGAAAGTGGACAAAATTAGCTGATATGATTAACCACGGAGTTTCACTGAGTGAAATTCACCGAGTTACACAGAGTGCCTTAAACATAATTTAGTTATAAGTACTCTGTGAAACTCAGGGCAAAACACAGTGAAACACCGTGGTTTAAAGTTTTATATAGCTGTTATTATTTTCTCTTTACTCAATACAAATAGATTGATAAAAAAGAATCCCTGTTGATGATGTCTCAACAGGGATTTTATTTGACAGCTAACCCTACCCTAATTTTTGTCCTTTATATTCGGTGTTTCAGGTTTAATATCAGTTTGTGGTTGCTTCACAAACAAAGGTTTAATCAGTTTCTCGGCTTCTACGGCTATAAATACTACGGAGGCCATTCCTATACAAATACCCACTTCCTGAAGCGATAAAGGCTGGGTTTTAAAAGCGGTATTCATAAATGGAATATAGACTACAGCCAATTGTAAAAGGAGTGTCAGCAATACTGCTCCGATTAATGGCAGGTTAGAAAACAAGCCTTTCTGCTGAAAAACAGACCTGTCGCTTCTGATACCAATCACATGCCCCAACTGGCAGATACTTAACACTGTAAATACCATCGTTTGCCAATGCTCAAGCTTATGGCTGAGTGCCCAAGCCTCAGTGCCGAGCGTAATAGCCGCCATCAATATACTCATCCAGATAATATGGTAGCCTACACCGTCGGCAAAAAGACTCTGGTCGGGGTCTCTTGGTGGTCTTTTCATTATATTAGCTTCGGCTTTTTCATTCGCTAAAGCCAATGCAGGTAAACCATCAGTTACCAGGTTAATCCACAAAATATGAATCGGTAGTAAAGGATTTTCCAGGCCTAAAAAAGGCGCAATGGCAATCACGAGTATTTCTGCACTATTGCAAGTCATAATATACTTGACAAACTTGCGGATATTGTCAAATATCCGGCGGCCTTCTTTGATTGCCTTGACAATGGTAGCAAAATTATCATCTAACAAAATCATATGCGCCGCTTCTTTACTTACATCAGTACCATTAATTCCCATCGCTATACCGATGTTGGCAGCCCTTAAAGACGGTGCATCATTCACCCCATCTCCGGTCATGGCAGCAAAATGCCCCTTTGTTTGTAAGGCTTTCACAATGCGCAACTTCTGGTCGGGCGAAACACGGGCATATACCGCTGTTTCTTCTACCTGCGACAAGAATTTTTTCTCCGGTAGTTTCTCTAATTCAACGCCTGTAAGGGCAAATTCACCTTCATCTAATATACCTAATTCTCTGGCAATGGCCTGTGCAGTAGCCGGATGGTCTCCGGTAATCATTACAGGCCTGATGCCGGCCGTTTTACACTCGGCAATTGCCACTTTTGCTTCCTCACGTGGTGGGTCAATCAGTCCGGCTAATCCTGCAAAAATCAGGTTTTTTTCAATGTTCTGAGGCGTAATTTTCTCAGGCAGTTTATCTAAAATCTGATAGGCATAGGCAAGTACCCTCATTCCTCTCTGCGCCCATTCTTCCGAAATCTTTTTCAGTATTTTCTCGTCTTTTTTATCAGGTATAATCTCGGCAATGGCTTCACTGGCACCTTTACTGATAACCAAATATTGCTTATCATACTGATGGATGGTAGTCATACACTTACGTTCCGAATCAAATGGAATCATACCTACCCGCTTGTATTTCTTGAAAAGCTGATTAAAGGTTTTATAAGACAACTCTTCGACGATATGCCCTGTTAAGGCCAGTTCGGTAGCTTCGCCAATCGGTTTATCTTCTTTTTCAAATTTTACTTCATGGTTGAGTAACATCCCTAATTTCAGCATCGACAGACCTTCTTCCGGCGTTTCAATTTCCTGCTCATGTTTTTCAGACAGGTGCATTTTATTTTGCGTCAGCGTTCCGGTTTTATCGCTACAAATAAAGGTAACCGAGCCCAATGTTTCTACCGCAGGCAGTTTTCTTACCAATACGTTCTGCTTGGCCAGCCTTGAAGCCCCTCTTGATAATGCTACTGTAATAAGGGCAGGCAGGGCTTCGGGTATGGCGGCCACGGCAAGGCTTACCGACAGAAGCAGAATTTTGAAAGGCTCTTCGCCACGTATCAGCCCCGAAACAAAAAGTACTACACAAATACCCAGAATAATATAAGACAGGTTTTTGCCGAATTTGGCCATACGTGCCTGCAAAGGTGTAACGGCCTCTTTTTCTTGCAAAAGCCCTGCTATTTTGCCCAGTTCGGTATTCATCCCTGTACGCACTACCAGTCCTTCGGCCTGACCATTGGTAACCAGTGTTCCCTTGAAAGCCATATTTAACTGGTCGCCCAAGGGAATATCGCCCTTTTTTAACTCGTTTATTTCTTTATCTACCGGAACCGATTCGCCCGTTAAAGATGATTCATCAATGCGCAGGGCATTTACCTCAAAGAGTCGTATATCGGCAGGGACTACATTGCCTGCTTCTAATACTACTATATCGCCCGGTACTAATTCTTTCGACTCAATTTCGTGGGGTTTGTCGTCCCGGATAACCTGTGTTTTGGTAATACTCATTTTTTTCAGGGCTTCCATCGCCTTTTCGGCCCTGAATTCCTGAATGAAACCCACTACGGCATTGAGGATGATAATCACAAAAATGATGATGGTATCGGTTAAATCGCCAAAAGCTCCCGATAAGATGGCTGCCGCCGCCAGCACAACAATCATAAAATCTTTGAACTGATTCAGAAAAAGTACCCAGGGCGGTGTTTTCTTTTTCTCTTCTAATTCGTTGTAACCGTTAGTCTGTAAACGATTACCTGATTCTGTGGCTGATAAGCCGGCTTGTGAAGTGTTAAATTGTTTGAAAAGTGCATCTATGCTCTCCCGATAGAACAGAACTTCATTGGTTTTTTTCATAAAAGTTAAGCGTGCTTAAATTGGAATTTTATTGACAGCAGTAGGTATAGGTGTGTTTCAATATTGTAAGCGTGAATATACAGTATATACGCTGAATGTATAAGAATTGTTAAAGTAATTTGCGGGAATTTAGATACAAACCCGGAAGAAGAGACTAATGCGCTGAGACTTTTGAGATAATTTTATACAGACATGAAAATAACAATAGCGTGGCACACTTTTTTTAGGTTTTTACTTGCAAATAATAGATAGGTCTTTTATATGTGCCTGTTCAATATGTACAACTATAGAAAACGTATGATAACCAGAGTTATCAGGCTATTTATTACCACATAATCTTTAAAATTTAAATATATGAATCTTAAAAGAACTTTTGGCGCATTGCTTACTGTGTTAGGCATTGTTGGGCTTATTTATGCAGCAGTTATTTTTGTAAACGCCTCGGGCGGTGCAAAGAATATTAAATCACTGATTATTTACGGCCTTCTTGGTCTGGTCTTTTTTCTATCAGGTATCAATCTGGTGCGTACTACTAAAGATGAGGCGTAAGTAGACGTTTCAAAAGTTTTTCGCACCAAATAATATCGAAATTGCCTCACCTTTAGAAAATACCCCACCCTGACCCTCCCCAACAATGGGGAGGGAATGAATAAAGTCCCTCTCCCCACAGTTGGGGAGAGGGATTTAGGGTGAGGGGTTGAGCTGGCAAAAGCCTTATCAAATGACTATTTATTGCCATTTAATAGCTTCCACAAAACCATTAAACAACCTATTTTATCTCAAACCCATAAGCCCCAGCCTGCAATATAAACACCACTGTCTTAGTATTACCATCTTCGCCCTTAATTACACTTCCTCGGACCTCTTTCCCATTTTCATACACCTGCTGACTGGTGGCAATATTTAAACGCAAGGTGGCAGTCGCATTGGGTGGAACAGTAAAATTGTAAGCAATGGCATTATCGGTTCTTTTCCATGCGGAAACGATTGTGCCGTATGGGCTATCATGTCTGGCTTCAAAACTTGCCAGGTCTTTCACAAAATGGGGTTCTAATAATACGTTCTTAAAACCCGGCATTCTTTCGTCCGGTTTAATGCCGCCCAATGCTTTATATATCCATGCGCCAACTTCTCCAAACATGATGTGGTTCATCGAAATATCTGATTTCGCATCTATCGGCCAGTTTTCGTAGAGGGTAGTTGCCCCGTTTTTAATCCACCAGCCCCACGACGGAAACGTCTCTTGTGAAGCAACCGTGTAGGCCAAATCAGCGTAACCGTTTTCACTCAGGGCATTCAAAATAGCTTTTGTGCCCAACAAACCTACATCAATATGGTTATTGTCTGCTTTTACTTTTTCGGCAAGGCTGGCGGCTACTTTCGCTTTCATATCATCAGGCACAATGCCCCATTGTAAAGGCACACTTAGTTCGGTCTGAAAACCACTGCCGTAAATGCCTTTATCTTTGTCTAAATATTTTTCATTAATGGCGTTTCTGATTTTCTGCGCCAGCCCTGCATAATATTCGGTATCGGTGGTTTTGCCTAAAAGTTTAGCTGCTTTGGCTACAATACTGGCATCAACAAAATAATAAACCGACGAGGTAAATTCAACAGGTGTTTTTGACTTTACAGGTACCCAATCGCCCAGGCCCCAGGTGGTAAGGTATTTTGGCGCAATAGTCTGAATATAATCTACATAGCGTTTCATGTTCTCGTAGTTATCAGCCAGTATTTTTGTATCGCCATAAAACAGATAAACATTCCACGGAATTATGGCAATCGTGCTTGTCCAGTCGGGACCATTTCCCCATTCATACCCCCAACCACCTGTCGGAATAATCGACGGCAAAACGCCATTTGATTGCTGTTCGTCCCGATGGTCGGCCAGCCATTTTTCATAAACCGTAATGCCATCAAAATTATACAAACCTGTTTCACTCGCTATGTGTGCATCGCCTGTCCAGCCGTTTTTCTCGCGTTGAGGGCAATCGGTAGGGTAGCCGAACAGGTTCGATAAATAGGCATTATTGGTAGCCCACCAGATTTGATTCATGGTAGGGTTTGAGGTAGTAACCTGTCCTACAGGTGCTACATCGCTGTGCATAAAATAGCCTGTCAGACTTTCTTTGGTTAATTCAAGCGGTTGAGCACAGGTTAATTCAACATACTGGAAACCTTTGTAATTGAAATGCGGCATAAAGGTTTCTTCACCTTTGCCACTCAGGGTATATACATCTACCTGAAAAGGGTCCTGGTTATCAGTAGGGCGGTAGTGAATATCAATATTCGACATATCAGCCGAGCCGTTCGAATATAAGCGTTCGGCATGTTTCAGGCGCACTACAGTACCTGCCGCTCCTTTTACTTTTAATTCGCTGACACCTGAAATATTGCGACCTAAGTCGAACAGGTAAGTAGTGTCATTGAGCTTTTTCAGGCTTTGGGCAGGTATTTTCTCTACATTTCTTACCGGAACCATTGCCTGCGCTACCACATTCTGCGAGGGCGACGTTCTGAAAATTACATCAGCCCAGTCTTTATCGTCATATTGCGGGGTATTCCAACCCTCTTTGGCCAGCCGTGCATCCTGATGTTCGGCTGTGTAGATACTATTAAAAATAACCGGACTTAGTGCGGTTTTCCAGCCTTTGCCACTCGAAACCACTTCCTCGGTTCCGTCTTCGTAAGTAATGCGTAAATCAAGACAAAAAGTAGGGCGGTTTCTCCACGGTGCTTCATGAAAATACCATACGGCTGTTGACTGGTGGTTATACCAGCCATTGCCCAGCAATACCCCAATAGCATTATTGCCACTCTGCAAAGCCGCAGTTACATCATACGTTACATACAACGTACGACGGTCGAAACGGGTGTACATCGGGTCAAGGCGGTGATTGCCGATTTTCTGTCCGTTCAGGTATAATTCATATAATCCGGCGGCCGCTATATAAGCCCGTGCCGATTTAATTTTTTTATTGGTAGTGAATGTTTTTCTGAAATAAGGGGCAGGTTTAACTTTTACATCACGGCTATCGCTTATCCAGGCACCTTTCCAGTTTTTCATCTCCATCATACCCATTTCAAAACTGTTTACAGGCGCTTTTGCTGCTTTTGCCCCGTCTTTATCCCACACAATCACTTTCCAGAAATATTTGGTAAATGGCTGTAATGCCTTTCCTTTATACACCACCAGATTGTTGTCAGAAACTATTTTACCTGTGCTCCATTCTCCGGCCATTTCGTTCACTACTTTCATTGAATCAGTATCTATCAATACCTGATATGCCGTTTGTCTGGCACCTTTCCGGTTATCGGTTATCAGCCATGTAAAGCGTGGTGCAGGGTTATCAATACCCAACGGATTTATAAGATATTCGCATTTTAAACCCTCAGACTGAGCAGGTGAGGCAGCCAGGCAATCGGGGATTGAAAGAGATAAAAAAACAAGAAAAAGAATAGCGGTCAGGGTATATTTCATAAGAAAGCGGTTGATTGAGAAATTGTGTTTATATTGGTGTAAAAATAAAGAATGAAATCTGGAAATAGAAATTATATCATACCACCTCTTGCTATTTATCTATGCCAGCACCTGTCAGAATTGTTATAGCCGACGACCATCCCGTTGTATTTGATGGGGTAAAACTGCTCTTTAGCCAGTTACCCGACTATGAAATTGTTGGTGTAGCGGTTTCAGAGAAAGAAATCATTACGGTATGTATGCACACACAACCCTCTATTCTGATTTTAGATTTGAATTTAGGTGGGAAGAATAGCCTGGATAGTGTGCCTGAACTGAAGAGCCGGTTCGAGCACCTGAAAATTCTTATTTTTTCGTCTTACCAGACCGCAGTACTGGTAAAAAAAGCCATAGAAATGGGGGTAGATGGCTATTTACTAAAAGATGCTACGTTGATAGACTGGTCGGAGGCATTGAGTGCCATTGCAGAGGGGAGTATCTATTTAAGTAAATCTATCAGAAAAAATCATAAGATTGTTGCCTTTGAAACCGATAATTTCTCTCAATTAGCTTCTTTGTCAGAACAGGAAAAACGGGTAATGCAACTGATAGTAAACGGGCTGATAGAAAAACAGATAGCAGACACTTTAAATATCAGCAAGCATACGGTTCATTCGCACAAAAAAAATATTCTGAAAAAACTTAATCTACATACCAATGCCGATTTGGTACGTTTTGTTTATGAAAACAGTTTGGTCTGAACCGGAATCTGAACCGTGTGCAACATTCCTTTTTTCTGACGACTGATAATAAATCTTCCATTCAACGACTGGGTGCGTGCCCTGATGTTCTGAATACCAATACCCCCCGATTTACTGGTGGTTTCATAACCCAGCCCATCATCGGCTACTTTCAATACTATCTGATTTTTGTTGGCATGCAGGCTAATCTGGGCATGAGTAGCCTGTGCATGTTTAAGCGTATTATTGAGTAATTCTAAAGTAATCTGATACAAGGTCTGGCTGATTAAGGTCGGCAAAACGTTTTCGTCACTCAAATCGTGTGAGAATTCTATTTTCACTTTAGACTGACTGGTTTTTGTGGCTTCTACCAACTCTTCAATGGCATGTGTAAGCCCATACTTCTCTAAGATAACAGGCGAGAGTGCCTGTGAAAACTGCCGCACATCCTGCCCCACTTCTCCAAGTTTCTCAACTAATTCACTCATTTCAGGTGATGGATTTTTCTGGGTCAGTATCGAAAGCCGGAGGCGGATATTGGCTAATATAAGGCTGATGCCATCGTGTAGTTCCTGCGATAAACGCCTGCGCTCAATCATTTGTCCTTCCAATAGCTGAATGGCATTCTTCTGTCGCTGGTCTGCCAGTTCCGAAGTAATCCTGCTATTGTCTTTGTGTACGTTTCGGTAACGGTTTGCCAAAAGCACCGACATAATAGTGATTTCTAAAGGATTAGCAACAAAAAACAGATTATGCGTAATAAAGTTGTCGGGCAATAAGCCCAAAAAAATAAATATCCCAACCGTACCGCCGACAAAAATCATGGAATAGGCAAAGGTAAACCATAAGTTCTCAGCTTCACGTGTGCGAACGTAGAAATAAATACCAATCCCGATAATCCACCAGAGAATAATTAAAATGAGTATGGTAAGCGATTTGATTGCGATGAGTAAATCATGGCCTTCATAATAAACAGGATTATACCAATGATTTTTGAAAAGCCCTAATGCCGGATTTTGTGAAAGAAATAGCAGCAGAAATACACAAAGCAAGATAATAAACCCTTTGGTGGTTAAATCTAAAAAACGGATTCTGCGTAAATCAGGATAAAACTGCCGGGTGAAAAGCAATGAAAAAATATAGAAAAAACTAAGGGTAGTCGGGCGAGCCGTACTCGTCCACCAGGTGGCTTCCGGCCATACATACTGGAATCCCAGACCCGGTTGTGCTATCATAAAAATCCACATGGAGAGGGTATATAGCCAGTAGAAAAGAATGATTTTCTGACGAAAGAAAACAAAAAGAAAAAAACTGACGATGACAAATAAACCTGTAATGCCCAGCATCAACCCAAAGAAAATAAAGAGCTTGTTGGAATAATCCTGAAAATGCGCCTCTGAATGTAACTCTAAAGGAATTTGTATCTGCTCTCCATGTTTATCAACCCATAAATAATATTCTGCTGTTTCCTGACTTGCCAGTTTAACAGGAAAAACAAAATGCGGATGATTGACAGGTCTTTGTTTAAACGGGTAATGGTCGCCCGTTAATAGATATTGCCATTTACCATTACTGTTTTTATAATAGAATTTAATCCGGTTCAGGTGCACATTAACAGATTCCAATAAGAGAGAAAGGGGAATGGAATCGTTATTTTTCAGGCGAAACCGAATCCAGTAATAGGCATTCGTAAACCCATAATTGATTGATTCTTTGGTATGAGTTGTGAATTTCTGTTGAGGAATTTGCTCGAAGGTGAGTTGTTTACTTTTATCTTCTACTATTTCTACTTGTGGGCTCAGGTTCAGGTACCTGAAATTTCTGTCAACTGCTATTTCCTGTGCTTTGGCACTGGACGAAACCCAAATGAATACACCAATACAGCAGTATTTTAGCAGTAGTTTCATTTATATGGTATAATAGGTATTTGGCAATGGAGACATACACTTGTCAAATATACTAAAAAATCCCCTCCAAAGGGGATTGCCCCTGCTTTTTTATCCTGATATTTTTGTTGAAAACATTGCTTATTATGAAATACAGATTTATGCTTCTTTGCCTGCTTGGCCATGCAGCTTATAGTCAGCAGGTAAACAGTTTTTTTGATGCCTACATAGGTACCAATGCGCAAGGGTATCTGCAACCGTTGGCCGATATGACCATCACTGGATTGAATACTGGTATTCAACCTTCCATCAGAATTGGAGACAAATTCAATGTTCGCCTGAGCCTTCATACGGCACATATATTTCCTGACAAATCTCAGAAAACATTTATGGCAGACACGCCCGACTCATTTGACCCAAAAACTACCGTAGAAGTGCCAACCATTGTGGGTAATGCTTCCAACGTAAAGGTAGCAGGGGTCAATGGTACCAGTTATGCTTTTTCAGGAGGGTACAATATCACACGTCTGAGTTGGGCAACCCCACAATTAAGTATTGGTGGTTTTTATGGTACTGATATTTCGCTTCGGTTTATGACTTTGGGTAAAACCGATACCGATTTTGGTAAATTCAATCAGATAGGAGTAGGGCTGAGGCACTCTGTCAGCCAGTATTTTCTGAAGAAAGATAGCCCTTATGTGATTAATATTGGGTATCAGTTCAACAAAGCAGATATTGGCAGGTATATTCAACTACAAAGCAATTACGCATACCTGCAAGCAGGTGTTACCAATAAAAATATCGGCTTTTTTGCCTTTGGAGGGTATCAGATGGGCACTTTCGATGTCTCTTATACCTACAAAGAAGATAATACTGATAAAGCCCAGACTGTAAACCTGAAAAACCAGTTTCCGGTGCTATTGGGTATTGGTACACATATTCAGTTAGGTTTTTTCTCGCTTACTTTAGGGGCAAGTGGCATGAAACCACTCATTGCCTTTGGTAATATAGGATTCAGATTTCAATCAAAAACAAAACAGACAAAACCATGAAAAAACTATTATTACTTGCGGTTCTTTTTTCAGTTTTTGCCATTTCCTGTGGTCGTGTGCCATATATTTATGTAGAAAAGAGCATTAGCCATACTAAAGACCTGGTTTATACTATTAATACCACCGGGAGCATCAATCAGACTTCCTATTTGAGTATGGATGAGTTAGTCAGAACACTAACAGAGGGTTTAGATGGTCAGCTCAACAAGCGAGATTATACCATTAAAGAATTGGTAGTTCAATCAGCAGAGATAAAACTGAAAAGAAATACGGGCAATACAGCCCTAAGCATGAATATTTCATCGTTGGTTGCTAATAATGAAGTCAGTGTTTCGCCAAAAGTCCCTTTATTGAGAGAATCAAATATAGAAATTAATGAAGTTACCGTGGCAGGCGCTAATTTTTCATTTATGAACGATGGGCTTGACAAAATTAATAATACATTAGCTAACGCCATTAAAAGATTGTATCGTGGTTCTACTTTAATTATTGATATTAAAGGGAGCCCGCTTCCGGTTACAGCAAGAGTAGCTGTAACCCTAACATTAAGCATTACTTTTAATATGCAGTACAGCTATTGTGAGGAATCACTCTTTGTGATAGACGGTAAAGTATGCCCTTAAGAGTTATCAATAGCACCTATTTATATAAACAAGAATAGCGGAAGAAGATAAAGCCTGTAACCAAAATCAGGCTTTATCCTACGCCTAATTTGAAAAAGAAACTACTGCCCATGCCGATTTCGCTTTCAACACCGATAGTGCCGTTTTGAGCCTCTATAAATTCTTTGCTGATGGCAAGGCCTAAACCTGTACCTGATTTGATACTGCCCGGCACCTGAAAATACTTGTCGAAAATTTTGTCTTTGTACCGTTTTTCGATGCCCTTGCCCTGATCAGTTACCGAAAAACTGACCAATTGTTCTTCCTGCTTAATGCTGATGGTAATTTTACTTAGTTCGGGCGAGTAATGAATGGCATTTGTGAGAAAGTTGATGAGTACCCATGCCGTTTTTTCTGTATCTGCCTTTACATCGGGCAGGTTCTCTTCTACATCAGTCAGCAGTTGAATTTGTTTTTGTTCGGCCTGTACTTTCACGGCTTCCTGCGCATATTTCAGAATCTGATAGGGGGTGCTTTTCTGGATATTCAGTTGAATATTTCCGGTTTCCACCTGCGATAGGTTCAGTAATTCACTGGTTATTTTTAATAATCGCTGGCTATCGTCTTTTATACTGTCAATCAATTGTTTTTGTTCTTCGTTAATGGTGCCTGTTTTTTGTTTTTCCAGCAATTGCGTACTCATTTTGATGGATGAAATAGGTGTTTTCAGTTCGTGCGAGATAGTAGCAATGAAATTGGTTTTGGCAAAATCTAATTCTTTAAATGGTGTAATGTTTTTCAGCACTATCACGTGTCCGATATGCTTTTTTTGTTTTTCGCCTGTGGGTACAATGGCAATATCTATAAGTTCTTTTTCAAAATAACTTTCTTTACTGTTGGCAAAAATCTTAATCGGTTGCTTTTTATCCGAATTATTCTTTTCTGGCACTATTAAATCTTTTATGAGCGAGCGCATCAGGTCGTTTATTACTGATACATCTTGTGCCTGTTGTCCTATCAGTTGTTCGGCTTTCAGCCCGGTTACTTTCAGCGCTTCATCATTGGCAAACAGTATTTTCTTGTTTTCATCAAGCCCGATTACCGGGTCGTGCATATTATTGATAAGCGTTTCGATACGCTTTTTCTCGAAGAGTAATTGAGACAGGTTGCTATTATTGTATTCTTCCAGTTTTTCTGCCATCGTATTAAACGACCTGGCCAACTCGCCGTACTCGCTATGGTCCTGAAAATAGACCCTTTGCGAGTAATCATTGGCGGCAATCTGTTTGATACTTTCAGTCAGTTTTTTAATTGGGCTGGCAATATTGCTTGGCAGGTTAATTAGTAGGGTGAATGCTATCACAAAACAGAGTGTACCTGTAATAGCAATCCAGATGGTTGAAGAAGCCGCTGTCTGTTTGGCTACATCGCTTTTTCTTTGAATCGCCTCCATATTCAAGCGCATAATTTCGGCAATATCTTTGCGTATCAGTAGGTGAATTGTGTTGTCAAAATTATTCATCTTCAACTGTGCCAGGTGTTTGCGAAGTTGTTCAGTAGCTTCTTTCTCTCCGATTTCGGTGATATTAGCCTGTTGTTTAGCAAGATTTTCTTCTATTTTGCGTATAGCCCCTTTATCTGTAGAGAGGTCGTCAAGTGCCATCAACATATTCCGCGCATATTCGAGCGTGTTGTAATTGGCAACCAATATATTCTCGGTATCGTTTTTCAACGCATTAATAGACTTTGCGCCAACGTAGGTCAGCAAAGTGATTAGTATAAATAGCAGACCTACACCAAGGGTCAATTTAGTTCTTATTTTCATTGTATTTTTTACCTCACCCCCCGGCTCCCTCTCCTGTTGGAGATGGGGAGTGAAGGCAGTTTTTTTTAATTATTCCCCTTCAGGGGCGGTCCGCCGCGCGGTTAGGGGCTTACGACAATATCACCACATCAATGTCTGCAAACGATAGTTTCTTCAGTAGCTCATTAAAAATATTGGTCGATAGAATCACATTCAAAAGGTTCAGGTGTGGCTTGCCAATGCAAACTGTAGTAATTTGTCTTTGCTCGGCTACTTCCATAATACTTTTTGATATATTACCGCTTT
The DNA here is from genome assembly GCF_004168285.1 of Emticicia agri. Classification (GTDB taxonomy): domain Bacteria; phylum Bacteroidota; class Bacteroidia; order Cytophagales; family Spirosomataceae; genus Emticicia; species Emticicia agri. Next base: position 147,258 of record NZ_SEWF01000004.1, on the reverse strand, counting down.
CAACCCTGATAATTTCTGCGCCTGATTGAGTGGCTAATTTAAAATTATTAATCAGATGTCTTTGTTTATCTAAAGCAATTTTATCCGGACTTTCTTTAGGAGTCTGTACATAAAGTACATACCATTTGCTATTGTAATAACTGGCCAGCCGTGCCGTTTTTCTGATGACTGTCTTTGCCGTTTGTTCATTACTACTGATGCAAGCCAGAAATTTCTCGTGCCTGATAGCCGTAGTTCTCGGAATTTCTGTTTCTACTTTTCTTTCTACCTGACTGGCTACTTCTTTCAATGCCAACTCTCTTAACTGCAATATCTGTTCCGATTTAAAAAAGTTATTGAGTGCCATCTGTATTTTGTCGGCTGTGTAAATTTTGCCTTCTTTCAAACGGGTAATCAACTCATCGGCCGTAAGGTCAATATTTACTACTTCATCGGCAATGGCTATAATACTGTCGGGGATTCTTTCTTTTACTTCAATGCCCGTAATCTCTTTTACTTCTTCATTCAGACTTTCGATGTGCTGGATATTTACCGCACTGATAATATTAATCCCTGCTTCGAGAATCTCTAATACATCTTGCCATCGTTTTTCGTTTTTGCTTCCCTCAATGTTGGTATGCGCCAGTTCATCAATAATGACCACCTCCGGACGAAGGTTAATGACTGCCTGTACATCTAATTCTTCTAATTCTTTACCTCGGTAAAAAATCTTCCGACGAGGAATAATCGGCAGACCTTCCAATAAATCATGCGTTTCTTTACGAAAATGTGTTTCAATATAGCCTATTTTTACATCAATACCATTCCGTAACAAAGCGTGTGCTTCCTGCAACATACGAAAAGTTTTACCTACACCGGCACTCATACCAATATAGACCTTAAACTTTCCTTGTCTCGATTTTTTGATTAAATCTAAAAAATGCTGTACGTTTTCTTCTTTGTTATCTGGTGTTGACATCATTGTAAGACTGTTGATTATTTTACCCCGGTGTTTCACAGAGTTAGGCACGAAGTTACACGGAGGATAAAAAACAGTGCTACTCCGTGCCTTAACTCAGTGTTACTCCGTGGTTAATTCAATTGTTGAAATTAAAAACTAAAACAAAAAACACTGGTTACATAGAAATTCTGGTTTTTATCGGCAAATATTTTGTCTTTGCTGTCTAAAATTCTGCCTTCTGCACGCCATAATAAATTGTCGATAATGGCATAATCAAGATTCACAGAATAGCCAAATGTCTGAAAACCATAGGGTGTTCCGGTGGCAATAATCACCCCGTTTGTATCCTGATAATATTCTGCTCTTGCGGCAATTCTGAATTTATCGGTAGCTGCATAGCGGGCAATTAAAATGGGTGTCAGCCATACATTATAGGCAGTACTTTTATTAGATTTTTGTTCATAGCCAAAATCAAAACCTGCGGTCAATCCAAATTTTTCATTCAATTGAAACTGGCTATAAAGATTATTAAAATATCTCCATTTACTTGCACTGTCAGGTTGCTCGTTGCCTACATAGGTACTCCAGTTAAGGGTTACGTTCGAATTGGGTTTGTAGGTCAACTGTGTACCAAACGCAGGTGTCTGGTTTCCCGGTACTCGCTGAATACGTTGCCAGCCATTAAGAACCAATCCGGCCAGATACCATTTTTCATTGGCTGATGTATAAGAAACTCTTACACCTGATTCATAGTAGGGAGAGTTTTCGGCTAATAAACTCCTTGTTAGATTCCATGAGTCTTTACCGATGGCACTTTCGAAACCTATATGAGACGGCATCACGCCTGCATCAATCCAAAGATTACTTTTTCTTGAAATTTTTACCCCGATATTGGCTTCATACAAATTCTTTAAAAGCCCCTGTTCGGCAGCCAGATTGTACTGGGCATAAGTACCCAACATAATCCCTAAATTGGCTCGCATTTTATCGGTAGTATAGTTTGCTTTTAATAACCCTAAATTCAGATTCAACTCATTGTGTCGATTGTGATTATACAAAAAAAACGATTTTTCGTGATTTGCGGGATTACTGAAATCGTAACTATAATACGTTTCTACATAACCCGAAAATGTCAGTGGGTTTGGTGTTTCCTGAGCATTTGCTTTCAAAATCATGAACACAAATGCCGTTAAAAGTAGTTTTTTCATTTTTGTTGTACTTAAATATTTTTTGAATTTAACCACTGAGTATCCTGGAGGTAGGCACAGAGTTTCACAGAGATATTTAATTTAACTTAGTGCAAGTCCGTGCCTTAACTCCGTGTTACTCCGTGGTTAAAAATTAACTTACTTCAACTCATCTAAACCCACATTCAATTCCAGTACATTAATGGTTTCTGTACCGAATAAGCCTAACAATGGTTTTTGTGTATGTGAGTCAATCAAAGCTAAGATTTTATCTTCTGAAATTTTTCTTGTATCTGCAATGCGTTTTACCTGAATTCTGGCCGATGTGGGAGTTATATCAGGGTCTAAACCACTGCCTGAAGCCGTAACCATTTCTGAAGGAATTTGTGATTTGACCACTTTCGGATTATGAACCAGAAAAGTATCAATTCTTGCCTGCACAGTTGCCAGATAATCCGGATTAGTGGCTCCCTTATTGCTTCCGGCTGAACTTGCTGCGTTATATCCGGCAGCCGACGGACGGCTCCAGAAGTATTTATCGGCTGTAAAAGACTGTCCTATTTTCTGATAACCAACGGTTTTGCCATTTATTTCTATGGTTTCTCCTTTTCCCTGATTAGGTGCCAGTTGGGCAATACCTGTAATGAGAAGAGGGTAGATGACTGCGAATAGTACCATACTTACCAAGGTAAGTCTGATAGCTGAAAATAATGTTTTCATAATTGTATTAGATAAAAAGTGATACGGCAAGGTCGATGATTTTAATACCAATGAATGGCACAACAATACCGCCCAGACCATAAATTAACAAGTTGCGGCGAAGAATGGCGCTTGCACCAATAGGTTTATACGCCACACCTTTCAAGGCCAGTGGAATGAGTAACGGGATAATAATTGCATTGAAAATGACCGCCGAAAGAATGGCACTTTCAGGGCTATGCAGATTCATGATATTTAAACCCTGTAAGGCAGGTATGGTAGCAATAAACAAGGCCGGAACAATGGCAAAATATTTGGCTACGTCGTTGGCGATAGAAAAAGTGGTCAAGGTTCCACGAGTCATTAATAATTGCTTGCCAATTTCTACAATCTCAATCAGCTTGGTTGGGTCATTGTCAAGGTCAACCATGTTACCAGCTTCTTTAGCCGCTTGTGTTCCACTATTCATAGCTACTCCCACATCGGCTTGGGCAAGGGCAGGGGCATCATTTGTGCCGTCTCCCATCATGGCCACTAATTTACCTGATTGTTGTTCTTTGCGGATATACTGCATTTTGTCTTCGGGTTTGGCTTCGGCAATAAAATCATCAACTCCGGCTTTTTCGGCAATGTATTTAGCGGTTAGTGGGTTGTCTCCTGTTACCATCACGGTTTTTACACCCATTTTGCGCAAACGTTCAAACCGTTCCTGAATCCCTGTCTTGATAATATCCTGTAACTCAATTACGCCCAATACTTTTTCATTTTCTGAAACTACCAGTGGAGTACCCCCATTGCTTGAAATACTCTTTACTCTTTCGCCTGTTTCAGCCGGGAAAACATTTCCGGCTTTTTCAACTAATTTTTTAATGGCATCATAAGCTCCTTTGCGGATTCTTATATTTTCAAAATCAACACCCGAACTACGGGTTTCAGCAGTGAATTTGATAAAAACAGGCTTGCTGATTTTATAGCTTGATGGATTTACATCAGCCAGTTCAATGATTGATTTCCCTTCAGGCGTTTCATCAGCCATCGAACTCAATACTGCGGCTTTGATAAAATCCTGTTCGTTTACACCTTTGGTTGGATAAAAGTGAGTGGCTTTGCGGTTACCGATGGTTATGGTTCCGGTTTTATCTAAAAGCAGCACATCAATGTCTCCGGCAGTTTCTACGGCTTTACCTGATTTGGTAATCACGTTGGCACGTAAAGCTCTGTCCATACCCGCAATACCGATGGCAGACAGCAGCCCACCAATGGTAGTAGGTATCAAACACACAAAAAGTGAGATAAAAGCAGCAATGGTGATAGGTGTTTGCGCATAATCTGCAAAAGGTTTCAGCGTTACACACACAATGATAAAGATGATGGTAAAGGCAGCTAACAGGATTGTTAATGCAATTTCGTTAGGTGTTTTCTGACGGCTTGCTCCTTCAACCAGCGCAATCATTTTATCTAAAAAGCTTTCACCGGGTTGGGTAGTTACAATTACCTTGATTTTATCAGACAATACTTTTGTACCACCGGTTACACTACTTTTATCACCACCTGCCTCACGAATCACCGGAGCAGACTCACCTGTAATGGCACTTTCGTCAATCGTTGCCAAGCCTTCAATAATTTCTCCATCAGTCGGGATAATATCTCCGGGTTCGCACACAAATACATCTCCTTTTCTTAATAAAGATGAGGGAACCATCTTTATCTCATTCAGATACATTTCTCCGACAGTCTGAATCACTTTGGCAGGTGTTTCTTCACGGGTTTTGCGTAAACTATTGGCTTGTGCTTTGCCACGGGCTTCGGCAAGAGCTTCGGCAAAGTTGGCAAAGAGCAATGTAATCAACAGAATTAAAAAGACAATAACATTGTAAGCAAGACTACCTTGATTGGTAGCACCTGAAAAGATAGCAATACAAACAATCAACATGATAACGGTTCCGATTTCTACTGTAAACATAACCGGGTTACGAAACATTAATCGGGGATTGAGTTTGATAAAAGACTGGCCGATAGCTTCTTTTACCAATTGACTGTCAAATAGCGGAATTTGATTATTTCTGGTCATGGAAATTCTTATTTAAATAGCTTAAAATGTTCTGCTAACGGGCCTAAAGCCAGCGCAGGGAAAAATGATAAGGCAGCAATAATGGCTATTACGGCAAAGGTCATAATGGCAAAGGTTGAAGTATCAGTTTTCAGGGTTCCTGCACTTTCAGGGATATACTTTTTACTTGCCAGCAAGCCTGCAATAGCTACCGGGCCAATGATTGGTAAATAGCGGCTCAATAAAAGCACAATACCTGTAGTAATGTTCCAGAATGGGTTATTGTCGCCAAGACCCTCAAAACCACTGCCATTATTGGCAGCACTTGAAGTATATTCGTAAAGCATTTCAGAGAAGCCATGATACCCCGGATTATTCAGCCAGCCTGTGGCGTTTCCATTAAACCACCAACCCATTGGGGCATCTCTGGCAGCTAAATAAGAAGACAAAGCTGCACCAACTAAAATCAAAAATGGGTGAAGGATAGCTATGATAGCGGCAATTTTTACCTCTCTTGCCTCTACTTTCTTGCCTAAAAACTCAGGTGTACGACCTACCATGAGTCCGGATATAAATACGGCCAGAACGATGAAAATGAAATAGTTCAAGATACCTACGCCACAACCTCCGTAAAAGGCATTAATCATCATGGCTAATAATTGCATGGCGCCTGAAAGCGGCATACTGCTATCGTGCATACTATTAACCGAACCGGTAGAGATAACCGTAGTAGCAATGCTCCAGTAACCGGAGGCAGCCGTACCAAAGCGGGCTTCTTTGCCTTCCATGCTTCCGTTAGGTTGCACAACTCCTAAATGGGCTATTGCCGGACTACCGTTCATTTCAGCAATAACTGTTGGTATAGTAAGCGACAAGAAACCTACGGTCATTACGCCAAAAATTGTCCAGGCAAGTCTTTTTCTGTTCAGGTAATAACCCAGGGCAAAAATGAACGCAAAAGGAATAAGCATCTGTGTAATCATTTCTATTCCATTAGTAAAGTAGCTGGGGTTTTCAAATGGGTGAGCAGAGTTGACCCCAAAGAAACCACCACCATTGGTACCCAAGTGTTTAATGGCTATAAAAGCCGCAGCCGGACCTCTGGATACCTGAACTGAATCTCCTTGTAAAGTAGTGATGGTGTCTTTACCCTCGAATGTCATCGGAGAACCATTAAAGACCAACAATGAGGCTACAACCATTGAAACAGGTAAAAGAATACGGGTGCAGCTTTTTAGGAAATAATTATAAAAATTACCTAATTTTTCAGCCTGACGCTCACGCAGGGCATTGAAAACAATGGCACAAGCGGCCATACCTGTTGCGGCAGAAACAAAGTGCAGATACATCAAACCCACTAACTGGGTAAGATAAGAGGCCCCAGTTTCACCTGAATAGTGTTGCAGGTTACAATTGACTATAAAAGAGATAGCTGTATTAAAAGCTAAATCAGGCGACATACTTGGGTTGCCATCAGGGTTCAGGGGCAACCAACCCTGATTCATCAGAATGAACATACTTAGAAAGAACCAGATAAAGTTGATGCCAAGCATAGCAGTCAAATGTTGTTTCCAGTTCATTTCCTGCGTAGCATCAATACCACTGATGCGATAAAAGAGCTTTTCTACAGGATTGAAAACAGGGTCTAAAAGAGTTTTTTCGCCTGCGTAAACCTTGGCTATGTATTTGCCGAAAGGGATGGCTAACAGTACCGTAGCCACAAATAAGGCAATTATGCCTGATATTTCAGTGTTCATAAGATTTAGAATTTTTCAGGTTTAAGCAATACATACACGAGGTATCCGAAAACGAGAATCGATAAAATGAGTAAGGCTGTCATGGGTTTATATTTTGTCAAAAAAGTGAATGGATTGATAGCATATTCCAAACAGGACTACACCAAGAAGAATTAAAATGACTGTTACCATCGTTTTTAAAATTTAGTTCTGATTGCTATATGCCAATGTTTGTGCCGTTTAGAGAAGCAGATTTATAAGTAATTGATTATGAGGAGAATGTGGTTGAGATGCCAGAAAAGAGTCATAAAAAAGCCTATCAAAATGATAAGCTTTTCTCAAAATGGAGTAGGGGGAATTTGCGGTTTTAGCAAAAAGAATTTACCACGGTGTGACACAGAGTATGGCACTGAGTTTCACGGAGTTTTTTAATAGTCTCTGTGAAACTCAGTGCCTAACCAGTCGTCGGTCGCTTTGTGATACTCCGTAGTAAATTAAATAATTTATTATTGAGGGTGATTTATTACAACCCATACTCCTCAATCTTCCTATACAAGGTAGCAATTCCAATTTCTAACAATCTCGCAGTTTCGGCTTTGTTGCCTTTGGTGTAGTTGAGTACTTTCTGTATATGCAGTTTTTCTACGCTTGCCATAGAAAAGGCAGAGAGTGTGCCTTTATTTGGTTGGCGTGGTTGCTGAATATCGACTGGGAGTAAGTCAGCAGTTAAAGTGTTGGTATCAGCCAGAATAATCGCTCTTTCGATGATATTTTTTAACTCACGGATATTGCCTACCCATTCATAGCTTTCTAATTTTTCCAGACATTCGTCTTCAATTTTTTCAACACGTTTATTGGTCTTTGCCGAAAACTGTTGCATAAAATGACGAGCCAGTAATTCAATATCTTTTACTCTTTCCCGTAAAGGCGGCAGGTGAATCTCAAACACACTTAATCGAAAATATAAATCAGACCGAAAATGATTGGCTTCATACTCGTGTTTTAAATCCCGGTTGGTAGCAGCTATTAATCTGAAATCTGATTTGGTAGGTTTGGTATCGCCTAATTTGATAAACTCACTCGTTTCTAATACCCGCAACAATTTGGCTTGTAATTCCAGTGGCATTTCTCCGATTTCATCTAACAGCAAAGTGCCTCCGTTGGCTTCTTCTATCAGTCCTTTTTTATCTTTTATGGCTCCGGTAAAAGCACCCTGTTTATGCCCGAATAATTCACTTTCAAGTATATCTTTACTGAAAGTGCTACAATTGAGAGTTACAAAACTTTTTCCGGCTCTTGAACTTGCCTGATGAATACCCTGAGCAAATACCTCTTTCCCTGTTCCGGTTTCACCTGTCAGCAAAACAGTTGTATCAATAGGTGCTACTTTTTTAGCTAAATCTATGGCTTGCTGAATAGGTTTTGATTTGCCGATAATGGCATCGAAAGAAAATTTTTCACCAACCCGTTTTTCAAGGTCTCTTACTTTTGTTTGTAATTGTACTTTTTCAATAGCCCGATGGAGTAGGGGGATAATCTTTTCATTATCATCGCCTTTTACGATATAATCAAACGCCCCGTTTTTCATGGCCTGAACTCCATCACTGATATTTCCGTAAGCCGTCAGCAAAATTACCTCTACCAATGGGTGAGCCGCTTTGATTTTAGGCAATAAATCTACCCCATTGCCATCAGGTAGTTTTACATCAGAAAGTACCACATCAATTGCAAACTGCTCTAACTTCTTCAAGCCAGACCTGCAATCTCCGGCCTCTATCACTTCAAAACCTTCTGACTCTATAATACGAGCCAGCAGGTTTCTGAGTTTCTCTTCATCATCTATAATGAGTATTGTTTTCATGCTTGATTCACTATCGTTTCATTTACCTGCTGCCCAGAAAATGGCATTTCTGAACAGGGTTTTGTAGGCTTCATTGGCAAATAACTCAGGAGAATGTCCCATAAATATATACACATTCCGTGCTTTTACTTTTTCGTTTGTCCACACCACCGGATGGTCGCCCATTTTTATTTGGGTATCAGGCGTATAAGAGTTTTCATCTACACTTGCCAGCACACGTACATTAGGTCTGGGGCTTTTGTTATAGGTGTACCATTCCTCTTTATTAATTAGAAAGGATGTCGGTACTCCTTTCATAACCGGGTGTTGTTGGTCTTCAATACTCACTTTTCCGGCTACAAAAGTAGCAATGTAATTGGTATAACGAATGCTCCCCATAAAATCGGCGAACCATTGCCACATCGGGAAACCATCAAATTCGCCTAACAAGGTAGCATGATGAAAGCCAATCCAGCCACCTTTCCCTTGCTCAATATATTTAATAAATGCCTGTGCCGCTTTCTCTTTCCAGCCATAAGGTGGGTAGTCTAACTGGATAAAAAGTTGATACTGATTGAGATACGCTTCATCAATCGCATCGGTGTTCTGAATATAGTCAATGGCAAAACTGCTATCAGCCGCTAACTGGTTAAGCCAGACCTTTGCACGTGTAGAATACTGAATATGATGCCCACCATTTTCCGCCAACGCCAAAACTTTAATTTTGGTTTGGGCATGGGTAGCAAGGCAAAAACAAACGAAAGAGTAAGATAGAAGTAAATTTTTCATTGAATTTTATTTTTTAGCCCCAGCCCATACAACCGCATTACGCACTAATAATGTATAATCTTTATTATCGCAGAGTGAAGCATCATGCCCGATACCGATGTAAATAGTACGTGGATACTTTTCATTACACCAGATTATCGGGTGGTCGCCCATAGGTTTATTCTGGGTATAAGTCGATTCATCAGCCGTGGCCAATACCCTTACATTACCTCTCGGACTTTTGTTAAATTCATACCATTCGTCCGTTACCTCTATTCGCCTGGGTAAGTGTCTCGTAGCCGGATGTTTAGTGTCTTCTATCACAAAAGTGCCTTTCTGAAATTTAGGATGAGGCGAGTAAGCAATACCCCCCATAAAATCTTCGAACCATTGCCAATAGACTCGTTTGGGCGATTTAAACATATCTCCGGTGAGTCCTGCGGCATGAATACCCACCCAGCCACCGCCATTCTCTATATACTGTTGTAAGGCCGCCTGTTGTACAGCCGACATATCAAAAGGTGCCAGATGCAACTGTATAAACACTTTGTACTGTTTCAGATTGGCTTCATTTACCAGACTGGTATCGTCGGTAAATTCAAGGTCGAAGTTATTTTCTGAAGCCATTTTTTCAAAAAAAGGCCTGGCGGCAGCAATCATCTTCAGATGGTCTTTGGCACGGGAGGCTACCACTAACGCTTTAAACTGTGGCTTAGGATAGGCAGAGATAAAAATAATGAAAACAGCACCTGAAAGTGCTACAAAACAACACAATTTTAACAGGCGATTCATAGGTTTTTTGGTCAAATTAAGCTATTTTATAGAGATAAAAATATACGTATAGGCTGTTTTTTTAAGGAATTATTAATTCTGTGGCTGTAGCAAAATTCCCTGAAAATGATTAACTTCGCTTTTACCCACCAAAGATAGAACTTATGCGAAAAGAAAAAGAAAATGTTTTACTCCGATTACCCAAAATTATTTTAAATGCACTACTAAATCTACTCAGAGACGAAGATGAAAAACATACAGACCGTTCCAAATACCAGATTGCCAAAGAAATACGGGAAGTAAAAGTTACTGTCAGAAGACTTATCAGAGACTTTTTCTTAATCGCAATTGGTGTAGTTTCTGCCGGATTTGGATTGGACGGCTTTCTCTTGCCCAATGAATTTATAGACGGTGGGGCAACCGGTATCTCACTTCTTATTACTGCCACTCAGGACGTACCACTCTCTTTAATGCTCGTCATTGTAAATATACCTTTTATCATTATAGGTTTAAAAGTAGTAGGCAAAGAATTTGCCGTTAAAACTGCCATTGGTATTACGGCTTTAGCAATAGCAGTAGCAACCATACCTTACCCTGAAATTACGCACGACAAATTACTGACTTCTGTATTCGGTGGATTCTTTTTAGGCCTCGGCATTGGAATGGCCATGAGAGGCGGGGGAGTGATTGACGGAACAGAGGTACTTGCCATTACTCTTAGCCGCAGAATGGGTCTTACTATCGGCGATGTGATTCTCGTAATCAATGTGATTATATTCTCGGTAGCAGCCTATGTACTGTCTATCGAAACAGCACTGTATTCAATGCTTACGTATCTTTCAGCCTCAAAAACCGTTGATTTTGTCATTGAAGGGATTGAAGAATATACAGGCGTTACCATTATTTCACTCAAAGCCCTTGAAATGAAGAGGATGATTATAGAGGAGATGGGAAGGGGCGTAACCGTGTATAAAGGTGAAAGAGGGTATGGCAAGACAGGCTATACAGAAGGAGAAATGAAAATAGTTTATACCGTTATAACACGTCTCGAAGTAAGTAAACTAAATTTAGAGATAGAAAAAATAGACCCCAATGCCTTTGTGATTATGACCAGTATCAAAGATACCAAAGGTGGCATGATTAAAAAACGCTCTGTGCCGCATTAAAAGTTCAGGACATTATTCTTTACTTTTGTGCAGGTTTCTATTCATGCACATTATTTTCAATTCAAATGGCTCTTATTTTACCTGTCAAGGGAATCAGCCCAATCTGGGGCGACAATTGCTGGTTTTCGCCCAATGCGACTATTGTAGGCGATGTAACTATGGGGAAAGATTGCACAATCTGGTTTAATGCAGTCGTAAGGGGTGATGTCAATTCAATTATTATCGGAGATAGAGTCAATATTCAGGATGGTGCTGTTATTCATTGTACCTATCAGAAAACCAAAACAACCATCGGGAATCATGTAAGTATAGCCCACAATGCCATTGTGCATGGCTGTACCATCGAAGACAAAGTGCTTGTTGGCATGGGGGCTATTATTATGGATGGGGCTGTGATTGGAACAGGTTCAATTATTGCTGCGGGGGCAATTATTACCCAGAATACTATTGTACCACCCAACTCTATTTATGCCGGAAATCCGGGTAAATTTCTGAAGACCGTTACCCCTGAATTAGAAGAGGTATTTATGCGTACAGCCAATAACTACGTAATGTATGCCGATTGGTTTAAAGTGTCAGATTGACAGGATTAAAGCTGTTTTCAGGCTAAATCGGTTAACTATGCAATTTTTGATTGAATTTGATACAAATCGTTCAAAATAGTTTAAAATCGCCTGTTTTTTGTCTTGTTTCTCGTTTAAAACCCTATATTTGCCCGTAAAAAAAGGCTCAAACAGGTGGAGTACGCAAGTTTAGGAGATGACATACTGGTCAAACTGATGAGTTTGGGAGATAAGGAGGCTTTTGGTGAAATTTATCGTCGGTACTGGCGTAAATTATTTCAGAAAGCCCAGCGAAAAATCTATGCAAAAGAGATAGTTGAGGAGTTGGTACAAGACCTCTTTGTAACGCTTTGGGAAAGGCGGGCTACGCACACAATCCAGACCTTGGAGCCGTATCTTTTTATGGCACTCAAGTACCAGATTATTACGCATATAAAGAAACAGGTAATGGAAGAAAAGTACGTTGCCTATACCACTACCGAAAGCGAAGAAGAAGAAAACAGTCTTGAAGAAAAAATTGCCTACGATGATTTAACGCAGTCTATTGAGCAAGCCATTGAGCAATTGCCTGAAAAAACACAGCATATTTTCCGCCTGAACCGATTAGAGGGCAAAAGCACCAAGGAAATTGTTCAGATGCTGAATATTCCCGAACGAACGGTTGAATATCATATTTCCCAGTCTCTAAAATTTATGCGAGAACACCTGAAAGAGTTTCTGACCTGGGCAATGCTGGTGTTTTTGAATTGATGGAACAAGCAGAAAGGAACAAGGAGAACGGAGCTTGTGCAATTGTGTAACATTGAGTACATTGTGGCAACAAGTATTTTTTGATTCAATGTTTTCCTTTTGCTATACTTTCACCCAAGATTTATAAAATCCAGCCGGATTTTGGCGATTTACAAAATCGCCATACATAATTCCTTTTTCGGTTTTACATTTTACATTTTTCGGTTTTACATTTCAAAGCTCCTTTCTCCATTTTCCGTTCTCCGTTTTTCATTGCATTTTTCAAAGAACTTTTTATAAAAAGCTGTTTTTTGTGGTATTTTTCAAAGAATTTACAAAACTATTTGCGGTTTTTGGTGGGTTTGTCAGACATAGTTAATGAAAAGACAAGAAACGAGACACTATCTGATGAAAAGCCGTAAAGCATTTGGGAAACTTCTCCAGAAATACTTAGAGGGAAAATGTAGTGAGTCTGAAAAGCATTTGGTTGAGCAGTGGTACGAACTGATTGATGAAGAGCCCAGACAAAACTATACCGAAAGAGAATGGGAAGCATTAGAATATAAATTATGGCAAAAAATTGAAGAAGAATCTCTTAAAACTGACGATATTTTTACCGAAACGTCATCAACTTTTGGTTTTTGGCGTTCTTATCGGGTAGGTATTGCGGCGTCTGTAACCGTGTTATTAAGTTTCGGAACCTATTGGTACCTCCATCAAAAACAATCTAATCAGCCTGCTATTGTATCTGCACAACAACCAAAAAATGAGTTAACCGTAATGGATAATACCTCTTCCAAGCCTGTCAGGATAAATCTGGAAGATGGAAGTACCGTAACACTAAGTCCACACAGCCAACTTCAATACCCCAACCATTTTGCTGCGAATAAAAGAGAAGTACAACTCACTGGCGAAGCCTTATTTGAAGTGAGTAAAAACCCCGAAAAACCCTTTTATGTGATGACGGATAAACTTGTTACCAGAGTATTAGGTACCAGTTTTTATGTACGCACAGTTGAAGCTACCAAAAAAGTAGAAGTAGAAGTACTGACTGGTAAGGTATCAGTCTATGAAAAGGAAAAAGTAAACAACCAGAACAGGGGCGTGATATTAACCCCCAACCATAAAGTTACTTTTTTTACAGCCGAAAAGCATTTTATAACCGGATTGGTTGACAAACCATTACCGCAGATTAAGCCTATTACCAGTAAACCCGAAACCTTTAAGTTTGATGATTTACCTATTGGTGAGGTTTTAAGTAAATTAGAAAGAGTATATGGAATTGCGATTGAGCTTGAAAACGACAAACTAAGCACTTGTCCGATTACAGCCGATATTACACAGCAACCATTATACACCAAATTAGATATTATATGTGCCACCATTAATGGCAAATATGAAATAAAAGGAACGACGATTCTGATAAGTGGAAAAGGATGTGAGTAACAGAATTGCCATACCAGATAAACAAACGCATCTATTCAACCCTTAATAAACTAACCCTCTATTCAATCCGGGGAGTATGTTTAAATGTCTATTCAGACAAGCGAGCATACTCCTTATTTAACAGTGCATCTATTTAACCTTAATAAATATATATCAGAAGACCGCCAGTCTGTTCAACCTTAACCCTGTTGTGTGTATATGATAAAAAAATAGTGATTATTAATTAAAAAAAAAGCTGACAATGGTACCAGCATTGTCAGCCTACACGCCCTGAAAACTTTTCGCTGCACGTGAAAGACAGGGCTTCTTTTGTCAAATTCTTACCTCTAACAAAATTTTTCAAATGTATGAAAAAAAGATTACAAACAAGTAAAATCTTGCTACTTGCTATGAAAATTTCTGCTGTTCAGCTTGTATTGGCAATGATTTTCGCTACTGTTTCGTATGCTTATGATACAAGAGCTCAGGAGTTCTTGAATAAGCCCGTTTCAGTAAAAGTCGAAAACCAGAGCCTGCGTGCCGTGTTGAGTATGATTGAAGGGCAGACCGATGTGAAATTTGTGTACAGCTCAAAAGCCATTCATGCCGACCGCAAAGTAAATTATACAGCTTCTGAACAAAAACTATCTGATGTATTAGTGTCTTTACTCAAACCAATGAAGGTGAATTACCGGGTCATTGGTGGGCAGATTATTCTCAGTTGGGAAGACAAACAGGCCCTTTTAGAAACAATACAGGCTCCCTTAGTAACCGGAAAAGAAAATTTAATGCTGGTAATAGACCAGCCTGTAAAGGGTAAAGTAATCGACAAAGATGGCGGAATAGGTTTGCCAGGTGTGAGTGTAACCATTAAAGGTACTACCCGTGGCGTAACAACTGATGGAGAAGGAAACTATTCCATTACGGTGCCTACTACTCAATCGGTGTTGGTATTCAGCTTTTTAGGTTATGAGAAGCAGGAAATTACGGTTGGTACTCAAACAACGATTGATATTGTGCTGGCCTCTGACTTGAAAACCTTGGAAGAGGTGGTTGTGGTAGGGTATGGTACGCAGAAAAAAGCCAATATGACAGGGGCTGTATCAAGCATTGATGCAGCAGCTATCGAAAACCGTCCGGCAAGTAACCTTGCTACGGCTATGCAGGGAATGAGTCCGGGATTGATTATCACCCGTACAAGCGGCCAACCCGGTAGCGAAGATATTGGTATCCAGATTCGTGGAGCCACCACAGCCAATGGTTCGGTAAGCCCGTTAGTGGTTTTAGATGGAGTGGCTGTACCAAGCAATACCTTACAAACCATGAATCCGAATGATGTAGAGAGTATCAGTGTACTGAAAGATGCTGCGGCTGCTGCTATCTACGGCGCACAGGCTGCGGGTGGGGTTATTCTCGTTACTACCAAAAAAGGAAGAGCAGGTAAAGTTACTTTCGATTATCTGGCACAACAAGGCACCGACTGGTCTATCAATGTACCGGATAGAATGACCCTGTTGGAAGAAGCAGAATTTGCTAATCTTTCTCGTGCCAATTCGGGTAGTGGTCCTGAGTATTCGGCTGAGGATATTCAACGAATCAAAGATGGAATTCCGTATGTGATAAATCCTGTAGATACAAGTACATATCTTTTCTATAATCAGATCCCATTAGCAGACCAGATTCTGAAAAAATACTCTTCTATGCGTACCCACAACCTCACAGTAAGAGGCGGAACAGAAAAACTGAATTTCTTACTATCAGGTGGTTATTATGGCAAAAATGGAATTTTTAAAGTAGGCCCTGATAGTTATAATCGTTATAACCTTCGTTTGAATCTCGGCGCACAAATAAATAAGGTTTTCTCTATTGATTCCCGTCTATCTTATACCAATGATAAGCAGGAGGCATCTTCTGCCGGATTGAACGGCCAAGGGTTGATTTATCAGATTTATCGATTGCGCACTCGTACGCCATTCTTTACGCCGGAAGGACGTTACAACGGAGCAGGTTCTGCTGCTACCGCTTATGCTTCCTTAGAGTCTGGTGGCTATAATGATTACAAGCGCAATTATTTTGATGGGGTTTTTACACTGAAAGCTGCTGATATTATCAAAGGCCTGAACCTGAGAGCCGTTTTAGGTACCCAATATCGCCGTGGTGACAGGGAAACTTTCTTTCGTACTGTACCACTTTGGGGTAAATCAAGAATCTTGAGTTATCTGAATCAGATTAATTCTTTCCAACTCTTTAACGAGTTAACAACTAATACAAACTTACAGTTTCTGGCTAACTACGACAGACAATTTGGTAAACATACACTTGGTTTATTTGCTGGCTATCAATGGGAAGATTTCCGTTACTCTTCTTCCTCTACTGGTGCTACTAATTTAGTAAGTAACGATTTGCCTACTTTAAATCTGGGTGATGACAGAACCAAAACAAATAGCCAGAATATTTATGCTTATGCGTATCAATCGGTATTTGGCAGAGTAAATTATAGTTTTGCAGACAGATATCTGATTGAAGGTACTTTGCGTTCTGATGAAAGTTCGAGATTAGCCCCGGGTTATCGTGTAAAAGTATTCCCTTCGGCCTCGGCAGGTTGGAATGTGCATCGTGAAGCATGGTTCTCAAACTCACTGAAATTTATTTCTGAGTTAAAGCTAAGAGCTTCATGGGGTCGTTTAGGAGGTGCTTTAGGTAATACCTTAGGCTATTACGATTACCTGAATCAGTTGGTTCGTAACAACAACCTTGTTATAGGCGATTCACGTACTTCTTACATTTATCAGAGTGCCATTCCTTCTGCCCAATTATCGTGGGAAACCATTGAGACATCAAACATTGGGGCTGATTTTGGTTTCTTCCAGAATAAATTACAGGTAACAGCCGATTATTACGTGAAGTATAACCGCAATATGCTAACACCTCAGCAATTACCGGCGGTAGTGGGTATAGGTACCCCTCGTAAAAATAATGGTGAGTTGAAATCGTGGGGATGGGAATTAGAAGCGCGTTATCGTGGCACAATCGGTTCTGATTTCTCATACAATATTGCAGCAAATTTATCTGATAACCAGAATAAATTAATCAACTTCTCAGGGCGTAGAGTGATTAATGCCGGATCGAATGGACTGATTGAAGGCTATCCGCTTAACACCATCTGGGGTTATGAGACCGCAGGTTATTTTACAAGTGCTGATGAAGTAAAAGCATGGGCTTTTCAGGATAACCGGACTGGTGCAGGTGATGTGAAATATATTGACAAAAATGGTGATGGCAGATTAACTATCGGTAATGGTAATATCGATAATCACGGTGACCTTGTACTGTTAGGTACTAATCAACCTCGTTATCTGTTTGGTGTAACATTGGGTTTCCAATGGAAAAATATTGATTTCTCTGCTTTTGTGCAAGGCGTAGGCGAACGCAGTTACCGTCCGGCAACGGAAAATATTGCGCCATTACTGGTAACGTGGAAACAGCCATTAGGTGTTCACAGAGACTACTGGACTCCCGAAAATCCGAATGCCCTATATCCCAGACCTTTTGTAGGTGCAACCCACAACTATGTTTCATCTGACAAATGGGTATTAAATGCAGCTTATGCACGTATGAAAAACCTGCAGGTAGGCTATACGCTTCCAACAGCCTGGACCTCTAAAATCAATGTGTCAAGAGCAAGATTCTTCTTCTCAGGCCAGGATCTGTTCACTATATCAGCTTTAGGTAAATTTAAAGGTTTATTTGATCCTGAAACCCGTGATAATGCCGACAACGACTATCCATTCTTTGCCACGGCATCAATTGGCTTAAATCTTTCATTCTAATCAGGGTATCAGTTTAATTATCCAAACGAATATTATATGAAATCATTCATAAAACATATAACCTTAGGAGTCGCTGTTTTGGTAGGAGTAACCGCATGTGATGTGAACCGACTTCCCGAAACAAATATCAGCGACGAAACTTTCTGGCGTTCAGAAACTGATTTAAAGTCTGCTGCCAATTATTTATATACTTTTTTACCACCTTTTGCCATTCCTGGTGGCAATAGTACAGAAGATGTATGGTCTGATGACGCAGTTGGTCTGGCATCTAATAACATCAGCGATGGCTCCCGTCTGGCACCAGCCACCGATGCCAACAATTATAATACACCTTACCAGCTTATCAGGGCGGCAAACAATATTATTGAAAAAGCACCACGGGCTACAGGCGCAGGGCAGACCGCAATCGATCGCTATATTGCAGAAGCACGTTTCTTTCGTGCCTGGGCTTATTTCTCGTTGGTTCAGAAATTTGGTGATGTACCTTTGATTCTGAAAACATTAGATGATACTTCACCCGAATTAATGGCTCCTGCCGCACCAAGAACAGAAATCTATGCGCAGATATATCAGGATTTAGATTTTGCTGCAACCAAATTACCAACGCCAACAGCATTAGGAGCTGCCGATTATGGCCGTATCTCTACTACTGCAGCTTTGGCTTTCAAAGCCAGAGTAGCACTTTTTGAAGGTACCCGTGCTAAATTTCATAAATATGGTGATGCGAATGCCCACCTTACTTTAGCTGTAAATGCTGCCAAAGCTGTAATGGATAGCAAACTACACGACCTGTTTGCCAATTATTTCGGTATGTTTCAATACGAAGGCGAAGGCCGTCAGAACCGTGAAAATATCCTCGTAAAACAATATGGTGTTTCTACAACAGAGCGTGTACTTACACATCCATATTTCAGAAGTAGTCTGGAGAACGGAAATGTTAGCCCAACCAAGAGTCTGGCTGATTCTTATCTGTTAAAAGATGGCCTTCCAATCACTAAATCACCTTTGTATAAAACGCCTGTTGTTTCATTGGATGTATTTGCTAACCGTGACGAACGTATGTCGGCAACTTTTATGAAAAGAGGCGATGCCTACATGGGTACCAAACCAGTATTTGATATTGCACCTTTGGTATTTAATAAATCCGGGTTTACATTCCGTAAATATTCAAATATTGACGACTGGACAACACAGGCCTCTACAATGGATCGTATTATTTTACGTTATGGCGAAGTATTATTAACGTATGCTGAGGCAAAATATGAACTGGAAGGACAAATCAGTGATGCAGATTTAGACATATCTATCAACCTGTTGCGAAACAGAGCAAAAATTGCCAGGCTTACAAATGCCTTTACAACAGAAAATGGTCTGGATATGCGCGAAGAACTCCGTCGTGAGCGTCGTGTGGAATTAGCACAGGAGGGTTTCCGTTACTGGGATTTGATTCGCTGGAAAACTGCTGAAATTGAATTGCCAAAACCTGTTTTAGGTAACTTCTTCTTCAAAGATGAGTTCGGAACAGCTACCACTGTAAACCTGACACCTGAAAATTTCATATTGGTACAGAATGCATCTTTCCGCAAATTTGACCCTGAAAAAGACTATTTGTGGCCTCTACCCATCAATGAAATTTCATTAAACGGAAATCTGAAGCAAAATCCTAAGTGGTAATATCATATTTGCAATAATCCCGAAGCAATTCGGGATTGTTGTTTTGGATATGTTTTAAATGTCAGAATTAAAGATTTAAATTGTCTTTCTGAATGCCACGTTTGGTGAGGGCGTCTCAAAAGTTTTTCACGCCAAATAATATCGCTACGGCGAACCGTTTGGAATTTTCCCTCACCGCGCGGCGGCCGCCCCAACCCCTCTCCCACGGGAGAGGGGCTAAAAGTCTCCCTCCGTGCGACGTCCGCTCCTTTTCCAGGAGAGGGAGATTTAGAGGGTGAGGAGAGTTTATACCAAATAATATTCTGTAAAAAAAACTTTTGAGACAGCCTCACTTTGCACATATTTGGTGAGGGTTTTATCAGCAATTTAATTATTCTATCTCTACAAATAATATTACTACCACACCCCATAAAACCATCATATTCAACCCTTATAAACCAAGCCAATGGAGAAAAAACTTTTTATTTTGTTGGTTTTATTCCTCTTTGCAGGTAACGCCCATGCACAGTTGGTTTACCTGAAAGAAGGTGCAAAAATACCCAATCATCCACGTATTCTGCTGCTGCAAGACGAAGAGAAAACTATTCTTAAAAACATTACTTCAGACCAGAACTGGAAGAAAATCCATCAGGTGATTCTGACTGAAAGCGACCGTCTTATTAATCAACCAGTCTTAGAGCGGGTACAGATTGGTCGCCGATTGCTGGCAACTTCCAGAGAGTGTCTGCGTCGTGTCTTTTATCTGGCTTATGCCTATCGAACTTCAAAAGATAAAAAATACCTGAATCGGGCAGAACAGGAATTGGTAAAAGTTTCACAGTTTACAGACTGGAACCCAAGCCACTTTTTAGACGTGGCCGAAATGACTATGGGCGTAGCAATTGGCTACGACTGGCTCTATGCCGATTTACCGCAGGCATCAAAGGCTATTATCAAAGAGGCTATCCTGAAAAAAGGGATTGAACCATCGTTTAATAGTAAATATAATTACTGGCTGAAAGTATCAAACAACTGGAATCAGGTATGTAATGCCGGAATGAGTTATGGAGCATTAGCTATTTATGAAGAGAACCCAACTTTAGCCCGACAAATTATAGATAGAGCTATCGGTTCTATTCAAATTCCGATGGGTGATTACAAACCCGAAGGAGCTTATCCGGAAGGATACAGCTATTGGGGCTATGGAACCAGTTTCAATGTGCTATTTATCAGTGCTGTTCAGAAAGTATTTAATACTGACTTCGGTTTATCTGAATCAGAGGGCTTTTTAAAAACCGCCGGATATTTTCAGCACATGGTAGGTACATCGGGCAAAAACTTCAATTATTCAGATGCCGGAGGCGGTGCCAGCCTGAGTCCTGCTATGTTCTGGTTTGCCGACCGTAATAAAGACAATGGCCTTTTATATGCCGAAAAAAACTACCTGAACGAAGAAAAATCGATGAGTAAAGACCGATTGTTGCCTGCTGCCATGATATGGGGTAAAGATATGTCGCTTGCTCAAGCAAATACGCCCAAACAACTCATGTGGGTAGGACAGGGTAAAAATCCGGTAGCGATGATGCGTACTTCCTGGACAGACCGAAAGGCTATTTATGTGGGTTTCAAAACAGGTTCTCCTTCGGTTAGTCATGGACACATGGATATTGGCTCGTTTGTGATGGATGCCAATGGCGAACGCTGGTCGATGGATTTTGGCATGCAGGAATATGAGTCTCTTGAGTCGAAAGGTGTAAACCTGTGGGACATGAAACAAAATTCTCAGCGCTGGCAGGTATATCGTTACAACAATCTGGCACATAGTACACTCGCCTTTGATAACGAGTTTCAGAAAGTAGAGGGTAAGACAGCTATTCAACAATATACTACCAAACCTCAGTTTCTGAGTGCTGTCAGTAATATAACGGATGTGTATAAAGGCAAAGTCAGTGAAGTGAATAGGGGCGTAGCCATTATTAACCAGCAATACGTAGTTGTCAAAGACGAAGTTACTACTAACGAAAACGCAACAACCGTTCGCTGGGCAATGCTTACACCTGCCGAGGTAACGATTGAGGCAGATGGAACGGCAACACTTACGCAAAACGGCAAGAAATTGCAGTTAAAAGTAGCAGAACCTGCCAATGTAACACTAAAAACCTGGTCAACACAAGGCACACATGACTATGATGCCGCAAATCCGGGCACTATTCTGATAGGTTTTGAAGCCATGCTTCCGGCTAACAGCAAAAATAACCTGACGGTTTTATTAATTCCCGAAGGCGCAAAAACAGAACCAACCATTCCGGTATTGAAAGACTGGAAATGAAATAAATTGCGAATTAGCGAATGGTGAATTAGTGAATAATTATACTATCAAGCCGATTTTTATTCTTAAATTCCTATTATTCACTAATTCGCAATTCACCATTCACTAATTTTTACATCTATGAAAACCCTCCTCACCTTATCATTGATATGCCTTGTCGTGCTTTGTCAGGCACAGGTAACACCCAGAAATATTATCAGCACTAAGTATTCAACAGAATCTTACAGGGCTAATATCATTCCTAAAAGCCAGTGGAAACCGTACCCTAAAACTCCCGAGGAGTGGAAAAAGGCTTTGCCTGATTCCATCATTCAATCGATTATTAAAGCCGGAGAAGCTACGGCAAAGAAAGAAATGCCACAAATGTCGGCTTCAATTCTGATGAACTATGTACGTTCAGGCGACCGTGAGGAACATTCAAAAATATCGTTCGGTCGTCGGGTTAATCTCATGGATTTGGTATTGGCTGAATCCGTGGAAGGGAAAGGGCGTTTTACAGAAGACATCATGAATTATGTATGGGCTATCTGTGAAGAAACCTACTGGGGTGTTCCGGCACATTTAGGTGTACAGAAAGCGAAAAGCGGCTTACCTGATGCCGAAGACCCGACGGTTGATTTATTTGCTGCCGAAACCGCCTCGGTTTTAGGATTGACCGATTATTTTGTAGGCGAAAAATTAGATAAGATTTCGCCACTTATCCGTAAGAGAATATACGCCGAAACCAACCGCAAAATTTTTGAACCCATCAAACAGGTAGAACGCTATGGGTATTTAAGCAAAAAGAATCCGGTTAATAACTGGAACCCGTGGATTGTGTCAAACCTGTTAATAGCAGACCTGTTTCTTGAGACTGACGAAAGTAAAAGAGTAGCCAGTGCCTATACTTATTCGACATTGATGGATGCTTACCTGAATAGTCTGGGTGATGATGGGGGTTGCGACGAAGGCCCAAGCTATTGGTTTGCCGCAGGTGCCTGTGTGTTTGATGCCCTTGAAACGCTGGCAAGTGCTTCAAATGGAAAAATAAATATCTACGACCAACCGATTGTACAGAAACTGGCCGCCTATATTTATAAAACCCATATTGCCGATGATTACTTTGTGAATTTTGCCGATGCTGACCCGAAGCTCCGTCCTGACGGCCTGATGTTGTACCGTTTCGGGCAGACCTTGAAAGACGATAAACTCACACAATTTGGCCTGTGGGCATTCGACAGATTTCCGACTACGGCTACTTCAAACGGCAGCTTTCATCGGATGCGTAGAATAGCCAATATTCTTACCTTAAAGCAGATGCCTAAAGCTACTACTACCTATGTGCCTAATACTGATGCCTGGTTTCATGATATTCAGGTACTTACCACACGTGCATCAAACGGATTTTATCTGGCTACACACGCCGGACACAATGCCGAAAGCCATAACCACAACGATGTGGGCGATTTCCTGCTATATGCCAATGGTGAGCCTGTCATTATTGATGCCGGACGTGGCAACTATACGGCCCGTACTTTTTCGTCCAGACGTTATGAATTATGGTTTACGCAATCGCAGTACCATAACCTGCCTATTATTAATGGCAAAGGACAATTGGCCGGACGTAAGTATGAAGGCATTAATGTAAAAAGCACAGTAAACGATAAAGAAGCCACCTTGAACATGGATATTGCTCCTGCATACGACAAAGAAGCAGGTGTGCAAACATGGAATCGCACGGTAAAACTGAATAAGGCCAAAAATCAGGTAGAAATTACTGACGATTATGCTTTAAACCAGAAACCGGGTTCTTTAGAACAGGTGTTTATGACCGTATGTGAAGTCAATACTGATACACCGGGCAAAATTGTACTGACTACGCCAAAGAAACAGAAAGTAACGCTTGCATACGAAGCTAAAAACTGGACAGTCTCAACCGATTTGCCATCAACGGAAGGGATGGAGTACAAAAGTTTTAAAACCAAATGGGATAATCACCCGGTTCGTCGAATTATTTTAACGAACAAGAACTTAACACAAAAAGGTAAAAATGCCTTTACTGTGGTGATGAATTGAGAGTTGTTTGAAGTTTGATGTTGTCTGAACTTTGATTTAACTGATTAACCTGATTTCACTGACTGTCTGAACTTTGATTTCGCTGATTAACCTGATTTCACTGATTTACTAATGGATAATGGAGTAATCTTCATAGTTGTTATACCTAATTTCAGCGAAATCACATCAATCAGTTAAATCAAAGTTCAGACAATCAATACAAAACACACATCTATTTCTCATTAAAAGTAAAAGCCACTATCAGCAACAGAATACTAACTAAACCCAACGCCAATGGGAGCGAGGTTAGCTCGGCTATAAAACCTAAGAGGGCAGGCCCGGCGAGTTGTCCGATATAACCGAGCGTAGTTACTCCGGCAATAGCCGCACTGGGAGCCATATCGGGCAGGTTTCCGGCAGTACTGAAAAATACCGGAACAATATTGGCACAACCAATGCCTACCAGTACAAAACCTATGATAGTCGCTATGCCATACGGAATAAGGATAGCTGCAAAAATACCTATGGCTGCTAAAACAGCCCCATATAATACTACTTTCTGTGAACTGAACTGATTAATGATTTTATCGCCTGAGATGCGCATAATAGCCATAGCTACCGAGAAAGCAGCAAACCCTACCCCAGAGGTAGATGCCGTAAAGTTGCGATGAAATTGCAGAAACACCGCACTCCAGTCAAGAATGGCTCCCTCTGCCAGAAATGCCACAAAACACATCAAACCAAGAATCAGCACACGGCCTTTAGGAATAATAAGTGTGGCTGTTTCTACCTGTTTTTCTTCTGAATGTGGTAATAAATGCGTGTATTGGCTTACAGAAATGAGTGCCAGTAAACCAGAAATTGAAAAAATGGCTACCGTAGAAGACAAACCTAAACCCAAGAGAAAACCTAATCCTAACGAGCCAATCAGTCCTCCAAGGCTAAAGAACCCATGAAACGAAGACATAATATATTTTCCGGTTCTTTCCTGAATAATTACTGCCTGAGCATTCATCGAAACATCAATGGCTCCTATACCTACTCCAAAAATATACAGTGCAACAGCCAGCATGACACTTGTACTGGCAAATAAGAGCAAGGGTAGAATAGCGGCAATCAGAAGTGCGGCTATCAGCATAATTAATCTGCTGCCAAACTTATTGATGAGCGAACCCGTAAAAGGCATAATAGTCATGGCACCTGCGCCGAGGCAAAGCAAAATCAGGCCAAGTGATGCATCATTCAACTGCAATCTGATTTTGGCTAATGGTACCATAGGCACCCAGGTAGCTAAACCAATGCCACAAACCAGAAAAATCATTAAAGTAGAAATGCGGGCTTTGCGGAGTTTTTTGTGAGTGGATAAATCGTCGGTTACTAAAGTAGTCATAAAAACGGGATATAGTTAAAGTATTGATAGCCCAAAGAAATGAACATTTTGAGAAACTAAGGTATATTTTAAAAAAAAATATTAATTGCTTTTTAATCTTTAAGAATATTCTCAATTTTACAGATACAATAATACCCGTGAAACCTGATTAACCCATCCGGTAAAATTTCTTTTTCTGACTTTCCCAAAAAGTTATTACACAAAATTCTTCCTGATTTGCATTAGTACCAATCAGAAGAATATCCGTTACCAGTATCCGGTTGAATAGGACAATTTTAAGAATTATTAAAATTTTTTAAAAATATTTTCCCTATTCTTACCCGGTATTCTGATAAAAGCTAAGTCTTTGATTTTTAGAGGTTATCTGTTTGTATGCACCTTGATTGTTTGCATTTTTTCTGTTGAAAAATACAGATGAAGCGGATTTGCTAAACCGTTTTTATTTGTATTTTTTAAAGAATATTTAAAATGATTTAGGGATTTTGCCGAGTTAATTGACTATATTTAGTAAGAGTTCATATGTTTTGAAAACTAACCTACCTATAATGAAGTACCAGGATTTTAGTGATGATGAATTGGTTAATTTCTTGAAAAGCGATAATGAAACTGCTTTTGAAGAAATTTATAACCGGTATTGGTACAAGTTGTTTGGCGTAGCTTATCATGAGGTGGGCACTAAAGAAGAGGCCGAAGAATTGGTGCATGATTTATTCGAAAGTCTCTGGAACCGGCGTCAGGTAAGTATTATCAAACATTTAAGTTCTTATCTCGTGGTTTCCATCAAACATTTGTCAACCAATTACATTAAATCGCAGATTACACATCGGAAATTCCAGGAGTATCTGATATTCAACCAGATACAACAATCATACTCAACAGACGAAATTGTTCATTTTACTGACCTTTCAAAGGCAGTAGAAGAAGCAATGAAAAAGCTCCCCGAAAAGAGCAGTGAAATTTTTAAGCTAAGTCGTTTTGAAAATCAGTCAGTAAAAGATATTGCCAGCAAAATGAATCTTTCTGAGAAGGCAGTAGAATATCATCTGACCAAAACCCTCAAAGTCTTGAAAGAACACCTCAGAGCCTATCATACTGATAACTAATTTTTTAAAATTAAAGACCCCGTTATTTACGGGCAAAGGTCTATGAACCAACACGAATTCGACAAACTCTTAGAAAAATATTTAGCAGGTGATGGTGACGCTGAAGAAGAAAAACTGATTTGGGAATGGCAGGATAATATGCTTAAAAACAGTCGGGTACTCTTAAATTCAGATGAAAAAGAAGCCATTAAAAACCGCCTCTGGAGCCGTATTTACAACAGTACTATCGGTCATGGCGAAGAAGAAACCACCGTTGCATCAGGCAAAGGACTCACCATTCTGAAATGGGGCATTGCAGCCCTATTGGTAATGGGTTTAGCCAATATTTTTCTGTTGCTAAAGGATAAAAAAACTGAGACAGTAGCAGATGCTGCAACTGTGGCACAGGCAAGCGATATTGAAGTAAAAAACACTTCGACCAGCGATAGCGAAATAAAATTAGAAGACGGTACTGTGGTAAGGCTGAAAAAAAACAGCAGCATCAGTTATCCAAAACACTTTGGTAAATATACCCGCAATGTTTACCTGAAAGGAGAAGCCTTTTTTAAAGTAAAAAGAGACCCTAATGCACCATTTATTGTGCATACGGGCGATCTGGTTACAGAAGTATTAGGTACCAGTTTCAATGTGAAATCGTATGAAAACTCAAAGGCCATTGAGGTTTCGGTTACATCGGGTCGGGTATCTGTTTATGAATTAACAGAGAAGGCATCAGATAAGAAAAATGGTGTCATACTGACACCAAACCAGAAAGTGGTGTTTGATAAAAGTTCAAAGAAAATAACACCTGGTATAGTGGCAAACCCTGTTGCTCTCAGTAATGCAGTTACCAAAATAGACTTTGTATTTGAAGATACGCCTCTGCCTGTCGTATTACAGAAGTTAAAAGATGTATATGGCATTGAAATTATTATGGAAAACCAGGATTTGAATCAGTGTGCCATTACGGCCGATTTGAACGACCTGCCACTATTTACCCAGTTAGAGTTAATCTGTAGAACAGTTAATGCAAGATTTGAGCAGAGAGGAACCAGTTTTTTTGTGAGTGGCGAAGGGTGTAAATAACAATGACCCCATCTATCAACCTTAATAAATCATAACAATTACCAAAACTTTAAAAACAAAACCTGAATGAAAACATGAAACAAAAAAAGCCGACAATGTTACACATCATCGGCCTCGTAAAACTCTCAACCGAACGGCAATTCGGTATCTGAGAGCTGAGTTTTTACCTATCACAAGTATAAAACAACCTAAATGTATGAAAAAAGACGTACGTAGAAAAAATTTTTTGCTCAAAGCAATGAAAATTACGTTTACTCAACTCTTGATGGTTACCCTCTTTAGCGGACTTTCCTATGCCCACAAAGTGAACGGACAGGAGGTACTCAAAACAAAAGTTTCGTTAAAGATAGAATCACTTGAAGTTAAAAAAATTCTGAGCCAGATAGAAAAACAGGCTGATGTAAAGTTTGTGTATAGTTCTAATACTATACGACTGAATCAGAGAGTATCTATCGTGATAAGCAATAACTTGTCAGAGGTACTTAGTGATTTATTTACACCCCTACAGATTTCCTATGAGGTTATCGGAGACCGCATTTTACTGCGAAAAAAATCTCAATTGAAGAAAATGTCCCATATCGACGAACTGCGATTGGAAAACGGAGAAATCATTGAGCAGACAGTGAAAGGAAAGGTAACCGAGGCTGATAAGAATGAAGGCTTGCCGGGTGTAAGTGTATTGATAAAAGGTACTAATAAAGGTACAACTACCGATGCCGACGGTAATTACTCTTTAGTTGTGCCTGATAATCAGGCGGTGTTGGTTTTTAGTATTGTAGGTTTTGAGCCACAGGAGGTAATTGTGGGCAACCGTACTACCATTGATATTGCCTTGAAGACTGATGTAAGGTCATTAGGTGAGGTGGTAGTAGTAGGTTATGGTGTTCAGAAGAAAGAAACTGTAACAGGCTCGGTGGTAAGTGTAAAAGGTGCTGATTTGGTAAAATCACCTGCCGTAAACCTTAGTAACTCATTAGCAGGTCGTTTGCCGGGTGTGGTTGCTGTGAACAGAAGTGGTGAGCCTGGTTATGATAACTCTTCTATTCGTATTCGTGGAGCCAATACATTGAATAATAGCGATGCCCTGATTGTAATTGATGGTATCCCTAACCGCTCCGGTGGTTTGTCTCGTTTAAACCCTGCCGATATCGAAACCATTTCTGTATTGAAAGATGCCTCTGCCGCTATTTATGGTTCTCGTGCGGCCAACGGGGTTATCCTGATTACCACCAAAAGAGGTAAGACAGGTAAGCCTGAGCTATCTTACTCGTTTAACCAGGGTTGGGCAAGACCAACCGTTGTACCTGCTTTGGCAAACGCTTCACAATATGTGCAGATGCTGAACGACCTCGATATTTATCAGTTGCCGGTAGGTGAATGGTCTGCTGCCAATCAGGCTTATAAAACCAATGGTTCTTATACAAGACCTAACGGTGAAATAAGAAAGGCTCCTTTCCAACCTGCTGAAATTCAGAAATATGCCGATGGTTCAGACCCTTGGTTATATCCGAACACCGACTGGTATGCTGCCACCCTGAAAGACTGGTCTCCACAATCACGTCATAATGTACAATTGACAGGTGGTACTGAAAACATCAGATATCTGACTTCATTAGGGTATCAGAATCAGGATGCGTTCTATAAAAAATCAGCTACTGCGTATGAGCAATATGACATCAGAATAAATCTTGACGCCAAAATCAATAAATATATCAATCTTCAGGTAGGTTTATTAGGCCGCGAAGAATTCAGACGTTTCCCTACCAAGCCTGCAGGTGCTATCTTCCGTATGCAAATGCGTGGTAAACCGCATCAGCCGGCTTACTGGCCAAATGGCTTACCGGGTCCTGATATTGAAAACGGCGAAAACCCTGTGGTAATTACAACCAACCAGACAGGATATGAGCATGACAGACAGGATTATTTCCAGACCAACGGACAGATTGACATCAAAATCCCTGGTATTGAAGGACTTAAATTTACCGGAACAGCCGCTATTGACAAACGTATCCGCTCAACCAGACGTTGGGAAACACCTTGGACACTTTATGAAAGAGGGGTAGGTTTTGAAGCCGATGGCACCACTCCTAAATTAAGCCCAAGTAAACGTGGCCCGGCTGAACCTCGCCTGACCTTAGGTAACGAAACTCAATTAAATATTTTGTTGGGCGGTATTGCTACTTATGAGCGCAAATTTGGTGATCATGGTCTTACGGTTTTGGCTGGTACTAACAGAGAAACCATTGAAGGTTCAAACTTCAACGCCTTTCGCCGCTACTTTATCTCTACAGCTATTGACCAGTTATTTGCCGGTGGTGACTTAGAGAAAAACAACGGAGGGGGTGCTTATAAAAGTGCACGTATCAATTACTTTGGCCGTGCTGCTTATAACTTCAAGGAAAAATACCTTGCAGAGTTTTTGTGGCGTTATGATGGTTCTGATATTTTCCCTCCTGCCACTCGTTATGGGTTTTTCCCTGGCTTTATGTTGGGTTGGGTAATGTCTGAAGAAAACTTTATCAAGAAGGCTTTACCTGCTATCAATTACCTGAAATTGCGTGGTTCATGGGGACAGATGGGTAACGACCAGATAGCCACCTATCAATATCTTTCAACTTACGGATTCCGTAGTTATATCATTGGTAATGTTGAAACCAAAACTTTGTTTGAAACCCGTATTCCGAATACAAATATTACCTGGGAAGTGGCCAATAACTCCAATCTTGGTTTAGAAGGTCAGCTGTATAATGGAAAAATATTCTTCGAATTTGATGTTTTCTCAAACAAACGTACCAATATTTTGTGGACAAGAAATGCCTCAGTTCCGCAATCAACCGGATTGTCTCTTCCTGCTGAAAACATTGGTGAAGTATCAAACAAAGGTTTTGAGTTTAACATAGGTTACCGTAGCCAGGCCAACGACTTTAAGTATAGCATCAGCGTAAATGGTGGTTATGCCAAAAACAAGGTTGTTTTCTGGGATGAAGCACCGGGTGCGCCTGAATGGCAACGTACTACCGGAAAACCAATGTACACTTACCAGGCTTATTTGTATGATGGTGTATTCAAAGATCAGGCAGAAATTGATGCCAACCCGATTAACTACAAAGCTATCGTAAACCAGTTACGTCCGGGTGATATGAAATACAAAGACTACAATGGTGATGGTAAAATTACACCAGACGACCAGGTTCGTACAGACAATACAAACTTGCCGTTATTCCAGGGTGGTGCCAATATTACTGCATCATACAAAAACTTCGACCTGACTGTCTTGTTCCAGGGTGCAGCAGGTGCCAAACAATACGTAAGTGCGGGTGAGTCTGGTAATATCGGTAACTTCTTGTTAGATATTTATGAAAACCGCTGGACAATAGATAACCCAAGCAGTGTACACCCTCGTATTGCTAACCGCAGCGACCAGTACTATTCAAACGGTAATACCTACTGGTTAAGAAGCACAGACTATATCCGTCTGAAAAACTTCGAGTTAGGTTATACTATTCCAAGTGCTTTGGGTTCAAAAATTGGTTTAAATAATTTTAGAGTTTATGTAAATGGACTAAACATGTTGACATGGGATAAACTGAAAGTGTATGACCCTGAAACTGATAACTCAACAGGTCAGTACTATCCACAGTCAAAAATCATTAACGTAGGTCTAACAGCAACATTCTAAAAAAATTAAATTAAACAGCAATGAATAAATTTAAGAAAATATTAGTCGCAACCGCTATAGCAGGATTTGCTGTAACCAGTTGTAATGATGACTTTGTAAATACCAGTCCGCTTGACCAGGTATCAGAGACTGCTGTTTGGTCAGATGCGGCCTTGGCTGAGGCTTTTGTAACTGAGCTATATGCCAGTTTGCATCAGGGTGGTTTCAGCGAGGAAATGCAGGCATCTTTAACCGATGAAGCGTCGTTTACTCACCCGGGCCGTGGGATTACCACCATTACAGAAGCCCGTTCAAATCCGGCTGATATTGGTTGGGGAAATAGTACCAATACTACGGGTAACAACCGTAGCCAAAGCTGGGGCCAGATGTATATCCGTATCAGGGCCTGTAACCTCGCACTTGCCAATCTTGAAAAAGTAACCTTTACCAACACCAATAAAATAGTTGAGCGTCTGAAAGGTGAAGCTACTTTTATGCGTGCGTATCTATACCATCAGTTGGTACGTAACTATGGTGGCGTACCTTTAGTGGATCGCCCGTATGCTTTGGGCGAGGCCGACTATATGGCACCTCGTAATACAATGGAAGAGTGTATCAATTTTATTGTAAAAGATTGCGATACCGCCGCAGGTTTACTTGATGGAATGACTTTAGCCAACGGACGTGCCTCAAAAGCAGCAGCATTGGCACTTAAAGCTCGTATTTTAACTTATGCAGCCAGCGATTTGTATGATGCAAATACTGCCAAAGCAAAATCTTCTGCAATGGCGGCATTCAGCAAACCTGAGGTACTGGCCATGACAACGGGAAGCCGTGTGGAACGTTGGACAAAAGCCAAAGCAGCCGCTAAAGCGGTATTAGATTTGCCCAACTATGGTGCTATGCTTAATTTGTCTGCTCCTGTATCGAAAGAAGAAGGAACAACCAATTATATGAATATCTCGCTTTCAAGAAACGGGGGTGAAAGAGATATGATTTTTGGTCGCTATTTCATCAATGCCAAGCAGGAAGATGGTGGTCGTCAGGGTTTATTCAATGGCCCGAATGGGTATCATAACTGGGCAGGTAATGCCCCTATCCAACACTTTGTAGATGACTATGAAATGATGGACGGAACCAAGTTCGACTGGTCTAAAACTGAACATGCCAGCCAGCCTTATGTAGGTCGTGACCCACGTTTCTATGCGTCTATTCTCTATGATGGCGCTCCGTGGAAACCACGTACGGCTGACGTAGCGGCTAAAGACCCTGCTAACCAGATTCAGACCGGACAATATGAATTGGGCAATGGCTCAGGTGCTAAAACCCCATACTTCGGTTTAGATACCCGTAAGAGTTCGGTTGAAGACTGGAATGGTAGCTATACCGGTTATTATATGCGTAAATTCATTGACCCGAATCCGGCTATTGTTGACCAGAATACATGGCAACAAGTACCTTGGCCAGCTTTGCGATTTACAGAAGCTGTATTTAACTATGCAGAGGCTTGTATTGAGTTGGGCGAAGATGCCGAGGCTCGTACATGGTTGAATAAAATCCGTTTCCGTGCAGGTATGCCGGCTATTACAGAGTCAGGTGATGCTTTACGTCAGCGTTACAGAAACGAACGTCGTATCGAAATGGCGTTTGAAGAACAACGCTATTATGATGCCCGTCGCTGGATGATTGCACCGACTACTTTAGGTAGAAAAGCCAATATTATTACTGTATTAGGTACATTGAAACCGGGTAAAACGGTTACACTCTACAAATATGACCCAACCAGTTATGATTATCAGTATAAAGTAACCGAGTTGGATCCTGGTAAAGAAAACCGCACATGGTTAGATAAAATGTATTTCTTACCTATCCATCGTGACGAAATGAACCGTAATAAAAACTTAGTACAAAATCCAGGGTACTAATTGAAATGTTAATAAATTGGGTAGTTGAGTGCCTTACGGGTACTCAACTACCCAAAATTTTTGTTATTGAAGCCCTAACCTATCTGATGAAATCCCTGAACCTTGTTACACGTTGCTCTGCTTTAGTATTTCCGGTATTATTATTACTGGCTTGCGAGAGTGATAAGAAATCTGCTGAAAACCCTGCGGCTGAATCTTCAGACGAACCTCAGCTTTTTACATTATTAGCTCCCGAGAAAACCCATGTTGATTTTCAGAATATCATCAATGAGGGCCTCAATACCAATGTGCTGATGTATGAATACTTCTATAATGGAGGTGGTGTGGCCGTAGGCGATTTGAACAACGATGGGTTAGATGATATTTATTTTACAAGCAATATGCAGTCAAACCACCTTTACCTCAATAAAGGAGCCATGGTTTTTGAAGACATTACTACTGCCGCAGGCGTAGCCGGACGTGAAGGCCCCTGGAAAACCGGAACAACAATGGCAGATGTGAACGGAGACGGCTTATTAGATATTTATGTTTGCTATTCGGGAAATTTGCCTCCCGAAAAACGTACTAACCAATTATTTATCAATCAGGGTAAAAATGCCAATGGCATTCCGACATTTATCGAAAAATCACACGACTATGGCTTAGACAGCCCATCTACCAGCACACAAGCTGCTTTTTTTGATTATGACAAAGACGGCGACCTGGATATGTTTCTGCTCAACCACAATCCTAAATCGTTACCCGTTTTAGATGAAGCAACTACCGCTGAGATTTTAAAACAAGAAGACCCCGACAACGGTATGCGTTTTTTCAGACATGACAAAGGAAAAAACGGAGAACCTGTCTTCAAAGATATTACCAAACAAGCCGGACTGTTGAGCTCGGCCTTATCGTATGGTTTAGGGATAGCCATTGCCGATTATAACAACGACGGCTGGCAGGATATGTATGTATCAAACGACTATACCATTCCTGATTTTCTCTATATCAACAATAAAAAAGGTGGGTTTACCAATCAGATAAGTGAGGGGATAGGTCATTTTTCACACTTTTCGATGGGTAGCGATGCTGCAGATATTAATAACGATGCCCTGACAGATATTTTTACCCTTGATATGTTGCCGGAAGACAACCGCAGGCAGAAATTACTGATGGCACCCGACAATTATGAAAAATTTGATTTCAACCTGAAAGTAGGTTTCGGGCACCAGTATATGCGTAATATGTTGCAGTTGAATCAGGGTGTACTCAATACCAACTCCGCCACTAAATACCCTCAGTTTTCAGAAATCGGGCAGTTGTCAGGTATATCAAATACCGACTGGAGCTGGAGTGCGCTATTTGCCGATTATGACAACGACGGTTGGAAAGACCTCTACATTACCAACGGCTACCTGCGAGACTATACCAACATGGATTTTCTGAAATATATGAGCGATTATATTCAGAATAACCAGGCCAATATTCAACGCCAGAATGTATTAGATTTGGTGATGAAAATTCCTTCGTCGAATTTGACCAACTATATGTACAAAAACGGACAGAATTTACAGTTCAGCAATGTAGTCAATAGTTGGGGTATGAGCCACAATGCCAATAGCAATGGGGCGGCTTATTCAGATTTGGATAACGACGGCGACCTCGATTTAGTCATCAACAATATCAATCAACCTGCTTTTATTTATCAGAATGACGCCGACAAACACCTGAAAAACCATTATTTAAAACTGAAACTCAACGGAGAGGGAATGAATAAAGTGGGTGTAGGAGCAAAGGTTTCGTTGTATAAAGACGGTAAAGTACAATATCTTGAACAAATGCCAACCCGGGGGTATCAGTCGAGTGTATCGCCTGTGTTGCATTTTGGTTTGGGTAGCCAGTCAGCCATTGATTCAATCAGAATTGTCTGGCTTAGTGGTAAACAACAATTACTGACCAAAGTAGCGGCAGATAAATTACTGATAGTAGAAGAAAAAGATGCCAAAGTTGCCAGTCAGCCTATACAATCGGTTCAGCCTTTGCTAAAAGAAACCAATGCAGGTATTAAATATATCGCCGCAGGCGACGCCATTAATGATTTTAAAAGGCAAACCCTGCTCATTAATCCTTTATCTTTCAGTAGCCCTTGTATGGCAAAAGCTGATATTAATAGCGACGGACTGGAGGATATTTTTGTAGGAGGTGGCAGCGGACAGGCGGGTACTCTGTTTATACAGGCAAAAGGTGGAAATTTTTCAGCTAAAGCACAGCCCGCATTGGAGACTGATAAAAAATGTGAAGATACAGATGCCCTATTTTTTGACGCCAATGGCGATACTTTCACTGACCTGTATGTATGTAGTGGTGGATATGGGTCGTTAATGCCAGACGACGCCCTCTTGCAGGATCGTCTTTACCTGAATGACGGCAAAGGTAATTTTACGAGAGTAGCTAATGCTTTGCCACCGATGCTGGTGAGTAAAAGCTGTGTAAGGGTGGCAGATATTAATCAGGACGGCAAACCCGATTTGTTTGTTGGCGGAAGAGTAATTCCGGGACGTTACCCTGAAACACCTCAGAGTTATATCCTGATTAATGAGAGTAGCGGGGGAGTAATCCGCTTTGCTAACCGGACGGATAATATTGGGGCTGCTATCAAAAACATAGGCATGGTAACCGATGCCGCCTGGTATGATTTGAATAATGATAAAAAAGCCGAATTAATAATAGTAGGGGAATGGATGCCGATTCAGGTATTTGCAGTAAATGAAGGTAAATTAACCGATGTTACCACTACTTATTTTGCAAAAAATTATGCTGGTTTATGGAATAAACTCTTGCTCGATGATTTTAATGCCGATGGCAAGGTAGATTTACTGGTTGGTAATTTAGGCTTAAATTCTCAACTGAAAGCCAGCGAAAAAGAACCAGCCGAGTTGTTTTACAAAGATTTTGATGATAATGGTTCAGTTGACCCGATTCTGTGTTTCAGTATTTTAGGTAAAAGCTATCCGTATGTTACCCGTGACGAACTGCTCGACCAGTTGAGTATCATGCGTACCCGTTTCCCTGATTATAAAAGCTATGCCGATGCAGGTATCAACGAAATATTTACGCAGGAAGAAATGAACAACGTAAAAAGACTGACTGTTAATACGCTCAGAACAACTTTGTTTATAGCAGATGCCCAAGGCAAGTTTCAGGAAAAAAGCCTGCCTTTAGCCGCACAGTTTTCACCTGTTTTTGCCATGTCAGCCATTGATGCTGATGGTGACGGAAAAAAAGACCTCGTACTTGCCGGAAACATGAACCGGGGACGTTTGAGATTTGGTAAATATGATGCTAATTTAGGACTTGTATTAAAAGGCGATGGAACAGGTCAATTTGCTTCGTTAAGTCAGCAGCAATCAGGCTTAAACCTGAAAGGAGATGTACGCAGTATAATGTCTGTCAATAATCTGTTGCTATTTGGCGTTAATCAACAGGCATTAAAAGCGTATGCCTTTAAGAAGTAAGTGTTTTTAGTTACCTACCTAAAACACTATCTTCAAAACCAACCTTAACACTATTTTACACTAATGAGATTTTTCATAGTATTACTAAGTTGTATCTGTGTAATGATTGGTTGCACCAGTAAGCCTGAACAGTTGCCTAAACTGAGCAGTAAGGAGGTAAGCAAAGTGATTGACCGCATGACCGAAATCATGATACACGATGTATCTAATCCACCCCTGGCTTCACGTTTTTTTTCTTATGCCTGTCTGGCAGGTTATGAAGTAATTTCACAGAATAACGATTCTATTCCTTCGATGCAAGGGAAACTGAATGAATATCCTGCCATAAAAAAAACTCAACTTTCAGGCGAATTTTCTGCTGAGGCAGCCGCTATTTTAGCCATGATGGAAATATCCAAAAAAATGCAGCCTTCTGGTAAAATGATGGCCGACTACCAGAAAAAATGGATAGATTCCTGCCAGACCCTTGGTTTTTCGAAAGAAGTGATGGACAATTCGTTAGCGCATGCGCAAGATATCAGCAAGCAGATATTAGCTTATGCCAAGGCTGATAAATATAATAAAATCAGTAATTATCCTCGTTATACACCCGGCGGTAAAGATGGCGACTGGTTTCCGACACCACCTGCCTATTTCCCACCGGTAGAACCCTATTTTCATACAGTCCGTTCTTTTACGCTAGATTCTGCCAATCAGTTTGACCCCATTAAACCTATCCCTTTTTCAACTGATAAGAAATCAGAATTCTACCAGTTGATGCTTGACCTGTATCAGAAACCGCTTTCGCCGGAAGATAGAGAAATTGCCGCTTTCTGGGACTGCAACCCATTTGCTTTACAAGACAACGGGCATTTGATGGTGGGCGTAAAAAAGATTTCGCCGGGTGCGCACTGGATGGGAATCGTAGGCATTGTATGCCAGCAAAAGAACCTGGACCTTGCCCGAACCCTACAGATACACACGGCAGTTGCCATAGGTTTAATGGACGGTTTTATAGGTTGTTGGGGAGAGAAATACCGCAGTAATCGTGTTCGTCCCGAAACGGCCATCAGAAAATTCATAGACCCTAACTGGCGACCTATACTGCAAACACCGCCATTTCCTGAATATTTAAGTGGACATTCTACTATTTCAACTACCTCGGCAGTGATTCTTACCCATTTTTTAGGAGAGAATGTGGCTTATACCGATACCGTAGAAAAACGATATGGTTTACCACCACGTGCTTTCCCGTCATTCAAGGCAGCGGCAGAAGAAGCGGCCATTTCCCGTTTTTATGGAGGCATACATTTTATGGATGCCATCAAACATGGACAAACCCAGGGTACCAGAGTAGGGCAGCAGGTATTGAAGCGTTTGAATTAAAATAGAATATTTACAAGAAAAAATATTGACCTTTTGGTTGATTTTTAGAATATTTACAGAGTAAATACGTATTATAGGCGTAATTAATCTTTTGAACCTAACAAAAAATTCCCTGATGTCTTATTTGAATATAGATAGTATCAATGAACGCACTTTTGATGCTATCGTGATTGGCTCTGGTATGAGCGGCGGTTGGGCAGCCAAAGAACTTACCGAAAAAGGACTGAAAACCCTTGTTTTAGAGCGTGGCCGGAACATCGAACACGTAACGGATTATCCGACCACTTTGAAAAATCCCTGGGAACTTGAGCATTTAGGGCAGGTACCTACTGCCCTTAAAAATGAATACAAAATTGCTAGCAGACATTATATATTCAGTGAAGCCACCACGCATTTTTTAGTAAAAGATGCCGAGCAGGAATATATTCAGGAGCAACCCTTTGATTGGATGCGTGCCTATCAGGTAGGGGGGCGGTCTTTGCTTTGGGCACGTCAGACCCAACGCTGGAGCGATTTTGATTTTGAAGGGCCTGCCCGTGATGGCTATGCTACCGACTGGCCTATCAGGTATGCCGACATTGCACCCTGGTATAGCTATGTAGAAAAATTTGCCGGAATATCAGGCAACCGAGATGGCGTGCCTACCTTACCTGACGGAGAGTTTTTACCACCTCATGAAATGAGTTGTGTTGAAAAACATTTCAAGCAACAGATGGCAACTCATTACAAAGACCGCTATGTGGTAATTGGCAGAGCCGCTCACCTGACTCAACCGAAAGACATTCATTATAAACAAGGGCGTGCCCAATGCCAGAATCGGGTAATATGTGAGAGAGGATGCCCGTATGGGGGCTATTTCAGTAGTGTGGCGGCTACAATTCCGTGGGCAAAGCGTACAGGTAAACTTACACTCCGTCCACATTCGGTAGTACACTCGGTTATTTACGACGATAAAAAGCAAAAGGCAACAGGTGTGCGCATAGTAGATGCCAATTCCAGAGAAATGATTGAGTATTACGCAAAAATCATTTTTGTGAATGCTTCAACTGTCAACTCCAACCTGATTTTGCTGAACTCTATCTCCAACCGTTTTCCGAACGGTTTGGGCAATGACAACGAAATACTGGGTAAATACATGGCCTTTCATACGTTCAGAGGGCGTATTACTGCCGAGTATGATGGCCTGTTAGATTCTACCGTAGAAGGCAAACGCCCTAACAGCAGCTATGTACCCCGTTTCCGTAATGTATATAAACAGGAAACCGACTTCTTGCGTGGGTATGCGGCAGGTTTCAGCACCTCACGTGGACTGGAGCCTAAAGGTACTGGTATTGGCGAAGACCTGAAAAGTCAGCTAATGCAACCAAAATTAGGCTTATGGCAGATAAACTCTCACATGATGGGCGAAACCATTCCGAAAGAGGCAAGCCGGGTGTGGTTAGATAAAGATTTGAAAGACAAGTACGGCATTCCCCAGTTGCATGTTTCGGTGAAGTATGACGACAACGATGACAAGATGCTGAAAGATTTCTGGGAGCAGTTTTCAGAAATGTATTCCAAAGCCGGATTCAAGAATATTCAGGTTTCGGATACCAAACGGAATCCGGGTAGCGAAAATCATGAAATGGGAGGGGTGCGCATGGGTAAAGACCCTAAAACATCAATGCTTAACAAGTGGAATCAGATGCATACCTGTAAAAATGTTTTTGTAACCGATGGTGCCTGTATGCCTTCTACTTCTACCCAGAACCCATCATTAACCTATATGGCACTCACGGCCCGTGCGGTTGACTACGCCGTAAAAGAAATGAAAGCACATAGATTATAAATTTTTAAACGCTAACCAGATAAAGTATTCGTATCCTCATGAAAAAAAGCCTTTTAGTAGTATTAGTATGTGTATCTTTTTTTGCTAACGCACAACGATGGACAGTAGAAAAAGCCAATGCCTGGTATGCCAAGCAACCTTTATATGTGGGTGCTAATTTTATTCCAAGCACGGCCATCAATGAATTGGAAATGTGGCAGGCAGAAACTTTTGACCCGGCAACGATTGATAAAGAATTAGGATGGGCAGAGAGCCTGGGCATGAATATGATGAGAGTGTTTCTGCACAATATTCCGTATGATACCGACAAAGAGGGTTTTATCAGCCGTATCAACCAGTTCTTGACCATTGCTGACAAAC
Organism: Emticicia agri; assembly: GCF_004168285.1. Classification (GTDB taxonomy): domain Bacteria; phylum Bacteroidota; class Bacteroidia; order Cytophagales; family Spirosomataceae; genus Emticicia; species Emticicia agri. Next base: position 107,350 of record NZ_SEWF01000004.1, on the reverse strand, counting down.
ACCATATCAAAATTATGTTTGTATTATTTGATTCCTGCTGGAACGATAACCCGAAAGCAGGCAAACAAATGGAACCGATTATCGGCAAGCATAACTCAGGTTGGGCAAGATGTCCCGGAACAAAAATGTTGTTCGATTCAAGAACATGGGGCAGCCTTGAAGCCTATACCAAAGGAATTATCAGTAAATTTGGCAACGACCCGAGAGTTGCCGTATGGGATTTATTCAACGAGCCGAGCAATTCAGGCTATAATGATGCGGTAATGCCTCTATTGAAAAAATCGTTTGAATGGGCAAGAGCTGCTAAACCGTCTCAACCGATTACGGCAGGCTGGTGGACTGACCATCCGATGAGTAATGAATTTATGTTCGCTAATTCTGACATCATTACTTTTCATAATTATAAAGACCCTGAGAACCTTGAAGCACAGATAAAAGACTTACAAAGCAGATTCAAAAGACCGCTTATTTGTACCGAATATATGGCTCGCAAGCATAAAAGTACCTTTGAAACCTGTTTACCGATATTTGCCAAATATAAAGTAGGCGCTATTAACTGGGGGCTGGTAAAAGGCAAAACCAATACCATTTATGCGTGGGATGAACCCATGCCTGAGGGTGGAGAGCCAGCCTTATGGTTCCACGATATTTTCAGACCTGATGGTTCGGTTTACAAGCAAAGCGAGGTAGATGCCATTAAAGCAGTTACCAAAAAATAAATTTGATTCTAATACTCATATTTCAGGCACAGCGTATCAATACTCTTCTTTTGATGATACGCTGTGCTAAATTATCGACGGTTAGGTAGTATTACTCCGTAACAAAATTTTCTCTCTGTAATTATCCACTCATACCGCCCACCAATTGTTATGAGAATCAACCTGATTATATACTTATTCTTTTATTGTTCAGGCGTTTTTGCCCAAAAAGCTAAAAAGCCTAATGTAATCTATATCTATGCCGATGATTTAGGCTATGGTGAATTAGGTTGTTATGGACAGACCAAAATACGAACCCCAAATCTGGATAAACTGGCTGTAGAAGGAATACGGTTTACACAACACTATACCGGAGCACCCGTTTGTGCCCCTGCCCGTACTATGCTCATGACAGGCAAGCACAGTGGACACTCGTATATCAGAGGGAATTATGAATTGGGGGGCTTTGAAGACCACAAAGAAGGTGGACAAATGCCATTGCCCGAGGGAGCTTTTACCATTGCTGATTTGATGAAAAAAGCAGGCTATACCACAGCCGCTATTGGCAAATGGGGGTTGGGCATGAGTAACACTACCGGAGACCCGAACAAACACGGCTTTGATTATTTTTATGGCTACCTTGACCAGAAACAGGCGCATAATTTTTATCCGACACATCTCTGGGAAAATGGACAATGGGATACCCTGCGCAATGCTTATATAAAGGTGCATGAGGCATTGCCCAAAGACGAAACAAATCCGGCGGCATTTGAGAAGTTTAAAGGCAAGGATTATTCGCTGACTAAAATGGCTGAGAAAACCTTAGCCTATATTCGTCAGCATAAAGATGGGCCTTTTTTCTTGTATCTACCCTATACCGGGCCTCATTTATCGTTACAGGCACCTGATGAAGCTGTAAACGAATACATTGGTCAGTTTGAAGAACAACCTTATCGGGGCGAAAGAGGTTATGCTTCTACCTTATACCCAAGGTCAACTTATGCAGCTATGATTACCTATATGGATAAGCAGGTAGGGCGAATTATGGCTTTATTAAAAGAATTGGGTCTTGATGAAAATACATTAGTAATGTTCAGCAGTGATAACGGTGCTACCTTTGATGCCGGAGGAGCCGATACCCATTTCTTTAACAGTGTAGCTGGTCTAAGGGGGAGAAAGCAGGATTTATATGAAGGAGGTATCAGAGAACCATTCATTGCCCGATGGCCTAAGAAAATCAAGGGCGGGCAAACAACTGATTTGGTAAGTACGCAGTATGATTTGATGGAAACCCTGGCCGAACTTACCGGAATCAAAGCTCCTGCCAATGATGGTATCTCGTTTCTGCCGACTTTAACAGGCAATAAAACCCAACAGAAAAAACATCCTTACCTTTATTTTGAATTTCCTGAGAAAGGAGGTCAGGTGGCTGTACGAATGGGCAACTGGAAAGGCGTGAAAAGTAATATGAAAAAAGATAAGGATGCTAAATGGGAAATTTACGACCTGAAAACTGACGAAAAAGAAACAACCGATGTCAGCAGTCAGCACCCTGAACTGGTTAAACAATTTGAACTTATCTTAAAAAAAGAACACCAGTCGGCTCATATAAAAGAATGGGAGTTTATAGACCCTAAATTCTGAACAACTTTGCTGATATTGACCTGCAACTTCTGATAGGCTATTTTTATATTTCTTTAACACTTTATCTACTGTTTTGACAGTAGATACCCCCCTTAAAAATACCCCTTTTTCGGTATTTTCTAACTATCGGTTTTTATAGAACTTTGCTATCGCAAGAGGAACTAACGGAATACGTAATTCTCTCAACAGATTAGCTGCTATTTTCCTGCATACATTACAGAAATTAACCTCTGATTACCCTAAAACCCTGGTTATGTTAAAGGATTATCACTTCTATTGGCAGGATATAGTGTATCTGAAGGCAGATGCTAACTATACGCAGTTTTACCTGAAAAACGGAAAGAAAATCATATCGGCTTTTACGCTCAAACGCCATGAAGCCGACGAGCGACTCAAAGGCTTTTTACGGCTGAACAAGTCTTATCTGGTTAATCAGCAATATATCAGCCAGTATAGTACACAGCTTAATCAGATAACCGTTTACCTCACTAATGGTTGTGAAATAAAAGTAGCCAGACGAAGACGCCTGGCAATTAAAAAAGCATTAGAGGATTCTTCTGATTAATAAGTAACAATTATGAACCTGTTTAAACTTTTTATTTCATGCGGCCGCCGCGCGGACGAAAATGTGAGATTTTTTGATTAGACGATGGAAAAAGGAGTCCGCAATGGAACTGACGTAGTAGAACTACGGACGAAATTTTTCTCTGAAGTATAATTGAAAAAGCGCCATTTGTAGTCGAAAGAAATAAGTTTAAACAGGTTCAATATCAAACAAGCAAATATGTAATTTGCTGTGACTAAAAAAATAAGGTTTTGCCGGGGCTATTAATCAATAAAGTTTTTCACACCGGGTTTATCAGGTTAACCGATAAACCCGGATGAAATTCAGGAGTTCAGTAGTATCTGTCAATTCCAACTTCCGTAACATATTCTGCCGATGGGTATTGACAGTATTGACACTGATAAAAAGCTTTTCAGCAATTTGTTCGCTTGTAAACCCCTTACCAAGTAATGCTGCTATCTCTAACTCTCTTTTACTTAAATTAGTAAGGGTAGATATAGTGTTGGTCTGGTTATCAAGCACTACTAATTGATTATTATCTCCACCACTCATGTATAGATGTTGTTTACCTTCTCTTTTAAAAGGCGTAATATCATACACATAGGCCATAAAATAGGTGATATTACCATCTGCATCGGTTCTTAGGGCAATACTATCCTGACAGATTCGGTTGACTGTACCATCTTTTCTACGAAAACGATAGTCAAAAGTATATCTGAACTGTTTAGCTTGGGCAATACTTAAATAAGGCTGGTAATCGTTGATATATTTTGAAAACTCTCCCATACCCATCGCATCTTCGGGTAAGAATTGTTTGACATATCCTTCTACCCCTACCTCATAAAAATACTCAGTTGGCCAGCCGCAGACTTTTTCTACATCGCCCAGAATAATCGGATAGGTCATTGCTCTGATATCTAATATAGCAAAGGCGTGTCCTTGCATTCTGAGTGTCTGGTCCAATAAAGGATTAAATTTAAGCAGGTTTTTAAGAACGCTATCGTTATCGTCAGTTTCAGCATTACTATCTGTTCTCCAGGTCTTTTTAAAATCGTTAAAATCAAAGGGGCATGCAATAATTTTAGACATCATTATATAAAATTTGTGAGTTTTAGTTATTCTATTCAGAGTAACCGATAGATTTTAATAAAATTCATTAATTCAGTAGTGTCCATAAGTTCAAGTTTCCTGAGCATATTCTGTCGGTGAGTATTAACTGTATTGGTAGTAATAAATAGCTTCTCAGCTATTTGCTCGCTGGTATGCCCCATACCCATTAACCGGGCTATTTCTAATTCTCTTTTGCTTAGTTGCGTAAGGGGTCGGATAGTACCTGAAGCATTGTCTATGGCTGCCAGTAGATTTGTGTCTCCACCCATCAGATGCATATGTTGTTTACCCTCCCGCTTAAAATGAGTAATATCTGAAACATATATCATAAAGTAAATGATATGCCCATCAGCATTGGTTTTTAAGGCAGTACTTTCCTGACATATTCTGGTAGTGCTACCATCTTCCCGATAAATACGGTAGTCGTAAATGGCTTTAAAATCTTTTACCTGTTCAACACGCAAAGTAGGAAGATAAGTACTCAGTTGTTTTGAAATCTCCCCTAATCCCAAGAGGTCTTCGGGTAAAAATTTTTCCAATAATCCATTGACCCCAGTCTGATAGAAAAACTCTGTCGACCACCCGCATACTTTTTCTACATCACCCAAAAGAAGTGGGTAAGTCATGGTAGTAATATCCATTACAGCCATTGCATGGCCTTGCATTAAAAGAGTTTCATGAAGTAAAGGATTGTTTTTTACTAATTCTCCGACGACATCAATATCCTCATTTAAGCCGCCTGAGTTCCATATTTTTTTAAAGTCATTGAAATTGAAGGGACATGTGATCAAAGAAGACATAAAGGTTTGGTTTTAGTAAGTTAAAAGGGTTATAGCCGGTAAATTACTGATTAATCAGTATTGTAAAAATGTGCCTACAGGAAGATATTTGCAAAGAAACTCTATTTAACGGTAAGCGTTTTTTTAAAAACTACCTTCCTGTATAATTTATAAGGTCTTAACAGACAATTCTACACAAAAAGCAATAGAATTCCACACCACTAAAAAAGATTTTTTAACCGATAATTATCCAAACCCAATGAAGATAAAAACTTATTCTTTGACAATTTCAGTTTTGCCGCCTCTCCCTACCTGCCGATTCGATATTTTAGCCTGAGCTTCTGTTCTTAAAAAATCTGAGTCTTAAAAGAGATATAGCCCACAACTGTAAGGAGTGAATATTAGCTATTTATTATAAAAATTAACCCAAAAACCTTTGTTATGCTAAAAAATCATACGCTTTTTTCTCAGGATATTCTATATCTGAAAGCAGACATTAACTACACCGAATTTTATATGAATAACGGAAAGAAGTTTACTTCTTCTTTTACGCTTAAACGCTATGCAGAAGATGAACGATTGAAAGACTTTCTGAGAGTGAATAAGTCTTATCTCGTAAACCGCAAGTACATTGAAGACTGCCGTTGCCGCTACAAAGACCTCAGAATTTATCTGACCAACGGCGATGAAATCAAGGTTTCAAGGCGTAGAAGAATGGCGGTTCAGGAGAGCCTTCAAATTAACACTTCGGTAAGCCTGGTTGATTAAATGTATTTCAGACAAAAATCGCAGGTGCTTATGGTTTAAATCTACAATAAGAACATGATAAGAATTTTTTGATGACAGATGTGGGATATGTTTATCAATCCCGACAACTAACCAAAGGTTTTTTAGTGTAGTGGTTATTGACTTTACCCGATGTTGATAATAGAATGGGTAGAGAATTATGCTGATTTATTCAATCTTTAGCAGACTTTAAATTTACCTATAATTAACAATGAAAAAAAATAGAATAATAAAGCCATTACAATTGATTATTCTGCTTATCCCCCTGATTTATTCGTCGATAGCAAATGCTCAGAATGACGATACGCTTTTTGTTAAAGATGAGCTATATGTAAAACTAAAAGATTCGCAACCTTTTCAGCAGACACTTACCAGTAGTGTAATGGTTTCTTCTGTAAGTTTCTTGCAGAAAAACAGTCTCTCTTCAATGGTCAGCAATGCTGAATTACCTTTCTATTTTTCTAATAGTCCCAAACTTTTGCGGACTTACAGGCTTAAAATTTCTGAGCCGAAGAATATAGATAAGATTATCGCAGAATTAAGTAAAGATAGTGCGATAGAATATGCAGAGAGAATCCCTAAAGTTTTTCATAACGATTGGCCAGATGATACTGATGCTGATCAAAATGTTTATTTTTCTGCTATTCAAATGACCGACGTCTGGGAGCATTACAATTTTATACCCAATCAACCTGCAAAAGTAGCTATCGTTGATGATGCGGTTCAGGTAACACACCCTGATTTGAGTGCAAATGTAGATTCCGGTTGGGATGTGGCAGATCATGATAATAATCCCAATCCTCCTAATGGGATTCTTGATCATGGAACCCATGTAGCAGGAATTGCAGGAGCGGTAACTGACAATAATACAGGCATGGCCTCAATAGGTAATAATTTAGTAAAAATCATTGCCGTGAAAGCCTCATTTAATACTACTACTACCAAATCAATCGACAGAGGATACGAAGGAGTAGTGTGGGCGGCTAATAGTGGGGCAAGCATTATTAACTGTTCCTGGGGCAATTATATTTTTAATCAGACTAATAACAACATCATTCAGGATGCCATAAACAAAGGAATATTAGTTATTGCTGCTGCCGGAAATGACGACACTTCCAACCCTCATTATCCATCCTCTTACCCAGGTGTGTGGTCAGTGGCAAGTACTAATCCGTATGTGAAAAGTGATTTTTCTAATTACGGCTCAAGAATAAATATTTCTGCACCGGGAAACGGTATTTATAGTACTATTCCTATGAACGATTATGAATGGAAGGGAGGAACATCAATGGCTTCTCCGATGGTGGCCGGGTTAGCAGGACTTTTGAAAGGTATCAAACCGAGTTTAACCGCCAGTGATATTAAAAATATTATTGCTTCTACAGCAGATAATATAGACATTTATAACCCCGGCTATATTGGTCAGCTTGGAGCAGGGCAGATAAATGCGTTTAAGGCAGTAAAAACACTTTGCCCTGAACTCTCAACCATTTCTTATGTTGATACGCCTGCTGCCTGTATTACACTCACTACCAATACCTGCACGGGTTGTAGTTTTTCGTGGAAGAAAGACGGGAATAATATTGGAACAAACTCAAATTCATTTGTGGCAACTCAATCTGGTATTTATACAGTCAGAATAAGCAAAAACAACTGCTACTCGGAGGGAGAAGATACGGTTGAACTTACTATTCCAACCAATTCACCTGTGGCTTCAGTACAGAATGGAAACTGGAATACTGCAAGCACCTGGCAGTGTGGCATTATTCCTGACCTTACAAGAGATACTGAAATCAATCATGTAATTACCATTAATGGAATAACTGCACAAGCCAATAAGCTCATTTATAACGGGGGTACCCTTAATATGGTTAATAACGGCTTACTCAGATTAAATAATTGAATATTTTAAATAAAACGATATGAAAAAAGGTTTCCTATTTCTTCTTTTTGCCATAGTTTCTACGGTGGCTCAAGCACAGGATTTAATAAAAATCGGAGCAGATAAATTCCTGCATGTTACAGGTGTATGGAATACGTCTCTCGGCCAGTACGCAGGCAACTCTATTTCGACAGGTAATTCCAATACATTTATAGGCATCACTTCCGGTAACCAGAACACTACCGGAACCGGAAATACTTATCTGGGTGCTGTAGCAGGTAGATTAAATGTGGTGGGCAATGAGAATGTAAGTATAGGGCTTGCAAGTGGCTATAACAATACTGCGTCTAATAATACTTTTATGGGCGCATATAGTGGCAATAGAAATACTTCCGGCAATACCAATACCTATATTGGCTCATTATCGGGATATAATAATTTAACAGGCTCAAATAATGTGTTTTTAGGAGCAAATGCTGATGGTTACGGAGCAGATTCTTCAAGGTTGCAAAGAGCAGTAGCTATTGGTTATAATGCCAAAGTTTCTATTAACGATGCCATCGTTTTAGGAGATACAGAAAATTCGGCTATTAAAGTAGGGATTGGTGTGCATAATCCGCAGTATAAATTAGATGTAAAAGGAGTGGTAAATATGAGAATTGCCCTTAATAGTCCGGCATTGAAATTAAATGGTAATGAATTTTTAGCTACCGATAGTAACGGAGATTTTATACTCTCTTCTTTTAAATTCAGGTATAAAACCGAAGCAGAATGGTCAGATAAGGTCTTTGAAGAAAACTATCCTTTAATGCCTTTTGATAAGGTGATAACCTTTGTGAAAGAAAATAAGCATTTACCTAATATCCCGGGTGTTAAGGAAGTAATACACAATGGAATAGATGTTAAGGAACAACTTTCTAAACAATTAGAAAAAATTGAAGAACTGTATTTATACCTGAACGAATTGAAAGAAGAAAATAAAGCACTCAGAAAAGAAATTAATGAATTGAAGAATAACAGGAAGTAATTCTTTCTTAGTATTGCATCACTAAAAGACCAGTTTTGAAAACTAACTTCTGTGATTACTTTAAGGCGTTCAAGTATAATTTTAATGCCCAGGTCGGAGGGTGTAGCTAAAGAAAACAAAAAAATCCCACTGAAACCTCAGAGGGATTTTTTTATTAGTGTCATTGAGACTCTTTGCTTTCATTCAGTTCTTTCTTGGCATTGAGGTACCCTCTCACCACGGTAAAGGTGGTTACAGCCAGAAAGAAAATGATGATGTATTCTACATAGTTGATAATACCAGGGAATTTTTCGCCAAAATAAAAACCACCTCCTACAAGCGACAATACCCAGATGGCACCGCCCAATATATTAAAGGTTGTAAATTTATAGAGTTGCATTTTTACGATTCCGGCTAAAATAGGGGAGAATGTACGCACGACCGGTAAAAAACGGGCAATGATTAAAGTCTGACTACCATATTTGGCAAAGTATTTACGGGTGCTATCTATATGTTTTTTCTTGAAAAACAATGAATCGGGTCTTGCCTGTATGCGGTCGCCGAAATACCAGCCTGAAAAATAGCCTACAAAAGACCCTATTACGGCAGCGAGAAAAATGCAAAGCATTAATAAGGGAAGTGGAACATTCAGGATTTTGGTGCCACAAAAAACACCAGAAAGAAACAGAAGATAGTCACCAGGCAGAAAGAAGCCAAAAAAGAAGCCGTTTTCAATGAAAATAATCAGCGTAATAGCCACCAGGCCACCCGTTCGGATTAGCTCCTCCGAATCCATCAAATATTGAAACCACCCGTTTACCTGTTCCATTGGAATATCTTTTAACTTTTACTGAATAGATGTTTTATTGTACTTTTGGTTCATTCAGTTCAATTACATACCCGTCAGGATCGGTAATATAAATCTGATAGGCACCGTCAAATCTTTTCTGACGATGATAAGGTACTCCTTTCTCTTTTAAATAAGCCTCAATGCTATCGGCAGAGTTGGCAGGTATCGTCCACGAAAAATGTCCGCCGTTTTTATCATTATTGGTAACAGGGTCTTTTCGTCCTAAGAGCAGGTGAAGTTCCTGACCCGGTGCAATCTGAAACCAGCGACGAATAGCTAATAGATTATCAGGCACATTCAGCGGTGATAAACCTACAATTTCACGATAGAATTTAGCACTTGCCTGCAGGTCTTTTACATACAAGCCCACATGGTTATAAGATTGAATAGGAATACCCTGTGTTTGCGCAAAGCTATTGACAGAGATACCTAACAGAAGAACAACAATACATTTAGAAAAATTCATAGGTGCAAGGTTTATATAAAGGTTGAAAATGTTTTTAATAAATTATTAATTCATTACACAAGAGGTAAATAACCGCTATATAATGCCTTATGCCAGTTCAGACAATTCAAGCCAGCGCATTTCTTTTTCGGCAATAGCCTCATTTATCTGCTCAAATTCTTTTGCCCATGCAGCCAGTTCTTCGTGCGAGCCATTGCCCGAATTCATTTTTTCAAGCAACTGGTTTTTGGTGGTTTCTAATTTTTCAATGTCTTTTTCCAGACTTTCGTACTCCTTTTGTTCTTTAAAACTCAGTTTCCGTTTTGTTTCCTGTTTAGGCACTTGCGGAACAACAGGCTGTTTATCGGTTGAAGCCTCCTGAGTACTTCCGGTAGTTTGCACAGGCTGTTCTTCTCTCCAGTTGCGGTAGTCGGTATAATTACCCGGAAAATCTCTGATGTAGCCGTTACCCTCAAAAACAAACAAGTGTTCTACCATTTTATCCATAAAATAGCGGTCGTGAGATACCACTAACATACAGCCACCGAAACTAATCAGAAAATCTTCCAATACATTCAGCGTCGAAATATCCAGGTCGTTGGTAGGCTCATCTAAAATCAGAAAATTGGGGTTTTGCACCAGTATTTTCAACAATTGCAGACGTCTTTTTTCGCCACCGCTTAATTTATGAACAAAGCTATATTGCATAGCCGGAGGAAACAAAAAAAGTGTCAGAAAATTAGAGATAGAAAGTTCGCTGCCATCGGCCATTTTTACATATTCTGCAATTTCTCTCACCACATCAATTACCCTTTGCCCATCTTCAAAATCAAGCCCTTCCTGCGAGTAGTAGCCTATTTTAATAGTTTCACCTTTCACTACCCTGCCCATATCGGGTTTGGTTTTCTCGGTAATTATTTCGAGCAGGGTTGTTTTACCCATGCCGTTTTTGCCCACAATACCTATTCTGTCGCCTCTTTTAAAGGTATAAGAAAACTCGGAAATTACTTTCTGAATATCAAACGCTTTGCTGATGTGCTGAATCTCAATGATTTTGCTACCCATTCGCTCCATCTTCATGCTTAGTTCCAGTTTTTCTTCCGGACCTTTCTTAATCGTTTTGCCTTTTAAATCATAGAAAGCATCAATCCGGCTCTGCGACTTCGTTCCACGGGCTTTAGGCTGGCGGCGCATCCATTCCAGTTCTTTTCTGAGCAGATTCCGGTAGTTTTTCTGTGTAGCGGCGTTCACAGCCTCCTGTGCTTCTTTCTTTTCGAGATAGTAATTATAATTACCCGTAAATTTATAAATCTGGTTATCGGCCAGTTCAAGAATACGATTGCAGACTTTATCTAAAAAATAGCGGTCGTGGGTAACTAACAATAAGGTAATGTTTGAAGAAGACAGATACCCCTCCAGCCACTCAATGGTATCTAAGTCAAGGTGGTTGGTAGGCTCATCTAAAATCAGGAAATCAGGCTCTTCAATCAGTACCCGTGCCAATGCTACCCGTTTCTGCTGCCCACCAGATAGATTGCCTATCAGCTTATCAAAATCAGTAATGCCTAATTTGCCTAATATCTGTTTTACTTTTACTTCATAATCCCAGGCTTTCAGCGAATCTACTTTTTCAATAGCATCGGCCAGTCGTCTGTCGTCGTGCAGATTCAGGGCAATTTCATATTCCTTGATGGCCAATGTCAGGGCATTTTCTGAGGCAAATATGGTTTCTAATACGGTTTTGCCTGCAGGTAAATCAGGATTCTGGTCAAGATACCCCATTCTGATGTCTTTGCGGATACTTATTTCACCTGCGTCTACATCTATTTTACCCACGAGCATATCAAGCAACGATGATTTCCCCGAACCGTTTGAGCCAATTAAAGCTACTTTTTCTCCTTGTAATATGCCAAAAGTGAGATTTTTAAAAAGCCAGCGTTCTCCTAAATTCCTTCCGATATTTTCGGCTGATAAATAATTCATAAGTTATGATAGATAATCCCGTTTGCCGTGTTTTGTAGGGCAAAAATACATTTAATTTTTGGTTAATCGCTCGGCTAATTGTTCCCATTCTTCATCTAACGAAACTTTGGGCATGGTTTCTCCTGCACGCCTGTACCAGTAATTGGCATTCCATTGGTCGCCCTCTTTCCGATGCAGGTAAGCGTGTAGCCTGTCGTATTCTTTGGTACCTTCTTTGCTTTGGGCAATAGTATGTGAGGCTTCCCAGTCTCCGTTGTAATCGTGCCAGAGGGCTTGCAGTAAAGGAGATATATCTTGTGGAACTTGGCTGGCCGAAAGTGTACTTTTAAATGTCTGGAGGTTCATATAAGCGTTTTTTTACAAAGATTCTAACAGGCAATACAGCGTACTTTTAAAGCGTAATTTGTCTCAAATCTACAAAACTACTACGAATTTTTACAGCTAATCAGCTAACTTCTCATGGCATAGCAGAGTAATGCCCTATACAGATAAACTATCCTGATGTATTTTCTCTGTGCTGTCAAGCTGGGAAATTAGCAAAAAACAGTTGAAGCAAGAGAGAAATAGTTGATTATCGTGGAAAAATTTCCTCAACTTTTTGTTTTACTTTACCACGGCAGCTATCGATTAGCCTGTTTTTGCTTACTGGAATGGTATTTTATGATTGATGGTCGTAAACATATTTAAATCACACAAAAACCATTATCATGAAAACCAAATTGTTTTTATTAGGTGCTTTACTTTCTATGTCATTGGCAAGCTATGCTCAACCAACCACTTCGTGGGGGCCAAAACTGGGTATCAATTTTACCTCATTTGCACCTAAAGCTGAGAGTTTTGATGTCTTAACTGGATTAAATGCCGGTTTATTTTTAAACCATAGCATTAACAGCAACTTTGGGGTAACAGTGGAGGGTAATTATTCACAAATGGGTACAAGAGTTCAGAATGGCGGTAATATCGAACGTATTCATTACATTCAGGTTCCGGTATTGGCAGTCTATTATTTCGGTCAACAAGGAGAGGCTTTTCGTCCTAAACTTTTCGCCGGGCCTTATTTAGGTATCTTGATGGCTTCAACCGACAAAGGTGGAAATGAATTGTCGAATGGCCAGCAGGTTTATAATACAGCCGATGTAGGTGGCCAGATTGGTGCAGGATTTAATTTCCGAATCAAACGTGAAACCTGGTTGAATACCGATGTAAGATATATCCGTGGCTTTGGCGATATTACGAAAGAACCAAGCACAAGCTACCAGAACGCAGGGGTCAACATCAATGTAGGTGTTAGTTTCCCAATCAGATAATAATCAAACCACAGAAAAATTTTAAGGGATTCACCTCCCTTCCTAAATCCCTTTCTCATATTATGTGGGAGAGGGATTTCTGGTTGCGCCCCTAACCGCGCGGCGGACCGCCCCTAAAGGGGAACTGAAAACAAATTTGTCGCAATAAAATTGACAAAATTTAACCAAGTACATGGTAGCAAAACTAAACGGCTGCGAATCTGTAGTTCCCCTTTAGGGGTTAGGGGTGTGTTTTATTTCCTTTCTCTATGCTTACGATAGGCTCTTGCGGCCAGAAACAACAAAAATCCAAAGGCAATGATTCCTAAAAAAAGATAAGCAAAATTTATCAGGTTTTTTACTACTGCTAATAATACAATAGAAATGAGAAATAATGTGGGTAATTCGTTTAACAATCTGTATTGAAAAGAGTTAAATACCATATATTTTTCGCCTCTTTCTAATCGTTCGATGGTTTTTTTGCAGAAAATATGGTAGCCTGTCAGTAATACTAATAGTACTAATTTTACATGAAGCCAGCCCTGTTGCAGAAAATAAGGAGAATTAACCAGCATCAGTATGCCGAATGTCCAGGTAATCATCATGGCAGGATTGCAGATAATTTTATAGGCTCTTTTCTGCATCAGCAGGTAGTCTTTTTTAAAGGCTTCCCGCAGATGTTCGGGTTTTTGTTCGGCTTCGGCATAATAAACAAATATACGCACCAGATAGAATAATCCGGCAAACCACGATACAAAACCTACAATATGGAGAGATTTAAGATAGAGATGAAGCATGCAGTTGAAATTTAAAAACAGGCGTATTTTATAAGCCCTCAAAAATAAGCAACAAAACCATACGTTAAACTATAAAAATTGATTTTTAAAATGAATAAGCTGTTTTCATTATTTTTATTTATCTGCCTATCAGCTATTGTACAAGCACAAGACCCCAAAGCCAAAGAGTTTTATGACAAGGGTGTCAAGAGTTTTGTAGCCCGAAAATCAGACGATGCTACCGAGAGTTTATTAAAAGCTATTGAGAAAGATTCAACCTATGCCGATGCGTATTTCAAATTAGGGCAGATGAATGAAACTGCCCGAAACGAAGCCAACGCCCTGAAATATTATGCAAAGGCTATTCAGTTTAAACCCAATGCGCCTGATTACCGCCAGGCTTATACCTATATTGGTACCCGTGCTTTGCGTGCCGGAGAATATGAAAAAGCCAAACCGTTGCTTGAGTTTTCGCTCAAAAATTCATCACCAAATAGTATGATAGTGAAACAATTGACCCGACAACTGGAAAGTTGTAATTTTGCTATTGAAGCCCGGAAGAAAAAACTCAGTTTTGATGCCAGCGATATGGGAGAGGTGATAAATTTTAAAACGAACCAGTATTTTCCGGTGCTGACAGCCGATAATGAAACCCTTATTTTTACAGCCCGCTCGGAAGAAGGTGATGAAAACCTGTTTACTTCACAATTAAAAGATGGTAAATGGACTAAACCTCAGTCCATTTCGGCCAATATCAATACGGCGGCTAATGAAGGTACTTGCAGTATATCAGCCGATGGCAGAACACTTGTGTTTACCAGTTGTGATGCCAAAGACAGTTTCGGAAGTTGTGATTTATATATCTCGCATAAAGTAGGCGACGAGTGGAGTGCCCCCGAAAACCTCGGTGCCAGTATCAATACCCGTGAATGGGAATCGCAACCAAGTTTGTCAAACGACGGACGTGTATTGTACTTTGCCTCAAAACGTCAGGGTGGATTCGGAGAGAAAGATTTATGGGTGAGCGAACTGAAAAACAACCAATGGATGCCTGCCTTAAATCTGGGCAACACCATTAATACCCCAAAAGACGATATTTCGCCGTTTATTCATGCCAATGGGCACACGCTTTTCTTTGCCTCTGACGGACACACCGGACTGGGAGGTTTTGATTTATATATGACCGAGCAAAAGCTCAGTATTTTCTCGAAACCCGAAAACCTTGGTTACCCCATCAATAATCATGAAGACCAGGTGGCCTTATTCGTTACTTCTGATGGAAAAAAAGGGTATTATTCGTCGGATACCAAACAAAGTACCCGTTTGTATGAATTTGAAATTCCCAAAGAATTAAGCAGTCGTTTCAGTCGTGTAAATTTTGTGAAAGGAATCGTACAAGATGCCCAGAGCAAGCAAAATATAGCAGCTGATATTGAACTGATTGATTTAAAGACAGGCCAAACCATAGAAAGTGTCAGGTCTGATGCCAAGACCGGAGAATACACCGCTGTGTTGCCCAATGGTAGTCATTTTGGGTTATTCATTAATAAGCAGAACTATTTCAATAAAAGCCTTTCATTCGATTTTTCTGAAAAAACTGATGTCAACGGCAAAGTGGTAAACGTAGCCCTGGAGCCTATCAGAAAAGATGTAGATATTGTGCTGAATAATATCTTCTTTGATTCGGGTAAATCTGATTTACGACCGGAATCATTCACAGAATTAGATAAACTACAAAAACTGCTTTCGCAGAATAATACGCTTAAAGTAGAGATTTCAGGCCATACCGATAATGTGGGCAAAGACACCGATAACCTCGGCTTATCGCAGAAAAGAGCCGAGGCTGTGGTGAATTATCTGATAAGTAAAGGAGTAAACGCCACCAACGTAAAAGCAGTAGGGTATGGCGAAACCCGCCCCATTGCCAGCAACGAAACCGACGAAACCCGCCAGTTGAACAGAAGGATTGAAATGAAAATCTTCTAAGAGTTTGTTTAATGATTATTTTTCTGTTCTAAAAGAATAGATTTTTTGTTCAGACAAGCAGTGTTTTGCAGGCGTAGCAGGCAGCTACGACGAAAAAACACAGCACAGTATGAACGAAAAAGATTTCTTTGCAGGACGAACAATAATTTTTAAACAAACTCTAATTTGTCTATCCCGCCAAATTTGATGAACTTTGTGCCTCTGAAACTATGTTCATTTATCAGCAAGGTGCTGTTTGTAACAGTTACCGAAGATAATACATTATTACATTCACGATTATCAATATAATGGCACAAGAAAAAGTAGAAGTGTTGATTTTGGGCTCAGGTCCGGCTGGCTATACAGCGGCAATTTACGCAGCAAGAGCAGGTTTAAAACCGGTAATGTATCAGGGCGGCCAACCGGGAGGACAATTAACTATTACCACCGACGTTGAAAATTTTCCGGGCTATCCAGATGGAATTATGGGCCCTGAAATGATGGAAGACTTTAAAAAACAAGCCGAACGTTTTGGCACTGACAATAGATGGGGAATGGCTACGAAGGTGGATTTTTCGACCCCGTTGGCACACAAAGTTATTATTGACGATACACACGAAATCATAGCTCAAACCGTTATTATTGCTACGGGTGCATCGGCCAAGTGGTTGGGTCTTGAATCAGAACAACGCCTGAACGGATATGGGGTTTCTGCCTGTGCCGTTTGTGACGGATTCTTTTTCAGAGGGCAGAATGTAGCCATAGTAGGGGCAGGAGATACCGCTTGCGAAGAGGCACATTATTTATCGAAGCTCTGCAAAAAAGTATATATGCTGGTGCGTAAGGGAGAGTTCAGAGCCTCGCAGATTATGCAGAAACGTGTAGAAAATACACCTAATATTGAGATTCTGTACCATACCGAGACCATGGAAGTGTTGGGAAGTGAGGGCGTAACGGGTGTCAGAATTAAAAACAATATCACAAACGAGGAGTCGGTTTTAGATGTAACCGGATTTTTTGTAGCTATCGGCCATCAGCCTAATACCCAAATCTTTGAAGGATTTTTAGATATGGACGAGGCTGGTTATCTTGAAACCATCAAAGGCAGCTCAAAAACAAACGTAGAAGGTGTGTTTGCCTGCGGCGATGCGCAGGATAAAATCTACCGTCAGGCGGTTACAGCAGCCGGGTCGGGTTGTATGGCTGCTTTAGATGCAGAACGCTATCTGGCAGAGAAAAGCTTGCATTAGACAATAAAAATGACTAATATTGTTATAAGATTGTGTCAGGTTGCTCGGTCTTATATATTTTTATAGAGCAACCTAAAATCAAAAATACAAAATGAGAAAGGCTTTATTTACCATTATTGCTTTGTTTTTTCTTGTAAGTGCTGGCTATGCTCAGGCACCCAAAGAAAGGGGCGTAAGATTGAATAAACCAACTATTCCTTCGACCCAGAAAGAAGCGAAAAACAAAAACCTTAATAAACCTCAGAAACAGGACGACGAGTTTAGTTTTGAAGAAGAGCCTAAACTGCGTTTTATTAATGAGTTTGAAGCACCCAAAACCGAGAAAAGCTCAGGATTGAAAATTGAGCCTATCAAAGAGCTGAATGCTGCCGTGCATGAAGATACTTCTTCTATTGATGAAGGAGAAATAGAGATTGTAGAAATTGAAGAGGTAGCGCAGTTTGCAGGGAGCGACGATATGGTAAAAATTGCCAGTTATTTTTCTGTATGGAATACCGATGTAATTGACCCCTACGGCATTGATGCCAAAGATTATGAAGAAGTAGTGCCGATTCAGCTATATGATATTTCGCAAGGCAGATACTGGTCAGGACCTATGGCTAAAGGGGTTACCAACTCTCAGTTTGGCTGGAGATGGCGCCGCTGGCATACGGGTATTGATTTAGACCTTGATACAGGCGAGCCAATTTATGCCGCTTTCGACGGCATTGTGCGTGTAGCAGGGGTACATGGGGGCTATGGCCGTTGCGTGGTAGTAAGACACTACAATGGGCTGGAAACACTTTATGGGCACTTGTCGAAAATTAATTTTGAAGCCAACACGGTAGTAAAAGCCGGAGAAGAAATAGGAAAAGGGGGTAATACCGGAAGAAGTTCAGGCCCTCACCTGCATTTTGAAACCCGTTACGAAGGTAATCCGTTTGACCCGAAAAACATTTTTACTTTTAATCCTGAAAAAATTGACATCAATGCCGCCGAATTTACCATGACCTCACGTGTGTACGATTACCTGAGAGGTGGCGCAAGTAAAGGCGATTTTGAGTTTGATGAACCACAGGTAGTAACTACCAAAAAATGGATAAGAGTTCGCTCAGGTGATACTCTTTCTGAAATTGCAGACCGCTGGCATACTACAGTAGGTAATCTGGCAAAAATGAACCGTATCAGAACCAATACCAAACTTCGTCCAGGTTATCGTTTAAGAGTCAAATAATAGTGCAAAAATATATTTTAATAGCGACGTGAAACTATTTACGTCGCTTTTTTTTTATAAATATATGAAGAATTAGGCGGTCGTTGTAGTTGCGATTATTTAATTAAAGTACTGTAAACGCAAAGAATAAAAATATTCACTAATTCACAATTCGCTAATTCGCCATTCATTAAATAATTCATTCAAAAATTATATATGAAATTAGATATATTGGTAATGGCCGCCCATCCTGACGATGCAGAAATGTCGTGCGGTGGAACGATGGCTATGGCTATTGAAAAAGGTAGAAAAGTAGGCATTGTAGATTTTACCCAGGGAGAATTAGGAACAAGAGGAACACCCGAAATAAGGGCATCAGAAGCAAAAGCGGCTTCTGATATTTTAAAAATCTCAATACGTGAGAATCTTGGTTTCAGAGATGGTTTTTTCAAAAATGATGAAGAACATCAGATGAAATTAATCACGGCTATTCGTCGCTATCAGCCTGATATAGTATTGGCTAATGCCATAGAAGACCGTCATCCTGACCATGGCAAAGGAGCTGCCTTGGCAGTAGATGCCTGTTTTTTATCGGGTTTACGTATGATAAAAACCTATCATGAAGATGGTACTCCACAGGCCGCATGGCGCCCGAAATTTTTATATCACTACATACAAGACCGTTATATCAAGCCTGATTTGGTGGTGGATATTTCTCAGTACTGGGATTTGAAAGAGGCATCTATCCGTGCTTATAAAAGCCAGTTTTATGACCCTAATAGTGCTGAACCTGAATCGTACCTTACCAGCCCTGAGTTTTTAGAGTTTTTAAAAGCCCGCTCGCAGGAAATGGGACACGCTATCGGTGCCAGATTTGGCGAAGGCTATACCAAAACCAAAATGCTGGGTGTAAAAGACCTCTTTGATTTAATATAAGATTAGGTTTATTTTGTCGAAAACCCGTTTGTATGATTAACTTCTTATTGGCTGTACAGCAAGCCATCAGTCTGTTTATAAATAGTAGTATCTCGGTTATAAAAGTACTTTTTTTATCTAAGTTTTCAGTGAGAAAAGTTAGGGCAGGTAGCCCGTATTGCGGAGTTTTAGGGAATGGGCCATCATTAAAAACCTCGTTGCAGAAAGACCTTGCCTTTATAAAAAAACTTGAATTGTTTGCGGTTAATCTGTTTTCGGTTACACCTGAATATATAGAGCTAAAGCCAAAAAATTACTTGATTTTAGATATGTCGTTTTTGAATCCGGCTCATTCCTGTCAGGATGGATTGAAGGCGATGGCAAATCTGACAACCTGGGAAATGAATTTGTATGTGCCATATCAAATGCTGAAATCAGCGTTTTTTGTGAGCCAGTTCAGGGCTAATCCGAACATCAGATTGATTCCTTATAACTATACTATTGTTACGGGTTACCGATGGCTTGCCTACTGGTTTTTCAGACGGGGTTTAGGTATGCCGCAATGCCAGAATGTACTGGTGGCTACTTTGTTTTATGCCATTAACATGGGTTTTAAAGAGATTTATCTGTTTGGGGCCGACCATTCGTGGCATGAAATGATAAAGCTCGACGAAAACAATAATATGGTGGTAAGCGACAGCCATTTTTATCAGCATAAAGATATTGATATAGCTGTCAAAGAAAATTCGTATATGAGTCAGCAGTTGTTTTCATTGCACAAGGCATTTTATGGGTACGAGGTCTTAGGCAAATATGCCAAAAGCCTTGGAATAAAAATATACAATGCCAGTGCCAAAAGTTATATTGATGTTTTTGAAAAAGTAAAAGTTGCCGATTTGCCAGAAAAACGGTGATTGCCATTTAATAAAAAATAATTACGCAAGTGTTTGATTAGTAGGATATTTTAAGGGTAAAGTTTGCATTTGTCTGGAAATATTTTTTAGATTTGGTAAAGTTTATTCATCTAAACCATTCTCATATCTAAACCTCTAAACAAATTCAATTATGAACAATTACCGCATGGCCGGCTTCGGCAAACGTTTTCTTGCTTATATTATTGATGGTATTATTCTTGGTATTGCTTTTTCTCTAATATTGATTCCTTTTGGGGGAATTTTTGCTTTTTTAGGTTTAGGAGGTGGCAGAGACCTCACTGATGGCGAAGCCGCCGCAATGGCTGTAACAGGCGGAATAAGTATTTTCGGGATAATACTCATTGCTATGGTAGCACCGATTATTTATGATGCGTTACTCACCGCCTCACCAAGACAAGGCACACTTGGCAAAAGTATCATGAAAATAAAAGTAGTAAAAGAAAACGGCGAACAACTGACAACAGGCGACGCTTTCATCAGAGCATTGGTAAAATACGTGTCAGGTCAGTTCTGTTTTCTATTATTAATGGTATGTTTGTTTAATAAAGAAGAGCAGAATTTACACGATATGGCGGCTAAGACATTTGTTATTGAAGCATAGAACCTGTTTAAACTTATTTCTTTCGACTACGAATGGCTATTTTTCAATCATATTTCACTTATTTATTTCGTCCGTAGCTCTGCTACGCACTCAACAAATAATCTCATCTGATTAAAAAATATCACATTCTCGTCAGTAAATAAAAAGTTTAAACAGGTTCATAAAGATAAGCTTATGACTCATAAGTTATTTTATAAAATATTGCTGGCGGTAATAGTACTCACTATTACCGCTTATTATTTTTATTTTCCATCGTTAGGTTTTTTGCCCAATATGCAGTGTATATTCAACAAAACAACGGGCTTACATTGTCCGGGTTGTGGTGGGCAACGGGCTTTTCATGCCTTATTGCACGGACAAGTAGCCTACGCTGCACAAAATAACTTCCTGATTTTTTTGGTACTACCCGTTGCAGGCCTCAAACTGGCAGAAGAATTAAGCGGTAAAAAAATCTTTCCTGCTGTATTTTACTCACGTAAGGTAGTGTTATCCATCTTAGTATTGGTTATTCTTTTTTCAGTTCTGCGGAATATCCCCATTGAACCTTTCAGTTATTTGATACCTCCCAGCATTTAAAGAGTTCATCTTTTAATGTTCTGAGAAATATTAATATAAAGTTTCACGAAGTAAGTACTACTACATCGGTATAAAAAAAAGGCATCAGCCTTTACAGCCAATGCCTTTCTGAAAATAGTCAATATCTCTTATTTTGCATGCGCATCTACCACAGCAATAGCCACCATGTTTACAATTTCTCGCACAGAGCTACCTAACTGCAATACGTGAACAGGTTTTTTCATACCTAATAGTATTGGGCCGATTTTTTCGATATTGGCTATTTCTTTTACCAGATTATAGGCAATGTTCGATGCTGATAGATTAGGGAAAATTAGGGTGTTGGCTCCACCATCTATCAAATCGCAGAACGGGTGATTTTCACGCAATAAATCCAAATCAAAAGGTAAGTGCGCCTGCATCTCACCATCAACAATCATAGTAGGGTGTTTTTCTTTCAGAATTGCTACCGCACGTTGCATTTTCAGGGCATCTTCACCATCGGCACTGCCAAAGTTAGAGTAAGTGAGTAAGGCAATACGTGGTTTGATATTAAATTTCTCCACCTCTTTTGCGGCTAATTCAGTAATCTCTACAATTTCTTCGGTAGTCGGGTTGAAATTAACCGTGGTATCGGCTAAGAATAAAGGGCCGAAACGACTCATCAGGATATACATACCTGATACTTTCTTTACACCCTCCTGACGACCGATAATCTGTAAAGCAGGACGAATGGTTTCAGGATAATTTCGGGTCATACCACCAATCATGGCATCGGCTTCTCCGGTTTCTACCATCATTGCCCCAAAGTAATTCCGGTTAAGCATTGATATCCTGGCCTCAAATTTATTAAGACCTTTACGTTTACGCTTTTCGTAAAAAATATCACCGAATTTCTGCAAACGTGGTTCTTCCTTGTGTGAACGAGGGTCTATAATTTCAACCCCGGCCACATCAATATGATTCTCATATACCAGTTGATTGATTCTGTTTTCGTTACCTAACAGAATCGGAATAGCAATGCCATCATCAATTACCTGTTGAGCCGCCTTTAACACCGTTAGGTTCTCAGCATCGGCAAAAACCACACGTTTCAGGTTCTGCTTCGCTTTGGTAATAATTACTTTGCTGAGTGTATTGTCTTGTCCTAATCGTTTCGATAATTGCGTGTCGTACGCTTCCCAGTCAATAATCGGGAATTTGGCTACACCTGTATCCATTGCCGCTTTTGCCACTGCCGGAGCAACCGTAGTTAGTAGGCGTGGGTCAACCGGTTTCGGAATAATATATTTTTTGCCGAAAATCATATTGTTTTCGCCATACGCCAGATTCACAATATCAGGCACAGGTTTTTTAGCCAGTTCTGCCAATGCTCTTACCGCAGCTAATTTCATTTCTTCATTAATTACCTTCGAGCGCACATCTAAGGCTCCTCTGAATATATAAGGGAACCCTAAAACATTGTTTACCTGATTCGGATAATCTGAACGTCCGGTAGCAAAAATAATGTCCTCACGGGCGGCCATCGCTTCGTCGTACGAAATCTCAGGGGTAGGGTTTGCCATGGCAAACACAATACAATCTTTCGCCATCGACTGCACCATTTCCTGTTTCAATGTATTGCCTTTCGATAAACCGATAAAAACATCTGCGCCAGCCAGCGCATCAGCCAGCGTAGTTTCGGCAGGCAGGGCATCATTGGCAAACTCTATTTTTTTTCCGTCTAAATTCGTGCGGCTTGGGTGAATAAGCCCCTTGCTGTCGAACATAAAAATATTTTTTTTCTGTGCGCCTAAAGAATTGTATAAACGGGTACACGAAATAGCCGAAGCTCCGGCACCGTTAATCACGATTTTTACATCTTCAAATTTTTTGTTTACCAGTTCAAGCGCATTCAACAAAGCCGCCGCCGAAATAATAGCGGTACCATGCTGGTCGTCGTGCATCACCGGAATATTCATTTCAGCTTTCAGCCTTTCTTCTATTTCAAAACATTCCGGTGCTGAAATATCTTCTAAATTTACTCCGCCAAAAGTGGGTTCAAGAATCTTTACTGTTCTTACAAACTCATCTACATTTGTTGTATTGAGTTCAATGTCAAATACGTCAATATCGGCATATATTTTAAATAAAAGCCCTTTTCCCTCCATTACGGGTTTACTTGCTTCTGGCCCTATATCACCCAGACCCAACACAGCTGTGCCGTTTGAAATCACCGCTACCAGATTACCCTTGGCGGTATATTTATAAACATCTTCAGGGTTTTCAAAAATGGCCATACAAGGGTCGGCAACTCCGGGCGAGTAGGCTAACGTTAAGTCTCTTTGAGTGGCTGTTTCTTTCGATGGAATCACCTCAATTTTGCCCGGTCGTCCCTTGGCATGGTAATATAAGGCTTCTTCTTTCAGTGTTTTCTTCGTACTCATTTCGAATAAGTTTTGTTTCTATGCGCAAAGGTAAGCATAGAAAATTGTTAGATAGAAAGAAAATGTTGTTTTTAGCCGATAAAACAGGCTATGATGATGGTGTAATTAATGAAAGGTAATCAGTTTTTAATATTGTCGGTGATAATATTCTCTGTAGCTTCAATATGTTTAAAAGCATAATTCATTTTGTTGCGGTCAAATTCATTCTCGTTGTTCGATATCCAGACTGTTGCCACACCATTGCCGATAAAATTGGTAATGGCACGGGCTTCAGACATGAATCTGTCAACGCCCAGCAAGAGCGCAAGCCCCTCTACCGGAATCACTTTAATGGCTGTCAGGGTAGAAGCCAGTACAATAAACCCACTTCCGGTTACGCCTGCAGCGCCCTTAGATGTTACCATCAGAATGCCGATAATGGTCAGAATCTGCTGAATATCTAAGTGCACATTGAATACCTGTGCCAGAAAAATAACCGCCATAGATAGATAAATAGTAGTACCGTCGAGATTAAACGAATACCCTGCCGGAACCACCAGACCCACCACTGATTTGGAACAACCCATTTCCTCTAATTTTTCCATCAATGAAGGCAGTGCAGCCTCTGACGATGAAGTGCCCAGCACAATCAGTAATTCTTCTCTGATATATTTCAGAAACCCCCACAGACTGATTTTATAGTAGCGTAGAATAAAATAAAGCACTACAAAAATGAAAAGAGCCATGGTAGTATAAACCGTACCCATCAGTTTTGCCAATGGCAACAGGGTTTTGATACCATATTTGGCAATGGTAAAAGCCATACCCCCGAAAGCACCGATGGGTGCCAGCAGCATGACTTTATGCAAAGCCCAGAAAACTTTCTTGGAAATAGGAGAGAGGAAATTGACTACTGCCTGACGACCGGAATAATTGCTCAGAGCAACGCCTAAAACAATAGCTACTACCAATACCTGTAGGGTTACATTATCCCAAAAGAATTTAACCCAACTGAACTGCTCGGCACTCTGGGTATATTTAGATATATCGCCGCCTTTAATATCCTGCGTAACTACCCCATCACCCGGACGTAAAATATTCGCTACTAAAATGCCTATAATTAATGCAACGGTGGTTACTATTTCAAAATAAATGAGGGCTTTGGCACCTACCTTACCCACCTTTTTCAGATCGCCCATCGAAATGATACCGAGGGTGATGGTAAGAAAAATGATAGGATTAATAAAGAGTTTTACAGTACTGATAAAAATACTGCTCAGAAATTCGCTGAATGTGGTTTTTATTTCAAATTCTGAAATAAAAAGATTGAGCTTGACCCCCTTTTCGAGAATAGGTTTTAAGGCAAATTCAGGATTGTAATGACCCAATAGAACACCTAAGATAATGGCAGTTAATACCCAGAAAGTAAGGTTGGTAAAGAGTTTTTTCATGCTGTGTTCAGGCTATAATTTTTTTCCTTTCAGGAACATAGACTCTGTTATATTTTTGCTGGTATCGCTATCGAGAACTATTTTCCATCGGTCGTCAGTTTTTCTGAGCACTACCGTGAATTTTCCATAAAAAGTACTCGACTTCCCGTTGGAATCAGTCGAAGTTACTTTATAATAGCCGGTTTCAAAAGCAGCGGTTTCGTTATGCACCCGCTCTTCAAAACTGAACTCAATGGTTTGATGTCTTTTATGTCTGAAATTATATTCATTGCTCTGCTGGTTATTCAGGCTATATTCTTCGTAGTTATAAATCTTTTTAGAATCGACAGGCACACGCAACAAATCTCTTGAATGAAGATTCATAAAACCTATGGCATCCATACTACTATAGGTCTTGATGAATGGCAACCACACCTGATTATTGATTTCGGTCTCTATATTATCGGTTTGGGCAACAACGGTAAAAAAACTACACATCAGCAAAGCGCAGAGAAGAATTTTCATGTGTTTGATGACAAAATGATAGATAATTAGGTTTAAAAGCAAATGTAGTAATTTAATTCTTCTGCGTAAATGAATGGACTTTTTTTCTTTAAAATGTACAAAATTTAAGCCACGGAGCGTTTCAGGGTTATTCATTGAGTTGAACAGAGTTCCTCTGTGTAAATCTGTGAACCTCAGTGGTAATATAATTGTATAAATTTTGATTAGTAATTGAAAAAAACAATTGAACCTAAACTAACCACATAGCTGTTTATCACACAAACGATACGACAGAAAATGGCCAGAACCCCGAAGGAAGAAAAGGAAGATAAAGTAGATTTACGACAAAGGCTGAAAGCGCTCAATAACCTGCCCACTTTTATTAAAGAAGTTTACCAGACTTCGCCTGCACTGGCATCAGGAAACATACTGTTAAGGCTTATCCGTTCCTTTATTCCTTTATTGGTTTTATACACAGGCAAACTGATTATTGACGAAGTAATATTGCTGATTGATAAAAAAACAGCTGATTACAATCATTTATGGGTTTTAATTGGTTTGGAGTTTGGCCTGGTTATCATCAGCGATTTACTGGCCAGAGGCATTAGTCTGACTGACAGCCTCCTCGGCGATATGTTTGCCAATAAAACGTCTGTGAAACTGATGGAACACGCCGCCTCATTGGATTTGGCTCAGTTTGAAGATGCAACCTTTTACGACAAACTCGAAAGAGCGAGACAACAGGTATCAGGCCGGACTGCTTTATTGTCGCAGACATTGGCACAGGGGCAAGATGCCATTACTATGGGTAGTTTACTGGTTGGTTTAGTAGCGTTTAATCCCTGGTTAATATTGCTGTTACTGGTAGCTGTAATTCCCTCTTTTATCGGAGAACTACATTTTAATGCCCGAAGCTATTCGCTTCAACGGGGTTGGACACCCCAGCGTCGGGAGCTTGATTATTACCGATACATAGGTGCAAGCGATGAAACCGCCAAAGAAGTAAAACTATTCGGCCTGTCGGGTTTTCTGATAGAGCGTTTCCGAAATTTATCTGACCGTTATTTCAACGAAAACAAAAAGCTAACCATTCAAAGGGCATCATGTGGGAGTCTTTTAGTGGCTATCGGTACAATCGGCTATTTTTCGGCGTATAGTATCATTGTGTTTGAAACTGTAAAGGGTGTGGTAAGTATTGGTAGCCTTACGTTTCTGACAGGCTCTTTCCGGCAATTACAATCTTTATTAGAAAGCCTTTTAGGGCGTTTCAACAGTATTTCACAAGGAGCTTTGTACCTCAATGATTTATTTGACTTCTATAAAATAACCCCCGGCATTGTTTCTCCATCTAAACCAAGACCTATCCCTAACCCCATTCAAGAGGGTTTTACTTTTGAGAATGTGGGATTCAGATATCCAAACTCGGAACGATGGGCTAACCGACACCTGAGCTTTACTTTAAAAGTAGGTGAAAAACTGGCATTAGTAGGAGAGAATGGCTCAGGCAAAACCACTTTGGTAAAACTCTTAGCCCGACTATACGACCCCGACGAGGGTAGAATCTTGTTAGATGGCTATGATTTGAAAGAATATGACCTGACAGAACTACGTCAGCAGATGGGCGTTATTTTTCAGGATTTTCAGCGTTTTCAGTTTACGGCAGGAGATAATATTGCGGTGGGCGATATTGACTCATTGGATAAACCCAATCATCTGGAACGGGCAGCAGCGCAAAGTCTGGCAGATAGTGTGATTGAAAAACTTCCTTTGAAATACAGCCAGCCACTTGGCCGACGATTTGCCAAAGGGGTTGAATTATCGGGTGGGGAATGGCAGAAAGTTGCCCTTGCCCGTGCTTACCTGCGTGAAGCCAATGTCATTATTTTAGATGAACCAACCGCCGCCCTTGATGCCCGTGCTGAATATGAGGTATTCCGCCGCTTTGCCGAACTTACCAAAGGCAAGACAGCCGTGCTAATCTCTCACCGATTCTCAACCGTAAGAATGGCCGACCGTATTTTAGTATTAGACAAAGGCGAGTTACTGGAAATCGGAAGCCATGAAGAGTTACTGGCAAAAAAAGGCCGATACGCCGAATTATTTTATTTGCAGGCGGAGGGGTATAGGTGATGAGAAAAGATATAACTTTAAGTTATAAAGCATTATACAATTTATTGCTAAAAGCTATATTTATTTGTTGAATTTATATCTTTGTTAAATCAACAGTATTTGAAGAACAATATGGAAAGAATAGAGATTAAAGGGTATAAATCAATAAAGGAATTGGATTTGCCACTAAGACCAATCAATATTCTTATTGGGGCTAATGGAAGTGGCAAAAGTAACTTTCTTTCTTTTTTTGATTTCCTAAAACAAATATATAGAAGAAACCTTCAGGAGTTTGTAGCTCTTAAAGGTATTGATACTTTTTTGCATAAAGATGACAAGATAACCAATGAAATATCATGCCATTTGTATTTTAAAAGTACTAATGGGTATTCATTTGTTTTAAAAAAGGGAGATGTTAGTTTTATATTTATACATGAAGGAATGTGGTATAACAGATTCTATGAGCCAACAATTGAAATAGCATCTTTTGGTACCGAATCGGTTTTACAATACCAGTCATTACCCAGAGCAAAATATATAATTGATTACCTAAAGCAAGTTATCAAATACCATTTTCATGATACAGGTGAAAATTCTCCTTTTAACAAAGAATCAAATATAGAAAATGACAAATTTTATCTGTATGAGAAAGGTAGCAATTTAGGGGCATTCTTATTTAATATTTCTAAAGAGAATCCTAAAGTTTATAACCTGATAATAAAAACAATACAATCGATAGCTCCTTATTTTTTAGGTTTTTTCCTAAGACCGGAAGCGAATGGAAATATAAAATTACGATGGCAGAGTAAATATACTTCAACCGTCTATGGGGTTAATGATTTATCAGATGGTACTATCCGGTTTATTGCACTGACAGTTCTTTTTATGCAGCCTGATTTGCCTGAGACTATTATTATTGATGAACCAGAATTGGGGCTTCACCCAACAGCTATTGCAAAATTAGCAGGACTCATCAAATCTGTTGCTGCAAAGGGTTGTCAGGTAATATTAGCTACGCAATCTACTGATTTAATTAGTCATTTTGAACCGGAGGATATAATTACTGTTGACCAGATAAATGGAGAAAGTATATTTAAAAGACTAAATTCAGAAACCCTTCAACTGTGGTTAGAAGATTATACAATTGATGATTTGTGGAAAAGAAATATTATTAATTCTGGTCAACCTAATTTTATTTGATGGTTATGAAAAGAATTATTATAATTTGTGAAGGTGAGACTGAACAAACCTTTTGTAATAGAGTCTTGCAACCTTATTTTCAAGAAAGAAATATTCATATTCAAGCAGCTTTAATTAAACGTTCTAAAGGAGGCATTGTAAGTTGGCCGATTCTTAAAAAAGAAATAGAAATCTATTTAAAATCAGATATATTCGCCATAGTTACTACATTTATTGATTATTATGGTCTGTTTACGAAACTTAGCTTTCCTGAATGGAAAACAACGGAGAAAATAGCTGACCCGAATGCCAGAATGGATTCGTTGGAAAGCAATATAAAAAAAGATATTCATATCGACTTGAATGATAGATTCATTCCGTATATTCAATTACATGAATTTGAAGGGCTATTGTTTAATGATATTCATATTATTTATGAGCAGATTCCAATTGAAGACATTGTTAATAAAAAAGAACTGGAACGTACTTTCAAAGATTACGATAATCCGGAAATGATAAATACTAATAGAGAAACTTCACCATCTCATCGTCTTGCAAGAATTATTAAAGGATATGATAAAGTAGTTTATGGAGACATTCTTTCGGAAGCTATCGGATTACATAGAATAAGAAATAAAGCTCCAAGATTCAATGAATGGATTTCAAAGTTAGAAAATATTTAAACCGAAATAAATTAGATATTTCTTAACAATGCCTCACCGATTCAAAGCAAAAATATACCAGACCGGAATCAATTGGGCTGTTGATGTACCGGAGGAAATCACGGCGCAATTGCTTAAACAAAAAGGTTATATCAAAATTAAAGGGAAGATAAATGGTTTTGATTTTACGCAAACTTTAGTGCCTGTCAAAAATGCCCCTTATCGGCTTTTTGTCAATTTCTTGATGATGAAAGGAGGGAAGACCGCTATGGGTGAGGTTGCTGAATTTATAATTGAACAGGATACCATAACTGAAGACAAACGTTATCCGATGCCGGATTTATTAGCAACTGCCTTGCAAGTAAATAATCTGGAGGCTGCATTTGACAGCCTGACGGCTTCCCGTAAAAAAGATATTCTGAAATACCTGTCTTATGTAAAAACAGAAGAAACCATGCAAAGAAATATAGCCAAACTGATAGCTCAACTGAAAGATAACGCCAAAGATGTGAGAATACCATGAAAGTTAAACTGATAGTGATTCGTACACAAGACCCCAAAAGATTAGCAGATTTTTATAGTCTTTTAGGCTTGTCATTCGGGTATCATAAACATGGTAAATCGCCCTATCACTATTCTGCTGATATTGATGGATTAATTTTTGAAATCTACCCATTGGCCAACAATCAGACCGAAACAGATAAATATGTAAGATTAGGGTTTGAATTAGATACGTTTGATGAAACAATAGAAGTATTAAGAAATCAAGGCTTTTTGCTGGCTGAACCAAATGAGACTGATTTTGGCCTCATAGCTATTGCTTCTGATTCTGATGGCAGGAAGATTGAACTCTATAAAAAAGCCGAAACTGCCTGAAGAAACTTTTCCTTTCGATTAAAAAAATCTACCATTTAATAGTGCCTTTTATCCTCTAATTGAGGAATTTTTGTGAATGGTTTTCTGGTGTCATAGTTTCGTTTCATCATTTAAACAATTTTATGAAACGAACAATCTTTACAATCTTTTTTATGGGCTGCCTCACAATCAGTTTTGCCCAATCGGTTACTATCGAGC
The DNA here is from genome assembly GCF_004168285.1 of Emticicia agri. Classification (GTDB taxonomy): domain Bacteria; phylum Bacteroidota; class Bacteroidia; order Cytophagales; family Spirosomataceae; genus Emticicia; species Emticicia agri. Next base: position 76,764 of record NZ_SEWF01000004.1, on the reverse strand, counting down.
CAAATACCATTCAATTACCACAGGTTTCTGCTAATCCTACCTGCGCCAGTTCAGAGAAAGGTAAAATGATTTATAATACTGTAACAAATAAAGTACTTTATTGTAATGGCACCAATTGGGTAAGCAACCAGGTAGAAGGAGAAACAAGTGTAATACCAGCTTTTCAGGTAAACAGTTTTTTAAGTAAAATTTTGACAAGCAATGAGTCAGAAGTTGAAATGTCTTCTAAAATCTATGATCTTACCAATAGCGTAACTCTTAAAAATGATGAAGATTTTCCCAACAGATTTACTGTGCCAACCAATGGAATTTATTCAATTAAGGTTTATGGAGATCTGGAGTTGACAAGTTATACACCTAAATCTACCACACGGGTATATTTATCGATTGTAAGAGAAGGAAATTTTGGTACCTATCATTATTCATCTGGTTTCCCAATTTATGCTAATGATAATTGGAAGCATTTACTGGCTGCAAAGGATTTTAATTTAGTGGCAGGAGAGCGAATTCTTGTAAAAGTACACGTATTTGATCCACCCGCAACCGGAACCCTAAGAATACATAAGGTATATTTTGAGGGTCATTTAATAGCCAAGCAATAAATTAACCATTTAAATAGGGTCTCTGTTAAACAGAATTGGCAGAAGACCTTATTTATGAAGTTTATTCAGTTTAGCCGGATAAAGTAAAATACTTCTGTATTTTCTTCAAATTAACTAATTCCACTCAACTCATTGTTCAATACCATTCACAAATAAATTCCTGCCAGTCAATGAGCCTTTTTTGTGGACGATTCTGAATTGACTTAGCTTCGTTTCATCAATTAAACCAAAATAGCATGAAACGTACATTTTTTACTTTAATTCTGATAATAGGTTTTTTCGCACAGAGTTTTGCCCAGTCAATCACATTAGAGCCTGATGGCTCACAATTGCCTCGTTTTGCCACTAACCCCGCTTGTACGGTGGCCGATAGAGGTAAACAGGTTTATAATACAGTTCAGAATAAAATTTATTATTGTAATGGAACATCGTGGATAAATTCTGAAACCGGTACGCCTTTTTCCCCTACGCCTGCATTCAGGGCTACCAATGGTTCAGGATTCTCATTAACCAACACTTTTCAAGCTGTTCCATTTACCTTTTTAACTTATGATTTAGCAGGTAATTTTAAACTGAATTATAGTCAGGATTTACCAAATACTTTTATTGCCCATGAAAATGGTGTTTATGAGTTTAAATTAAAGGCAAGAATTTCTTTAAATAGTTTTACTCCAGCCCCCTTAACCAAGATTACATTCGTAGTTTTTTCTGGCGATGAAGAAGGAGCAGGGGAAACGTATTATTTTACCACTCCGGTAACCACTCAATCTAACGGAGAAGATATTTCTCTGGGTATCAGCCTGAAACTGGTTACAGGGAGAATAGTTAAGTTTTCTGTTAAATATGATGGTGGAGGCTCAGGTACGCTATACCTGAATAGCGTAGTTGCAGATGGACATTTGGTAGCGAAATATTAAATTTGTTTATAGATAGGTTTGAGTTCAGTCTTTATTTAATGTTATAATAAGGACTGAATTTTTTATTATACTCTCGTTTTAAGCCGCTTTACATCAGAAAATCACGGTTTACCGTGATTGACTTTGAAATCTTTACCCTGTTTCTTTGAAAGAAAATTGAGCTATTTAAATCCTCAGACTTCTATGAAACAGATACTTTATATATTTTTTTTTATAATTTCTCTTACTCATACTTTCGGGCAGGCAGTTACCATACAACCCAATACTTTTCAACTACCCAAAGTAAGTACAAACCCTGCCTGTACGGTAGCAGATAAGGGTAAAGTAGTTTTTAACACTACTCAGAATAAAATACTCTATTGCAATGGCTCGGCATGGATAGACCCTGAAAGCGGAACAACCATGCGCACTACACCTGCTTTTTCGGCTGATGGCAACTCACAGGCAGTAAGGTCAGACCAATTCTACTCTGTCACTTTTAATTTTGAATTTTTTGATTTAAGTAATAATTTTAATCTCAATGATGCTGCCACTGATCCGAATAAATTTATTGCTCCTGATAATGGGATTTATGAAATTGATTTTAATACCAAGTTTGATATGTACTCATTTTCTCCAGCCGAGGATACGCAGATTGTTTTTAAACTTAGCGAGAGTATGCCAAATCAATACTACAGGAGTTATAGTTTTGTATTTCCTGTCAGAGATAACGCTCACGAACATGCTATACAATTTTCGAAAGTATTAAAACTGGCTCCAGGAGCGAGAGTGAGTGTAGAAATGAAATTAGAAAATCCTCCTACTTTTGGGACACTACGAATTGGTAGACCCTACTTTTCAGGGCATTTGGTATCCTGGTTATAAGTTGGTCTCATAAGTCAGATGCTTTGCTTTAGTTTCCTTCCCACATAGCCAGAGCAATTCTTAATTTACCGTAATCATACAAACCCTCCAATTCATCAAAAAGTGGTTTCAGGGCATCGCCTTTTTGCATGTTCAGCCGCATGGCAGTCGCTATTATCTGGTTATACTCATAGCTTGGTAGCAGGTCTTTCAGGTTAATATCGTTTCCTTCTTCTTTGAGCTTTATCAAATGGCTGATAATGGTTACAGGGCTCAGGTTTCTTCTCTGAGCAATTTCTTCTATGGCCAATCCTTTATTATAAAGGTCTAAAGTCTCAACATAAGTAAATCCTTTTACCACTCTGGTTTTGCCCGGTTCGGTATTTTCTCTGGCAAAGTCTAAAATCTCATTGATAAATCGCTCACCAAACTGTTTGAATTTCTGCTCACCCACACCAGATACCGCCAGCATCTGAATCTTGTTGATAGGTTTTTTCTGTGCCATGTCTGATAGCGTAGCATCAGAGAAAACCACAAAAGGAGGGAGGTTCAATTCATCAGCAATTTTCTTGCGTAGTATTCTCAGTTTATCAAACAAAGCATCTTTGATAACTTCTTTCTTCGATTTCTCTTTCGGAGCCGCCTCTTCCTGACGAGCTTTTTTTACTTCGTATGGCTCAAATTTAACCAACTCTACTTTTCTTTCACCTTTTAAAACTTGCCACGACAAAGTATTTAGTTTCAGCGAATGTCGTTCATCATAAGCAATATCTATAATCCCCGAGTTAAGCATCTGGGTAATATAATCAGCCCATTCTTCATAGCGTAGTTCTTTGCCTACGCCAAAAGTTTTCAGGGTGTGGTAATTATGCTCAAACACATTCCGGTTCTGCGCACCTCTCAATATATCTATCAGTAAACCCATAGCTACTTTTTCATCGGCACGGGCAATGGCCGATAAAGCCTTTTGCGCAAAAATAGTCGCCTCAAATTTTACTGGCGGATTCTGGCATACATCACAATTGCCGCAGTCGTTCTGGGCTTCTTCATTAAAATAACTCAGCAATACCCGTCGGCGGCAAATCTCTGTTTCGGCATATTGTTTCATGCGGTCGAGTTTAGCTAACTGCACCTCTTTCATTTCAGGGGGCAACTCCGACTTGTCAATCATGTCCTTACGGGTAACAATATCGGCAAAGCTATAAAACAGTAGCGTATCTGAGGGCAAACCATCACGTCCGGCTCTTCCTATTTCCTGATAAAAACTTTCTACATTTGAGGGTAAACTGTAATGCACTACAAAACGCACATTCGATTTGTCGATACCCATGCCAAAAGCAATAGTGGCTACTATTACCTGAATCTCATCTTTTATAAAAGCGTCCTGTACTTCCGAGCGGGTCTTGGCATCAATGCCTGCATGGTAGTGCATGGCTGCAATACCTAATTTTCGCAGCCCTTCGGCAACCTCTTCGGTATTCTTCCGGCTCAGACAATAAATAATGCCCGAATCTTTGGGACGTTGGGCTATGAACTGATGAATGATTTTTAAGCGATTTCGTCCCGGAGAAACCGCAAGTTTGAGATTAGGTCTATCAAACGATGAGATAAAAACTTTTGCATCGGGTACACCCAATTGCTTCAGAATGTCTTTTCTGGTTACCCTGTCGGCGGTAGCTGTAAGTGCTACCATAGGTATATCAGGAAACGCCTCTTTCAAGACATATAACTGCGTGTATTCAGGTCTGAAATCGTGCCCCCAGGTAGAAACGCAGTGCGATTCGTCAATCGCAATCAGCGAAATTTTTAGTGTTTTTATAAAGTCGAGATAATTCGGTGTCAGCAGTTTTTCAGGCGAGACATACAGCAGTTTCAATTCTCCGGTGCGGCATTGGGTTTCAATAGTTCTCTGCTCATTGGCCGATAAAGTACTGTTGATAAAAGCTGCCGGAATACCATTGGCCTGCAAGGCTTGCACCTGGTCTTTCATCAGCGCAATGAGAGGTGAGATAACCAGCGTAATACCTTCAAGCACCATCGCAGGCACTTGAAAACAGATGGATTTGCCGCCACCCGTAGGCATCAGCACGAGGCAGTCCTGCCTGTTTAAAATGGTATCTATTATATCAGATTGAAGTGGGCGGAATGTGTCGTAACCAAAGTATTTTTTAAGAACCTGTTCTTTCGTCATTCGTAGTTTAATGCAATTTTTAACAAAATAATAAATAATTCTCCTATCTCCATAAAATCCTTTTAATTTTACACAGAAGTTATCAGAGGATAATTCTGAGTAACTATGTTAGTATAACTCAACAAACCTAAAGTATCGTATGAAAAAAAGCTTCTTAGCCTTTGTTTTTTTTAGTTCCTGTTCTTTTGTTTATGCCCAGAGCAGTACTACTGCCGAAAAATTAAACCAATATGCTGCTACTATCTCTGCAGACAATCTTAAAAAAGACCTTACCTATATTGCTTCTGATGAACTCGAAGGCCGTGATACGGGTTCTGAAGGTCAGAGAAAAGCCGCTGATTTTATTGCTAAACGTTTTGCCGATTTAGGCTTACAACCGCTGGCATCTGATGGAAAAGGCGGTAAAGGCTATTTTCAGTTTTTTAACCTTTACAGAAAAGGCTGGAAAGATGCTTATATTAAAATAGGCAATAAGAAAAAAGAATTTTTCAAGGATTATTACCCTAACGGACTCACCAGTATCCCACAGGAAGAGTCATTGAAAGTTATTTTTGCAGGGTACGGTATCGAATCAGATACTTACAGCGACTATAAGGATATTGACGTAAAGGGTAAAGCAATAGTTATACTTGACGGTGAACCCAAAGATGCCTCGGGTAAATACTATATTACTAAAGAAGGTGGCAAATCTGACTGGGAAGAGAAAACCGGATTGCAGAAGAAAATGAACATAGCCCTGAATAAAGGCGCAAAAATGTTTTTTGTAGTAACTGATTCAGACGAATCGCAGTTCAAGACTTTAGCGGCTGAAAGAAAAGCCGTGCTGTCACGTTTCAACCGTATGTCGTTCAATGAAGCTGCCAGTCCTGAGCAGGCTACTTCTAACCCGACTTTTTATATTTCGAAAGAAATGGCTGCCGAAATGCTTTCGACAAAGCCTAAGAAATTTAATAAACTGGTGAGTAAAATTTCTGCTACAGGTAAAAGTACCGCAGGAAGTGCGAAAGAGTCAACCGTTTCTGTAAAAGCCGAGAGGGGAGAAGTGCCTGTAGAAACCCAGAATGTTTTAGGTTTTTTAGAAGGAACCGACAAAAAAGAAGAAGTAATATTGATTACTGCTCATTATGACCACGTTGGTATTCAGAACGGACAGATTCATAATGGCGCAGATGATGATGGCTCGGGAACATGTGCGGTATTAGAATTAGCGAGAGCTTTTGCACAAGCTAAAAAAGAGGGCAACGGACCACGCAGAAGCATTTTGTTTATGACCGTAACCGGAGAAGAAAAGGGCTTATTAGGCTCGCAATACTATGCCGACAAAGCGCCTATCATTCCATTAGACAAAACGGTTTGCGACCTGAATATTGACATGATTGGCCGGATTGACAAAGAACATGCCCCTAAAGAAGATTATGTGTATCTGATAGGTTCTGACAAATTATCTTCTGAATTACATAAAATAAGCGAAGAAGCAAACAATAATTCGGTGAAATTTCAGTTAGATTATACATACAATGATCCTAAAGACCCTAATCGTTTTTATTATCGTTCAGATCATTACAACTTCGCAAAACATAAAATACCTGTTATCTTCTACTTTACAGGAGTACATGCCGACTACCATCGTCCGGGCGACGATGTGGAAAAAATCCTTTTCCCTAAGTACAGGCAGATAACTCAATTAGTGTTTCATACAGCGTGGGAGGTGGCAAATCGGGAAGAAAGAATCAAGGTTGACAGCAATAAGCCTTGATTATGCGTATTTATTGAAAAAAAACGCACTTTTTTTGAAGAAGTGTTTATGAACGAAGTTTTTAGTTATAGATAACAAAGCTGATTATTTAACTATCTGATAATGAAAAAGTTATGTTTTCAGACCTGACATTAAAAATAAATAAAGAATCTTAAAAAAGTCCAAAAGAAAAATCTGTAAACAAAAAATTATCAGGTCTCTTATTTTTTGTTTCGCCGATTTTGCTTAAACTTGTCCCACGATTGAAAAGAATACTTAACAGGTTTTAGCAAAATTTTCTTTTACTAATATTCTTTCTTTTAAAATTTTCACTTTTATTTACCAAAAAATTCATTTTTTCATTTTTTAAAACCCTAAAATTTTCAAAGCTAATGGAAAAAAAGACTACAGCCCCAGCAGCAAAACCAGCAGCCCCTAAGTCTTCAAGTGGTGGATTGAATCCAGCGTTCGTTATCCCAATTTTACTCGTTATCGGTTTTTGTTTATGGTACTTCATCTTAGGAGACCCTTCAAACTTCTCTGACCCTGAAACTAAACACAAACCAACTACTGCTATGGGTATAGTTTATTCAGGTGGTATCATTGTACCTATCCTATTAACATTCATGCTTTCAGTATTAGTTTTCTCTATTGAGCGTTTCATTACTATCAACAAAGCTTCTGGAACAGGTGATTTAGATGCTTTTGTACGTAAAGTACGTTCATTAGTTGACTCAAACAACATTGCTGATGCGATTAAAGAATGTGACAAACAAAAAGGTTCGGTAGGTAACGTTACCAAAACTGCTCTTGAAAAGTACAGACAATTAGCCGGAGACGACACAATGGCTAAAGACCAGAAATTGGTTGCTTTACAAAAAGAAGTAGAAGAAGCTACCACCTTAGAACTTCCAATGCTTGAGAAAAACCTTACTATTCTTTCAACACTTGCATCAGTATCAACCCTTGTAGCCCTGTTAGGAACTGTAATCGGTATGATTCGTTCATTCTTTGCGCTTGGTTCTGGTGGTGGTGCCCCTGACGCATCTGCGCTTGCAACTGGTATTGCTGAGGCCTTGATTAACACAGCCTTAGGTATCGGTACATCAGCAATCGCTATTATCATGTATAACTTGTTTACCTCAAAAATAGATACGCTTACTTACAAAATTGACGAAATCGGAATGAGCCTTCAGCAAAACTTCGCTGCTCATCACTAAGATAAAGCAGTAAAGTAAATAGTTTGTTTAAACATTTAAACTTTCAAACAAAGCTATGGCAGCACCGAAACCAGCCAGAAAAAGTCCATCAATGGATATGACTGCGATGTGTGACGTTGCGTTCCTACTTCTTACATTCTTCATCATGACTACCCAGTTCAAAAGTCAGGAGTCTGTAACAGTAGATACGCCTTCATCAATCTCAGAAATTAAAGTTGACGACAAAGATGTGGCTACAATTACCATTGACAAAGACGGCAAATATTATTTTGGCGTTACGAATCCGCTTGACAGATACACACTTATTCAGAAAATGAATGAAAAGTATGGTGCGGGACTTTCAGATGCAGATCAGAAAAACTTTACGAAATTAGCTGAAACTGGTGTTTCAATTACTTCGTTAAAACAATATCTGGCATTATCTGAAGCTCAGAAAGGACAAGTGAAAATTCAGGGTATCCCGAATGACAGTACCAAAAGCGAATTGGTTGACTGGGTTAAAACTTATTTGACCGACATCAACAAAAAAGCGAAACTGGCTGTTCGTGGTGATGTGCAAACACAATATCCTGCAATTAAAAAGTTGTTTGCTGAATTAGGAAAAAATGAAATCAACAAATTTCAGTTGATTACTGATTCAGAAAACAAAGAAGATAAGTAATATTCATTGAACCCTTAAATTACCAGATAAAAAATGGCTGAAATACAGGAGTCCGGTGGTGGTGGTAAGAAAGGTGGCGGTAAGGTCCGGTCCAAGAAAGCAGGTGGTAAACCTGATATGACACCAATGGTGGACTTGGGCTTCTTGCTTATCACTTTCTTTATGTACACCACGACGTTCGGCAAGCCCAACATGATGAAGTTGAACATGCCTGATAAACCAAACCCTGATGATCCACCACCACCAGAAGTAAAGGTAACCAATACCATTACTGTTCTGATGGGTAAAGATGACAGAGTATTTTGGTATCAGAAACCTCTTCCAGAGCTAACAATTGCTGATATAAACGAAACAGACTACTCACCAGAAGGTATCAGAAAATCTGTGTTAGTAAAAAAAGCAAATGCACTTGATATAAGCAAGTTTACAGTAATCATTAAACCAAGTGATGAAGCAAACTGGAAGAATACAGTAGATATTCTGGATGAAATGGCAATTACAAAGTCTGACCGCTATGCAATTGTTGATTTAACCCCGAAAGAAAAGGAACTGCTTGACCAAAAGCTGGCGGCTCCCAAACAATAAGTAATCTAAGGAAAAACAAACAAAAAAATGGAAGCAAAAAATGCTAAAAACATCACCTTAGATGAAATCGTATTCGAAGGACGTAACAAGGACTACGGTGCATATTCATTAAGGAAAAATTACTCAAAATACCTTACCAGAGCTGCTCTGATAGGTATCGGGTTATTTGGTGGAGCATTACTGGCAGCCTGGAGTTTCAATAAATTCGGCGGTAATAAAGAAGAAGATCTTCAAAGCGTTGAAATTGACCTCTCTAAGTTGAAGGAAGAACAACCGGAAGAAAAGAAACCGGATATTCCTCCTCCGCCGCCAGAACCGGAACCACCAAAGCCGGAAGTAGCTCAGATTAAATTCATTCCGCCAGAACCAAAAGCTGACGAAGAAGTGAAGAACGAAGAACCGCCACCAAAAGTGGAAGAGGTTGAAAATAAAGTTATCTCGAACGTAACCAAAGAAGGTATCGAAACTGAAGAAGTAGCTGCGGCTCCTCCTCCGGTGGAAGCACCTAAACCAGCAGAGATTGAACAACCAAAAGAAGACGAAATCTTTACAACGGTTGAGCAAAACCCTGAGTTCCCGGGTGGTATCAAGGAAATGTATGCTTACATTGGTAAAAACCTTAAATACCCATCAGCGGCACAACGTGCAAACGTATCAGGAAAAGTATTTGCCAAATTCGTTGTTGAAAAAGATGGCCGAATCGGTGATGTTCAGATTCTGAAAGGAATTGGTTTCGGTTGCGACGAAGAAGCGCAACGTGTAATTAAGTCGATGCCAAAATGGAATCCGGGTAAACAAAATGGTCGTAGCGTTCGTGTATTCTTCACGATGCCGATCAATTTCCAACTTGAGTAATAATGGCAACACGACGTAATTCATCAGATAAGCAGCGTCAGGTATTTCAAAGAGTCCTGCAATTATCTATGGGTTTATTCGCCTTGGTATATATTGTATTAGGATACTTTGTAATCAAATTGAAATGGTTGATGGTGCCTCTCTCTGATACACTTGCCTATGCTATGGGTGCATTGCTCATTGTCTATGGTATTTTCAGAGGTTACAGAGCCTATCTTTCAATCAAGGATACGATGAATGACTGATTTTATTTTTTCGATACAAACATGCCACTTTGTAACACAGGGTGGCATGTTTTTTAATTTTTTTTTAATATTATACTGAATCACTTGACTTTATCGTTTACTAATACCTATTTTTACATTGTTCAAATTAAACTTAACCAATAACTACCATGAGAAAATTCATTCTCTTGATAACTTGTGCTTTGCTTTTTTTTAAATGTTCCAAGCCAGACAAGCCCGATTTACCCAATGACGGCGAGATAACGATTGCAGCCGACGAATCACTAAAACCTATTGTTGACGCTCAGGTAATGGCCTATAATGCGCATTATCCTAAAGCTATTTTGCACGTAAAATATATGCCCGAGCAAAAAGCAATGGCATTGTTGATGCAAGACTCGGTAGATGTGGCCATAGGCACACGTGAGGCAACAGATAACGAAAAAGCCATTTTCACCTCTCGAAAAATAGCTTATCTGCCTGCAAAAATGGCGTTGGATGGCGTAGCACTGATAACTAATCTGAGTAATCCGTTAGAGAATATTTCTTTAGGTGAACTAAAAGAAATATTTGACGGAAAATCGTATACAGATTATAAACTGGTTTTTGATAACAGTAATTCAAGTAACCTGAATTACATGATTCAGAAACTAAACATAAAGGATTTGAAAAAGGCTAATATTTTTGCTGCCGATGGTAATAAAGATGTAATTGATTATATCGAGAAGAATCCGAAAGCCATAGGAATGATTGGCGGTAACTGGATTAGTGATTTAGATGACCAGAACAGTCGTACTTTTATCAGCAGAGTAAAAGTTTTAGGCGTTTCAGCAGCCGGGCAAAAGGCCTATTATAAGCCTACTACCGAGGCACTAAGAGCAAGAAAATATCCTTTAGAAAGAAGGGTGTATTTACATACGATGGACCACTACGGCCTCACAAAAGCGTTTATCCGTTTTTGTTGTGCCCAGATAGGTCAGTTAGTGGTAGAGAAGTCCGGATTGATTCCTTATTTCATCTATGAAAAGGGGGTAATCATCAACACTGAACAACCAAAATAGGATAATATGGCAGAGAAATAGAACAATACAAGCAAAATATTTGTTCTACTGATTTGACCCTTGAAAAACGAGCATTAACAATTGATTAATAAACCTCAGATAAAAGATTTTGTCTTAATCAGTAAAAGCAAAAGATTTAAAAAGTTTATACCAATAACAACAAATTTTTTTCTGTTTAAGATACATTTTTTAACTTTGCTTAATTTTTTTTTAATACAAGAATTGTAAACCTAACTTTCAGAGTGAAAATGAACAAGATTTTGAGATCTTTGTCAGTATCAGCGGTGGCGGTGCTGGCGTTGACGTTCCACACTATGGCACAAACAGTGCAGGATGGATTGAGAAATTTGGATGCCGAGCGTTACAACGCTGCTGGTACAGTTTTCAATCAATTAGTAACTTCTGCACCAACAGAAGAGAATTATTTCTATCAGGGCTATTATTATCTGAACCTGCCTGAGCCGGATTTAGCTAAAGCAAAAGAGGCTTTCACGAAAGGTTCTACAGTAGATAAAAAACCTGACCCACTCAATCGTGTTGGTTTAGCAGCAGTAAAGTTACTATCGGGAGATAAAGCAGGCGCAAAAGCAGATTTTGATTTAATTAAAAAAGATACTAAAAATAAAAATCCTGAAGTATTATTCAGAATCGGCGAAGCCTATGCAATCTCGGAAGACCCGAAACTGAACGACCCTGCAGAAGCAGTATTGAATATTCAGGCTGGTTTAGATGTATTAAAAGTGAAGAACAATCCTGATTACTACATTGCTTTGGCAAAGGCCTATTTATGGAAAAACGATGGCGGTGGTGCGATGACTGCCCTTGAAAATGCCTTAAATATGGGACAAAAGGCCGCTGTTATCCGTACTTTAATGGGTAGAGTATGGCTGCAAGGTAAAAACTATCAAAAAGCTCAGGTAGAGTTAAATGAGGCAATTAAGGCTGATGCAGAACATGCACCTGCTTATTATTACCTGAGTGTTTTGTTTCAGATTTTTGGTAAATATGATTTAGCAGCTAAAAATGCAAAATTATATTTGGAGAAAAGCGAACCAACAGATGCCGCTAAATTGAGATATGTAAAATTAGCCTTTACTTCTAAAGACTATGATGGCGCTACACAGGTTTTGAATACAATTTTCGACAAAATTCAAGACCCGGTTAAATTCCGTTTAAGAGGTTATACACAAGTAGAAAAAGGGGAGTGCGCTGAAGGTGTGAAAAATGTGCAGGAGTTTTTGAAACAAGCACCACAAGACCGTCATTTAGCTACTGACTATGGTACTATTGGCCGTGGTTATATCTGTATCAAAGACGATGCAAACAAAGCCGCTAACGATTCGATTGGTATTACTTATATGGAGAAAGCCATGGAAATGGGCGATACCCTGACTAACTATACAAACGATATCGTAAATGTTTATAAAGCAGCTAAAAGATGGGATAAACTGGCGGTTGTATATGAAAAATCGATTGAAAAAGAAGGCACTAAAGCCGATGGTGCAGATTACTATAACTTGTCAGACGCCTATATCCGTACCAAAGATTATGTAAAAGCAGATTCAGCTTTATCTAAAACAATTGTATTGTATAAAGATACCTGGTTGACTCCATACATTCTGAAAGCACGTGTAAAACAATATGCGAATCCGAACGATTCGACCTTTATGGCGGCTCCGATTTATGAAAAATATATCTCTTTAGTACCAGAGGCTGAAAAGTCGAAAGACCTTACCAAGAAATACCTGGCTGAAGCCTACGGTTATTTAGGAATTAAAGCTTTATTGTTGGATAAAGACACAGCTAAAGCAAAAGAATACATGAACATGGTATTGACTTTTGACCCGGCTAACCAACAAGCATTGAAAGTATTGGAAAGCATCAACGGAACAGGAACGGGTACTACACCTACACCCAATGGTACAGCAACTCCTCCGGCCAACAACAATCCTTCGGGAAGTAGCGGTGGCCCTAAAGGTTGATAAAACCTTGATGGGTTTAAATATAAAAACAGCCTGATTCAGTCAGAATCAGGCTGTTTTTTTTACCATTAGATAAATTATTTGCCTCGGAATCGTACAAATTATAAATTTTGATTTTATTTTTGCCGACCTGCTCATATCAGAATGCTATGAGAGAAGGAATTGACCTATCATTTTACTTATGTTTAATCTTGTAATATTTGGACCTCCAGGTGCCGGAAAGGGTACTCAATCAGCTAAAATTATTGATAAATACAAATTGGCTCATATTTCTACAGGCGATATGTTCAGAATGCATATCAGTCAGGATACCGAGTTAGGGAAACGTGTAAAACAAATCCTTGCCGATGGTTTATTGGTTCCTGATTCGATTACGATAGATATGCTGGAAGAAGAAGTACAGAGAAACCCCGATGTGAGCGGCTTTATTTTTGATGGATTCCCACGTACCGTAAATCAGGCAGAAGCCCTGGATACTTTTTTAGAAGGTAAAGGAGAAAAAATAGACCTGGTTTTACAATTAGACGTAACAGAGGCAGAAATCAAAGACCGTATTGCTGAAAGAAAAAAAGTAAGCGGCAGAGCCGATGATGATGAAGATAAGCTATTAAAACGCATAGATGAGTATTTCAGCAAGACTATTCATGTATTACCATTTTACCAGAATCAGGGAAAAGTGGTAAAAGTAAATGGCATTGGACAGATTGATTTAATATTCGGCACGATTTGTGAAGCAATAGATAATGCAAAGGTAGATTAGTTATTGAGTGATTTAGTGAATATGTGATTGAGTGATTATTCATGTTTACTAATAATTCGCTTATATAAATAATAATCAATCGACAATCTAAAATAGCTCTAAATAAGTGTAATTATAAATTTTGTAGAGGGCGATAAGGATAATAATCACTCATTCACTCAATCGCTCATTCACTCAATTCAAAAGCTTATGACAAGCAATTTTATAGATTATGTAAAAATAAATTGCCGTTCGGGCAATGGTGGGGCTGGGTCAAAGCATTTTCGTAGAGAAAAACACGTACCGAATGGCGGGCCTGATGGTGGTGATGGCGGTAGGGGAGGCCATGTGATACTGAAAGGGAATTCGCAACACTGGACACTTCTGCACCTGAAATACCGCAAGCACATTAAAGCGCAGCACGGTGTAGCTGGAGAAGGCGGAAGAAGAGCGGGCGCACAAGGCCATGACGAGATTATAGAAGTACCGCTTGGCACCGTAGCGAGAGATGCCGAAACAGGCGAAATCATTGGTGAGGTAACACAAGACGGAGAAAAAATAGTTTTATTATCGGGCGGAAGAGGTGGTTTAGGTAACTACCATTTCAGAAACTCAACCAATCAGGCACCTGAATATGCTCAACCCGGCGAAGAAGGAGAAGAAGCCTGGATAATTTTAGAATTAAAAGTATTGGCAGACGTGGGGCTTGTGGGCTTCCCGAATGCCGGCAAATCAACACTATTATCGGTTGTTTCGGCGGCAAAGCCTGAAATTGCCGATTACCCTTTTACCACTCTTACGCCTAATCTGGGCGTAGTGGCCTATCGTGATTATAAGTCTTTTGTAATGGCCGATATACCGGGTATTATTGAAGGTGCATCTGAAGGAAAAGGCCTTGGACTACGTTTTCTTAGGCATATCGAACGAAACTCAATACTGCTGTTTCTGGTTTCTGCCGATAGTGAAAATCCTGCAAAGGAATACAAAACCCTGCTCAAAGAATTAAAACAGTACAACCCGGAACTGCTCGATAAAAAGAGAATTTTAGGTATTTCGAAATGTGATTTGGTTGACGAGAAGCAAATCGCAAAAATTAAAAAGAAAATTCCACAGGATTTACCTTTTCTGTTCTTCTCTTCCTATGCAAATCAGGGAATAGACGAATTGAAGGATTTAATCTGGGAAAATATTCATGCGGCTAACTGATAAATAACATTATCAGGGGCAAAGGAGTTTAATAGCAAAAGGCTATTAGCAGAAATTTTCCTTCAATGACAGATTAATAAAATTTAATCTGAAGCGTGAATTAAAATAATTAATTTCGGAATAACTAAAGATAGCGCATTCCATGCCGGATATGCCTTGCCATTATGCGTATGTGTAATGGATATATATGTTATTGATTTATTTGTAGTACGATGTGACTGATAAATAAGCAAAAATGGAAAAGTATATTTTATTCCACAACACTAACTATTGATTGAGTGAACCTTTACTATTTAACTAAGACCATGAAGAAAATACTTGTGGGCTTATTCCTCTTGGCAAATTCAAGTGTTTTTGCACAGCTCATGATTACTTTCCCGATGAATCGTGCTGTTTTTCAGCGAAATAACTCGGGCGGCGGTGTTATTCCTATTGCCGGAACTTTCCAGACAAGAGTTGACAGAGTAGATGCGCGGCTGATCTCAATCAAAGGCGGCTCATCTGTTGACTGGATACCCATTGCTGTTAATCCGAATTTTGGCAGTTTCTCCGGTGGTATTTATGTAACCGGAGGTTGGTACAAGTTAGAGGTAAGAGCCATTCGTGATAATAATATAATTCAAACAGTTTCTTTAGAGAAAGTGGGGTTAGGCGAAGTGTTTCTTATTGCCGGCCAGTCTAATGCCCAGGGCTACGAAGGCCGGGGTAATCCTCCGGCACTTGACGACAGAGTAAATGTCATTACAAATTTCTACTCTTTTGGTCAGATTAACGACGTCCCTTTTCCGGTAGTGGGGCATCTTGACGAAAATATTAAACTGGCTCCATTAGGGAATGGTTCCTGGTGTTGGGGCAAATTAGGTGATTTACTGGCTGCAAAGTTAGATGTGCCCATCATGTTTTTTAATGCGGCTTTTGAGGCGCTTGGCGTAGAAGAATGGAGTAAAAGCGCAGATGGCGAAAGTGGCCGGGATTTTTATTCAGGCAATTATGCAAGGCCGGGCTATCCGTTCGAAAACATCAGGAAATCGATGCACCATTATTCCAATATGTTTGGGGTACGGGCTATTTTATGGCATCAGGGCGAAACCGATAATGACAAAGGAACCAGCTTTGATGTGTATAAAAATGCCTTGCAGTATGTAATTCAAAGAAGCAGAAACGATAGTGGGCGAGATATAAGCTGGATGGTAAGTAAAGTTTCACGCACTCGCAGAGGCACTTCTCAGACAATTGTTGAAGCTCAAAGAGCCGTTATCAGAGAATATCCCAATGTATTTAATGGCCCCGATACCGATGATATTCTGCATCGTTCAGATGGGGTACATTTTGAAAGTTTCAGTTTAATTCAATTAGCTGAAGCCTGGAGCGATAAACTCAATCAGGATTTCTTTATCAGGTCTAACCCGATTCCGGCCTCTACTCCCTTATCTTTTCAGATGTATTGCAGCCCTGATAACGCAGGTGCGCCTTTGTCAGTTTTTATGCCTGAGGGCTTTAAAGAGTATCGCTGGACAAATGGTTTTGGAGATTTAAACAGCAGTTCAATTATTCAGATAAAAAACGGGTTTTTAAGAGGGAAAGCCATTGATTATCTTGGAAATGTGTATTATACCGCAGGCGTGAACTATACAGGTGAGGTAATACCCGAAAAACCTTTTCTGACTGCCGAAAGTGCCACCGATTTTTGTCAGGGTGGAAGCGTTCGGCTAACCTCTTCTACCGACCAGGAAATATCATGGAGCACAGGCGAGGGCGGAAAATCAATTGTAGTTTCTCAGCCTGGTTATTATGCAGTAAACAAGCATAATTATTTAGGGTGTTTCAATACCTCTAATGGGGTTAATGTAACAGTTTATCCCAATCCGGAGGCCAAAATTGTGGCCGAAGGCCCTACTGTTTTTTGTCAGGATAAATCAGTAAATCTCCGCTCTACCAATCAGTCAGGCAACTTATGGAATACCGGACAAAGCAACCAGAGCATTACGGTTGACCGGACAGGAGAATTTTTTCTGAAAGTAAAAAATGAGTTTGGTTGTGAGAGTACCTCAGAGAAAGTAATAGTAACGGTGAATCCTAAGCCTCAGAAACCAAGAGTAACAGCCGACGGACCGATAGTTTTCTGTGCTGATACCAGTGTACATATCGCCTCTGATGTAACCAGTGAAATTGTGTGGAACACCGGACAAACCGACCCTCGGTTGAGAATCACTAATAGTGGTGATTTCTTTGTAACGGCTACCAATCAGTTTGGTTGTCAGGAAATATCCAATTCAATTACCATTAAAGTA
Source organism: Emticicia agri (assembly GCF_004168285.1). Classification (GTDB taxonomy): domain Bacteria; phylum Bacteroidota; class Bacteroidia; order Cytophagales; family Spirosomataceae; genus Emticicia; species Emticicia agri. The sequence continues at coordinate 59,652 of NZ_SEWF01000004.1, read as the reverse complement.
AATCCGATTCCTGCAAAACCGACCATTACACCAAGCGGCCCGACTATCTTCTGTCTGGGCGATAGTGTTACCTTATCGGCTACCCAAAGTACAGGATATATCTGGAATAACAACCGCACATCGCAGAGCTTCAATGTAGGGTTGTCAGGTGTATTTTCAGTAAAGATTCGGGATCAGAATGGATGTATCTCACCTGTTTCTGACGAAGTAAGTGTTGATGTAAAAGATAATCCGATTGGTCTTACTATTTTGCAGTCAGGCCCTTATACCCTTGAAGCCGTAACCACCGGGATATTCGACTCAAAATTTGAGTGGTATAAAGAAGGTGTGAAAATACCTAAAGAAGAGGCCATTATTAAAGCCAAAGAGGCCGGAACCTATACGCTCAGAGGTTCTATTTACTATGTATTGAAAGATGGCAATTCAATCAGGTGCTATTCAAAACTTTCAGAGCCACACATTTTCGTGATTGACCCATCAGACAACGGTGCCAGAATATTTCCTAATCCGGCTATAGATGACGAGGTGAATATTGAAACCCTTGAAGACCTTGAAGAGGTACAGATAACTTTCTACGATATGAAGGGGGCAATTGTGAGAGAATATACTGTTTATAAGTTTGATTCGAGGAAAACGCTGAAGCTACAAAACCTACCGATGGGTAAATACATTGTTACTTTGCGTAACAAAGATTATCATGTACTTAAACGGGTTTTTGTTGAACAAAAATAATTTTCTTGCCATTAAATAAAATTTTCATACTATTATCAGCCTTACCTTGTTGTTAATGATTGAGGGCATTTGTAAATTTGTTTCTCCATGCAATAATTTTAACCTCGGTAAGTATGCGTACAAAAAAATGGTTGGTAATGGTGTTGAGTATTATTGCTTTCAATACATACTCACAGATACAAATTACCTTCCCTGTTTCGCGAATGGTTTTTCAGCGAAATAATGATAACCATGCTAATGTAAATATCACTGGCAGTTATTTTCAGCAATTAGACCGTATTGACGCCCGAGCATTTCCGGTATACCCTGGCCAGGGCAATGAAGTCGGCTGGACTACCATTCAGGATTTCCTGACTACTGGTATCTTCAATGGCTTTCTTCATTTAAGTGGTGGCTGGTATAATATCGAAGTAAGAGGAGTGTTGAACGGGCAGGTGGTAACCTCAAGTGTGCTTGAAAGAGTGGGGGTTGGCGAGGTATTTATTGTGGCCGGGCAATCTAATGCACAAGGCGATCCCAGCTATGCAGGGGGTGCCATTGGTGCCAATGATGACCGTGTTTCTACCATTAATTATTATAATGCCGCACTCAACGAAAACCAGTTGCCTTTCCAGTTTTCGCATATGGGCAACTTCTCCAGTATTGCACCTTATAATTATGTTCCGTGGTTCTGGGGGCGTTTAGGCGATAAACTGGCGCAAAGATACAATGTTCCGGTATTGTTTTATGGGGCAGCATTAGGGGGCATCGGCGTTAGTGCCTGGCAGCGTTCATCAAACGGAGAAGATTTACGGAAAGAATTACCCTCTTTTATTGCAGTGCCGGGTATGCCTTACAGGGCCTTAAAAGCAGCTTTGCAACACTATGTAACCCGTACAGGTGTGAGAGCCGTACTCTGGCAACAGGGCGAAAGCGACGATAATACCTCTTCTAATGCGTATTTCAATAACCTGAAAATAGTAATCGAACAAACCCGTAACGACTCAGGCAAAGGAGATCTGGCATGGGTAGTTGCCCGTTCTTCACGAAATCCTCAACCACATCAGAATGTAATTGATGGGCAGAATATTACGATTGATAATGTGCATAATGTTTTCAGAGGGCCCAATACCGATGAAATAGTAGGGGCTAATTTCAGGGCTGATGGGGTTCACTTTCATAATGAAGGCTTAAACCGGGCGGCTGAATACTGGGATGCTGCTTTAAACGATGGCTTTTTTTCAAGCTCTCAACCATTAGAGTCGAGGGGATTGGTAAATGTCAGCCTTTCTTGTAATCCGGCCAATCCAAATAACAAATTTACTATACAGGTAAATGGCGATTACAGAAGTTTTAACTGGAGTAATAGCAGTACAGACCGTTCAATTACTGTAAATAATGGTAGCTATACAGTCAGAACTACTGATTGGTCAGGTAATACGTTGTATTCACAGCCTATTCCAATCTCACCCAACAACCCGATAGTTAATCCTTCTATTAATATAAGCGGACCTACCACTTTCTGCGATGGTGGAAGTGTGGTGTTATCTTCGAGCGAAACAGGTGGCAATGTCTGGAACAATGGTGAGCGAGGGCAGACCATTGTTGCCCGAACCTCCGGCTCTTTTGTGCTTACCAATTACAGCCTGAATGGTTGTCCGTCGGTCTCAAGTGCGGTCAATGTCAATGTGAATCCTTTACCCCGTAATAGCATTATTGCTACCAAAGATTTACCTATCTGTCCTGACGATAGTGTATCTCTGGTAACAAACAATTTTGATGATAAAATCAGTTATGAATGGAGTACAAGCTCGAACGGACAAAAAATTGTTGTAAGAAATGCCGGAACTTATAGCTTGAAACTGAGAGACCAGAATGGCTGTGAATCTACGAGTTTTATAGATATAGCCCTTCGGAACCGTCCGGTTACCAGTATAGTACCTGATGGACCTACTGTTTTTTGTCTGGGCAAGAGCGTGAACCTGAGAGCAAATGACGATTTTAGTGGTTATTTCTGGAGCAACGGAATCAGCACTAAATCGAACAATATTAATCAAAGCGGAGAGTATTCTTTGACAGTAAAAGACGGTTTTGGCTGTTTTTCTCTTCCGGTTTCCCAGCGTGTAACGGTTAATCCATTACCTACTGTTGAAATAGCCGCCACCGGATTAGAGCAGTTCTGTCCCGGTAATGTAGTAAACCTTGAAGCAGCGTCTAACGAGAACTTTGTGTATATGTGGAGCACCGGAGCTGCCTCTAAAGCGGTAACTATTGCCAATCCGGGTTTATATACTTTAAGAGTCAGAGATGTCAACGGTTGTGAATCGACCGCCGATTCCATCAGTCTCAGTTTCATCCCACCGCCATCGGTTTCTATTTCAACTATTGATAATATCAACACTATCTGCGATGGGCTTAGTGTAACGCTTAACGGGAGCAATGCCGTGAGTTATGCCTGGAGTACAGGTGCTACCTCAAAAGACATTGTTGTGCAACAGGCTGGTAATTATACACTTAAAATAAGAGACGATAAAAACTGTGAATCTGACCCTGTGTCTTTTCAGGTATTTGTAAAAGATACGCCACCTGCACCCACTTTAGAAAAAGATGGGGCTTATCAGGTAGTGGCAGTTCCGGCTACCACCATTCCCGGTCATTTCTTTAACTGGAAATTAGATGAAACGGCACTAACTGATACAACCGCTATTCTGAAAGTGCCACGTCAAGGTAATTTTGCGGTGCGAACCGCTTTAAGATACAATAATACCAATAATGGTTCTCTGGTTTGTTTCTCCCCATTCTCACAGTTACTCAACTTCCTGATTCCTGAAAATGACAATGGATTGCGGGTATATCCGAATCCGAACCCAACTGGATTATTTACCATAGAGACTTTTGGCGATAATCCGAATGCCAGAATAGATGTATTTAATATGCGTGGTGCCAATGTTTTTTCGGGTACACTGGCCGAACTCAAAGAGAAACGGGAATTGAATCTCAAGTCGCTTGAACCCGGTATGTATATCATCCGGCTTACAAGCGGGGAATTTAGAGCAACACAAAAACTTTTCATAAAATTCTGAATGGGTTGAATATTCAACCCTTTTTTATTTTGTTTCTAAACTTTACTTAGTAATTTTGACACGCAATTTATTTGCAACTAAACGAAGCATTTTATTGTTAGTAATAGAGGGAATAAATGCCTGAAAACTCTCTGTTGCTGATTACTATTACAGTTATTATGAAAGAATACTTGCCTTCTGATTTTCTCCCGATTCTGGTGCAGTTAATCGCTGCTATTGGTTTTATCATCTTTACAATGATTGTTACCCATTCAATCGGGCCTAAAAGACACAGTGTAAAAAAAGATGACCCTTTTGAGTGTGGTATTGAGGCGCAGGGAGACGCCAGAACACCGATTTCGATCAAATACTTTCTGATAGCTATTTTGTTTGTGCTTTTTGATGTAGAGATTATCTTTATGTATCCGTGGGCAGTAAACTTTATGAAATTGGGATGGTTTGGTTTTGTTGAAATGATAGTCTTCCTGGCATTGCTGATGTCCGGCTTTTACTACATCATTAAGAAAGGTGTACTAAGCTGGGAAAAGGAATAAGCATCCGTCGGATTAGTACAATCCGACAATTTTGTTTTATGAGAATTGAGTGAATTAGTGATTAAATAATTTATCGCTGATTTGTTTTTTCAAGTTAATTTACAAAGTTAAGAGACTTAAAAAACTCTAATCACTCAATCACTAATCACTCAATCACCGAGCGACGGTCGCTCAATATTTCTTACAGATTTCTAAAAATTGTTTAGGCTTAAAAAAAGTTTTAGGTCTTTCAGACAAGTACAGATAACACATATGAGTTCAGTAAAAATGGTGGAAGCACCGGAAGGGTTAGAAGGAGCAGGCTTCTTCGCTACTTCATTAGATAAAGTTATTGGTATGGCACGTAGCTATTCGCTATGGCCTTTGCCATTTGCCACTTCGTGTTGTGGGATTGAGTTTATGGCAACCATGGGGTCGCACTACGACATCTCACGTTTTGGCTCAGAAAGACCAAGTTTCTCCCCTCGTCAGGCCGACCTGCTGATGGTAATGGGCACCATTGCCAAAAAAATGGGTCCGGTTGTCAAACAGGTATATCTGCAAATGGCAGAGCCTCGTTGGGTAATAGCCGTAGGTGCGTGCGCTTCAAGTGGTGGAATTTTTGATACCTATTCTGTATTACAGGGTATCGACCGCATTATTCCGGTTGATGTATATGTGCCGGGCTGTCCGCCACGTCCTGAGCAGATTCTTGACGGACTGATGCAGATTCAGGAATTAGCCAAAAACGAATCGCTCCGTAGAAGAAACACCCCTGAGTATTCAGCTTTATTAGAATCATATAATATTCAGTAAAAAATTTAGTGAATGAGCGGTCCGCCGCTGCGGTGATTTAGTGATTGAAATTGTAAGTAAAATAATCACTAAATCGCTAAATCACTCAACAGAACTATCACTAAACAGAATCCATGTTAAGTAATCAACAAATAGCAGAAGATATATTAGCTCATTTTGGTGAGAATGTTAAGAATTTCGAAGAACCATATGAGTTGCTTACCTTTACTACCAATCGTCAGAACATCATCAATCTGCTGGTATATCTTCATAAGCACGAAACTTTCCGTTTCCGTTTTCTTACAGATATTTGTGGTATCCACTTGCCCGATAATGCCGGCGAAGAATTTGGCGTAATTTATCATTTGCACAGTCTGGAAAACAATAAGCGTGTGCGTATCAAGGTTTTCCTTTCGGCTGATGACATTCATATTCCAACGGCTACCACGCTCTATGCCACTGCCAACTGGCTGGAAAGAGAAACCTATGATTTTTATGGTATTATCTTCGACGGTCATCCAAATCTGAAACGCATTCTGAATATTGAAGAGATGGACTACTTCCCGATGAGAAAAGAATATCCACTGGAAGATGCCACCCGTAATGACAAGATTGACGCGCTTTTCGGAAGATAGTATCACGGATTGCTAATCCGTGAAGCGTAATACGGATTGTCAATCCGTCTTTTATATGGAGTTAAAGTGGAAAATATGTATCATTCGATACTTAGCAATAAATTTGACAATTAGCATAACGATACCAAACTATTCGAGGTTAATTGAAAATAGTACACAATGGCAGAAGAACTGATTATCCCTAAAAACACCACTGATGCATTGGCCTTGAACAGGCCTATTGTTGAAGACACAGAATATACTACCCTTAATCTGGGGCCTACTCACCCCGCAACACATGGGATCTTCCAGAATGTGTTGAAAATGGACGGCGAAAAAATCGTGTCAGGCGAACAAACTGTCGGATACATTCACCGTGCCTTTGAGAAAATCGCCGAACGTCGTCCTTTCTATCAGATTACTACCCTTACCGACCGTATGAACTACTGTTCGTCGCCTATCAACAATATGGGCTGGCACATGACCGTAGAAAAACTGTTGGGCGTAACTGTACCTAAGCGTGCGCAGTATATCAGGGTAATTATGATGGAACTGGCACGTATTGCTGACCACCTGATTTGTAACTCCATTCTCGGTGTGGACACAGGAGCTTATTCAGGCTTCCTGTACCTGTTTCAGGAAAGAGAAAAAATATACGAAATCTACGAAGAGATGTGCGGTGCCCGTCTGACTACGAACATGGGTCGTATCGGGGGTATGGAGCGTGATTTATCACCAACTGCACTCAAAAAAATCAAGCAGGCTGTTTATCATGATCTGCCCAAAGCCTTGGCTGAATTTGAAAAACTCTTCAACAGAAACAGAATATTTATCGATAGAGTAGTAAATGTAGGGCCTATTATGGCAGAACGTGCCTTGGAATACGGTTTTACAGGCCCCAATCTACGTGCGGCAGGTGTTGACTACGATGTGCGTGTAATGGAGCCTTACTCATCATACGAAGATTTTGACTTTGATATTCCGGTTGGCCACAATGGCGATACTTATGACCGTTTCATGGTGAGAAACCAGGAAATGTGGGAGAGTATCAAAATCATTAAACAGGCGATTGAAAACCTGCCCGAAGGCCCGTACTATGCCAATGAAGACCATTACTATTTACCGCCTAAACAGGCAGTATATAGCAATATGGAAGCTCTTATCTATCACTTCAAGATTGTGATGGGTGAAATTGATGCTCCCGTAGGAGAGGTCTATCATGCAGTAGAAGGGGGCAACGGCGAATTAGGTTTTTATCTGGTAAGCGATGGTGGTCGTGCTCCGTATCGTTTACACTTCCGTCGTCCTTGTTTTATTTATTATCAGGCTTACCCTGAAATGTGTAAAGGTGTTGCCATTTCAGATGCCATCGCAATTATGAGTAGCCTCAATGTAATTGCCGGAGAATTAGATGCCTAAATTTGATTACACAAAATGATTGAACTTACAAATACAATAGCTTTTACACCTGAACGGTTGGCCATAGCCAAAGAAATGATAGCCCGTTATCCGGAAGGAAAACAAAAGTCAGCTTTAATGCCTATCATGCACTTAGCTCAGGAACAATTTGCCTGGATGAGCCAGGATGTAATGGATTATGTGGCTTCATTGCTGAATATTTCTCCTGTTGAAGTATATGAAGTGGCTACTTTTTATACCATGTTTCATTTAGAGCCTGTAGGCAAACATGTGATAGAATACTGTCGCACAGGCCCATGTGTATTGATGGGTGGCGAAGAAGTATATGCACACCTGACACAAAAATTAGGTATCAAAAAAGGTCAGACTACTTCTGATGGTATGTTTACTTTGAAAGAAGTGGAGTGTCTGGCTGCTTGTGGATGGGGACCATGTTTCCAGATTCGTGAAAAATATTACATGAATCTGACCAATGATAAAGTTGACGACATCATAAGAGAATTGTCGAGATAATGCCGTTGTTTCGTAATGGGAGCAGCAATCAATAAAAGTTTTTGATTTTCTAATATAGAATCATGAAGATATTAACCGAACATATTAATACCCCGGGAATTGAAACCTTTGAGGTTTACCGCAAAAAAGGTGGCTATACGGCTGTTGAGAAAGCAATCAAGACAATGAGTCCGGAGGCAGTAGTGGAAGAAGTAAAGAAATCGGGTGTGCGTGGTCGAGGAGGAGCCGGTTTCCCGATGGGTATGAAATGGTCATTTTTGGCAAAACCTGAGGGTGTGCCACGTTATTTAGTGTGCAATGCCGATGAGTCAGAGCCGGGTACTTTCAAAGACCATTACCTGATGAAAAACCTTCCACATTTATTGATAGAAGGAATGATTATTTCAAGCTATGCTTTGGGTGCTAATAAATCGTTTATCTATGTAAGAGGTGAGTTAATGTACGTGATTCGTATTCTTGAAAAAGCCATTGAAGAAGCCAAAGCGGCAGGCTTTTTAGGTAAGAATATTTTAGGTAGTGGTTATGATTTAGAACTGGTTGTTCATCCGGGAGGTGGCGCTTATATTTGTGGCGAAGAAACAGCCTTGTTGGAGTCTCTGGAAGGTAAAAGAGGGAATCCAAGAAACAAACCACCGTTCCCTGCTGTAAAAGGCTTGTATCAATGTCCGACTGTGGTAAATAACGTAGAGTCTATTGCCACTACTTCATGGATTATCAATAATGGTGGTGAGGCTTACGCCACTTACGGTATTGGCAAAAGTACAGGTACTAAATTAATTTCGGCATCAGGTCATATCAATAATCCGGGTGTATATGAAATCAATCTTGGATTATCGTGTGATGAGTTTCTGAACTCTGATGAATATTGTGGTGGTGTACGTAAAGGCCATACGCTGAAAGCAGTAGTAGCCGGTGGCTCTTCTGTACCGATTGTTCCCGGTCATTTATTCCTGAAAACGGCCAATGGGGAAGACAGATTAATGAGTTACGAATCATTATCAGACGGTGGTTTTGCTACCGGAACTATGTTAGGCTCAGGCGGATTCATCGTTTTTGACGAAACTGCTTGTATTGTACGGAATACATGGAATTTTGCCCGTTTCTATGAGCACGAATCATGCGGACAATGTTCGCCTTGCCGTGAAGGAACAGGCTGGATGCAGAAAGTATTGAATCGTATTGAACACGGAAAAGGCTCTATGCACGATATTGACTTACTGGTTGATATTTCGAAAAAAATAGAAGGGAATACTATTTGCCCGTTAGGTGATGCGGCTGCATGGCCTGTTGCCTCGGCTATCCGCCATTTCCGTGATGAATTTGAGTGGCATATCAAACATCCGATAGAGGCCACAAAACCAGGTGCCGTTTATATGAAAGAAAGTGTGTTGGCATAAGCCGCCTGTTTTAATTGAATTAAGAAAATTGACTTTATGGAAAATACAGCCCCTCAATTATTTAAAGTAACCATTGATGGTGTGGAGGTTGAAGTACCACCGGGAACAACCATTTTGCAAGCGGCACGTAAAATCGGCCCTGAAGTTGCTCCACCAGCCATGTGTTATTATGAGCCTCTGAAAGGTTCGGGCGGAAAATGCCGTGCTTGCCTTGTGAGAGTTTCTGCTGGCTCAGCCAAAGACCCTCGTCCGATGCCTAAACTGGTAGCTTCTTGTATCACACCTATTCAGGACGGAATGGTGGTAGAAAACTTTACCAATCCGCAGGTAGTAGATGCAAGAAAATCAGTGGTTGAATTCCTGTTAATCAATCACCCGCTTGATTGCCCTGTGTGCGACCAGGCCGGAGAGTGCCACTTACAGGATTTCTCTTACGAACACGGTGTTGGTACTACCAGATACGAAGAAGACCGCCGTACTTTTGAGAAAGAAGACATTGGTCCTTATATTCAGCTACACATGACACGCTGTATTTTGTGTTATCGTTGTGTATATACTGCCGACCAGATTACAGACAAAAGGGTACATGGGGTAATGAATCGTGGAGACCACGCTGAAATCTCAACTTATATCGGGCAGGCTATTGACAATGATTTCTCAGGAAATGTAATAGATGTGTGCCCTGTGGGTGCCTTGACTGATAAAACCTATCGTTTCAAAAACCGTGTATGGTTCTCGAAACCGGTTGATGCTCATTGTGAGTGCGAGAAATGTAGTGGTAAAGTACAATTGTGGTACCGTGGTGATGAGGTAATCCGGGTTACCGCCCGTAAAAACGAATGGGGTGAAGTAAATGACTTTATCTGTAATACCTGTCGTTTTGAAAGAAAACAAACCAGCCAATGGACCATTGAAGGCCCGACTAAGGTGTCGCGTGCCTCTGTTATCTCGGCTAATAAATACAGTAAAAATTTAGTAACGAAACCTGATTTTGCTTTAAAATTAGCTGAATCACAATACAAAAAAATTGATGACGACCGCCCATATCTACATGAAATGAGCGATATTCAACAATCGGAAGATTATAAAGCCTTAATGGCGAAAGACGAAAAATATTTTGGGCATAAGTAATTGATTAGCTATGAACGGATTTATGCAGTGGGCAAACGAAACCATGTTTCTTTGGAAGGCCCTGATTATTTTAGTGATTTTTGCAATTACCCTCGGCATTGCGGCCTACTCAACCTGGGCAGAACGTAAAGTAGCCGGCTATATTCAGGACAGAAGTGGTCCGAACCGTGCCGGATGGGGTGGTTTGTTACAACCATTGGCCGATGCAGGTAAAATGTTCTTTAAAGAAGATTTTATTCCGGCGCAGGCAGATAAATGGTTATTTATTTTAGGCCCTTGTTTGTCAATGCTTACCGCTTTGATGTCAAGTGCTGTTGTACCTTTCGGTGATTCATTCTTGATTGATGGCAAAACAGTAACCGTACAGGCTATCGAGATCAACATTGGTATATTGTATGTATTTGGTGTGGTTTCTTTAGGTGTGTATGGCGTAATGATAGGTGGATGGGCATCTAACAATAAATTCTCTTTATTGGGTGCTATTCGTGCCGCCTCACAGAACATCAGCTACGAATTAGCTATGGGTATGTCAATCATTGCTATTCTGATGTTATCGGGTTCATTGTCGCTACGTACCATTGTTGAGCAACAACACGGATTCCTTAACTGGAATGTATTCTATCAACCGTTAGGCTGCCTTATTTTTATAGTGTGTGCCTTTGCTGAATGTAACCGTACACCATTTGACTTACCTGAGTGTGAAACCGAGTTAGTAGGAGGGTATCATACTGAGTATAGTTCAATGAAATTAGGATTCTATCTGTTTGCTGAATACATTAATATGTTTGCTTCATCGGCTGTAACCGCTTGTTTGTTCTTTGGTGGTTATAACTATCCTTTTATGGATAATGTGCAGGCGGCATTGAATTCGGGTTTGGGACAAACGGTAGGTCATAACGTAGGTACTGCAATCGGTATCCTTGTGATGTTTAGCAAAATTCTTTTCGGAATCTTCTTCTTTATGTGGGTTCGCTGGACAGTTCCACGTTTCCGCTACGACCAATTAATGAATTTGGGTTGGAAAGGCTTGATTCCGTTAGCTGTCGTAAACATGATTATTACCGCAGTATCCATGCTTTCAGGGTATAAGTTAGCTATAGGCATGTGGGTGGGGCTGATCGTATTTGTTGTGATATTGTCTGTTGTCTGGGCCATGCGTCCAAGAAAAAAGGCGGCAATTTTAGGTGCTTAAAATATGGCAGGCCATCAGGTTTGATACTGTTAGATGGCTTGTATTGAAATATTAAAATTATGCAATTAACTAATAGAGCTAAAAAAACTGATAAGAGTGAGCTGAGTTTATTTGAACGCAGCTACTTACCATCTTTAGCAACAGGTTTAGGAATTACGATTCGTCACTTTTTCATGAAAAAGCCTACGATTCAGTATCCTGAGCAAAAAAGATATTTAGGGCCTGTTTTTCGTGGACACCATATTCTGAAGAGAGACGAAGAAGGACGTGAGCGTTGCACAGCCTGTGGTTTGTGCGCAGTGGCTTGTCCGGCTGAAGCAATCTCAATGGTAGCACAGGAAAGAAAAAAGGGTGAAGAACATCTGTATCGTGAAGAGAAGTATGCGGCAGTGTATGAAATTAATATGCTTCGCTGTATTTTCTGTGGCCTTTGCGAAGAGGCTTGTCCTAAACAGGCGGTTTATTTACGTCATGATCAATTTGTGCCTGTATTTACAGAGCGTGAAGATGTGATTTATGGCAAAGATAAACTGGTAGAAGACCCTAACAACCGCTACCGCCGCGATGCCTGGACAAAAGAAGATGCAATGAAACTCTGGAAAAATAATGCGTAACTCAAATACGTACAATTTGAGACAAAATACCTATGGAATATTTTAAAAACATACTGAGCCTTCCGCCTATCTATTACACGTTTGCTATTTTATCGGTGCTGACTCTTTTCGGTGCATTAGGTACCGTTATGTCTCGCAACCCTGTGCATAGTGTCATTTATATGATAGTTACTTTCTTTTCACTATCAGCACACTATATTCTGCTGAATGCACAGTTTTTGGCGGCTGTAAATATCATTGTGTATGCGGGAGCTATCATGGTCTTGTTCCTGTTCGTTATCATGTTTCTGAATATGAAACAGGAAAGCGAAGAAATGAAAAAAGACAAAATTATTATCACTGCAGTAATTACGGCGGTTATTTTAGGAGGAATATTAATTATTTTCTTGCGCAGAGCCGAACGTGAACCTGTGAATCCTTTGACTTATAACTCGCAGAGTGGTATGATTGAGGTATTGGGTAAATCGCTTTATGGCGAATACCTGTTGCCATTCGAACTTATCTCGATACTGCTTTTAGTGGCTATGGCCGGAGCCGTAATGTTGGGTAAAAGAGAAGCCGGAGAAAGACATTTCTGATATTTTTGCCCATTTATGACAAATAAAAATCCCTTTCTTACACAGGAAAGGGATTTTTATTTGTAGCAACAGGTAGTCTGTTGCTTTTACAGGGATTCAATCATCACATTATTGTTCTTACACCGGAACAACAATATTTTTATTATTTTTCTTATTATATTTCTCTGCAAATTGCTCCCACGTTTCTTTTTTCTTGAAAATATAACGGTATGCCCACAAAACGGTAGCCGTTGGAATAATATCGGTAAAAGGAATAATCTCTTCTATAAACCCGAATATGGCTCCAAAAGTAGTGCGGTGTACAGAATAAATAAGGGCAGCAATTACCGGAGCCAAAACTAAATCGAAGCTTTCGCCCAGGGCAGGTAACAGAAAAGTTGACATACCAAGCGCATCGATGGCTAAACTGGCCATTAAATCGAAGCGACGTCTTTCTGCAAACTTTTCGTTCAATTCTACGTTGTTTTTGTTCATTTCAAATACTTTTGATTTATTCATACATTTAAACGTAAAATCATTCAAAAAGTATCAAAAAAATAAATGTTTTTTTGAAAAGCGCACGTTTGATAAAAAAGTAATTATTTTTAAGGCTTTCGTTGGCTCAGATTAGCCTTTTTTGAAAAAGAATGATAACTTCATTTTTTAAACAGATAACCAACCTATCAGCATAGCTATTTACCCTATAAAATTAAGTTTTAGAGACAATGACGACCTATACAGCCAACCTTGTAAATGTGTTTGACGGAACAATTGAATATGGAGAAATAACAGTAGAAAACAGAAGAATTCAGCATATAAAATATATGGGTGAAGAAAGGGCAGAGGAGCAGTATATATTGCCGGGTTTGATTGATGCACATATTCATATAGAAAGTTCAATGCTTACACCAGCCCAATTTGCAAGACTGGCCGTAGTACATGGCACCATAGGAACTGTCTCTGACCCTCATGAAATTGCCAACGTATTGGGTGTAGAGGGCGTAAAATACATGATTGAAGATGGCCGGAAAGTACCCTTCAAATTTTGTTTTGGAGCACCATCCTGTGTTCCGGCTACCACTTTTGAAACAGCAGGGGCTACTGTAACTGCCGAAGATATTGCGCAATTGTTCACTTACAAAGAAGTAGGCTATCTGGCTGAGATGATGAACTTTCCGGGTGTGTTGAATGAAGACCCGGTTGTGATGCAGAAATTAGCTTTAGCCAAAGCCTTTAATAAACCCATTGACGGACACGCTCCGGGTTTGAGAGGTGCCTCAGCCAAAAAATATGTTGAAGCGGGTATAGAGACTGACCACGAATGTTTTACCAAAGGAGAGGCATTAGAGAAATTAAAATTAGGCATGAAAATCCTGATTCGGGAGGGGAGTGCTGCCAAGAATTTTGAAGAACTGATTCCATTGGCGGATACCTGGTATTCAGAAATGATGTTCTGTTCTGACGATAAACACCCGGATAACTTAGTCGAAGGGCATATCAATCAACTCATCAAACGTGCCATTGCCAAAGGAATTGATAAGTTTAAAGTACTACGCATGGCAACTATTAATCCGGTTTTGCATTACCGGATGAACGTAGGTTTATTGAGAGAAGGAGACTGGGCAGATTTCATCATCGTAGATAATCTTGAAAACTTTGAAGTATTGGAAACTTATATAGATGGGGAAAAGGTAGCTGAGAAAGGTACTTCGTTTATAGAAAATCTGAAAAGCGAAGTAATCAATAATTTTAACTGTAAGTCGCTTGACCCACAGGATATTGTCGTAGTTGCTCCGCCCAAAGGGAATCTGCTACGAGTAATACAAACCATAGACGGGCAACTGATTACGAAAGAGCTTTTGGTAGAACCGAAAATTGTCAAAGCTAAGGTTGTAACTGATACTGTGAATGATATACTGAAAGTAGTGGTTTATAATCGTTATTCAGAAGCCAAACCTGCCATTGCATTTATCAATAATTTCGGTTTGAAAGAAGGAGCGATTGCTTCCTCAGTGGCGCATGATTCGCATAATATCATTGCCGTAGGTGTTGACGATGAATCTATTTGTGAAGCAGTAAATCTGATTGTAAGAGAAAAAGGAGGCGTATCGGCTGTAAGTAATCTGAAAAAAGGAGTCTTAGCTTTACCTGTGGCAGGATTAATGAGTAATGAAGACGGTTATAAAGTAGCTGAAAGCTATACCATGATTGATAAATTTGCTAAAGAACAGTTGGGCAGCACGCTTATCTCTCCATTTATGAGCTTGTCGTTTATGGCCTTATTAGTAATACCCTCATTAAAACTAAGTGATTTAGGGTTGTTTGATGGGAACACGTTTAGTTTTACGGATTTGTTTCAGGCGAAGGAGTAAAGGTATAAAATAAGAATTTTTAACCACGGAGTAACACAAAGTTTACCACGGAGGTACACGAAGTTTAAACTATTTCTCTGTGCAACTTCGTGCAAAACTCAGTGCCACTCCGTGGTAAATATGTATATCAATTTTAACCCTCAAAACGGCAATTTGCCCAAATCTACATTCCCACCAGTCAAAATAATCCCTATTCTTTTGCCTGCAAAGCGTTGATTTTCTTTCAATAAGGCTGCAAATGGTACTGCCGAAGAAGGCTCAATCACAATTTTTAATTGCTCCCACACCAGTCGCATAGCCGCAATAATCTCTTCTTCGCTAACAGTAATAATATCTTTCACATAAGTGCGGATAATCTCTAAAGTCTTATCTCCCAAGTTTGTCAATAAACCATCAGCAATGGTCTTGATATAAGGAGCTTTTTCTATTTTCCCACTTTTGAATGAGCGTATGGCATCGGCTGCGCCTTCCGGTTCTCCGGCTATTACTTCTGCATTGGGCATTAAATAATGTGCTGCTAAGGCTGTACCACTCAACAAGCCACCACCACCAACCGGAGCCATGATTACGTTTAATTCGCCTGCCTGTTCTATGAGTTCAATAGCCGCAGTGGCTTGTCCGGCTATTACATCGTAGTTATTGAAAGGGTGAACAAATGTGGCGCCTTTTTCATCAATTATCTTTTGCACAGTGGTTTCTCTCGCTTCTAAGGTAGGCTCACATTCAATGATTTCGCCACCCAGGTATTTTACCCCGTTTTTCTTGATTTCGGGGGCATTGTTAGGCATGACAATATAAGCCTTTGTACCAACAGCTTTGGCAGCTAAAGCAATGGCCTGTGCATGATTTCCTGACGAATGAGTAGTAATTCCTTTTTGCTGTTCTTCTTTACTCAACGACAATACCGCATTCATTCCACCACGTGCTTTGAAAGCCCCGATTTTTTGTAAATTCTCGCATTTAAAGAATACATAGCAACCTGCCAGTTCATTAATAGCATCTGAACTTAATACAGGAGTTTTATTGATGTAAATACTAATTCTTTCGTGGGTTTCTCTGATGTCGTCGAATGTAGGTATATGATTCATTTGAATGTTGAGTCGATTTAACGGTAATAAAAAATATAGTCAGTAGCCGGAAGTTTCTCTACCTGACCTTTGATTAATAAAATGATTTGTCCACGATGATAAGACGCATGCAAAGCCATGTGTGTAAGTATATCGCTGAGAATACTACTATGGTGTTCGCCTCTTGAATTGGTATAATGTACCACACGGTCAAAATCTTCGTTGTCTATAAGTGCTTGTAAAGCCTGATAATTGGCATCAAATAACCCTTTCAGGGTTTCTTTTTCATAAACCGACCAGACCTTTGTATCAGAGGTGATACCATTCATGCGCTCTATCCAGATGGTCTGAGCTGCGGCCATGTGCGAAATTATCTCATGTGTGCGGTCTGACACCTGTCTTGCTTCTAAAAATGTTTCTAAAACCTTTACATTTGCCCAATGCTCATGTTCAAAAAGTTTCTGAAAATAGGCTTTCATATCAACGTCGTAGTTTTTCTATTTCATTTATTACTTCTACAATTCCTTTCAACGGAATTTTTACCCAGGTAGGTCTGTAATTTACTTCATAGCCCAATTCGTAAATGGCTTTTTCTAATAAATGGAACAAAAGTAAGTAGTTTACCTCGTTGGGGTCTTTGAATAGGGGATGAGGTGAGCCAAACATCGACAGGTATTCTTCCAGATAGGTATCCTTGATTAATTTATACCAACGGTCGGCTGCTCTTTGTAAGACAATCGTTTCTCTGGTACTTGTTTCTGCAGAGTTGAACAATTTGGCCGAAACAGCATAATGATACGAACGAATCATACCTGCCACATCTTTGAGAGGCGAATGTTTAATTTTCCGCTCGGTAATACTGCTTTCCGGCTCTCCTTCAAAATCAATAATCACTAAATCGTCGTTAGTAGCTAAAATCTGCCCTAAATGATAATCGCCATGAATACGGGTACGGAAAGAAGATAACGGACGGGTAAGTATCTGGTCAATAAAGTCAAGAATGAGGTCTTTAGCCTCCATGAATGTCCAGGCAAGATTTTGTGCCTGTTCGTCTAATTTCAGGTAATTGTCTGTCAGAAGTGTATAGCGACGCTCTAATAAATTCTCAAATTTTTCGTGCAGATACCTTCTATACTGACGGTCGAAAGGCTCTGCATTGAAATTATCAGCCCCACGTAAAGCAAACAAAGCTAAGTGCATTTGCGCTGTACGATGGGCTAATTGGGTAACTTTATCAAAAACTGATTCTTTTATCTGAAAATTACCTTCAACAAAGGCTTCTAAAAAGTCATTCAGGTAATCGCCTGTCATGCTCCAGTCGTCTTTGATATTTTCTACTACCTGTACCATTACCCCGAAAGTAGTAGCAGCTTCATCTTTGCGATTCCAGGTAATGCTTCCTGCAAATAACGGGATATTTCTAAACTCTGAATACTGCGTGATAAACTCAACCATTTCAACCTCGGGATTGGTTTCAGAAAAAAGTTTCCGGTAGAGTTTCAGAAAGTATTTTCCGCCAAAAATCATGGCAGAGTTCGATGAATCAATGTCAGGCAGATAAGAATCTATCTCAGCCGATTCTTCTTCAAATGCTTTACCTTTGGTAAAGGTCAATAAATCCTGGTTATACTGGCGTATCTGCGACTGATTGAAAATAGACCGGTAAATAGCACTCCGAAAATTAACATCATAAATCGCATCAACCAGATGCCCCGTTTTGTCGTCCATCGCAGCCTTGCTCAGAATACCCTTTGCCGGAATATCCTGCGTATTGTCTTCAATAAAGGAAAGGGGTAAAAGGTATAATTCGGCATCATTTTCTTCGTAGCGGGCTTCAAACATCATGAAGATAAATTCTTCAAAATGTACCACGTGCCTGACCTTTAACTGTTTAATCTTACGGGCTTTTCCGGCAAACCAGCGGCATTGCCTGATATATGGGGGCAGAATATTGTCTTCTAAAACTGTATGAACATACTTATCTTTCTCAAAACCTTTCCATTCAATGGTTAATGCGAATTCGGTCATTGCAGTATATGGTTAAAGTAATAGTTGCGAAGATAGTATTTAGCTATTCAATTTTTTAACAATTTATCAATTTTCATCTTTTATTAATAGATGATGATAACAATGCAAAAAGAAGAACTATCAATAACAAAAAAACTTTTGTTGGTTTTCAAAATCTCCTGTCAAATTAAATTCAATAGGTTGGATAATCCTGTGGAGACGCCAGCATGTCGTCTCTTCATTACATAGCTGACCGGGATTTATAATTTCCCACCAAATACCCTGATCGCCGGGCCAATCAGATGTATGTTCTGAAAATCTTTATCAAAAGCTACCTGTAAATTTCCGCCATTGGTAATAATTTTTACAGGGCTTTGCATACCGTGTTTCAGATGTGCCGATAAAGCACAGGCGGTTACACCCGTACCACACGAATAGGTTTCATCTTCAACACCTCTTTCGTAGGTGCGAACATAAATAGTTTCGTCGTCAAGCACCTCTACAAAGTTTACATTCGTACCTCCACGTTTGACCCAGTCATCGGCATACCTTACTTTTTTGCCTTCGTTCACTACATCAAAGTTTTTAATGTCAGAAACGTATCTCACATAATGCGGCGAACCAGTATTCATAAAATCATAGTCGTCGTGGTGTTCAATGCCATGCACTTGTCCCATTTTTAAGGAGATAACTTCTGAACTTGCTGAGGCTTCGTGTTCACCATCAACAGCAATAAAAGTAGTATTGCCACTAAAAATGCCCAAGTCTTCAGCAAAACGTACTGTACATCGTCCACCATTGCCACACATACTGCCCTCGCCTCCATCGGCATTAAAGTACACCATCCTGAAATCATAGTCAGGGTCATTCTGTAATAAAATCAATCCATCTGCCCCGATTCCAAAACGACGGTGGCAAAGATGTGCTATATAAGGCTGGCTGACAGGAAATTGTCCGTCACGGTTATCAATCATCACAAAGTCGTTGCCTGTGCCCTGGTATTTATAAAAGTTTCCTGTATATGTCTGGTCGTTCATATTTGCTCAACAAATTCGTCACAAACTTAATTCTTTTCTTTATAAAATTAGTGTCTTTAAATTGAATAATACAGAGGGGCATAAACAAAAAAAGCCGCTTCAAAGAAGCGACCTTTTCCCATACAAAATTATGAAAAAGCTATTACTTTTATCTTTAGACATCTGAAAACCTGAATAGTTTAACTATTACTGGTTTGATGTACATTATTTCTTTAATTCTTTGATACGAGCAGCTTTACCTTGTTTTCCACGTAAGTAGAACAATCTCGCACGACGTACTTTACCATGACGTACTACCTCAATTTTATCAATACTTGGCGATAAAATAGGGAAAATTCTCTCAACACCTACGCCATTTGATATTTTACGAACGGTAAAACTCTCACCATTTGTACCAGCATTACGACGCTGAATAACTGTACCGGTGTAAACCTGAATACGCTCTTTGTTACCTTCTTTAATTTTAACGTGAACGTTTACGGTATCACCTGCTTTAAATTCCGGTTGATTTTCTCTTTTGCCAGTAAATTCTGACTCAACCAATTTAATCAAATCCATTGCTTTGTTATTTACTTGATTATTAATTTATACGCTTAGTGAAGCGGCTGAACCGTACAAACCCAGCATTCTCCTAATCGGACTGCAAAATTAATAATTTTTACTGTAAAATCCAAAAAACGTCAGGATTTTTCATTTGTTGTATTTATTGGTGCTAATATATAAAAAAAAATTACTTGGGTAAAATTTGATTGAAAAAAAATTTAGATTTTTTTCAATTTCGTATAAAAATATTCGTTACCCCTGCTAAACCCCTTTAATCCTTCGCTTTTACTTTGCCCCAACCCATCGTGGCAACCATCCAGTCAGGCAAAGGTTTTTGCGTTTTTCTTTTTTTAAGGTTCAGATACCAGCCGATTTTTTTTAAAATTGGCACTCTATGTGTTTCAACGAACTCTATCAGCGTACCGTCAGGGTCTTCTATATAAGTAAATCTGCCACCTGCTTCGCCCATATCGAAGGTATCGCTACTATCTACTGTAAAAGGAAAACCATTTTTCTGGCAAAGTTGTTTCAAATTATCCATATTTAATGTGTCGAAACACAAATGAATAAATCCTAAGTCGCCCCAACTACGTTTTTCAAAGATTTTTCTTGGCTTGGCGTCCGCTTCAAGATTCTGTACTAATTCTATCTCTACATTGCCTAACAATCGGCTGAAAGCCCCGTTGTTATTCATGGCTTTGCGCAATAATACCCTTCTGAATTTTACATTGCCTTTGCCCAGTGTAGCAAAATCTTCAAATTTTCCGCTTTTGTCGTAAGCCACTTCACTGATGCCCAAAGTATCTTTATACAATTTCAGTGCTTTGGCAATATCGCTTACGCCAATAATAACCCCGACTACACCTCCGGTAAGGCTACTATTAGGCTTAAACCATGAATTATCAGCTACAATCTGCAACTGGTTTCCGTAAGGGTCTTGTAACCAGCTATGATTTTTGTTTTCAGGCGAAGTTTCTACTTTTAAATTTTGCGTTCCGGCAAATTGTTTTACGTCTGAAGATTTAATCTTGAGCGCAAAAATGCCATAGTCGCCCAGTTCAGGCATAAATTCCGGTGCAACAGGCTCAGGTCGGTTCGATTGCCAGATTTCAGCACCACCACCACCGGCCATATTGAGAGCAAGAATGGCACGACGTTGCCTGATAATGCCATTGGTGTGTGGGGTCATGAGTTTGGCTTCTGCCACATCATCAAAAAGCGGGACATTCAGTCCTAAGGTTCTATTATACCAATTGAAGGCTTCTGCTGCATCTCTCACACCAATTCCTACTTGCTGAATGCCACTGATAAATTCTGACATGTTAAAAAAATAATTTAGTGATTAAGTGAATGTGTGATTGAGTGATTAATTTTGATTAGTATTTTTTAATTAATATGAACTAATTTTATCTGATTAATAAAGAGCAATTCATAAATTGTTTTAATAGACTTTGCAATGCTTATTAAAACAATCACCGCACCAGCGGCAGCTAAATCACTCATTCACTAAATCGCTAAATCACTCAATTTAATTACACAAAGTTGATGAAAATTTTATTAACAAGAAAGCAGACAAAGGCAGGCAATTATATATCTGAGATAAAAGAAGCCGATGAATATACTATTGTCCATGAACCGATTGCCTCTATTGACCTCATGGAGCGTGCCTCACGTGCCTTTGTCAGTATTTTTATCAGGCATTTTCCGGTTTCCTACAAAAAAATACTCGTGTTGTGTGGTGTGGGTGATAATGGTGGCGATGGACTGGCTATTGCACGAATGTTGTATGCCTTAGGGTATGACCTTGAAATTTATATTATCAATCATAGCACTAAACAATCGGCCAACTTTAAGAAGAATCTTGAAAGATTACAAAATAAAATTCATCCGGTAGAAATTAGTGAGATTGATGAAATTCCTGATTTTAATAAAAATGATTTGATAATTGATGCCATGTTAGGCGCAGGACTCTCAAGACCGTTGGAAGGATTAATTGAATCGACAGTTGAAAAGCTGAATGAATCGGAGGCAGAGATAGTGGCGGTGGACATACCCACAGGTTTATTCGCTGATTCATTAAATGGGGATAAGGATATAATCCTGAAGGCTGATTATACTATCACTTTTCAAACACCCAAATTAGCTTTTGTATTACCACAGAATGGTGATTTTGTAGGTAATTGGGAAGTGGTAAGCATCGGGCTTCATGAAGAATTTATCGGGAAGTTGGAAAGCCGGTATTTTTATACAGATAGCCAAATCGCCGAAGCATTCATTAAACCCCGTTCGAAATTTGCCAATAAAGGCCATTTCGGTCATGCGTTGATGATGGCAGGCAGTTATGGAATGATAGGAGCAGCAGTACTATCAACCCGGGCTTGTCTGAGGTCAGGTGTGGGTAAAATAACCGTTTATGCACCGGAATGTGGCTATGCAATTCTTCAGACAGCTATTCCGGAAGCTATGTGTCTAACGGATGCAAACAAGGCGTTTTTAGAAACATTACCCAAACTGGATAATTATCAGGCAATCGGGATAGGCTGTGGTATAGGAACTGCGCCTAAAACTGCCGGACTGATAGAAGAAGTATTGAAGCAAGTGAAAGTACCTATTGTTATTGATGCCGATGCGCTGAATATTATCGCCTCTGATAAGAAATTACTGGCATTATTACCGAAAGGAGCTGTTTTAACCCCTCACCCTAAAGAGTTTCAACGGCTGATAGGCAAAAAGTGGGAGAATGATTATGAAAAATTAGCATTGCTTGAAGATTTTGCAGTCAGTCATCAGTGTATCGTTTGCCTCAAAGGCGCATTTACAGCAGTGGCCTTGCCTGACGGCACCATTCATTTTAACTCGACCGGAAATGCAGGCATGGCTAAGGGTGGGAGTGGAGATGTGCTCACTGGAATGATACTGGCACTATTGGCACAAGGTTACAAACCCGAAGAAGCCGCTCTATTGGGCGTATATGAACATGGATTGGCCGGAGACAGAGCCGCCCAATTGAAAGGCACAACCGCCATGATAGCGAGTGATATTATTGAAAGCATTAGATTCTGAACAATAAAAAACGGCGTTTCACTAAGTTTGCAGAAAGCATCATGGTACTGTACTGCTTAAATAGTGAAACGCCAAGATTATCAAATAGTTACGGGTTCAGAATCACAAATTCTACTCTTCTGTTCAGTTTCTTTCCACTTTCTGTGGCATTGTCTGCAATGGGTTTGGTATCGCCATAGCCCTTAAACTGGATACGTTTGCCTGCAATTCCTTTTTTAATCAGGTATTCTCGTACATTAAAGGCTCGCTCTAACGACAAACGTTTGTTTTGAGTGGGGTCGCCAATATTATCTGTATGCCCTTCAATAATAATATTCATGGTCGGGCTGTCTTTCATCATTTTCAGTAAACCATCTAACTGGTCATACGACTCGGGCAGTAAACCTGATTCACCTGTATTAAAATACACTTTATCCAGCCTGAATTTATTTTCCTCTACTTTTACCGGAGCGGCTTCTTCTTTAGGAGGAGCAACGGTAGTGGTATCTATTACCGGAGGTTCTACTTTAGGTTTCTCGATTATTGGCGGGTCTTTTTTAGGCGTTTCTTTAGGTGCTGGCTTGGTCTCGGTCTTTTCAACGGCCTGAGTCAGATAAATATTTTGTGTAAATTGTTGGTTACGTTTAATTTTCGATAAGTCTAAACGAGCCTGCTCGGCTTCATAGCCTTTGGCTGTGGCTGTGAGCGTATAGGCATCAGGACTCAAGGCAAAAGTATAATCTCCGTTAGCAGATACCAGAACCGACCCGGTTTTGGTGGCGTTTTTATCAAACTGATACACTACCTTGCCTGCAATGGGTTTCTGAGTTTTAGCATCTAATATTTTCCCTTTGATGGTTAATGTTACCGGCTCTGTGGGTGTAGTTGGTAGTTTTCTTAATGGGTTTTTGATATGCACACCGTAGAAATTCCAGAATTGTAAAGTCTGTTCAGGAGAGTTTTTCCCTTCTATGAGGTTAAAAAGTTCAATGCCGGGGTCTAATCTTTCATAATAAACCGTAAAATTATAAACCTGACCGGGCGAAACAGGCTTAGAATCGGGTAATTCAGGAATTCCTGTTGATTTGATATATTTAAAACGCTTGCCGTTTCCGTTCAGATAACTTTTAGGATTGATAGAAATGGTAGCCGTAGAAGTCTGCCTTTGATTAGGCAGAGGAATCGGGAAATTATAATTCTGGCTTCTTCGGTTGCTGTATTGATAACTGAAAGAAATAATGGTAAATTCGTCCCGAAGCTCTACTTTAGTAATATCGGTATCATACGTAACCTGGTCATCAATTTCCGGCGTATAGGTAATGGTCTGACCAAAACTATGTATCGCACAAAACAGGAAGATTAGCAGATATATTCTTTTCATGGGATTAAAATTTATTTCACAGGCTTTAACGAAACTCATACGCTACTTAGTTTAACACCATTCGTTAAAATTTGTTAAGCCCGGAGTCGGATATATTACGAAACATACCCGAAAATTAGTATAAAATTTATTGTATAAACAAAAATACAATTTCCCCCAGGGATTATATGAAACACTTAGAAGATTTAGTTTTATTGGGCGACCCTCGCCTGTATGAAATCTGTGAGCCTGTTGCCCAAGGAGAATTACCACAGGTGAAAGAATGGGTAAAAGATTTACACCATGTGATGGAAGAAATACGGGCAAAATACCACTTTGGCAGAGGCATTGCCGCCCCACAATTAGGTATTATGAAAAGACTGATTTATGTGAATATAGATAAACCTGTGGTGATTATTAATCCTGAATTGGAAGATACAAGCACCGAAATGTTTGAACTATGGGACGATTGTATGAGTTTTCCGAATCTTTTGGTGAAGGTGAAAAGGCATAAGAGCCTAATAATGAAATATTTAGACGAAAACTGGCAGGAGCAAAGATGGGAGGCAACAGATGCGTTGTCTGAATTATTACAACACGAATACGACCACCTGAACGGAGTTTTGTGTACGATGCGGGCTGTTGATGCCCAATCGTTCCGCTGGAGACCTACACTATAGCCTGACGGCTGATATTTTTAAAATGGCTGGCACGGTTTTTTAGGAATTAAAATTACTTAATTCACTAAAACTTTTAAAGGCCATGAAATTGATAAATTATCTTTTAGTTATCTGCTTTGTGTTGATTATTTCATCATGTGATGCCATTGCAGGCATTTTCAAAGCTGGTTTTAATACAGGTATTGTAGTAGTGATAATTGTTATTGTATTGGTTATAGTAGGTTTATTCAAGATGTTTGGCGGTGGTGGTAACAAAGGCTGATACAATTATCTTACTACTCAATTTAAGCTATCCTTATAGATTTTATCCCTGTCCTTTAAGTCGTCAGATTTGCTGATTTGAAGGATGGGGCTTTCTTTATCCGGTCATTTTTAATTTTTTGTCATAAACTCAGGTTGGCTTTGCAAAAGTACCAGCCATGCTTCTTTTACCTTATTCTGCGCCAGAAGTCGCTGTGCTTCATCGTGTAGCAGGTTATCCAGATACGCACAACCATTCATCACCTGTTCAAAAATATTCTGCATCGTTGATGTCTGCCTGAACGCCAGCACTTCCTCTTTGGTTGGCATTGCTTCTATATTACCTAATTGCCCCAAATGGTTACCTGTCAGAATTTTTGAGAGTCGGATACTTTCAGGAATAGCATCGTAACCTATACCGATTTTCGTATTGGGTTTCTCTACTTCAAACATGGTGCTTTCGCTTATGTGTGCATACCAGTCGGCACCCATGCGGGCTACCCAATCAGTTTTTTTCTGGTCTATTTTTCCGTTTTCTCCTACGATTTTCTCCGAAAAATGTGCCATCACTATCTGGCAGATGTAAAGATTCATGGTACCTATTTCCCGTACTTCCAACACTTTACATTCAAACTGCGCAGGCGATTCTTTTACCCTTGGCGGTGTAACCAGCACCGAGGGTTCGGGTGTAAAGCCCGATTTAATAAATTCATTGATACCCCGTGGAAACTCAACACTTGCCAGCGACATCTGATGTACCATAGCGTAATCAACCATATTTATCACCACTTCCGGCACTTCGCTGATATTAAGCGTAGTGTCTTTTTTAGAGCCATCTCTGCCCCGGTTATTCGGTGCAAATACCAATAAGGGCGGATTAATGCCCATGATATTAAAAAAACTGAAAGGGCTTAGATTTACATTTCCCGGTACATCTATACTGCTCACAAAAGCAATTGGGCGAGGGGCTACTGTACCTGTGAGATAACTATAAAAAGTCCTTGGGTCTAAATCTTCGGGGTTGAGCGTAAGCATAATACATTAAGCAGGTTTTTTATGCCGAATCATTCCAAACATCATCACAAAGGCAGTCAGGAATATGACTTGTGTCAGCAAACCTTTGTTGACTTCTAAAATCTGATGGGATTCCGGAATAGCTAAAAACAATAATATGGTAATCAGCCCACGGGGGGCAATATAAAGCAACGGCTCGGTTTTGATTTTTAATAGCAGGAAAATCAGGTAACGACCTGCAAAAATAAATACCAGTATCAGGAGGGCATTCACAAAATCAGACAGGCTCAGGAGTGCTTTCAGGTCGGTATAATACCCGAACATAATAAAAAAGAAAGACCTAATGACAAAAGTTACCTCTGCAATCAGATGTTCGAACGAATTAACTTCGGCTTTGATGGTTTCAGGGTTTATCCATTTTTTTACAAAATCAAACTTAATCAGATGAACGTTATTCAGAAATAACCCGAAAATCAAGACAAGCATTAAAGAAGGAAGATGATAAATTTTTGTAATGACATACAACAGAATGAGAATGGTAACAATAGGAATATACTTGATATGATGATTCAACTTGCTAATCATACTTCCCAAACCTATACTTGCTACAATAGATAAGGCAATGATAATGACAATATCAAACAGAAAAGACGAAAAAGTAATCAATCCGAAATAATCATGAAGTACCAGAAAATTAAAGAAAATAATTCCTAAAATATCTGAAATGGAGCTTTCGTAAACCACAAATTCACGGTTATGGGGAGTCAGGTTCTTTACACTGGGTATAGCAATGGCGCTGCTGATAATGCCCAATGGAATGGCATTGACCAAACAACTCAAAAAAGGTTTGTCTGTCAGATAGTACAGACCTACAGCTAATACAGCACTAAACAGAAAAAGACCGAAAAAAGCACTTTTTACAGTTGAAACAAATAGATTACGTTTCTGTAATTCAATTTCTAATTCAAGTGAACCTTCAAGCACAATCAGAATCAAGCCTATGGTACCAATGACAGGCAGATACGGCTCTAAATTAGGTACATGAAAACCAGTATAAGTAGTAATAAGCCGGGCAATTATCCCTACCGTAAGCAGTAATACAACGCCGGGTATTCTGGATTTTTTGGCCGAAATATCAAAAAGATAAGCAATAAGTATAAGCGAACAAATGATGATAATAATCGTATTTGTCATAAGGATAGTGGTGATTAGCAATTTTGATGCGAGCCATTACTGGCGTTAAATTACAAAAAAATCAATGACTCGCAACTATCTTGCCGCTTACTTCGCCAAAACCTACTCTTATGCCCTCTTTCTCGCAGTAGCCTTCAATAATCAGAGTATCGTTATCTTCGAGGAAAGTTCGTTGAAGTCCGTTTCCCGCATCAATGGGTTGTTTTCCGCCCATACTTAATTCAAGCAGGCATCCATTACTACCTGCCACAGGGCCGCTGATAGTACCCGATGCCAGTATATCCCCGATTTTCAGGTTACAGCCGTTTACCGTATGATGGGCTATCTGCTGCGCCAGATTCCAGTACATATACCTGAAATTGGTTTGTGAAATGGTATGCGAATGGGTAGCATCGATATTAAGCCGAACGCTCAGTTCAATATCAAAATTCTTTTTCCCTTCAAAAGCCAGATAAGGCAATGGCTGAGGGTCTTGCGGTGGTGTTTCGGTTCTGAAATGCTCCAAGGCTTCCATCATAACCACCCAGGCAGAAATTGAAGAAGCAAAGTTTTTGCCTAAAAAAGGCCCTAATGGCTGGTATTCCCACCGTTGTATATCTCTTGCTGACCAATCGTTAAAAAGGACTAAGCCAAACAGATAACTTTCGGCCTCGGCTGTGCTGATGCTTTCACCTAATACAGAATTTTTGCCTATAATCGCACCAATTTCCACCTCAAAATCCATTTCTTTCGTAGGAGAGAAAATAGGTGTAGGGCTATCGGCAGGTTTGATTTGTCCTTTAGGCCGGATAATGGGTGTACCTGAAACCACTATAGAACTTGCCCTACCATGATAGGCTATAGGCACATGTTTCCAGTTGGCTACCAAAGGATTATCAGGACGGAAGAGCTTACCTACATTGGTGGCGTGTTCAAGGCTTGAATAAAAATCGGTATAATCGCCTACTTTGACAGGCAGGTGCATTTTTACTGATTCGATAGGGTAAAAAGCCTGATTGAAATACTTTTTTAAAGGAGATTTCTCCTGCACCAGCCAATCCTGCAATTGCAGTCTGATAGCACTGGTTTTCTTTTTGCCTAAGTTGATAAAAGCATTCAGAGATGCCTGATTGCAAACATTGCGGGGAACTGCCAGCAAGCCAAACTTTCGTAATTGTTCTAAATCTATCACAAAATCGCCAATACGGACACCCACCCGTGGGGCTTTTTTACCAATGCTGAATATACCAAAGGGAAGATTATGGATAGAGAAATCGGAGTCTATAGGAATAGTAAGCCAGGAGTTCATCAGGTTCTGAAACAAGTTAAAATAGCTTTGTGTTAACTCACGTTTTTGTGAATGGTATTCATGATTCGTACCAATTCATCGTAATCATTATCTGTTAGCCCGTCCCATGATTTCATTCTTATTTCGCCAATTACTTCCAATGCTCTGGTGTGTAACTGTTCGCCTTCTTCGGTCAGAAATATATTAAACTTTCTTCGGTCGTCGTCGGCCATCTGGCGTCTGACCAACTTTTTTTCTACTAAAAGGTCTAAGATTCGGGTTACAGTAGGCGCATCTTTGGCTGTATCAACCGCTAAATCGTTCTGACTAATGCCCGGTTTGGGCTTAATATGGTCAAGCACCACCCATTGGTCAACAGTCAGGTCTATACCATTATCCGTGAGACCCTTTTGCATAAAACTACGGATACGTTTGATAGTGGTATCTATTTTAAAAAAATAAGAGCGTTGATCAGAGTGCGTCATCTTTTATTGTTGGTCAATTCTTTTGTAAAATACGGAGTTAATGGCCGCTATTGTCATAAAATATAAATCTGATATTTATATCACAATACTTAAAAGAATGTTCTGTTGTAATACTTCTAAGTTGCAAAATATTTTACAAAAGTAGAAAAAACCTTCAATTATTGACATACTAATAATTGTTGCTCCAAAACTTTTTCAAATTCAGGTAACGAATGAAACAACTGTTCGTACGAGTCAATGATGAAATACTTTTTCTGGTATTCATCAATTTTTACTTCGGTAGCAATAATTTCTTCCATATTGTAAGGTACTCTCGCAGGCACATCGCTGTGCAGGCTGTACTCGCTCTCTCCGCTCGACGACAGAATACCGCCACCATAAATTTTCAGCTGATTATCTTCCCTTACCAATCCAAACTCAACTGTGTACCAATATAACCGTTGCATCATGCTTACGGCGGCTTCATCTTCAATATATTTAAGCGAAATCTTGCTGAATTCAGCCAGAAAATCACAAAAAGCCTTATTGGTTAATAAAGGCACGTGTCCAAATGTGTCGTGAAACATATCCGGTTCTTCCAGATATTCTAACTGGTCACGGCGACGCAGCCAGGTAGAAGCCGGAAATTGTCGGGCGGCCATTAACTCAAAAAACTCTTTGATAGGCACCAGTCCCGGCACACCAATAACCGACCAGCCTGTCAGGGCTTGCAATCTGGGGTTCAGTTCCTTCTCGAAATCAGGTATATGGTCTGCGGTGAAACCGGCTTTTTCAATACCTTCGAGATAATCTTTACTTGCCAGACCCGGCAATTTTTCTAATTGTCTTTCAAACAGCAACCGCCACACTTCGTGGTCGTCGGCTGTATAAGATTTATATGCTTGATTCATCATTTTTTCAGGTTTATCACAAAGTGCCTCTCAACACCTGCTCTCTTTCAATGGCTTCAAAAAGTGCCTTAAAATTTCCTTTGCCAAAAGATTTGGCCCCTTTTCTCTGAATAATTTCAAAGAACATAGTAGGGCGCGGCTCAATGGGTTTGCTGAAAATCTGCAACAGGTAGCCTTCCTCGTCTCTGTCAACCAGAATACCCAACGATTGTAACTGCTCTATTTCTTCGTCAATATCTCCGATACGGCCTTTCAGTTCCTCGTAATAATTGTCAGGTACACGTAAAAATTCTACGCCTCGTTCGAGCAGATGGGTTACGGTTGTAATAATGTCGTCGGTAGCTACTGCCAGGTGTTGTACACCTGCCCCTTCATAAAAATCGAGGTATTCTTCTACCTGAGATTTCTTTTTACCCTCGGCGGGTTCATTAATCGGAAACTTGATTCGGCCGTTACCGTTTGACATCACTTTGCTCATCAAAGCCGTATATTCGGTCGATATATCTTTATCGTCGAAACTTACCAACTGGTTAAAACCCATTACGTTACCATAAAAATTTACCCATTCATTCATTTCGTTCCAACCCACATTTCCTACCATGTGGTCAACGAATTTTAATCCTACCGGAGACGGGCGATAGGTGGGTGTCCAGGCACGAAAATTCGGGAGAAATACCCCATGATACTGACTTCTTTCTACAAAAATATGCACGGTGTCTCCATAGGTATGAATACCCGAACGTACCACTGTGCCATGTTCGTCTTTTTCTTCTACAGGCTCCATATAGGGTTTAGCACCGCGTGAAATAGTTTCATAATAGGCATCACGGGCATCGTCCACCCACAGGGCCACTACCTTTACGCCATCACCGTGTTTGTCTATATGTTTGCCTATTTCGGTACCTCCATGCAAGGGTGAGGTAAGTACCAGGCGGATTTTACCCTGTTGCAGAACATAGCTCTCACGGTCTTTCAATCCGGTTTCAAGCCCGGCATAGGCGAGTGGCTGAAACCCGAAAGCAGACTGGTAATAGTGGGCAGCCTGTTTACAGTTGCCCACATAGAGTTCAAGGTAATCGGTGCCATTAATCGGTAGAAAATCGGTGTTTTCTGCCTGATTGATGATATTTGATGGTTGATGAAGCATAATTGCGTTAGTTTTTTGTGGAATTTCTCAATCTATCCAGCTTTGGAAATACTTACCGTCGTCGAGTTTCAAGGCTTCTTCTGTCAGTTGTAATGGTCTGAAAGTATCTACCATAACAGCCAGTTCCTGCGTTTCTTTTTTACCTATACTGCGCTCCATAGCTCCGGGGGCGGGCCCGTGTGGAATACCGCCGGGGTGTAAGGTAATATGTCCTTGTGCAATATCATTCCGGCTCATAAAATCGCCATCTACATAATAAATAACCTCGTCTGAGTCGATATTAGAGTGATTATAAGGGGCTGGAATCGCTTTTGGATGATAATCGAACAGCCTCGGACAGAACGAGCACACCACAAACGCATCGGTCTGAAAGGTCTGATGGACCGGTGGCGGCTGATGAATGCGCCCGGTGATAGGTTCAAAGTTATGTATCGAAAAGCCCCACGGATAATTGTATCCGTCAAAGCCTACCACATCAAACGGGTGGTATTGATACACAAGGCTGTGGAGTTGCTGTTGTTTCTTGATTTTTATGATAAATTCTCCCTTCTCATCATGCGTTTCAAGATTTTCAGGCAGTTTGTAATCACGCTCGCAGTAAGGCGAATGTTCCTGTAATTGCCCGAAATGATTGCGGTATCGCTTGGGGGTATAAATAGGGGCATGCGACTCAACATAGAAAATCCGGTTATCTGCGGTATCAAAATCTATCTGATAAATCATCCCTCTCGGAATAACCAGATAATCGCCATATTCAAAGGTAATATTTCCTAATTGTGTACGTAGCGTACCCGAGCCTTTATGAATAAACAGCAGTTCGTCCGAGTCAGCATTTTTATAGAAATAATCCCGAAGTGATTTCTGTGGAGCAGCCAGCCCTATGATACAATCTTTGTTGACTAACAAAGGCACCCGACTCTCTATAAAGTCTTCTTTAGGCTGTACATTAAACCCAATCAGCTTGCGCATCATTAGCTGGTGCGTGTCGGCTATTTTAGGCCTCATGTCTTGGCTATCTAATAGCTGCATTACCTGAGTAGGGCGATGTAGATGATACATCAACGAAGCCATGCCATCAAACCCGATTGTACCGAAGAGTTGCTCATAATACAATCCGCTTCCATCGGGTTTTTCAAATTGTGTATGGCGTTTAGCAGGTATTTTCCCTAATTTATGATAGATAGGCATATATTTGCTATAACAATTATTGTTTAGCAAAGTAAATAAAAATAATTGTTATGACAAATAATTTTATCAATATTTTTTTATGGAATAGGATTTAACATATAATTAACGGTGAATATGTGTGCATATAAACAAGTTAAGAATGAGAGTCAGCTTTTGAGATAAAACCTGATTTTAATTTTGGGTAGGGTATGAACTTTTTTAATTGCAACAATGTTGCATGAATATCTTTTAGAAGATACTATGGTGTATGTACAAAATTTTACTACCAACCAATGATAGAAGTTTTTACTACTGATGTGAGAACCCGAATGCAAGCCGATGTGCTGCTGAAAAATCTTACAAATGCCTTTACGGGGTTAAAGTTTAATTTTGACCTCGCAGATACAGAGGTGTCTTTTCCATGTGTACATAGCATCTTGCGTGTAGAAGGTGCTATGATTGAGGCAAAAGATATAAAGGCAGTTATGAATCAGGCAAA
Organism: Emticicia agri; assembly: GCF_004168285.1. Lineage (GTDB taxonomy): Bacteria > Bacteroidota > Bacteroidia > Cytophagales > Spirosomataceae > Emticicia > Emticicia agri. The sequence continues at coordinate 27,103 of NZ_SEWF01000004.1, read as the reverse complement.
GTTTCAATGTGAAGTATTAGAAGATAAAGTATGTTAATGACAAATACTATGACGGAATTCTGGGAAGCTAATTTTATTGAAAAACAGGAGATGTGGGGTTTTGAGCCTGCTTATTCGGCTGTATTGACCAAGGATTTTTTTGTTGAGAAATCTATCAGGCATATCCTTATCCCCGGTTTTGGGTATGGCAGAAACGCCCGGGTTTTCAGAGACAATGGTATAGCTGTAACAGGAATCGAGATTTCTAAAACGGCTATTGAAATGGCAAGAAAACACTACGGGTACGATATGACTATCTATCATGGCTCGGTAGCAGATATGCCCTTTGATTCTCAACAATACGATGGTGTGTTTTGCTATGCACTCATTCATTTGCTCGATACCCACGAAAGGCAGAAACTTATCAGCGATTGTTATCAACAACTGGCATCAAATGGCTATATGGTTTTTACGACTATTTCTAAAAAAGCACATACGTATGGCAAAGGTCAGTTAGTCAGTAAAGACCGTTATGAAGTATTTGAAGGCGTAAAAATGTTTTTTTATGACCACGACTCAATTCAGGAAGAGTTTGATAACTATGGCTTGTTTGAAATTGCAGAAATTGAAGAAAATTATCCGTTTTACCTGATTAAGTGCAGAAAGTAGGAAATCCATAAAAAGTAGTAGTAGCAAAAAATAAAAAAGCCATACAGACCTCTGTGAAATGTCTATATGGTTTTTAAAGTAAACAAAATCCCCAAACCCTATCTCATTTGTTGCGCCCCATTCTTAATTTCTTCCACCACATTCGGGTCGAGCAGGGTAGAAGTATCTCCTAAATTAGCCGTTTCACCTTCGGCAATTTTACGCAAAATCCGGCGCATGATTTTGCCCGAACGGGTTTTGGGGAGCCCGCTTACAAACTGAATTTTATCAGGCTTGGCAATAGGGCCAATCACCCTTGATACGGTGGCTAAAATATCTTTTCTGGTCAATTCCAAATCATTGGCATGGCTCTCGCAGATTACATAGGCATAAATTCCCTGCCCTTTAATATCATGCGGATAACCAACCACAGCCGATTCAACCACGCCCGTGTGCATATTAATGGCATTTTCAACTTCAGCCGTACCGATTCTATGTCCTGATACATTCAGTACATCATCTACCCGGCCTGTGATTCTATAGAAACCATTCTCATCTCGCATGGCACCATCACCTGTAAAATACAGATTCGGATAAGCGGCAAAATAATTGGTACGACAACGCTCATGGTCGCCCCACGTAGTGCGGATGGTGGCCGGCCACGGAAATTTGATACATAAATTGCCACTTACATTGCCACCTGTAATCTCTTTGCCGTTTTCATCAACCAATAACATTTGTACACCCGGTAATGGGAGTGAAGCCCATGCTGGTTTCAGTGGCGTAATACCTGCTAATGCCGAAATCAGGATGCCTCCGGTTTCGGTCTGCCACCAGGTATCTACTACCGGACAATTATCTTTACCTATATTTTTGCTATACCAATGCCATGCCTCTTCGTTGATAGGCTCACCTACCGAACCTAATATTTTAAGCGAACTTAAATCTTTGCCTTCAACATATTCTGTTCCGAATCCCATCAGCGAACGGATGGCCGTTGGTGCTGTATAGAGAATATTAACCCGATGTTTTTCAACAATTTCCCAGAAACGCCCGGCATCCGGATAAGTAGGCACACCTTCAAACATCAATGAAATAGCACCGCAAGCCAATGGCCCGTAAACGATGTAGGAGTGCCCGGTTATCCAGCCAATATCGGCCGTACAGAAATGTATCATGCCCGGCTTGTACTGAAATACATTCATAAAGGTATAGGCCGTATAAACCATATAGCCTCCGCAGGTATGTACTACGCCTTTAGGTTTTCCGGTAGAACCAGAGGTGTAAAGGATAAACAATGGGTCTTCCGAGTCCATTTCTTCTGCCGGACAGTCAGAATTAACGAATTTTACTTCTTCTTCCCACCACACATCACGCCCTTTAATCATGCTGACTGGCGTACGGGTACGGGTAGCTACAATCACTTTCTTTACGGTCGGGCAGCCAATCAGAGCATCATCAACCGTGTCTTTCATCGGTATAGACTTATTGCCACGCACAGCTCCGTCGGTGGTAATTACAGCCACACATTGCGAATCATTGATGCGGTCGGCAATTGAAGAAGCCGAAAACCCCCCGAACACTACTGAGTGAATAGCACCTATGCGTGCGCAGGCTAAGGTAGCAATAGCCAGTTCGGGAATCATAGGCATATAAATACAAACCCTGTCGCCTTTTTTTACGCCGTTGCGTTTCAGTACATTGGCAAAACTACATACACGGTCAAACAACTGGCGGTACGTAAGCGTAATGCTGTCTTCACCGGGGTCGTTGGGTTCCCAGATAATGGCAGGCTGATGCGGTTTGTCTCTTACATGGCGGTCGAGGCAGTTTTCAGTTATATTGAGTTTGCCGCCTACAAACCATTGTATTTTTGGTTCTTTAAAATTCCAGTCTAATACTTTTGTCCAGGGCTTTTTCCATTCAAAATTATTGGCAGCAATTTCTGCCCAGAAGCCTTCAGGGTCTTGCACACTTGCCTCATAGGCTTTTTGATACTCTTCGTAGTTTTGAATAAGCATGATTGAATAAGAGGGTAATTTGAATTATAATGGTACTCCAAATAATGTATAATATTTATTATCAGCGAATGAATTCGCCGTCTAAGTTAACAAAGGTGTTTTTATCAACACGGCCGACTTAAGTCGGCCTTTACATTAAAAATTTACCTTTGTTATTTTAGCCACCGAATTCATTCGGTGAATTAAGGTATTTTGCTCACAAATATCGCAGATAATTAGCCTACAATCCAACTACCGACTTTAGGAATTTTGCTGATTATTTTTACAATCAGATAGCTGATAAGTGCCGTTATCAGAAAATGCGTGGTAATGCCTACTAACGGGTGAATCCAGGTAAAATTTATCCGGTATTCACGAGATAATATCCGTAATATAAGGGCATGAACCAAATAAACACCGTAACTGGTAATATCTAATTCTTGCATCACTTTTGGCATAAAATCAACATCACAAGCCTTCTGGAATAATAAAAATATGGTTACCGACATGCCCATAACAGGTAAACTCAGGTAATCGGTATAATCGTACACATATTTACCTGCCTGCCACGAAACTACATAGCAAATGTAGGCAGTAAGCCCCCAAAATGCTAAAAATAAGAGGATAAGTGTGCTTTTTGAGAGTTTTGTGCCTGTATTACCCAGATAATAGCCTAATACAAAATAGCCGACAAAGCCTGTAAAATACCTGATGTCAAATTTAATTTCGAAGCCAAACCATTTATTTATTAAGGTATAAACTACATTCCCTACTACCCATAAAGCGATAAAATACCAGACTTCATTCCGTCGGGTATTGGGTAGTGGACTGTTCTCCGTACCTTTTATCCATCGGCTGATAACGGGCGTAAAGGCATAAATCCCCAGTAGCATATATACAAACCAGAGGTGTCCTGCCCCACCGCCACCACCTGCTAAAATTTTCTTTACAAAATCCCCGACTGTCCAGGGGGTACGTTCATTGGCTAATCCTTTGAAATTAGACCAGATGAGATAAACCAGGCTCCATATCAGGAAAGGGACAAAGATGCGTGTAAATCTTTTTTTAAGAAAAGTGCTTAACTCTTCATATTTACCAATGAGTAAATAGCCTGAAAGCATTACAAATACCGGAACAGCGAATCGGCCAAATACATTAATAATATGGCAAATCCACCAGTCTGAATAAGCTATTTTCTTTACATGCAAAGAGCCAAACCCTGCCGCATGCAACAAAATAACCGAAATAGTAGCTAATACTCTCAGGTTAGTTACCCAGTATTTTTTCATAGCTTTTCACCATTCTTTGTGCTATAATCTCCCTGCAAAGCATAGTAACCGAAAATAGACATACCCAGAGTAATGATAGGCGCTAAAATAAAGGTATAAATAATGGCAGGTACCAAATCATTGCCTCCGTTTAGCCAGAGGGGCACTGCCTGAAAATAGATAAGGTATATTCCGGCACTTACGCCGATGAGTATCCACAAAATACCTAAAACTTTTCTGATTGCGTTCATAATGGTAGGTTGTTTAGTCGTGAATATTTCTGTCTTTTCCATTGATATAAATCAGCCCGATTACAAAACAGATACCTGCAATAATAATAGGGTAGTAGAGACCTTGCAGATAAGGCTTATCGAAAACAATGGCTTGTCCGGCACTTTTGGCTTTGGCATTTATATCATGGGCCTGTGTAGCTAAAAAAGTAGCAATGGCAGGCATCAGGCCACCAAATACCCCGTTGCCTATGTGATAAGGCAAAGACATAGACGAATACCTGATTTTGGTCGGGAACATTTCAACTAAAAATGCGGCAATAGGGCCATAAGCCATTGTTACAAATATAATCAGGCTGAATACCAACCATACCAATGTCCATTTATCTTTACTGCCAAGGGTTATGGTCTTTTTCACCTCGGGCTTAGGCACAGTAACCGATTTATCGGCCAGATTGGTGGTTTTTACTACTTCGCTCATAATGGTTCCGTCTTCGTAGTCGTGCATGGTTGTGGTAGTAACTACCGAATCGGCAATGCTTTTGGCTATCAGTTCTACCTGAACGCTTGTTTTGTCGGTGGTATTAATTTCTACTTTATTGGCTACATTGGCCGTCTGATATATCTTCTCAAAAATAGGTCTGTAAAGCAGTATCGCTAATAACATTCCGGCAAGCATGATTCCCTTCCGACCTATTTTATCAGATAATGCCCCAAAAACAATAAAGAACGGTGTACCCATCAACAAGGCCCACATCATAATTGTATTGGCCTGCACATCATCAATATTACAGGTTTTGAGCAGGAAACTCTGGGCATAAAACTGACCCGTGTACCATACTACTCCCTGCCCCATAGTAGCTCCAAAAAGCGCCAATAGTACAAATTTGAAGTTAAGCCTGTTGCCGAATGATTCTTGGAGAGGGTTTGTCGAGGTTTTGCCTGCTGCCTTTGCTTTCTCAAACAGGGGAGACTCCGACATATTACGGCGAATCAGAAACGAAACAAATACCATCAGAATAGAAACTAAAAAAGGTAAACGCCAGCCCCAATCATTAAAAGATTCTTTCGACATAGAGGTGCGGGTAATCATGATTACACCCAATGAGACAAATAGCCCTACGGTAGCCGTGGTTTGTATCCAGGATGTCCAGTACCCTCTTTGATGTACAGGAGAGTGTTCGGCAACATAAGTGGCTGCTCCACCATATTCTCCACCCAGGGCTAATCCTTGCAGAAGCCTTAAAAGGAGTACAAGCACAGGAGCCAGCGCACCGATGGTCTGATAACTGGGTATCAGGCCGATAGCAAAGGTGGCACCACCCATGAGCATAAGCGTAACCATAAAAGTATATTTGCGTCCGATTAAATCGCCTAATCGGCCAAAAACTAATGCACCGAATGGCCGTACCACAAAACCTGCCGCAAAGGTGGCGAGTGTATTTAAAAAGCCTGCAGTGGGATTATCGGTGGGAAAGAATTTTGAGGCTAAAACTGTGGCAAGACTGCCGAAAATATAAAAATCGTACCATTCTATAAGCGTACCCACCGACGATGCGCCGATGATGTAGCCTAAACTTTGTTTTTTTTCAGACATTACTAATAGTTTTTAGGGAATAGATATTATTTATAAGAGTATGTTTAAAGATTATGATTCGACCTTCAAAGCCATCTTTTTTGGCTATACTGCGTTGCATTTTTTCGATCGCGCGGCGAACCGTGTAGCTGCCGGCTACATCTGCAAAATGCGCCCGCGCGGCGTCCGCTTGTTTAGCCAAAAAATCTGTGCTTTTCGGTCAGAATAATTATCTTTAAACATACTCTAAAGGTGATGGTTGATTACTAATTTATTTTTTGGTGCGCTCCCATTTAATGAGCATAAACTTATCCTCTATTTCGGTAACTGTAACTCCTATACCCCGCAGGTTTTCACGGTTGGCATAAAACTCAATGAGTTCGGCATAAGTCAGAATCAGGGTAGTGGGTTTATAATGATTCTTGCGGCCGGGTATCACAATGTGGTACTTTTTTACCCAATTCATTACAGAAACATGGCTGATGCCCAGAAGTCGCTCAATTTCTCTGAAACTGAGGCCTTCGAGGTATAATTGCAGGGCTTTTGTAACAAAAAAACTCTCGATATTTTTACCTGGTTTATCTACCGTAAAATTATATCCACAGTCTTTGCATTTATAGCGTTGTTTTTCCTTGATTATTCCATTGCGGGAAATATGGTTAGAATCACATTGAGGGCAATGAGCAAGTTCCATTGTGTTCTATAGTTTTTTAGCAAATATAGATTTTTTTAAGAGCATACAACTATTTGAGTAGAATATTAAATTATTACGTGAATTTTATGATTGTCAGGGTTTATAAAGGCTCAGGAAAAAACGCTTAAAAAGGTAAGTAAAAAACTGCCATGAATAGTATGGATACTTACCTATAATTGACACTTTTTACCTCAAATGAATGGCCTATTCAACTTTTTGAAAATATTCTTTTAATTTTAAATAGTTGATAATGAATTGTTTATGTTTCTGTTGAAAAAAATAGTAATTTTTTTTACTAATCTTTAAATCCGTCTTTCTCTGATCTCCGTAAATATGTTTGATTAGGTAATCAACTTTATAGATAAAAACTTATATAGTCATTAAAACTAAGGTCAAAAGAAGTCTTTAATAGTAGTTTACTACTATTAAAGACTATTTGAGCATTCAAACATTATTTAAAAACAATTAAGCTATGATTTTACACTTTTGTGCATTTATCGACTTGTGCGAAAAAGTTTGTATCATTTAAGTAGCATAAGCAGCGTGCAATGGTGAAAGAAGTGAGTAACAACTTTTGCTAATAATGAAGAGCTGCCAGCGTATTAGCCTGTTAGAAATGTGTAGAAAATGATAAAAATAATACCTTAGTGCAGTGCATTTGGGTTCGTAATCCACGAAGTAAAAAGCCCTGAAGAGCAATTTTCAGGGCTTCTCATTTTTTATATTAGCCGGAATCAGTTAAAGAATGCCTGATATTGAATAATGAATGAGCCTTTTCTGTTATTGATTTCGCCTTTATTATTACCATCGGTCAAGAAAACAGGTCTGTCCTGATAAGCCAGGGTTAACTTTGAATTATGACCGCTTAACAGCCACACCAGACCCAAATCCCAGAAATCCATTCCCTGATTCAATCTTTCATAATTGGCATGTTGCAAAGATACGTAGGGTAGCAAAGTAGTTTTACCAACCAGGTTATCTTTTAGTTTATAGCCGATTTGCGTATAAATGACATTTCCGGTTCCATAGGCCGGAAAACCATTGCCCGAACCATTGATTACATCTCTTCGTGTACTCCCGTTAGCAGGATTCATTACAGCCAAATTACGCAGGTAATTTTTACCATAATCAAAGTACCCGACCGAGGCATAAGCACTGATGGCCTGCCCGTTGGTTCCGATGGGGGCATCATAATAGGCGTCTAATGCCAGTTGAACCATATTGGTTTCAACGGTATCTACCTTATTGGCGGCCAGTGTCCACATGGCATCAGGCTGATACACAAATCCGGCACCGATATTGAAAACCTTTTTCTTACCCAGATAAGTACCTGTCATATAGGGGGTCAGGTTACTTTCCTGGTCAAAAAATTGCCATTGAAAGTATCCATTCCATTGAAACTTGGGAGGTTTTGAAGAAAAATTGGCAATCTCGGTACTTAAAACACCGCTGTAAGAAGCAGCTTTCTGAAAAGCCATTGGGTCTGCCAACGCAATGCGGTAATCAAATTTCCCTAACTTACCTTTGGCATACACTGATAATTTTCTCAGAAACTGGTCGGTAATATCGTTAGTTGATTGTTGGTATAAGGGTGCATCTACTCCTAAAATACTCCCAACAGAAGGCGAGGCAAAACGAGCCAGTCCACTCCAGGCAGCCAGCCCGCCACCTAAGGAAAGTTTATTTTTTACGATAGCAAATTCACCTAAAGCATCATGAATAAAAAAGCCGAATTTACGATCTGAAATGCCATTGAAATTATTTTCTCCAATCTGGCTGTAAATAAATACTCTGTCTGTCAACTGCCCGTAAAACTGTATTCTGAAACGCCTGATTCCAATATCCCAACGGTTGTTTTTGGCATAACCAAAAATAGTTGACCCTTCGTTTAAAGTTGTGTTACGCAACCAGGCCTGATTCACCATCGTGAATTTTACATAATGCGACCCATCTTCGTTGAGTGTCAGTTTACCGTCTTTTAATACCTGTGCCTGTGCAAAAATTGATAAAGTAATAAAAATGAGTCCATTCAGGGTTATTTTCAAAGATTTCATAGGATTAGATTTTTAGCGTAAGTATTCATTATTTGTGTGAATAAGTGTAAATAAATAAAGACGCCTATAAGATAAGTGATGTAACACCTATCTATAAGCGCCCTATCTGAAACAAACGCAAACTGTAAGATTAATGTCTTACCTCTTCAACTTTTTTAGGTTTCTTTTTATTGAAATCGAAGTTGTAAACGTCTTCTAACGCATCGTCGTTTTTCGAGTCAATTTCAATAATGGGCTTTATGTGTCCGGTGTGCAAATCAAGTACCCACCCGTGCAACATCGGATATTCTCCATTATTCCAGGCGTTCTGTACAATGGTAGTTTTTGCCAGATTTTTCACCTGCTCTATTACATTTACTTCCACCAAACGGTCGAAACGTTCTTTTTCATCGTCAATGCCTTGCAACTCGTCCTGATATTTGGCATACACATCTTTAATATTGCGTAACCAGTTATTAATCAGACCGTAGTCATTGTTGGTCATAGATGCTTTTACACCACCACACTGGTAGTGCCCAACCACCAGAATATGTTTTACTTTCAATACTTCAACGGCATACTGTAATACACTCAGCATACTCATATCGGTGTGAATAACCAGATTGGCCACATTGCGGTGTACAAAAATTTCACCCGGTTGTGTGCCTGTTACCTGGTCTGAAGGTACACGGCTGTCCGAACACCCAATCCACAAAAACTCGGGTTTCTGGTCGGCTGCTAAATTGGTAAAGTAAGAGGGGTCTAACTGTAATTTTTCGGCCGCCCAGGCTTTATTCGCTAATAAGAGTTTTTGATACGATTCCATCGCTTTTTCTATAATTTAATTTTCTTCTTTTAATATTTCTGAATTCAATATTGATATGTCTTGCCTTGGCTTCTGCCTGAAACTCTTCTAAGGTCAGGAATATATCATGGTCAATAAACGTAGTTTTACTACCATCTACTAAAACCTGGTCTCCCGATTTCAGGGAAGACAGATTCTGCATCAGTTCCGCTTTGTTGAAGTAAAAAATGTCTTTATTAAAGGTAATAAGTACATTTTTATCCTGTCTTACTACAGTCATGGAGCCTTTGTAGTTGGTATAAAGAATATACACCATCGCTACTGCTACACCAATGCCAATGCCTGTAAGCAAATCTGTAAACACAACTGCCAATACTGTTACAATAAAGGGTACAAACTGGTCTGGCCCTTCTTTGAACATCAGTTTAAACATGGTTGGTTTTGCCAGTTTATAGCCAACCATAATCAGGACTGCCGCTAACGATGCCAACGGAATCAGGTTAAGTAAACCCGGAATGCTGAGTGTACAAACCAATAAAATAATACCGTGAATAATAGCTGATAATTTTGATTTATTGCCAGACTGGATATTGGCCGAACTACGAACAATGACCTGCGTAACCGGAAGCCCACCTAATAAACCAGAAACGATATTGCCAGAACCTTGGGCAATTAATTCACGGTTGGTTGGGGTAATCCTGCTTTGAGGGTCTAATTTGTCGGTAGCTTCAACCGATAAAAGGGTTTCAAGGCTGGCAACTATGGCAATCACAAAAGCTGTTTTCCAGATGAGTGGATTGGTAATAGCTGAAAAATTGGGAAAGACTAAGAAATTGGAAAACTCAGATAATGAATTGGTAACAGGTAAACTTACGAGATGATTGTTTTGTAAATGAAAATTAGCGGGTAAAATGCTCAGACCACTATTGAGAAAAATGCCTAATAGCACCGCAAGTAAAGGGCCGGGGATAATACTCAGAAATCTGTTTCTTTTGATAAAATCCATATCCCACACTATTAAGACAATGATGGATATGACACCAATAATTAATGCACCTTCATTGAAGCGTTCGGTGATGTTCAATAATTCTGAAAAGGTATTTTCACCGTCTTTCTGTACAAAACTTTCATCGCCTTCATAATCCTGGTCTATACCAAATACGTGAGGAATTTGTTTCAGAATAATGATTATACCAATGGCGGTTAGCATACCTTTAATAACCGACGAAGGGAAATAATAACCAATTACCCCCGCTTTTACTGCGCCGAGAATAATCTGGATGAATCCTGCTAAAACCACAGCCAATATAAAGGAGTCGAAAGCCCCTAATTCAGTAATCGCATTGAGTACAATAACTGTAAGCCCTGCTGCCGGACCTGCTACGCCTACCTGCGACCCGCTGATGGCTCCTACCACTATACCACCCACAATGCCCGCAATAACCCCGGAAAGTAATGGTGCTCCTGAAGCTAATGCGATACCCAGGCAAAGTGGGAGTGCTACCAGAAAGACCACAAGCCCGGCTGGTAAATCATGTTTCAGATTTGAAAAGTTTAATGTTGATTTCATTGATTTATATAAGATGAATTATTCAGAAATTCCACAATCTATTTAGGTTTAATATTTCAAAATTTTAAAATATCAAAGAAAATACAATACAGAATAGCCGATAAAAAGAAGAATAGACTATACTATTCTTTAACAACCAGGTGTTTTACTGAAAAAATAACTGTATTGGTTATGCCAATAGCATGTAGCATTTACGCTTTGGGAGGGGGTGATTGTATCAATTGTATGGGAAACGGCTCGGAAGATTGTGTGAACAGGTAAATACTTTTCTTAGACGAAAAATATTTGAATGTGAAATTCAACCCAAAAAAAGACATCAGATACTTATTCGTTTCGCTTTTTTTTTCCTGATTTTCATTCTCGCATTCACTTTCATCAGTTTCACAGGCATCTAAACTGCATGAGATTACTTCGCCAAAGAAATCTTTGACGTATTCGCTGAAAGTTGAACATTCAATAATCAGAAACAGAAATATGACTGCAATCCTTTTAATCATAAAAGCAATAATAGGCTTTTTATTTGAAGCATTAACGAAAAAGCCCAAATTTTTGTTCAAAGATACAAAGTAATACCATCAATAAATATACCTGTGAAGATTTTATTTAGAATTTTATTTTGTAGGGTAGTTTAACAAGCAAGCATTTCAATTCTTTGTTTTATGGCTTCAATAGGGTCAGGAGCAGGAATAGGATAATGCTTTTTTTTTCATATTCAATGGCTAATGTGGTAATGGCAGCTAAAATCTCTAATGCTTTTTGTCTTTTTTCTACATCTTCAATCATATCGGCATCAATCAAAGCATCAATAATTTTACTTGCGGCTTTATATTCCGACTCATTAGTAATCGGCTTTATTTTAATCTTTTCTTTATTCATTTTCTTATTCTATTTAGTTGTTAAGCATAGAAATTGCCTGAGTGTTGAAATAAGCTCAACCTCATTTATGCCCTGCACATCTTTAATTATATTCAGCTTTTGGGTCTCTACCAATCTATCAATTTCTAAGCTATAATCATATTTAAGATTTTCTTCTTTGAGATAAGCGTAAGTACTGATATATACCAATCTTTCTTGTCTTTTTAACCCAATCGCACATAAATCCCCATCCCAATAATCTACAAACTCAACCGAAGACATTTCGAAAAAAGTCTTTAGCCGATTCATCAGGTTTATGATAGTTTTATCTTTTTCTACCATCAATCAGTAGTTTTTAATATGAATTATAAAAGCATCAATACCCCAACTTCTCCAGAAACTTGCTTCTGGCCTTTGCCATTTTATCGGCTTGGCGTGAGTCAAACCAGATAAAATGCCCTGACCCTGTCAGCGGCTGAAAAACCAGATTATAGTTTCCTATAGTTACCATGTCTTCACCAAATTTTCGGGCGGTTATATATGGCACATTTCTATCTAATGTACCATGAAAAATAAGCGCCGGAGGGAAATCTTTTTTAACCAGATAATTAGGTGATATTTCTTTAGTAAGGTTCTTGTCTTTTAAATCTTTTCTTATCCAGGCTGTCAGGTCGTCTGTTAAATCATATACCCCTGCATTGATAATCAGGGCATTGGGTTTGGCACTGAATGCCAGATTATCCGTCTTTTCGTTCCAGTTATCGACTAATGCAGTTGCCAGCGCCAGATGTCCGCCTGCCGAATTTCCGGTAGCTATCATCTTGGTAGTATCTATTTTATAAGTGTCCGCATTTTGCCGGAGCCATCTCATGGCCGACTTAGCATCCATCACAGCCTCAAATGGCAGTGTGCCATGCCTGCCATAAGTGCGGTATTCTACTGCACAGGCTACCCAACCCCGCTGGGCATAGTCCTGACAAGTAGAGAAAAACCAGTCAGGTTTACCTTCCGACCAGCTTCCTCCATGAAAAAATACGATAGCAGGTCTTTTCTCAGGTTTATCAGCAGGTTCAAATAGATGTATATCCAGTGCATAAGGGCCGACAGTCTTGTAGGTTTTTATCAGATGTCCTTTTTTCCCGGCTACATCTTCGGCATAAACTTTATTGACTTTATTCAGAAAAACCGTGTCTTTGCAGGTAGTATTAAACTCTTTCACCATTGCATCAATGTTTTTAATGCCATTGTTATCAATCTGATTAAACAGATACTCGTATTGCCAGTATTCCCGACACTTCCGATTCATTACATATTTCGGAATCAGTTTCCATGCTGCCTGAAAATGCTGATTATCCTGATTTTTAAAAGCGCCTCTTTTAAGTTCAAGATAGGTTTGTAACGATAAAAACGCCTTGAAATAACTGATAAAATCGGTATTGGTTAACAATTCAGGTTTATTAAAGTCAGGCAGATTCGTCTTTAACCGTTTAGGTATCCCGGAAGCAATGGCTAAGGCATTATTGACGTATATCTCATGAGTAAGTGGATAATCAATCAGCAGTTTATCAAAATAATATTTAATTTCTGCTCTTTGTCCTTTCACATAAGATGCGTCAAGGCCGGGCTGATGTTTGGTAAGCGTAGCATCAAAAGCTGTTCTTGCTGAATCAATTTTGGTGATAAATGTTTTTTCTGGCAAAGCATAAATACGGCTATAGGCCGGATAAAAACCATCGCTGAATGTCTTGCCCAATGTTTTCAGTTCTGTTAAATAGCTTTGCTGGGCAGCACTAATTGCAGGTTTCGATTCCTGTGCGCTTATTTGTAAAACAAGCATTAAAAGTAAAAATGTTAATGGCTTACGCATAATCATTTCAGAGGTATTAGTGGTCGTGAGGTTCGATGAAGCAATTTACTTTTTTATTTTGAGTAATTTCATTCAACAGAAGAAATCATAGAACACTATTTCCAATTTAACAAATTCAACTATATCAAACATTGTGAAACATCGTGTAAAATTGAGTACTTTGTGGCGGATAATTTCGTAGCCACAAAGTACTCAAAAGCACAAAGTTTCACTATATTAATTACTGAAATATCCATACTATTCTTTTATATGGATTTAGAAATATTAAAAAAAGCAAGAGACACCGCCTATCAGATTCAGGAATCGGATATTCAGACCTATATTCTGAAAAATCAGAAAAAGATGGATGCCCAGTTTTTGCGGTTAGTGGCCGACCAATGGATAGCCCGTCAGAAAGCTAAATACAAGCTGCCTACCTGGTTTGCCAATCCTGACATCATTTATCCGGCACCCTTATCTGTAGAGCAATCTTCTTCCGAAAAAACGGCTGCTTATAAAACCGCACTTTTTGTTCCGCCAAATTATCAGAAACTCATAGACTTAACTGGAGGAATGGGGGTGGATACCTCCGCATTTGCCCAGCACTACAAGCAGGTAATTTATGTAGAAAGAAATGAAATGCTTGCCAAAATAGCCCGGCATAATTTTGATGTATTGGGTTTTAAAAATATAGAAGTTGTCAATAATGAAGCCGGAATTTTTCTGAATTACACCAAGATAGAACCAGATACCAATTGCTATATTGACCCTGCCCGTAGAGATGCCGCTAAAAACAAAGTATTTAAGATAGAAGACTGTGAACCCGATATACTCAGCATCAGACCGCAGTTGGGCAATTTTCTGATTAAATACTCGCCCATATTAGATATAAAGCAGGCTATAGAGCAACTGAAACCGATTTCTAAAGTATTTGTAGTAGCGGTTGAAAATGAAGTAAAAGAGCTTTTGTTTTTAAAACAGCATGAGGTGCCGGAACCTGTGATTGCCTGTACCAATTTCCAGATTGAGGATTCTTTTCAGTTTTTTAGATTTACGTATGAGACAGAACAAGCCACGCAGGTTCGTTACAGTAATCCTCAGAAGTATATCTATGAACCCAATGCCGCCATTCTGAAAGCGGGGGCATTTAAGCTGGTCGGACAAGTGTTTAAGGTAGAAAAACTGGCACCTAATAGCCACCTTTATACATCAGAAGAGCTAAAGACCAATTTCCCCGGTCGTAGCTTTATCTGTGAAGCCGTGTGTAAATTTGATAAGAAAGAGATTTTGTCAAAACTACCGGGTAATCAGGCCAATGTTTCTACCCGCAATTTTCCGATGAAACCCGATGAAATCAAAAAGAAATTAGGTATAAAAGATGGGGGAGATATATATCTTTTTGCTACACAAAACCATCAGCAACAGAAAATAGTTTTAATTTGCAGAAAGGCTATTGGCTGACCCGAGACTCCTCAAGTGTCAGCGACTGAAACGGTCCGCCGTGCGGTCGCCGTCTAAGATAACAAAGCGGACGTCGCATAGGTATTTTTTGCATACATAAGCGGACTTAAGTCCGCATAACACTATTAAAGACACTTCGTTTGTTATTTTAGCCACCGAATTCATTCGGTGAAAATAATTCCAGAATGATTTGTAAGTCAAACAATAAAAACAATTGAAATGAAAAAAATAGCAATTTTAGCAATAGCACTATTGGCTCATCAATGGCTTTTTGCTCAGACAATTCTGAGTGGCTCTGAGCTTTTTGGCAAAGACCGGAAAGAAGGGTTTTATATGACACTCAGTATAGAAAAGAAATTTATAGAAAAAGACTGGCCTTTGTTTCTGGCAAAATATGGCAGTATAGCCGAAAACAGAGATACTTATAACATTGCTTCTGCCAGTATTCCTGACCTGACGTCAGAGCCTGTGAACCTGATGACCAAAATTATAGCTGACCAGAAATCGAAAACTAAAATCTTTGCATCGTTTGATATTGGCGGTACTCCGGTTTCGAGTAGTTCAAGCAGTTATTACGAAGTCGAGAAATTTATGAAAGAATTTTATGCCTATGCCATGCAGAATGAAGATGTGCGCCTGGCTGAAAGAGATGCGGGCGAATCGGAGAAAAATCTGGAAAGAGTTGAAAAAACAGGAAGAAGAATTGTAAGAGATATTGAGAGAAACAAGCGCGAAAAAGAAACCTTATTGCGCAAAATTGAAGAAAACAGAGTGGAGTTAGAAAAGCTGCTGCAAGAGGAAATTGCCAATAAGCAAGACCTTGAAAATGCAAAAATTGCGCTGGAAGAAAAACAAAAGTCGTTGAGTACCGTAAAAACCCGAAAACAGTAGTTCATGTCGTCGATTACCACTCTTGGGCTCAAACTGCCAAGCGACCCTCGTTGGGTTAATATAGCCGAAATGAATCTAAAAGATATATTGGTAGACCATGCTTTTTGTGAGCAGAAAGCGGCCTCTTCATGTATTTCATTAATTGTGCGCTATCCTGATAAAGAGAAACTGGTAGAAACACTCACCCCGGTAGTAGCCGAAGAATGGGGGCATTTTCAGAGGGTCTTGAAAGAAATGCGCAAGCGAGGCATTAAGTTGTCGCATAAAAGAAAAGATGAATACGTTGAAAAATTACAGCATTGCCTGCAGAAAACCGATGACTACAATATCCGTCTGATGGAGCAGTTGTTGCTTTGTGCTTTGATTGAGGCACGTTCTGCCGAGCGGTTTAAGTTACTTTCGGAGCATATCTCTGACGCAAGTCTGAAAAAGTTTTACCACGAACTCATGATTTCAGAAGCAGGACACTATCGCAATTTTATTGAACTCGCTGAAGAATATATGCCTCAGGAAGTGGTAAGAAAACGGTGGACAAAGTTTTTAGAACAGGAGGCCGAAATAATGAAAAATTTAGAGGTGCGTAAAGACAGATTCCATTAGGGTATCTTTTTTGTTTTAACTCTTAAGTTTAATGATTAATCAATCAAATTCTATTGTATTATAACAACAAGTTTTTTAATTTTTACAATTGATTAGATGCACACTATTTCTCGGTGTGCATTTTTTTCTATTTTTGCGATAACCACCTAAACAAAACTCTTATGACAGAATTGGCGGAGAAGATAAGACTTAACCTGAGAAAAGATAATAAAGGATGGAAAAGATGGGGGCCTTATCTGTCTGAACGACAATGGGGTACCGTGCGTGAAGATTACAGTGTGTATGGCAGCACCTGGGACTATGTGTCGCATGATATGGCTCGCTCATGGGCATACCGTTGGGGTGAGGACGGAATAGGTGGGATTTCAGACAATAAACAGTTCATGTGTATTGCTTTTTCGTTCTGGAATCATCAGGATAAAATCGTTAAAGAGCGTCTGTACGGCATGGCCGGGTCGGAAGGGAATCATGGGGAAGATGTGAAAGAATTATACTACTACCTCGATAGCACACCTACCCACTCGTATATGAAGATGTTGTATAAATATCCGCATAACGAGTTTCCGTATAAAAAAATCATTGAAGAAAATTCGAAACGCTCCAGAAAAGACCCTGAATTTGAAATTCTGCAAACAGGTGTTTTCGATAACAACGAGTATTTTGATATTTTTATAGAATATGCCAAAGCCGACGAAACCGATATATTAATAAAGGTTACGGCGCATAACAGAGGCAAAAAAGCGGCTCCGCTTACTATCTTGCCTACAATCTGGTTTCGTAATACATGGTCGTGGGGGTATGAGAATTTTAAGCAAAAACCCATGCTCACAGGCATAGCTAATTCTCAGATTGATGCCAGCCATCATCTGGTAGGCAAATACAAATTCTACATTGAAGATGCCGACGAACTCCTGTTCTGCGAAAATGAAACCAATATGGAGCGGGTTTTTGGTAAACCCAACAACTCTATGTATGTAAAAGACGGTATCAGCAATTATGTGATTACCGGAAAAGATAAATATATAAATCCAAACCGGATTGGGTCAAAAGCAGCCGCTAAGTTTACCAAAAAGGTGCCTGCTGAGGGTTCTGTTACTGTTCGTCTGAGATTTTGCCAGAATAAAGTAAACAAGCCTTTTGAGAATTTCGACGATATATTTGCCGCGAGAATACAGGATGCAGAAGATTTTTATGCCGAAGTTCAGAAAAACGTTCAGAACGAAGAACTCAAAAAAATTCAGCGTCAGGCATTTGCAGGCATGATGTGGAACAAGCAGTTCTACTATTATAATATCAATGAGTGGACAAACGGCGACCCCAAAATGCCGTTTGAATTCAAAGGCCGTGCCTACCAGCGGAACAATACCTGGAAACATGCCTATATGGCCAATATCCTGTCGATGCCCGATAAATGGGAGTATCCGTGGTTTGCCGCCTGGGATTTGGCTTTTCACACACTCACACTGGCACGTATCGACCCTGATTTTGCCAAAAGACAATTAGCCGTTATTCTTCGTGAGTACTATATGCACCCCAACGGACAATTGCCTGCCTACGAATGGAATTTCTCTGATGTAAATCCTCCGGTACACGCATGGGCTACCTGGAAAGTGTATGAAATAGACAAAAAGAATAATGGCAAAGGCGACATCTTGTTTCTCGAAAAAGTATTCCATAAGTTGCTCATGAACTTTACGTGGTGGGTAAACCAGAAAGATGAAGAAGGGAATAATATCTTTGGCGGTGGATTCTTGGGACTGGATAACATTGGGGTATTCGACCGTAATACACAGATTCCGGGCGTAAAACTTGAACAGGCTGATGCTACGGGCTGGATGGCAATGTACACCCTGAATATGTTGCGCATTGCCTGCGAAATTGCGCTCGAAAGACCAGTTTATCAGGATATGGCCTCCAAGTTCTTTGAACACTTCCTGCATATTGCCGGGGCAATCAATAAACCTATTAAAGGAAATGACTTGGGTTTATGGGATGAAGGCGACCAGTTTTATTACGATAAACTGCATGCCCCTAATGGTGAAACTATCTTCATGAAAATCCGCTCTTATGTAGGTCTTATTCCGCTTTGTGCAGTTGAGGTATTGAATGAAGAAACTCTGGAAAAATTGCCTGATTTTAAAAGACGGTTGGAATGGGTATTGAATAACCGCCCTGATTTGGCTTCTTTGATTTCGCGCTGGCACGAACCGGGTAAGGGAGAAACCCACTTACTATCGTTGCTGAGAGGGCACCGGATGAAAATGGTGGTAAAACGAATGTTTGATGAGGCAGAGTTTTTGTCTGATTACGGTCTTCGCTCTTTATCGAAATGCCATGATGAAAACCCGTATAAATTTAATATGCAGGGTGAAATTCTGAGCGTAAAATATACGCCGGCAGAATCTGATTTGAGTATTATGGGTGGCAACTCCAACTGGCGCGGGCCTATCTGGTTTCCGATTAACTACCTGATTATTGATGCCATGCTCAAATTTTATGAATACTATGGCGATGATTTTGAAATAGAATACCCCACGAACTCTGGCAATATTATGTCAATCAAAGAGGCTACCATGATGGTTGCCCAGCGATTGATTAATATTTTTGTCATGACAAAAGACAAAGTGCGCCCGGCTATGATAGGCATTGATAAGTTTGATAAAGACCCTCATTTCAAAGATTTATATTTGTTCTACGAATATTTTAATGGCGACAATGGCGCAGGTTTGGGTGCCGCCCACCAATGCGGCTGGACAGGTCTCGTAGCCGATTTAATAGAAGCGGTTAGTGAGAATAGCCTTCTTGGTGCCGACTCAAACAGAAAACCTGTATAAAACTTTGCTGCCAAATATTATTTGGCTATAATTGATATTATTCTTTTGCCTTTCTTTCTAACTACTGGAAGAAAGGCTTTTTTGTATCTTCGCTACGGTCAGGGAGGGCAAGGGTATGGCCTGTTTCCAAATAATATTTCGTTCATTTTTCTTTTAAGGCGGGTACTTTTGTATCTTTGTTCTATTAGAAACTGTTTGAGTTAAATTTTGAAAATAAAAAAGAGCGATTTTTGATTCAAGACAAGATTTAAAAACCGGAGTTTAGCAGCCGCAGTGGAACTGAGCTAAATGACGGGTTTTAAAGCGCAGTATTGAACAAAAGTCGACTTTTTTAATTCAATAAGATTAACTCAAACAGTTTCTTAATCCAACAAACAAAACCATACATGAAAAAAGTATTAAAAGCATTACAAATAAAGAATATTAATAACGGAGTAAGCACAGGTGTTGACAGCTGGGCAGGAAGCGGAAAAGTATTGAGTTCCTATTCACCCGTTGATGGCGAGCTTATCGGCAAAGTGCGTCAGGCTACCAAAGACGATTACGAAAAAGTAATTACCAAAGCCGAAGAAGCCTATAAAATATGGCGTGAAGTGCCTGCCCCCAAGCGTGGCGAAATTGTAAGACAGATGGGAGAGGCTTTGAGAGCCAACAAAGATAATTTGGGCCGACTGGTAAGCTATGAAATGGGCAAAAGTTTGCAGGAAGGATGGGGCGAAGTACAGGAAATGATTGACATCTGCGATTTTGCCGTAGGTCTGTCTCGCCAGTTATATGGCCTAAGCATGCACTCAGAGCGTTTGCAACACCGCATGTATGAGCAATGGCATCCATTGGGCATTGTGGGTATTATATCTGCCTTCAATTTTCCTGTGGCTGTCTGGTCGTGGAATGCCATGTTAGCCTGGGTTTGTGGAGATGTATGTGTCTGGAAGCCCTCTGAAAAAACACCACTTTCAGCCATTGCCTGCCAGCATATTATTCAGGCAGTTTTAAGAAATAACAATGTACCGGAAGGCATTTCTGGCCTGATTGTAGGTGATAGGGAAGTAGGAGAGTGGTTGTCGAACGATACGAGAGTTCCATTGGTATCTGCCACAGGCTCTACTCGTATGGGTAAAGCAGTAGGGCAGGCGGTAGCAGGTCGTTTAGGCAGAAGCCTTTTAGAGTTAGGAGGGAACAATGCTATCATTGTAACTGAAAATGCCGATTTACAGATTGTGATTCCTGCGGTGGTATTTGGTGCTGTAGGTACAGCCGGACAAAGATGTACCACTACCCGACGCCTGATTCTGCATGAAAATATTTATGAAGATGTAAAAAATCGTCTCGTGAAAATTTATTCTCAGCTACGCATTGGCGACCCTTTGGATACCAACAATCATGTAGGTCCTTTGATTGACACCGATGCAGTCAACAACTATCAGACAGCCATAGAAAAAGTAAAAGCCGAAGGTGGAAACATACTTTTCGGCAATGAGGTACTGAGTGGAGAAGCCTACCAGTCGGGGTGTTATGTAAAACCAACCATCGTTGAAGTAACTACGCAGACCCCAATGGTGTGCCATGAGACTTTTGCCCCGATATTATACCTGATAAAATACAGCACTCTTGATGAAGCCATTGCCTTACAGAATGGCGTACCGCAGGGGTTATCGTCGGCTATTTTTACACTTAATATGCGTGAGGCCGAGCAGTTCTTATCTGCTAATGGCTCTGATTGCGGCATTGCCAATGTAAACATCGGAACCTCAGGTGCAGAAATCGGTGGAGCTTTTGGCGGTGAAAAAGAAACCGGAGGTGGTCGTGAAAGCGGATCCGACTCATGGAAAAACTATATGCGTCGCCAGACAAATACCATCAATTACAGCACGCAACTACCTTTGGCACAAGGTATTAAGTTTGATATATGACGATTTAGTGAATTAGTGATTGAGTGAATGTGTGATTGAGCGGCCGCCGCTCAATCACACATTCACTCAATCACTCAAAACAAAAAAGCCGATGTTAGCAATAACGTCGGTTTTTTTTTAGACATCTATGCTGTTTTGAAAAAAATTGTGCCAATTTTTTCTTTGCTACCTTTTGATAATTTTAAAAAAGCCAATTTTTTTTTTGCTTTTTTGGCTTAACCTGAAAATTCTACCAAATACCCCTCATTTTCGTCTGAATATCGAAATACTGGTTTTTTTAGCTACGAATGCCGCAACTTTGTAGTGCAAAATGGCTTGAAAATTGCTCAATTTTTTAAGAATTATCTAACATTTATTCAAAATGAGAACCAGATTTTATCAATTATTAACTGTAACTTTTGCTTTATTACTGAATGCCTGTGCACCGGATATTGTTGACTTAGTACCAACGCCGGGAGGCAACACTTCCAATACAAAAATGGAAAAACTGAATATTCCGGCTAATTTTAACTTTACTACAAGTGGAGAAGTTAAGTTTGACATTGGCACATTCGATAATGCAGATAAAGCAATTAAAGGCGTAGTTATATCGGTATATAGCTACCCAGAAGATAAATTATTACTCAAAGGCATTACCTCAACCACAGGTATGCTGAGTATCAGCCAGAAAATACCTACTTATGTAAAACAGGTAGCTATCAGACCAAATTATATTGGTTTACCAGCACAAGTGATTGTTGAGATTGCCAATAACAAAGTCCAATTAAATTTAGGTGGTAAAAACCCACAGGTAACAGGGTATGTTGTAGAGCGTAATATGCCAGTTGCTCCATCAGGAGCCAGAGCAACAGCACAAGATTACCCGCCAATTTCTTACATGGGTAGCTGGGATAGCAATGGTGTACCAAAGTATCTTGAAAGCACAAGAGATGCCGTTTCATGGAGCTTTCTTGAAAAAATAAACGCCAGTGTACCCGAAGGCCAACCTGTACCTTCTGCGCACCCTGATTTTCTGAATACGGCTAACCGTAACTATCTCGTTATCAAAGAACAATCTGATGTTTGGATAACATTTGTACACGAAGGGGCTGGTTGGCAAAATACTTTGGGTTACTATACTTTTGACCCTGCGGCTCCTCCGACTAAACCAACCGATATTTCAAAAATTAATATTATTTTCCCGAACGTATCTTACAAAGGTGATGGTGGCGGACTGGTAACGGGTGATAAAGTAAAAATAGGAAGATTTAACGCCAATACAGCTATCGGATTTGTTCTTTTGGCCAATGCGTATAGCAATGGTACAGTAGGTAAAGGATACTATGCACATTATAGCCAGGATGCCCTTAATATAGAAACTGTGAGCAATCTTCGTCGCCACCTGATTGTGTTAAACGACCCTGAAACAAACCGCATGGTATTAGCTTTTGAGGATGTCAGCCGTCAGAACACACCAATCAATTGTGATAACGATTTCAACGATGCTATTTTCTTTGCCACTTCAAATCCGGTAAAAGCAATTGCTACTGATAACGTTCCGGTAGTAGATACAGCAACTGATACAGATGGTGATGGTGTAGGTGATACCCGTGATGAATATCCGAAAGATCCGGCCAGAGCCGTAAATAACTATACGCCAACTAAAAATACTTACAGTACGCTTGCTTACGAAGATTTGTGGCCATTCCAGGGAGATTATGATTTGAATGACCTTGTAGTAAACTATCAGTTCCAGGAAGTATTAAACGCTTCAAATCAGGTAGTTGAAATGAAAGTAAAAGCGTACGTAAAAGCCATAGGCGCATCTTTCCCAAGTGGTTGGGGCTTCCAAATGCCAATTGACCCATCGCTTGTAAAATCTGTAACCGGTGCACAGCTGACCGAAGGGAAAATAAAAACCTCAGCCAATGGTACAGAAGCCGAGCAGAAATATGCAGTCGTGATAGCCTTTGATAATGCCTTTAAACGAATGAAGTCGTATAACGGATTTGTGAATACAACCCAAGGCTCTACCATTATTGCACCGAAAGATACATTGAATCTGAATATTGTCTTTACAAGTCCGGTAAACAAGGCTACTTTAGGTAATGCACCTTTCAATCCGTTCAGCTTTAAGTCAGACGAGAGAGGAAAAGAAATTCACTTGCCAAACATGGTTCCTACAAGCAAAGGAGATGTAGCTTTATTCGGTACTGGTAATGACCAGACCCAGCCAACCAAAAGTATCTATTACAAAACAGCTAAAGGTTTACCGTGGGCACTTGATTTCACCTCAGAATTCAGATACCCGGCAGAAACCCAGGCAATTATAGATACTTATCTGAAATTCGGACAATGGGCTGAAAGTGGTGGGGTTTCTTTCCCGGACTGGTACTTGCAGAAAACGGGATATACTGACGAAACAAAAGTGTTTTCAGGGAAATAATTGATAAAAATTGTGTGATGTGGAATAGCTGTCGTCAATTGACGACAGCTATTTTTTTACAAACATTACTGGGCAGTTTTAAGCAATTCAGCCGGACGTACCTGATTGCTCAGTAGCCATCCGAACAATTCCCAGCGTTTACTTTCATTGCTGGGGGTGCCACCGTTTGATTCGATATAGTCTTTCACAATATCCAGCCCGTAATTATAATTAATCACATAGCTACGGTATTTTTTAATAAAATTGATGTCTTTACTGGCCAGTGTTTTTTCCCGCAAACCATAGTTGGTCAGCCATTTAGCTACATCGGTTTCGCTCATGGTATTGTTGATAATACCCCGGGCTACCTCATTGCGTGCATAGGCTAATTTGCCTTTGATAGCTAATGCCTGAAAATATAAATCTGTGTTGGCAGTATTTAGTCCTGCCAGCGGCAACAAAACTTCTTTTACAAACTTGTTCTTTTCTGTACCCGGGAAAGCCATTTCAATCCCATAATTGGCACTACCCTCGGCAATTAACGATTGCGGACTAAATAAGGGATACAATGAAATCTCAACCTGACCTTTGTCATGATAGAGGTTCTTTTCTAAAAGCATATTATAGACATGATGCCCCGGATAGCCCTCATGGCAGGCAAGGTCAATGGCTCGCTCAATAAAAATAGGCATATCAATACTTATCTGTATTTTGCTCTGATAATTGCCCTGATACCAGTTATAACCCGACCACGGTTTGCCAGTTACGTATTCCAGCGTAAAGTTTTCGTTGGCAGGTAGCTGATAATGCGCTAATGTCCGTTTACGGGCTTCGGCAATGGCAGTTTTAAAAACAGTATCTATTTTCGCTTTAGGAATAATAAACTCATTAGCTAATTTCTCAAATCGGCTGTTAATAGTACCTGTGCCGGGTAATAAGCTATCCAATTGGGCTACCAAAGTCTGGTAGTGACTTTCAGAATAAGAGGGGGCTACTGCTCCGAACAAATCTTTCGACTCTTCATCGAATGCCTGGTATTTTTGCGTGTAAATATTAATTCTTCTACCATAGGCAATCAACTGGCTCGACATCCACTTGGCCCTCTTGTTTAAAGTATCGTTAGTAACGGTGTTGTTAAACTCAATTAACTGTCCGATTAAGCCATTGACGGTTGCCAGTAAACTATCTTTTGGGAATTTAGGCTTTGGTTGGGTCTGGGGTTTCAGGGAATCAGGGCCGTAATAGGCATCTACAAAATCGGCATCATACTGGCCGATAGTCAAGCCTAACCTGATGTACTTTTCAGCTAACTGATTAAGTTTAAGCTGTGCATCGTCTGATTGACTGTTTTTTTCCTGGCAGGCTATGGCACAGAGGATGAGTAATGATACAAATACTTTTTTCATAATTATTAGAACAGGGTATATAAAGCATGAAACAATTGGTGAGGCAAAGAAATTAAAAAATATTCAGAGCCATTTAATTTTTGTTAATATTCTTTGCTTGCTGGTATCTAAGTATGAATCTGGCAGAATGTATTTTACCAAAAATATTCAAATAAAGATTTTATATAGGCCATTATGTCTCAAAAGCCCTTTTGACATTATTATCTGAGTTTATAGTTTAAACCTAATTCAAGAATAAAGTACCCAATTCCTTTTTGTTCTTTCATCTTAGCAACCATTAGATGTGGTTTAATGAAAATCTCTAAAGGAATCTTATGTTTTTTACTTAAATCTTTTCCCCAGGCAATGTAATAATTGCTTACTAAATAGTTATTTCCGGCCTTAATTTTTCTGATATTGGTATCATTATCAAGTTCATATACCGCCGGAATAATAGTTCTCATATATCCGACACCAACGCCTATAGCAGTGAAACTTCCTCCTTGTTTTTTCCATGTAAAACTGAGTTCAGGCAATGCAAAAATGCCTGTCTGATAAGATTTATGGTAGTAGAACCCAATGCAAGGTTTAAAGTCTATACTATAGTCAATTATTTTTTCGGCACCTTTATTGTTTTTCTGTCTGTCCCATTTGAAGAATGAATAGTTAAGTCCGATTTTCATTCCCGGGTGAGTAATGGCTTCACCTATATAAGCAATGCTGACAGACTGTGGTTTCAGTATTTGAGCATTAGTAAATACTGATACACATACGAATGAAATAATGATTATGAGTTTTTTCATTTAATAAATTGTTTGATTGTTGTGGTGAATTCTTCTTTCTGATGCAAAAACATTTCATGCCCGGCGTTGTCAATGATTTTGATTTTTTTATTAGGTGAGCTAATCTGACTTACTCTACCCGAAGATTTTTGTTAATTCCTTGTGATAGATGAATTGTAAATGAATCCACCTCAAAAAATCATATACAAGCATCTGACAAGTAGCTATAAAATTTTGTTTTTGTCTTTTTAGATTTACTCTGATATAATCTAAACCCTTTCTAAAGAAGCTATTAGCTTTATATCCATGTTTTTTGACTTTAATCATCTTTACTTTTTGATGGAGATATTGACCTGTTTTCAGTGCTATAGCTACAGCAATACTAACAAAAACCAACAATTTACTAAGTTTTTCGTTTCCTTTAATATGAGTAGTTTCTAAATCAAAGCCCCTTTGTTTGAAAGTTTGAAACAGAACTTCGATACACCACCTATGTCGGTAAAGATTTCCTAACTGCTTGGCTGGCAGATTACCTATCAGAAACAAAAAGTCTTTATTATCTAATTTCTTTAGCATAGTATTGCACCAGATTCCATCGACCAAACATGTTTCAAAGTAACGCTCCTGTTGATGGGACAATAAGTCGTTTATTGAACAAACAGCCCCATTCTTAAGTGTTATCAAATGGTTTTTAGGTAATCTCATACAGAAGTTTATCTGCCTGTCTTTTAGATACTTTAGCCATTGAATACCAATAAATTCCCTATCTCCAACTATCAAACCGATTCTATCCAAACCTATCACATCTACAATTGATTGTAATAAGTCACACCTGTCTTTACAATTACTATTACCTGAATTATTATCTAATAACTCCCAATACAATGGAATCCCTATTGAACCATTTTTGGCAACTATCATCAAAATATTGCATTGATAAATGCCGAAGTCCCATTCGGTTCTATCTATTGATAATTGAAGTTTACCTTTAGGTAAAAACATTAATAGTAAGAGACATACTTGCCTGTAATCGAAATCATAATCCTTAAAAAATGCCTGTATTCTACGTTCAACTGATTCTAATGTAGCTTCACTCTCAATGTGCAAGGCTATTTCTTTAAATTGCACCTTCCGGCTTTCGAGCATCCCTATCAGAAAATCACCAATGAATTTTTTCCTTGATAGATTCTTAGCAAGAGGTATTTTATCAAAAATCTTTATAATTTCGTCCCTAATGAGTTTTCTCATTCTAAAAGGTTGGTTTTGTTTGCTTGGTCGCTACAAAATTCAGCCTTTTTGTTTATAAATTAAAAATCTTCGGGTAGAGTA
>NZ_SEWF01000003.1 GCF_004168285.1 Emticicia agri | reverse complement strand
GAATTTTATTATATAGTAACTGATAAATGTACAGAGTGTCATGGTTTTCATGAAGAACCCCAATGCGCAGCGGTTTGTCCGGTTGATTGTTGTGTACCAGATCCTGATAATGTGGAAGACGATGATACATTGGCTGCAAAAAAAGCATGGCTTCATGCTGAACTTTAATTTCTGTTATTGACATACGATTGACTCTTAATATTGGAGGCCTGCACGAGTAATTGTGCAGGCTTTTTTTTGCCTTAATCTTATAATTGTACATATTTAAGAATAAATTGTACTTCGGAATAATATACTGCATATTGTTAAAAAATCAGTAGAAAATTTGCTTAAAAATATTTTTGTATTTTTTCAATAAATAATATTTTATTATATATATAAATTAGTAAAAACAAATTTTTTTAAGAAAAATGTATTTTTTTTAAACATAAAATTTGGAATTAAAATATTTTTGAAGAACATTTGTAATGAAATTTAATTTCAAACAATCGCCACTTAAACCAAAGATTATTATGAGAAAATTGATTTTTACAGTATTATCGTTGTTTCTGCTAACAGCGACTCAAGCACAAGAAAGTACAACAACCACAGAAGAAAAAAAGAACCCTCTCACCTTTTCAGGCTACGTTGATACCTACTTTTTTGGCAACTTTAATAATCCAGCTTCAAGATCAAATTTAGGTGTTTCAGGCTTTGAGCGTATATTCGATCAAAAACCTGGTCAGTTCCAATTAGGTCTTGCTCAAACCAAATTAACTTACTCAACAGATAAAGTAGACGGAGTAATTGACCTTGTATTTGGTAACCATGCTGACTTAGGTAACTATGGAAATATCATCAGCCCGGTTACAGGTGCAACAAGTACTGCGCTTGCTATTAAACAAGCCTATATTACCTGGAAAGCTTCTGATAAGTTCTCTCTTACTGCTGGTCAATTCGGTACACACATCGGTTATGAAGTAATTGATGCGCCGGTAAACTTCAACTATTCACTTTCAAACCTTTTTGGTAATGGTCCCTTTTATCATACTGGTTTAAAAGCAACTGTAGCACTTTCTAGCAAAGCATCACTAACCGCAGGTTTGGTAAATGGTGTTGATACAAAAGATGATAACAACGATAAATTAGGGGTAATGGCTCAGTTCTATGTTTCTCCTGCTGAAGGCTGGAACTTATACCTGAACTGGTTAGGAAGTGATGAAGGTGTAACTGAGAAATCTTATTATTCAATTCTTGATTTAACAACCTCATACCAAATTACTGACAAATTCTTATTGGGTTTAAATGCAGCCTACGGTACTCAGGATGAAAAATCATGGGGTGGAGCGGCTCTTTATGCCCAAGTTGCCTTTACTGATAAATTTGGTTTAGGTGCTCGTTATGAGTATTTTGATAACACAAGTGGTATCCGTGGTTTAAAGAACCCTTCAAGACCTGATGCAGGTACAACTGTTAACTCATTTACTTTAACAGGTAATGTTACAATCTCTGAAAACCTTTTGTTTAAACCTGAATTCCGTTTGGATAGCTATGCTAAAGGTGTTGGAGCAGAAGGAGAGCAATTCCAGGACAGCGATGGTAAATTCACCAAAAGTTCTCAATCAACTTTTGGTGCAGCATTAATATTCAAATTCTAATATACTTCGTCAATAAACCTAAACTAAACTTATACTTTAATTTTTTGTACAACACTTAAACCCCAAACACATTATGCGTAAAAATCCTCTTCCTCTGATTATTTTGCTTGCCATAGCAATCGCAGGAGTGTTTATGCCTGCTGTGCCATCGACAATCGTAACAGATGGTATTAATGGAGCAGATACTGCTTGGATGCTTGTAAGTACGGCATTGGTTCTTATCATGACCCCCGGATTAGCTTATTTCTACGGTGGTATGGTAAACACAAAAAACGTTATTTCTACCATGTTGCAAAGCTTTATTGCCATGGGTGTAATCTCAATTCTATGGGTTACAGTAGGCTTTAGCCTTGCTTTCGGAGATACTATCGGTGGCTTTGTTGGTAATCCTTCTACGTTTTTTATGTTCAAGGGCGTTTTAGAAAGCAAGCCGTGGTCTCTGGCACCAACTATTCCGTTGGTAGTTTTCGCATTTTTCCAATTGAAATTTGCCGTTATTACACCTGCTCTTGTAACAGGGTCATTGGCAGAACGTATCAACTTTAAGTCATACGTATTGTTCATTATCCTTTTCAGCTTGTTTATCTATGCTCCTTTGGCGCACTGGACATGGCACCCTGAAGGTTTCTTATTCAAATTAGGTGTGCTTGACTTTGCAGGTGGTACTGTTGTACACATGTCGGCAGGCTGGGCTGCATTAGCAGGAGCCATTTACTTGAAACGCCGTCGTGCACACGTAGAAGGTAGTTTCTTGCCTCCGGCAAATATTCCTTATGTTCTATTAGGAACTGGTTTACTTTGGTTCGGTTGGTTTGGTTTCAATGCAGGTTCTGCATTAAGCGCAGGTACATTGGCTGCTTCTGCATTTGCAACAACAAATACGGCTGCTGCTGCTGCAGGTTTAGCATGGGTTTTATTTGATGCGGCTCGCGGTAAGAAAGTTTCAGCACTTGGCTTTTGTATCGGGGTAGTAGTTGGTTTAGTTGCCATTACTCCTGCTGCAGGTTTTGTTACTATTCCTCATTCAATATTCATTGGTGCAATTGCTTCTATCATTTCTAACTACCTTGCTCACTTAAAAACCAAAACTGCTTTGGACGATACACTTGATGTGTTCCCTTGTCATGGTGTAGGTGGTATGGTTGGTATGATTATGACAGGTATTTTTGCAAGCAAAGGTGTTAATGGTGCCGTGGTTGATGAAGGTTTATTCTTTGGTGCCTCAAAATTATTTGTGAACCATATGATTGCTCTGGTTGTAGTATCAGTGTTTGCCTTTGCTATGTCATTTGTTCTTTTGAAAGTTACAGACTTAATTCTTCCTTTACGTGTATCAGACTCAGATGAAAAATCAGGTCTTGATAAGAGCCAACACGATGAATCACTTGTTGAAGCAGGTGTAGTTGAAGAATTAGCATAAACGATATTGTTTATTTGTAACAAAATCACAATTGCGGGTTAAACCGTACTTTTATTGTGGTTTTGTTGTACTCCATAAGTTAAAATGCCCGCTATTTTAGTGGGCATTTTCTTTTTAGTAGAATGGCTTATATACACGAAAAATTGAAAAAGCGTACTCAATTTTAAGAAAGTTTGGTTTTACCTTTCAGGCTTA
The DNA here is from genome assembly GCF_004168285.1 of Emticicia agri. Classification (GTDB taxonomy): domain Bacteria; phylum Bacteroidota; class Bacteroidia; order Cytophagales; family Spirosomataceae; genus Emticicia; species Emticicia agri. Next base: position 243,094 of record NZ_SEWF01000003.1, on the reverse strand, counting down.
CCTATTTACTTCTTGCATATTTAACTCTTAACCCACAGGACTCAGCGATTAGAGTATCAGAATCTAATCTGTTTATTGCCCATTCCCGGCAAGGCATGCAACTCATTTGAGGACAATCCTGTACATCTGAAAATGTAATAATATTATTTATTACTGTGAATTTATTGCCAGCCGTGCAACATTCGGCCCCGGGTTTGCCATCTCGTAGGTAATTTCCTTTGCCAGTAAATTCAATTGGAGGAATGGCAGTTATGTTGATAAAGGTATTCCAGGGACTCCAGCCATCGGCGGTTCTGTATTGTACCTGATTTGCATGATTCCATTTTCCTATCAGCTTCTCCGGAACAATTGCATCTGATTTACAAGCAGAAAGCGAGATAAAAGTAGTAAGTGTTAATAATAGTCGTATTATAATTGAGTTTTTGGTTTAAAAAGGCTTTTTAAAAGACAAAAGTTGGAAGTCATGGTTAAATTAAATGAAAAGAGGTATATGAATTTGATTTATCAATCCATATACCTCTTTTCATTTAATTATTCGTATTATCTACTTCTGAAATATTTGCTTCTTGTATCACAAACTTCTACTACCAACGTATCAGAATCCAATTGATTAATTGTCCATTTACTGCAATCTTTACATCTTACCTGAGGGCATGACTTAAACTCAGAGAATAGGATAATGTTTTCTGAAATAGTAAATTTATTACCAGCAGAGCAACAATCAGCACCTGGCTTCCCATCGCGTAAAAAATTTCCGTCGGTAGTAAATTCAATTGGAGGTAATGCGGCAAAAGTATTAATAGTCGTCCACTTTTCCCAACTACCATCTGCTGCTTTATTTTGAACCTGATAAGCCGGATTCCATATTCCGATTAGTTTTTGAGGTTGAATGGTTTTAGAATCACAGGTATCCAAGATAAATGCCAGGCTAAAGGCAACAAAAAGTAGTTTCATAGTTTCAGATATTTTTCTAAGTGATTCTTTTTCTATTGAAAACGTTGGAACTATACATAAGTTTTATTTTTACCTTAATCTCTAATCATTTATCGGTTACTATAGAAACTATCTAACTTACACAGAAAAACTCTATTTAAGTTATTCTCCGGCATTTCTTAATCCTACCCTTGGTAAAACAGGAAGACTTTCGTTGCCATCTTCGCTAACGGACTGAACAGCAAAGAAATAATTGTCTTTTGAATAAGGAAGCGTTAATTTCAAATCGGTGGTAAAAAATTTCTTTTGCCAATAAGGCATGGCTGTTTCACGCATTAAAACATAATATCCTTTCACTTTTCCTGTTTTTGAGGCTTTCCATCGCAGGTTAGTAGAGTTACCTAAGCCACGTACATCAAGAATTACATCTTCTGGCATTGATGGTGATTTAGCTAAATTGGCAAGAGTAGCTAAATTCACGGCTGTGTTTTTTCTCAGGTATTCAAAGTCCATGTGTTTGGCATAATCGCCATATTCTATTCCCTTATCTGTTCTCAAATCCTGATGCTGGTGTAAAAAGTTTTCGTTCATTTCCGAAATTCTGACGGCGGCAAAGCCTTTGTTTACAAATGGGGTATGGTCTCCACCACGAAGAAAACGGTCATTTCTGTAAATCATCACTACTTCCAGATTATCAACATATCGTTCGCCTGTTTCTTTGAAATAGCGTGCCAGTTGTCGGGCTTTGCCGTCGTTTTCAACTCCATATTGTCTGATAGCCTGAACTTTTTTATCCATTTCAAATGCAGGCAGTCCCTCGCTGAATACTCTTAAGCGGGTATTATCAATGATATTAGTCTCGTTACTATTATTGGAACCCATAATATCGTTGTTAAGAATTGCCTCTAAATTCCAGTTTTCTGCAACGGCTTTTTCGGCTAAATGATTAGCTCCTAACAATCCTTGTTCTTCACCGCTGACTGTTACAAAAACCACAGTGGCCGGAAACTTAGATTTAGCCATGATTCTGGCCAACTCTATTACGGCTACTGTGCCACTACCATCATTGGCACCTGGCGCATCTGATTCTCTGTTCATTACATCAGTCACCCGGCTGTCAATATGCCCACTTACCAGAAATACACGATTATCGTTTGGGTCAGTGCCTTTAAGTGTTGCCATCACATTGGCAATTTCAATGGGTTTATCTACCCGTTTGCCATCAGGTTGCAAAGTCCACGTATCCAGATAAGCTGTCATCCGGCCTTCTGATTGTTTGGCAAATTCCTGAAATTTACTTAAAACCCATTTTCTTGCGGCGCCTATCCCTCGTTTTGGGTCGGTTGTGGTAGATAAAGTGCTTCTTGTGCCAAAGCTCACCAGTTTATCAATATAAGCTTTCAGGGTGTCACTTGATACCTGATTGACCAATGCTTCAATTTGTGGGTCGCGGTTGATGATTTTCTGAGCAGAAATGTTTAATGAGATGCTGATGAAGCTGAATACTAATAGTCCTTTTTTCATGGATTACAATTTAGATTAGATGTTGAACAAAAATACAAAACAATTTTCAGATGCTTTGAGTCAAGATAGAAGATTTAGACATAAAGAGTTAATTTTAAAAGATATTCAGAAGAAATGGCGGAGACTTTTTATTTACTCTCAGGCTCTTATAACCTTAAAGTGTTATTGTAAAAATAAATTTTATCTGCTTCATTTGTTAAATGATTCAGTTTAGCCATTTTTTCTGCTGAAAAAGCCTAATAATAACCAACCATGACACGGGTAGCAATTTATGAAGATAATGCTCGATTGAGCGATTTGGTAGTGATGATGCTTGAAAACACCGACGGATTTTTGGTAACAGGTGTTCATCTAAACTGCCTGAATGTGCTGGACGACATTAAGCACGAAAACCCCGATGTGATTGTGATGGATATAGATATGCCCGAAGCAAATGGATTAGATGGTGTTTTAAAGGTAAAACAGACAAAAAAAGAGATAAAAGTATTAATGCACACCGTTTTTGACGATGATAAGCGTCTGTTTGAATGTCTGAAAAGAGGGGCTGACGGCTATATTTTGAAGCGAGATTCGGCGACTATGCTTATTCAGGCAATTAAAGATGTTGAAAGTGGTGGCGCTCCCATGTCTCCGGCTGTGGCCAGGCAAGTACTTCAGGCGTTTCATCAGACCGAATCTCCCAAAGAATATGACCTTACCGAGCGGGAAAGAGAGATTCTACAATTGCTTTCGTATGGTAATTCTTATAAACTTATTGCTGCTTCTACAAAGATTTCGATTGAAACGGTGCGTCGTCATCTACAACATATTTATCAGAAACTTCACGTACAATCTGCTACCGAAGCTGTTTCTAAGGCTTTTCGTGAAAAATTAGTGAAATAATAAGGCTTCTTTCTAACACCATTATGCTATTTACAAGCATAGATTTTTCTTCAACCTTTGTAGCAGAAAATTAATCCGGCTATGAAAAAAATCTTTTTGTCTCTTGACTGTAATGAAGGCAGCGAATCTAGTCCTTGCCCTTTTGTTATCAAACTTCATAGCGCATATTGAAACTAATCTTTTACCATGAAAACATTAATTATTGCATTGCTGATTACAGGCTTATTGATAGTAAGTTGTAAAAATGAAGGGAACAACCCAATAGATGATAAAGACCCATTGCCAAACGAAACCCAAAATCCAGGACAGGGACAACCCGGTATAATCGGACTTTCAGGCATTGAAGCATGGGATAAACTTTCTTCGGACGAAAAAAACAAAATAAAATCGTGGAATACCATCTTTATGCACCAGTCGGTAGGTGGAGACCTGGAAGATGGAGCCAATGCCAATGGGTTTAAGTTTGAATATTTTGACCGCAACGAGAAACCGGATAAAGGTTTAAGTGGCAATGTATTTAGCGTATCTAACGGTAACCCTATGGGAAAAATGGCAGAATTTAAAGAATTAGCTTTGGTTCATCAATCATTGGTGAAAATCGCCATTTTCAAATTCGGATATGCTGACATTAATGATGCAAACCTTGAGCAGGTTAAGTTAGCCTATAAAAAAATGGTTGATGAGCTTAGGACACAAATTCAGGGACTTAGGTTCGTACATATTACACCCCCATTGATTTATATCGTAACTAAAGATGATGGCAATGCTGCCAAGATGAAAATGGGCGAGTGGATGAAGAATACATTTAAAGACAAAGATGTAATTTTTGAATTGCAGGAAATTGAGTCAGATAATGGTACATGCAAATTAGGTAATGTATGGACCATCTGTAACCAATATCGCTCAACAACGGCCTGCCCAAGTAAGGAGCAGGGCGTTGATGCACCCGAAGGTCAAGGTCATATCTGTGAAAAAGAAGCAAAACGTATAGTGAAGGCGTTACTCTATTCTATTTATCAGGTTGGGAAATAGTTCTATAGCATCTTGTAAATTTTAATAATAAAGCCATGAAAAAAATAGTAATCTTTATCAGTTCACTTCTCTTCTTTGCAGGTTGCTCTAAAGGAGTTGACCCGGAAAATGAAACGCCTGCCTATGTGCTCACAAGTAGTGTACTTACATCAACAGGCGGTGGGTGGATAAGTAATTCTTATGCTACCAATTATGAATATAATGCTAATAATCAGTTGTTCAGGACGATTGTAAATTCTACAAGTAAAAGCTCTGGAGACGAATCTAATGGACTTTCTACTACCATTTATACCTACAACAAAGATGGCTTTGTAACCGGCTCTAAAACCGATATGACTTATTCCAGTAAAGATATGCGGGATATATCAACCACTACTACTGAGTATAGTTATCAAAAAGAAAGGTTAAGCCAGCAGATACAAAATAATACTTACGATAGAACTACATTTTCAACGGGTAAAAAAGAAGTTTCTACGTATAAAACTACTACTTCTTATATGTATGATTCCAAAGGGAATCTGACAAAAATTACAGTAGAGGGAAGCACTTCATCTAATGGCACTTATAAATCTACTACATTTTTGAGTGATGGAAAAATTACCAAAAGAACCTATCAGTCAGGCAATGGACCTGAAACAGAAAATGAAACATTCAGCAACGGATTTTTAATACAGGATAAAAACGGAACGAGTACCAACTTTTATAAATATGATGGGGTTAATCGTCTAATAAAAACAGAAAGATGGGAGTCTGGCAAACAATATTCTTACACGGCGCAGACTTTTGATTCGCAAAAATCGGTATATCTGGCTACGCCTACCAATTTTTTTAAAGGCTGGCCAAAGGCCACATCAGAGAGAGGAACTGCGTCAAACAATGTGCTTAACACCAGAATTGGTTATATACAGCCAAATGGTACTTCAAGTGAAGCAGATCATAATTACACCAATGTCTATCAGTTCAATGAAAAGGGTTTTCCTTTAAAAAAGACTTATTCAGGTAAATGGAACGCTGCCAATTATTCAGGAGAAGAAGTTTATACTTACAGGGACCTGACTGAAAAAAATAATTGAAAAAGCGGTTATTAAAAAATCAGAAACCTTAAATTATTTAAAGCCATGAACGAAGAAAAAATAGCCATAGGAGCCAGAATGAGTGTGGATCCTGAAAATATAGTACTACTGAAAGCAAATCAGAATTATACACAATTATATCTTGATAACGGCCGCATGTTGATTGTGGCCACTACCCTGAAAGTGTTGGAACAAAGGTTTCTAACAACTAATTCTTTCTACAGGCTTGACCGTGCCCATATGGTCAACCTGAGTTATATGAAAAACTACGAAGTGAATGTTGGAAAAGTAATTATGAAAAATCATCAGGAAATATCTATTTCAAGAAGACGCAGAAATGGTTTCGATTCTTTTTTAAACGAACATTATAACCCTTTTAACAAAAATTAAAATGAGAAAAATTTTACTGCTGTTTTTACTGATGCAGCAGGTACAAGCGCAGACAAATATTGCTGTACCGAGCTATTCCAGTGTTACCAATACATTTAATCCAGCTACTGGAAATATTAAGTTTTACCTGAATGGTGTAAGCCAGACATTAACTGTCGGGCATGGTGCCAATGGTGTTTGCTTTTACGGAAATAATATGTTTGTAGCCTATGACGATAATGCCAGTAGCGGCCACGGATTAATATGGTATAAAAATGTAAGCTTCTCAAGTGGCACTTTTAGTGCTGATGCTCCGGTTATTCTGGCTAATAATCAACAAACTTTTCAGGTATTTGCCGATGCGAGTGGCAATATTTATTCGGCCAATATGAATGGAACCATTACCAAGTTTATGCCCAACGCAGGTGTTTATAGCACTGCTAATACGGTTACAGTCAGGTTTTTTACAAACGGGAGTTATGTTTTGGGTGGATTGCTGATTGATAATACATCAAGTACCATCTGGGCAACCAGTTATAGTTTAAATACTGTAGCCGTTTGCAGGTTGTCAGATTTCCCGTCTTCAACATCTTATGTAACTACTTCAACACCCGCAAGTTTTATTAAACCTGTAACTGTTTCAGCAAATTATTTACAGGCACCAGAAGGCGTTATGAGAGACGAATCAGGAAATATCTGGATTTCAAATAACAATAATAACTATATTGTAAGAATCAATAGTGGTTCGGTTACTACTATTCTGAATGAAATAAATGCGGCTAATTATACTACCAAAAACCTGACCGGAGGAACAGATGCCAATACCTGGGCAGTTTCTGCTAATGGCCACCAATTGGGGGGAATGGTGTATGACAAACTTTATTCAAAGAAAATTTATGTGAATAATCAGGTAAATGGCGGGAATACATTTCAATATGAATTTTTTTCAACCAATGGTTCACCTACTTTTGCCGCTACCACTTTTGCCCAGATTTTCCCGGGAAATGGTCAATCGGCTATTATTCCGTGTGAGTTATTGCCTACTCCGGGTAATCCTACTGCCAATGGTACTACTATCAATTCCGGACAAACAGCTAACCTTACTGCTACAAATTGTGCTGCAGACCAGAGTTATTTATGGAAACAAGGAGCTACACAGGTAGCAACTACTTCAAACTTTACTACACCCGTATTGACCAGCAATACTACTTATACCGTCTATTGTGTAAGAGGAACCTGTCAGAGCCCGGGTACAAATGTAACAGTTACTGTCAATGGGGGGGCTGGTATCAGTCAGAATGCTACCATTTCGGTGGTTACACCTACCACCGGAGGAGGAACAAGAACAGATAACCGCAATTTCAGGTTTCATTTACCGTCATCGGCTCCTGATTGTAATTTACCTGTATTGTTTGTCTTTAATGGTGATGGTGGTACGCCTGCTGCCTTAGAAACCCTGACAGGTTTTAGTACATTAGCAGATGCCAATAATTTTGTTGCTGTTTATCCTGATAAGATAAGTGGACAAAGCTACTTCAGTAACCGGATTGACCAGCCAGCCTATCTAAACGGGCAGGTTGACTCAACCTTTATGCTGGCTATTATTAAGTATCTGCATACCAATTATGGTATTAACAGAAACAGAGTATATGCCACAGGTATATCAAGCGGTGCCAATATGACCTATTTCGCCTCAGCCAAACTGCCTCATGCCTTCGCTGCCTTTGCTCCGATTGCAGGATTTCCTCAAGATTATTCAGGCACAAATGTATGGCAGAATATTGTCAATAATGTCAATACGCCAAAGGTACCTGTTTTGCACATACATGGTACCGCAGATGTTACCACAGGTACACAATTTAGTAGTACTAATCTGCCAAACCCGTACCCTGCCATGCCACCAAGCAATAATAACGGTTGGATATGGCCGATGTTTCCGCTTTCCAACAAAAGTTGCAGCAATGCCCCCGGAAATTACACAGGTGCTTATTTTCAGGCAGGAAATACAACCGTTGACAAACTGACTTTTTGCCCGGGTGGTGGAGCAAACAAGGAAATTTCGATGATGATAATCCGTGGAATGGGGCATACATGGCCTACAAGTGCACAAACCGGAGGAATTAATGGCTCTGAAGCCATCTGGAATTTTGTGAAGGATTATCAGTTAACTACTTATAGTAATCCGGCTCCTGTGGTTTCACCAAGTAGTGTAACAATTAATTCAGGACAAAGTACTACCCTAACTGCCACCTGTGGTGCTGGTTATGGTACAAAATGGAATACAGGTGCAACTACTGCAGCAATTACCGTTTCACCGCTTGCTACCACTACCTACACAGCTTATTGTACATTTGGTATTAATTGCCAGTCAGCAGGAACGAACGTAACTGTAACGGTGAATAACGGTGGCGGTGTTACCCCTCCAAATATCTCTGGCAATCCGTTAAGTATTTGTGAAGGTGGCAGTAGTCGGCTTACAGCGTCAGGTTGTTTAGGCGGTACCATCACCTGGAGCACAGGGCAGACCGGAACAGCCATTTATGTATATCCAACCGTAACAACCAATTACACGGCTGTATGCACGATTTCGCCAAATACGTCTAATCCCTCAAACACAGTAACCATTACGGTAAACCCAAATCCTGAGCTAACCGTTACTTCCTCTTTACCTGTTGAAAATACATATGGGAACGATTATATTTATATACGCATGGGGCAGTCTGTTACGCTAACCGCCAATGGTTGCACTGGTAGTTTACTGTGGACTTATGGTTCTTCTACGGCTACATCAAATGCTATTGTATTGACTGCCGATGCAAGTGGCGACTTTAGTATGCTCTATATAGAGGTAACCTGTACGAATGCTTCTTTATGCACAGCCTACAAAAATTTTATTTTGCTGAACCAGTTTGCTACCAACGATACATTTACTTCGAATATTAATACACCAGTAAGTGGCAATGTAAAAGATAACGATACTGAAAGCTCACTGCCATTTCCGTATGAAGTTTCAGGGGTACAATATGGAACCGTTGTATGGCAAATGTCTATGGGCAGGCCAACAGGCGTATTAACTTATACCCCAAATAATGGTTTTACAGGTACGGATAGCCTTGTTTATCATCTGACAGATGATTTAACATTCAGTAAATCGGCGACAGTTAAATTTATAGTCGGCAGTCCTTGCGTTGAAGATTTAATCGTGTCTGGCAATGATTATCCATCTAATACTATTTCCGGTACGCTTACTTTAAGTGCTTCGAACAGTGTAACAACAGTATTAAATGTGGTTGCTCCTTCCAATCCTTCATACATCAGAACCTCGATTGCTAATAATGCGAATATTACTTTTCAGGCTGGTAAAACAATTACCTTAAATCCGGGATTTGAGACAAATACCGGGGCAGTATTTACAGCCAAAATGGGTGCTTGTACAAGTGGCACGGGTGTTCCTTATCTGACTGTGCAGGGAACCAAAATCAAGAATAAGTGCGGAACAGATTTTGTGATGCGAGGGGTGAATTTTGGCGGATACTGGCAGTATGATGTAAACAACCGTATGAATACATTGAACCGGATTAAGGAAATCAAAAAGTCAGGTACAAACACCGTTCGATTGCCGTGGAGTGCAAATACAGAATATAGCAGAGATTATAAAGTATTAGATACGTTGATAAAACATATTGTTGCCAGTAAAATGATTGTTATGGTTGAATTGCACGACTTAACTTGTGCCAATTTAACGCCTGCCAATATTCAGATTGCTACTAATTACTGGACTTCAACCAATATTTTAGCTATTCTGAAGAAGTATGAGAATTATCTGATTCTGAATATTGCTAACGAAGTCGGAAGTGATTGGCAAGGGAATACCCCTGCGGTTGTACAAAAAATGATAGATGCTTATACGCCATCAATCATTGCACTCAGAAATGCCGGACTTAAATGCCCGATTACCATTGATGCCACAGATTGTGGACAAAATATAGAAGCATTAATTAGTGCTGGACCAACCTTACTGGCGAATGACCCAGACCATAACGTAATTTTCTCAGCGCACTTATACTGGAATAATGACAATTATACAACCCGCCTGACGAATGCTGCCAACAATGCCGCAGCAGCAGGTATATGCCTGATAGTCGGAGAGTTTTCTGTAGCACAAGACTGCCCCTTAGATGCCACACCTAATGATTATGTAGCCATCATGCAGGTTTGTAATCAGAAAGGTCTGGGTTATCTGGCATGGGAGTGGGGTGGTAGTCGGCAGTACGGAAGTGGTGGCCTTTGCCCTGACGATGCAAGAGGGGTAGGCTATTCAAGATTAACTATGACAGGTTTATCAGGTATGTATGCAGATAGAGCAGGCTGGGGTTTAACAGTTGCAAACGATATACAAGCAACTTCGGTTGAATCCTGCCAGTTTAATCCTTAGAATATATTTAAAAATAAATGGTAGCATCTGATTTCAGGGCTACCATTTATTTATCATTTTGTCGGTTCAGGCGTGTACTAACTCTTCATACACTTCCTCAACTTCTACCAACATTTCGTCATTAATGTTCACCAGATTTACTTTCTTGGTTTCGTTAATCAATAATGGGTCATATTTTGCTACTACTCTTACATAGTTTTCGGTAAATCCTTGCATTAGACCATTTTCAACGTCCTCTTCAAATAACACAGAGAAGTTTTTACCAAGTTGCTGCTCATAGAAAAAGCGTCTCTTTTTATCTGACAATATATGCAACATTTTAGAGCGTTCAGCCCTTTTATTGACAGGTACCACAGGCTTTATACTTAAAGCCGTTGTATTGGGTCGTTCTGAGTACGTAAAAACGTGCAGATAACTGATGTCAAGGTCGTTGAGAAACTGATACGTAGTCAGAAATTCTTCATCAGTTTCACCCGGATGCCCTACAATTACATCAACACCAATGCAGCAGTCGGGCATTAATTCTTTAATTTTTGCCACTCTGTCAGCATACAATTCTCGTTTGTATCTCCGGCGCATCAACCCTAAAACCTTGTTAGAGCCTGATTGTAGTGGAATATGAAAATGAGGCACAAATCTTTTAGATTGAGCCACAAACGCAATAATCTCGTCTGTCAAAAGATTAGGCTCTATGCTCGAAATCCTGAATCTTTCAATGCCTTCTACCTTGTCAAGCGCTTTAACTAATTCAAGGAAGGTCTCTTTACGTTCATCGCCCTGCAAGCCGAAATCTCCGATATTAACTCCTGTCAATACAATTTCTTTTACACCGCTTTCAGCAATTTCGTAGGCAGCCTTTACTACATTATGAATGGTGTCAGAGCGACTTTTGCCTCTTGCTAAAGGAATTGTGCAGTAAGCACAAGGATAATCACAGCCATCCTGCACTTTCAGGAATGTGCGGGTACGGTCGTTTAATGAGTATGAGGTATGATAATCAATAGCCTCTTCAATTTTTGAATTATAAACCTTTTCCTCCGGTTGTTTAGGCTCTTTTACAAAGTCGCCTATAATATCGAGTAGTCTGAATTTTTCTGCTGCACCCAGCACCGCATCAACTCCCTCAATCTCTGAAATTTCCTTCGGTTTTAGCTGAGCGTAACAACCAATAATAGCAACGTAGCCATCAGGATTGATTTTGTTGGCTTCCTTGACAATTTTCTTACACTTCTTGTCTGCATTTTCAGTGACAGAGCAAGTATTAATTATAAAAATATCAGGTTGTTGATTAAACTCTACTTTTTTATATCCTCTCTCTTCAAACATACGCCCGATAGTGGAGGTTTCAGAATAATTTAACTTACAACCTAATGTATAAAAGGCTACTTTTTTCATAAAAACTAATTTCAAGGTGCAAATTTAATGAAATTTAATAGATTTGCCCTTATTCCATTGAAAACCAGTGTTATTAATATTAAAAACAATACCATTTTATGCTAAAAAGTTCAAGACTTGATTTTCTGAAAATAAAAGAATCCTCTATTCATAAATTTAATGAGACCCGCTTTACCTATAATGTGATGAAATACATTACCGGACATGCGCTTACAACAGAAGAAGCCATTCAAAGATATTTAAGATATACCGAAGACCCTGTTTTTGGTAATTATTTTGTGATTGATAATAGTACGCAAAAAGTGATAGGTATTATCAAATTTGTAGAGGAGCATCCGGGTGAGATTGAAATAGGCTATAGTCTTTTTGAAGAATACTGGGGAAAAGGCTATGCCACCGAAATGGCCGAAGCAATGGTTGCCTATGCACTGGAACAGTTGAAACCTCAGAAAATTATCGGATACGTTGATAGTAGAAATCCTGCCTCACAGAAAATTCTTGAAAAAATGGGTTTAGTTCGGCAAAGTCAGGAAAGAGAAAAAGAGGGAAACATTATTTATTTCTATTCAAGAACTATAAGCTAAGAAACTGTTTAATTCAATAAGATTAACTTAAACAGTTTCTAAAAAACAAAAACCTCATAACAGTGTCATGAGGCTTTGTAAACAAAATATTATTCGAAAAAATCTTAAACCTCTGCTGTTTTTACGGTTTTGATGATACGAGCAGCTACTTTGTAAGGATCTGCTGCTGAGTTTGGACGACGGTCTTCTAACCAGCCTTTCCAACCTTTCTGAACCGCTGCAATCGGGATACGGATTGAAGCACCACGGTCAGAAACACCGTAAGAGAATTTGTCAATTGATTGCGTTTCGTGCTTACCTGTTAAACGAAGGTGGTTATCAGCACCGTAAACCGCAATATGTTCTTTCACGAATGGAGCGAACGCCTGACAGATAATATCGTAAGTTTCTTTTTTGCCTGCTGTTCTCAAAATAGTGTTTGAGAAGTTAGCATGCATACCAGAACCATTCCAGTCTGTTGCACCTAATGGTTTACAATGCCAGTTGATAGCAACATTATATTTTTCACCTAATCTTTCTAAGAAATAACGTGCAATCCAGGTTTCATCACCTGCTTGTTTTGCACCTTTAGCAAATACCTGGAATTCCCATTGACCAGCAGCAACCTCAGCATTGATACCTTCAACGTTTAAGCCTGCCTGTAAACAGATTTCAAGGTGTTCTTCGATAATTTCACGACCAAATGCATTGTTTGCACCTACTGAACAATAGTATTGTCCTTGTGGAGCAGGGTAACCATTTGCAGGGAAACCAAGTGGTTTATTAGTTTCAGGATTCCACAAGAAATATTCTTGTTCAAAACCAAACCAGAAATCATTGTCATCATCTTCAATGGTAGCGCGGCCGTTTGATTCATGAGGAGTACCGTCTGCATTTAATACTTCACACATTACTAAGTATCCTGTTCCTAAACGAGTTGGATCCGGGCAAATATAAACAGGTTTCAATAAACAGTCAGATGAACCACCAGGAGCTTGTTCTGTAGATGAACCATCAAAAGACCACATATCACAATCTTCCAATTTACCGCTGAAATTTTTTTCTATTTTGGTTTTGCTGCGAAGGCTTTGAGTTGGTTTGTATCCATCAAGCCAAATGTACTCTAATTTAGCTACTGCCATTGTTGTAATTTTTTAATATGTTTCGGTTATTAATCAAAGAATATGATACAAATATATAAGCAAAAAACAATATAAGATTCTTTAAATAGTAATTATTTTAGTTAAAAATTTCATTTTCTTTAAAAAATGCAATTTATTATCGAAATAGAAAAACTGCACTTTCATTAGTAACTACTATCTAATCTTATTTTAATTCAAAGTTATAAAAAAGTAAGCAATAGGCTACATTTTGAAACCTTATTTTTTGTAAATATGAAAAAATATTTATGAATTAACGAAGAATTGCACTAATAATTGCGAAAATTGTATTTTTAGTTGATTTGATTTTTCCAAGAAATAAAATTTAATTTCTCAAGCAGATGATGAGTATAAATAACTACGGTATCTCATTAGTTTTTTGACTGTTTTAAAAGCTTTTCATAATGATTTTCCCAATATGAGCTAATAATTAGCTATTTGGATTTTAAGAAAAAAGACAATCAAATAAAAATTATTTAGACCTGTTCCAAATAATACCTAATTATATTTGGATTTATTCTAAACTACATATACTTTTGTATTGAAAATTTTTATCGTTAAATGGGTCAAGTAGAAATGGAGTGTCAACCAATGATTGAATCTTCAAAAGTAGAGTTATACAGAACTAATAAAGGCCAGGCTTTTCAATGTAATCTGACAAACAGAATCTTCCTTGAATTCGGAGGGATTACTACAGCTTTTAAGGTTCATAATTTTATTAATTTCAAAAGACTAATAGACAATATAAATATTATAGATAAACTCTACGATTTATCTGACGATGCTGATTTCGATATTATTGAAGCTCCTAATTCAAATCAGACTTTTACACTACATCTTTGCGACCTCATTCATTTAAGAGAATTATTATCGGGTGCTAAATTTGCCCTATATGTAAATACATTCCTGAATGAAGTATTAGGCGAGTACGAGGTGATTTAAGCCTATTTATATTTAGAATATCTCTAAATTTTGCCCTTCCAAACCACATTTTGAACAAAAATCTATAATGGTTTGTAGTATTGTTATACATTTGAAAAAAATAATACTATACATATGAAAGATTTAGTAAGACTTCGCACCTCTTTAAAAGAAGAAATAGAAACTGCATTGAATGGTCAGATAAAAATGGAAGCAGAGGCTTCTGCCAAATATTTATCAATGGCTTCATGGTGTGAGCGTAATGGTTACCTGAAAAGTGCTGCTTATTTATACAAACAATCGGACGAAGAACGGGAGCACATGCTCAAAATATTCCACTATATTGCAGCAGCAGGTGGTACAGCAATCAGTCCGGAAGTAGGAACGCCGCAATTAGAGTGGGGTACTTTCCAAAGCGTTTTTGAAGATGCACTTCAAAGCGAAATCAATGTAACACATGCCATTAATAAATTAGTAACCAAAACACGCAATGCAGAAGACTATGCCACAGAAAATTTCCTGCAATGGTTTGTGAAAGAGCAAGTAGAAGAAGAAGCAAATGCTCGTCGTGCCGTTGAATTATTTGACGTTATAGGAAAAGAAGGTACTGGATTATTTGTGATAGACAAAGAAATTGGTAAAATTGGTAGTGGTGAAATAGAATAGTTTATAACTTACGATATTGAAAGCACGGGCTACAACTCGTGCTTTTTTGTTTTAATTGTAAATATAGAGTAATGATATTGTCTAATGTTTGGATATTAATTGGTTAAAAAATCTAAATTAAAATATATAATTAGATTTTTTACCTAATAATTGTTTTTTATTTAGATAAAACATTCTACATTTGTGCTGTCTTCGCAATACCTTTCAATCGGGTTGACGGTTTTTGTTTAATTAAAATTGAGCAAATTAAAAAAGGAATCGTGTGCAAATCACGAACAGACGTGCTACTGTAAATGAATGTTTTTAAAGAACAGGTTTTGTCAGTAAAGTCCATTGTTTTGAAAAATGAGAAGGACGACAGAGCAATATTCATAAGTCAGGAGACTTGCCGTTAATCTTAATGACTATGCCTTCACGAATAGGGCTCTGGTCAAGCATTGATTTTATAGAAATAATTTAGATCTTGAGCTATCAGAAAATGGCCCGATTGGCATCGCTTTGCTATTTCTATAAAGATTCTCTTGCCAAAAGAGAATATTGGTGGGTTCGGGGTATAAATAACCTTTAACAAATCAATCAAAAATGCGCACTCAGAATTTAGGTTACCCACGTATTGGTATCAAGCGTGAATTAAAAAAAGCGTCAGAATCTTTTTGGGTTGGTAAAGCAACACAGGCTGAACTATTAGAAACGGCAGCACAAATTAGATTAAAAAACTGGCAGACCCAAAAAGAAGCAGGAATTGACCTGATTCCATCAAACGATTTTTCATTATACGACCAGGTATTAGATATGTCATTAATGCTTGGGGCAATTCCGGCTCGCTATCAGGCTCTGCAGAACGACGAATTAGGTCTTTATTTTGCTATGGCTCGTGGCGTACAAAAAGACGGGATTGACATTAGTGCTATGGAAATGACGAAGTGGTTTGATACAAATTATCACTACATTGTTCCTGAGTTTGTCAAAGACCAACAATTTAGATATTTCTTAAAAAAGGCAATAAATCAGTTTTCAGAGGCAAAATCGGCAGGGATTGTAACCAAACCTGTATTTATCGGGCCTGTTACCTATTTGTTATCAGGTAAAGAGAAGGAAACAGGTTTCAATAGAATAGACTTATTAGACAAATTACTTCCGGTTTATGTAGAAGTGTTAAAAGAACTTTCTGTTGCCGGTGCCGAATGGATTCAATTAGATGAACCGTTTTTAGTAATGGATTTAAATGCTGATGAACAGATTGCTTATCAGAAAGCTTATCAGTTCATTAGAAATGCCCTTCCTAAGCAGAAATTCATTATTGCCACTTATTTTGAAGATTTAGACGAAAATACCAAGTTAGCCGTTTCTTTACCTGTTGATTGTCTGCATATTGATTTAGTTAGAGCTCCGCAACAATTAAACTCCTTTTTGGAAAATCCGTCTTTCAGAAAATCTGATAAAATTCTTTCTCTTGGTGTTGTAGATGGTCGGAATGTATGGAAAAATGATTTTACAAAATCTTTAAATACTATTGTAAAAGCTACCAAAGTACTTGGAAAAGAGAAAGTATGGATTGCACCTTCCTGCTCTTTGTTGCATGCACCATGTGATTTAGATTTAGAGAAAGATGAAGAAACTTTGCCTGCCGAAATAAAAAACTGGCTGGCTTTTGCTAAACAAAAGTTATCAGAAGTGGTAACACTGGCCAAACTGTCAGATTCAACAACCAATAAAAAATACCTTTCACAGCTAACCGAAAATCAATTAGCTATTGAACAAAGAAAAGTATCTGCTAAAATACATAAACCGCATGTGGGTGAAAGGGTTAAATCATTGCATGATACTGATTTTAACAGACTCAATGATTTTGAAGTGAGACAGGAAACACAAGCAAAAGCATTGAAATTGCCAGCCTTCCCAACCACTACTATCGGCTCATTCCCACAGACTACTGAAATCAGACAGCTAAGAGCCAGATTAAAGAAAGGAGAGTTGACAGAAGAAACGTACAATCAGTTGATAGAATCAGAAATAGAGAAATCTGTTCGTTGGCAGGAGGAATTAGGGATAGATGTATTGGTACATGGCGAATTTGAGCGCAATGATATGGTTGAATACTTTGGTGAAAAATTATCCGGCTATGTATTTACACAAAATGGTTGGGTACAAAGTTATGGAAGCCGTTGTGTAAAACCTCCCATCATTTATGGTGACATAGAACGTCCGGAGGCCATGACAGTGAAATGGTCAGCTCTGGCACAGTCAAAAACCAATAAATTAATGAAGGGTATGTTAACAGGCCCTGTAACTATCTTGCAATGGTCTTTTGTTAGAGACGACCAGCCTCGTTCTGAAACCGCTTTTCAGATTGGGTTAGCTATTCGAGATGAAGTACAGGCTTTAGAGAAAGCAGGGATAAAAGTAATTCAGATAGATGAACCAGCAATCAGAGAAGGTTTACCGTTAAGAAAATCAAAATGGGATGAATACCTACGTTGGGCTGTAAATGCTTTTAGACTAAGTGCATCGGGTGTAAATGATGAAACACAAATCCATACCCATATGTGTTATTCAGAGTTTAATGACATTATTGAGCATATTGCTGCGATGGATGCAGACGTAATTACCATTGAAACTTCCCGTTCGCAAATGGAATTATTGAAAGCATTTGCCGATTTTAAATATCCGAACGAGATTGGGCCGGGGGTTTATGATATTCACTCTCCAAGAATCCCAAGTACAGAAGAAATGGTAATATTGCTTGAAAAAGCATTAGAAGTAATTCCTGCAAGAAACATTTGGGTAAATCCTGATTGCGGGCTTAAAACCAGAGGTTGGCACGAAACTGATGAGGCTTTAAAAAATATGATTGCAGCAGCAAGGTTTATCAGAAAATCAGTTCAGATAAACTCATAAACAGAATGGGTAGGTAGCACCTACCCATTACTTATTCTTCTTCCTCTAATATATATTTATCGAAAAATCTTTCAGCCTTTCTGGTTGTTACCTCTCCAAGCCAGAAATTCTCCGGCTGAAAACTTACGATCGGGGCATGGTCGCAGTTATCAGAGCAATCCATTTTTATGAGTACTACATCTCCTTTTAAATGGTTTTCTTTGATTTTTTCTTTAAAAACCTTACGAACATCTTTGCTGTATTTACCACATTTACTCCCATCACAAACGAAAATAACGTGGCTGGGTGTCTCAATTTTGCTCATTGCTATTTATCTAAATAATCCTGAAACATTCTCTGCATTAGCGCCTTACCCAAATCAATATCATGTGTACTAATAGACCCATTCAATTGAATCATTTTTTTGCCTACATTGTCAAAAACTAATTCCTGTTTTGGTTGTATAAAACCAAATCCATTATTAAACGAAAAGAACGCCCAAGGTTTTGTTTTAGGGTCAAAAATATTTTTGCTCCAGTTGTATGCATACGAATTCAGACCGACCTGATTGAGCAGTGTAGATGAAATGTCAATCTGCGAGGCAATCTTGGGTATTTCAAGCCCTTGATTAGCCAATGCGCCTCCTAACCAAAGCATTGGAATTGTAAAGTCTTCAACTTTTTTTCCGGTTTCTGGTATTCTATGACCGTGGTCGGCTACTATTATTACCAACGTATTTGGCCACCAAGATTGTTTTTTTGCCGAATCGATAAAATCGCCTAACGATTGGTCTGTATAATACATGGCATTCATGAACTTTGAATGTTCGTCGTCCCCCTCAAATTTATCCGGAATCGGAATTTCAAAGGGTTCATGGCTGCTCAAAGTCATAATTGTTGAAAAAAATGGCTGATTTACCTTTGTGTGGTCAGCCAAAAACCTTTTAAAAACTATATCATCATGCGCACCCCATTTCGAAGTCCAGTATTGTGAGTCAAAATCCTGTTTACTGACAATCTTCTGGAAATCTGACGAAAACAAATAAGATTTTATATTCGCAAACTCCACTTCTCCACCATAATAGAAATCAGTAGAATACGAATTGTTTTCAAAATCCTTACTTAAAACGGGTAATTTGGCTGATTTGTTTGGTTCAGTAATAATAGAAGCAGTTGGCTGGGCAGGATAACCACTTAAAATAGCCGGAATTCCCTTATCTGTTCTATCTCCACTGGCATACATGTTGGAGAAATAAATGCCTTCTTTTTTCAGTTCATTAAACCTTGGTGTTATTTCAAGCCCATTAATCTTTCTTTCAGTTACTTTTCTGGTAAAACTCTCCCATATAATTATTAGTACATTGGGTTTCTTAACATCGGCTCTTAATACTTTATTAGTGATGTTTGAAGTTTCGTATAATTCTTTAATATTGTTGCTCAATTCTTCTTTGGGCAAATACGTATAAGGATTTACCTTATCATAAGAGCCATTGACCAATGAACTAAAGAAGTTCCAGGTTGGATTGACTGCTGCTATATTGGCAAAATTATTAGTTGAAAAGTAAACAGTACTCTGATTCATTGGCGAAATTCCGGTACTGCCTCTTATGGGGATAATCAATGCCAGCGTAATCAAAATGGACACAGGAATAAAAGGGATATTGTCTATATAGTTCCAGTTATCAATGTTTTTAGTGATAATTCTATAAACTATTAAAGAAGCAACAATCAATAATATCAGAAAACTAATAAACAGCTGAAAAAGGGGCGAGGAACTAACTGATGCCCACGCCTCGCGTGGTGTTTTGAGATAGCGTAAGGGCGTAGCATCTAAATGGTAGCCCCAGGTATTGAACACCTGTAAATCAATAACAATTATAAGATTGGCAATTAATACCAGAAGAAACGTATAGGTGAAAATCCAGTTTTCGAGTCTGCTTTTTTTGATAAAATTCGAAAATGAAACTAATAAAAAAGGAATAACGGAAAGATAACCGGCCATTGAAAAATCCATTCTGATGCCATTCCAGAAAATTCCCCATATGGTTTGCAGTGTCAATAACTTTGTGTCTTCAATATGATAACCTAAAAATATTACTCTGGCAACCAGAAAAAAAATTACCCAAAAACCATAATAAATAAGTAAAAATTGTAAGCGTTCTTTCATTGAATCGGTTTAGTAAAATTAGAATCAGTTATGGTTATGGTTTAACCCTAACTAAATTTGAACAAAATTGCCTTAGAAGAACGTTGAAGCCATATTTTATTACTTAATCAAACGCATAAATGCTTTTTTTATCAACGTTCTTTCTCTATTTTTAACCCCAAATATAGGACATCTCAACAAAACTACTAATAAAATGGCAAGATTAAGATTTAAAGCGGTTGATGAAGCACAAAGCCGCCAGACAATTAAAGTAGATATACCAGCAGGCAAAGTAACCGAATATTATGGAGCTAATATTTTCAATGATGATGTAATGCGTGCCATGCTTTCGCCGGAAGCGTATTTGAAAGTAACTACAGCCATTAAGAGTGGTGAAAAAATTGACCGGGAAATTGCAGATGAGGTAGCTTCTGCCATGAAATCGTGGGCAGTATCTAAAGGAGCCACGCACTATACGCACTGGTTTCAGCCATTAACAGGTGGCTCGGCAGAAAAACACGATGCTTTTTTTGATATTAATATCGATGGAAAAGCCTTAGAAAAATTCAAAGGCAGTTCATTGGTACAACAAGAGCCAGATGCCTCTTCTTTTCCGAGCGGAGGAATCAGGGCTACTTTCGAAGCCAGAGGCTATACGGCATGGGACCCTACTTCTCCGGCATTTATTATTTACAATGAAGCAGGTACAGGAACCCTTTGCGTGCCATCTATTTTTGTATCGTACACAGGTGAATTGTTAGACTCTAAGTCTCCCTTACTCAAGTCTTTACATGCTTTAGATAAAGCAGCAACAGAGGTTGCCATTATTTTCGACCGTCATGTAGAAAAGGTTTCAGCTACTTTAGGGGCAGAACAAGAATACTTTCTGGTAGATAAAGCCTTGTTTAATGCAAGACCTGACTTGATGATGTCGGGTCGGACGGTTTTTGGTCATGCGCCAGCCAAAGGGCAACAATTAGAAGACCATTATTTTGGAAGTATTGCACCGCGAGTAAATGCTTTTATGGTTGACTTTGAGTTTGAATGTCTGAAATTAGGTATTCCAATCAGAACCCGTCATAACGAGGTAGCACCTGCACAATTTGAAGCGGCACCGACTTTTGAAGAAGTAAATCTTGCCTGCGACCATAATATCTTATTGATGGATGTGATGCGTAAGGTGTCTAAAAAACACAATTTTGAGGTGCTTTTCCATGAAAAACCGTTTGCAGGTATCAATGGAAGCGGTAAACATAATAACTGGTCTTTAGGAACCGATACAGGAGTAAATCTTTTAGGGCCAAGTACAAAACCTAAAGAAAGCCTGAGATTTGTAACTTTTTTAGTTAATGTTATTAAAGCGGTACACGATAATGCCGATTTATTGAGAGCAAGTATTGCTACTGCAGGCAATGAACACCGCTTAGGTGCCAATGAGGCGCCTCCTGCCATTGTTTCTATCTTTCTTGGCACGCAAATGATTAAGGTATTAGAGGATATTGAGAATAAAGATATTGTTTCAATTGAAAAAGGAGAAAATGCCTATATCAAATTAGGTTTAAATAGAATCCCTTCAATTTTATTGGATAATACTGATAGAAACCGTACCTCACCATTTGCCTTTACCGGCAATAAGTTTGAATACCGTGCGGTGGGTAGTTCAGCCAATTCAGCACAGCCGATGATGGTGCTTAATTCCATAGTTGCTAATCAACTTATTAAATTCCGGGAAACTTATGATGCTGAAATGACTGAACATGAGGGCAAGAAGGAAGAAGTGATAGTGAAAATTCTGAAAGGTTATATCAAAGAATCTAAAAAGATATTGTTTGAAGGAAACGGTTACTCTGAGGAATGGAAGGAAGAGGCAGCCAAAAGAGGACTTTCAAATGTAGGTAGTACACCGGAAGCCTTGAAAGCTTATCTGAGACCTGAGTTTATCGGGATCTTTGAAAAATTAGGGGTATTGACCGAAAGAGAAATACACGCCCGTTATGAGATTGAATTAGAAAACTATATCAAGAAAATTCAGATAGAGTCTCGTTTGATTGGTGATTTAGCTATGAACCATGTCGTCTCAACCGCTATTAATTATCAGGCTAAACTGGTACAGACAGCCAAATCATTAAAAGATATGGAATTGCATCAGGAGGCTGAGCCAGTGGTACATATTATTAAAGAAATTTCTGCCCGTGTTTCTGAAATATCAAAGAAGGTGGAAGAAATGACAGAGGCCCGTAAACATGCTAACGCTGTAGAAGATTTAGAGCAAAGAGCTAAATTATATGGGAATGATATTAAGAATTTCTTTGAGGAAATCAGATACCCTGTTGATAAGTTAGAGTTGCTGATAGATGACGAAGACTGGCCGCTTGTGAAATATAGAGAATTGTTGTATATTCGCTAAATATTACTTGTCAGCAATATTGAATGAATAAAATAACAATCTGCATACAAAAATTAAGGTTTGTCCAATTTCTTATGGTTGGACAAACTTTTTTTATTTTAGGGTTTATTCTTAGTGTTCTCCCGACTTTTTTACATGCTCAGGCTGTAATTTATGACGAATTTCCCATTTCCGCTCAAATATATCAACGAGACGATTTGAACAGTGGTACTGTTACGATTAAAGGAAGATTATATACAGAAGGGTTTACAGATGTTGCTGTAATAGCTAAAAAAGATAAAAAGGATATTTATTATAAAAAACAAAAACTGACCTTTCAGCCAGGAGATTTACTCAATGCGCCTTTTTTGTTCCAGCCAATAGTTACTGCAGGTTTGGTAGAATATGAGTTTTATTTTTATGCTTTCAGAGGAAAGGATTCTGTACTTGTGCGAGAAGCCTCTCAGGTACTATGTGGTGATAATGTAATTATCTATGGACAATCAAATGCGGAGGCTAATGATGTTACTGAATTAGCCAAATTTAAAGATGAGTTTAAGTACGGTCGTACCACGTTTGCTAATTTTCAGACAAATGATTATTCATGGTTTCCGACAATGAAATGGAACTACTATATGTCGGGCTTAATTGGGCTTGAGATTCAGAGACAACTGATAGAGAAGTTTAAAGTGCCAATAGGGATTATTAATGGTGCTGTGGGTAATAAAAGTATTGATGAATTGATGATTCGGAATGAGAAAAATCATGAAGATATTCAATATTATTACGGTCAGATGCTCAAAAAGGCCAATAAGGTAGGGTTGAGTAAAACTGCCAGAATATTTATCTGGCGACAAGGTGAGAGCGAAGCTTTTGAAGCAAAGCGGGCAGAAGTTTATCCTGCTAAGTTTACACAGTTGAGAAAACAAATATTAGAGGATTATCCGGGGGTAAAGAAAATCTATGTTTTTCAGAATAATATTTACTGGACTGATAATAATAAGGCCGGAGATTTGCGTGATTTTCAAAGGAATGTCAATCAACTATACCCTGATTGTGAGGGAATTTCTACGATTGGTACACCCGGTTTTGATGGTTTACATTATTCTTATGAAGGTTATCTGCTTAATGGACAAGAAGTATCAAGGCTTATTGCCAAAGATTTTATGAATAGTACTGATACTTTAGAAGTGCGTACACCCAATATCAAAAAAGCTTATTTTTCAGATAATCGTGATTCTTTGATTCTGGAATTTGATAAAAATCAGAAAATGCAGTTTCCTACTAACGGCATTATAAAAAATAATGGAGGACAGGCATTTTTGAAAGACTATATTTATCTGGACGGAGTAGGAGGAAAGATAGTTAATGGTACAGCCATAGGTAATAAAATATTCTTAAAATTAGGAGAAGCAAGTAATGCCAAGCAGGTAACCTATTGCCCTGATAACTTTACACTTAATTCGGAGTCGTTGATGGGCATACCTTATCTTAAAAATTCGAGAGGTTTGCGTGCATTTACCTTCAAAAATTTTCCGATTACTTTGCACGTTAATACGCCAAAACCACTACTGTCAGCAAAATGGAGTGGGGGAACAATCAAGCGGGTAAATCTGGAATGGGCACAACAAAATAATCTGTTATATGCCATAGAAAAATCGGTTGGTGCAGCAAATAATTTTGTAAAGATTGCTACCACAACAGAAGGATTATACTGGGATTTTAAGGTAAAGAAAGGTATAAAATATTATTACCGACTGAATATTGATGATGAGATTTTCAGTAATATCATGGAGGTTTCAGTACCGTTAGAATTATCCGGTCTTATACAATCTGATGATGAATTAGTTATTTATCCGAATCCGGTTGAAAAAGGTAATGACCTGAACATTACCATCCAATCTGATGTTGAAGAAATAGTTTTATCTAATAATGTTGGGAATATTGTTCAGAAAATACCTGTTAATGGTGAAAAAATTACTATTCCTACTTCAAAATTGAATCCCGGCGTTTATATACTGGAAGGTATAGGGAACGAAAACCGGAAAATTATCAAAAAGATAATTATCGATTAATTTTTGTTTTAAATTCTGCTTTTCAATGTTCTTAAAGTTTTTTAAAAAAATATTGATTTTTTTATCTCCGGTTGTCGTATTGGGAATTGGCTATTTTGTATTTGATCCATTTCAGATATTAAAAGCTTATGAGGCTTATCCTGATAATTTTGCTAAAAGTCTGAACAGAGACCGTATAAGTACGCAGATTTTCCTTAATAATAATCCTAAATATAACTATAAGTCATTTATTTTTGGCAGCTCTCGCTCCAGTGTTTTTTACACTGAAGACTGGGGCAAGCATATTAATGATAAAACGCCTTATCATTTTGATGCTTCCTGCGAAACGGTTTATGGTATAGCCACAAAGCTGGAATTTATTGAGAAGCAAGGCAACAAATTAGATAATGTTTTGCTTGTGTGGGATAGAAGTATTTTTGAATATGAGCAAGATACTTTGGGCTGCGTATTTATTCAGGATTATCGGGTTAGTCAGCTGCCCTGGTTAAAATACCATACCATTTTTTTGAACTCTTATTTTTCGCAAGGGTTCTTTACGGCTTTTTATGACTATATGCTGTTCAGAAATTACCGGGATTATATGATGACTTATCTTGAGTTCAGGAAAATTAATTATACGCCTGTGGTAAACGATTTTATTTTTACCAGTTACATAGATGAAATCAAGCGTGATTCAGTAAAATACTATAATCATCCAACTTTATTTTACAAACGGAGTCCTGAAAAACAATTAGTGGGCAAAGTAATCAAACCTTACCAGCAACAATATCTTAAAAGAATAAAAGCCGTATTGGAAAGGAATAACACCAACTATAAAATTGTTTTAGGCCCAACCTATGACCAGAAATATTTTAATACTGATGATTTAAAGGTTCTGCAGAATTTCTTTGGTGAAGAGCATATTTATGACTTCTCAGGTCAGAATGAATATACCAATGATAAAACAAATTATTATGAAATTTATCATTATAAACCTAATGTTGCCAGAGACATTATGGATAGAATCTATCGTTAAT
The DNA here is from genome assembly GCF_004168285.1 of Emticicia agri. Classification (GTDB taxonomy): domain Bacteria; phylum Bacteroidota; class Bacteroidia; order Cytophagales; family Spirosomataceae; genus Emticicia; species Emticicia agri. The sequence goes on along the minus strand of NZ_SEWF01000003.1, from coordinate 217,642 downwards.
CTACAAGGATATTTCAGCCGAAAATTTAACCCCGAATTTTTTAATATCCGGTTTGTCTAAGTAGGTAAGTCTGTGCATGGCTTCGATACGCAAAAACTTGAAGATGTTGCTTATACCATAACCTAATTCAATATAAGGGGCTTTGCCAAGACCTGAAAAATTTCTGAAATCTGTTTCTGTTCTTTGCGGAGTAATATCATAGTTTTTATCTGTGAGTGTACCCCAAAGAAATTTCCCGGTAGTAAATGTTCTCCATTTCCATTTTTTGATAAGCGGAAAACGATTAAATAATAATCCTTCGAAATCATGTGTGTATCTTAATGACGCATATCGGTCGCTGATAAATTCAAAATTATTCATCAGGTTGAATGAGTTACCTACAATGAAAATGGTTTCATTACCTAAATGGCTTTTCAGAAGCGGATAAGGGACTGTACCTAAAATTGCTCCGGCTTCTGCTCTATAATAGGTTTTTCCAAAATACCCTAAATTTAATGTATGACTATACTTGGCCGAAATATTATGATAGGTAAAATCACTGTTTAGTACATTTTTAGCTCCCAATACATATTTAAAAGTAATAGTTGGGGATTTAACTGTCCCAAAACTCAATCGTTCGTTATCGTTAATAACTGCCAGTTCATCTCTGGCAAAAGTGATTTCAGATAAAAATTCGGAGGTATTAAAACGGGTTGTGGTAGGAGATGCATCAGCCATTTGAGGGTGCGTTCTATATTCGAAAGGATATAAAGGCTCAAAACTTCTGGTTCTGACACCGAAAGTTGTGAAAATACCTTTGGATACCTCCCGTTGAAACTGAAGCCTGGTTTCATTTTCATAATAGGGACGCATCAATGTGAAAAAGCGCATATAAGCTGAAAATACTGCCCCCAAGCCTAAATCTTCTTTACGCAGCCCCACTTGCTCTATATCATGGACAAACTTTAGGTTAAGGGTTGTCCATGGTTTTCTGGAAAAAATCTTGGTAATTTCTCCACCTCCCTTCCAGGCATTGTCTTTCGTTCCGTAAGCGAGATAACCCTCTAAAACCCATTTTCTGCTAAATTCATAATTGGTTCTTAATCCTAACCTTGCTCTTACACCTTCTACATTGTTAAACGCTCCCGAATATACTAATGGCCCTAATTCGATGCCTGTAAATAAACGAGTATAACCACTTGACAATATCTTGGCAATTTCGGTATAGGTTTTAACGGCAGGAATTGTCTTGATTGTATCAATCATGGTATAGGCTAATTGTTCCTTCTCAGAAAAAGGTTCAGGCCTTACAGATTGCCAATACTTTTTGTCTGTTTCTATATAGTCTGTAGCAATCTCAATGCCTCTATCATAGAACTTTAGGTCTTTGGGTCTGTTAATTATTACATCTTCGTTATAATTAGTAAACTTAAGGAGCATACCTGCCGACCCTTTGGTTATTTCAGATACGTCAACCACAATTCTATTTTTTACAGGTATCCAGATACCATCAATAGGTTCTAATTCCTGTTGAATTTTGATACGCTCTACAAAATTCAGATTGGCATCTTTACTGATGGAAGCATCAATTTGTGCAATAGCCCAGGAGTCTTTATGAATCCACATAGTGCCTGCAAAAGCTAAATCCTGTTTTCTTTTAGGAGTAAATTCAATTCTATAACAAAAATCTTCACCTATGTAACTACTGTCAGCTAAATAATAATCGTAAATAAGGCGCCAGTCGTCTGCGATAGGGGAGGCAAAATTTTTGTTAAGCACATCCACCTGATTGACATAGAAATTGTATTGCTGAAAAGTAGAACCAATCAATTGTGCAGTTAAACTCCCATCAGTTACAGCTATGCCTTTAATGTTGGTTTTTTCTATGGTTTCTTTAGATAAGCGCGGGTCGTTTCTAAAGTAGTAATGTGACATTGATTCTGAGATAAAAGTAGGTATCAGGGCTTTTCCCTCATCATCTGTTAAAGTACCTATCTCCTCAATAGCCGTATTGATTTTTTTGGCTATTTTACGTTTACGCAGTTTATCAGTAATATTATTGAGGTCAACTTCAATCTTATTATAACTGACGTAATCATAAGCACTGATTTTCTTATAGTTATTACTTGGTTTGGCCGATACTGCATTTCTGATGATTCGCCAGGCTGGATTCTCGCCGGCATGTACCGTTACTTCATGCAGTAATATATCTGATGGTTTGAGTTGGATGTTGATGGTTTGGGTAACAGAATCACGACGAATTAAAACGGTTTTACTGGTATAACCCATGCAACTGATAAGCAAAGAGTCGGAACTGATATTTGGTAATTGTAGTAAAAAATTGCCCTCAAAATCTGTGTTTCTTCCAATTGTAGTGTTTTTGATACTGACAGCAGCAAAGGGTATGGGGTCATGTGTAACAAAGTCTGTAACCTTACCTTTGATTGTATAAGTGATTTGCGCAGAAACTAAAGTGGAGGATAAAAATAAGATTAAAAAATATAGTTGCTTCATTTCATAATTTTTCAATACTCTAATCTATAAGATAAAACGAGTATGCCCAAAAAATGGTTGCTCCATTTTATGAAATACGTTGTATTTTGATAGTTATTGTTTGAAAAATGCAAAAACATTCAGACCGGTAATAACTTTTATTCCGGAAATGAATTTCATTAGAAAATGCTTATTCATTACTGAATCAATCGAAAATGCGATTTTTTTTATTTGTGGTATTCATTAATGAAATCTCCTTTCGGCATAAACTCTAAATCCTCAACTGATTGATTGAAGTAATAAACCCAGGCTTCATATTCCTGCCCGTCACTTTTCAGAATTACGGTTGCTTTTTTACGGACATACTCTGAATGTGCAGGGTCCATAGGATTATACTCTTCGTATTTATCTAATAAAGAAAAGAGTTTGTTAGGTTCTTTCAAGCGATATAATTCTCCTTTTACAAAATACTTTTCTCCATTCTGGCAAGGTACTATACCAGGGTAGTAATCGACCATATACATCTTGGCTTGCATGATAGCCTTTCCCAATGGTTCAGCAAACTTATTTATCCACTCGTGCGATTCAATATTACCGTACTCGCTTAATAGAGTACCGTAAACAAAAAGGTATTCTGTTTCAGTCATTTCTTTGGTTCAACTTGATGCTTTTCTAATGTTGCCATAAAAAAGCGTTTGTAACAGTATATTGGATTTATTATCGCCTAATTCGGCAGCTATTTTAAGGCTTTTTTCTGCGCTTTCAAAGTCGGCTTTTCTGAACTCTAACTCACCTACAAAACGCATTACTTCGGCATTTTTATCTAAATACATTCTTGATGAGCGTTTCAGTTCAAAAAGTGACAAATTATAATCTTCTAACTGATAGTGGCAAAGACCTTTCCAATAAAAGGTTTCAGCTAATGAATTGTCTAATCGCATAGATTTTTCAAAGTCTGCCAGTGCTGCTTCCCAGTTTTCAAAATAATAATGACATTTTCCTCTGTACAAATAAGCTGTTGAAGACTTGGGATACTCATAAACTTCGGCGTCAAAATACCTGAATGCAGTCAGATAATCTGCTGATTTGTAGGCATCAACCCCTTCTTTGAAGATTATCTCATCGTATTCCTGTGGGGTAATATCATTCCCCAATCTGATTCTGAGAAAGATATAAATCAAAAATGGTATGCCTATCAATAGCGCCTCCATTATATTATAGTTTATTGAGTTCTTCTTGAATTTTCTTTGTCAAACTTTTTACAACTATCTCGTAAGATTCACTAATCCATTCTTTCAATAAATTGTCTTTTACCCGCCCGTCTACTGTAACTGTATTCCAATGGCGTTTATTCATGTGGTAAGCACCTACTATACAGTCATATTCAGCCCTTAATTCCTCATTTTTTTCCGGTGTATTTTTCAGACTTATTTTTAATCTTTCGTTATTGAGGCCTGTAAGGGCAAACATTTTACCCATTACCTTAAAAACTAAAGTATCAGGCCCGAAAGGTAACTCCTCGGTAACTCCTTTTTTAGATAAACAATATTCTCTGAATGATTCAATATCCATATTTTTATCTACTTGCACAACGTGTTACCATCACAATTACACAAATTAAAAACATGATAATTGAAATTTTATTAATTCCATGCATCATTTTCAGATTGAAACTATGGGGATATTTACCCTCTGTGTCTTTGCGGAATATTCTAAAAAAATACGCAAAAACAGGCCCAATTGAAAAAAAGTGTTTAAGTTTTTGTATCATTATTTTATTATTCGTTCATCAGTTCCATTTCCAAAACTTCCGGTTCTAACCAACGACCATCTTCTTTAATTAGTTCTATTAATTCATTTACTGCGTTATCGGCGTGTACCGATTTTTTTACTACATTCTGCCCTCTATATAAAGCTATTTTATCTTTTCCTATTCCTACATAGCCGTAATCTGCATCTGCCATTTCACCCGGACCATTGACAATACAACCCATAATGCCAATTTTAACTCCTTTCAGGTGGTCTGTCGTTTTACGAATCATGGCTGTTGTTTCCTGTAAATCAAACAAGGTTCTGCCACAAGACGGACAACTGATGTACTCAGTTTTGCTCATTCGTGTACGAGCGGCCTGTAAAATGCCGAATGAAGTACTATTGGCAATGGCAGGATTATCAAACGATAATAAAATACCATCACCAAAGCCATCTACCAGTAATCCGCCACAATCAGTTGCAGCATACAACTGGCCATCTATTTCAGTAATATTCCTGTAATCTCTCTTTAAAACGACCGGATTTTTAATTCCGAACTGGAGCAAATCAAAATATAATCTCCTTAACTCAGGCATCGCTGCTTCGTTATTTGTTTCTACAATCAGAACCACTTCTGGTTTTTTTCTAAGTGTTTCAACAAAATCAGCCTTTAAATCATTGATTGTGATTTTTACAAAGTTTATTGATTTATGAAGTAGATTCTGCTCACTTGCTTCAATAAATGTGCCGGCCACAAATAAGGGTAGCTTATGCGTTTTATCTTCCTGCAAAAACCACGAGTCAGCGTCTAAAATCTCTTTTAGGCCATTAGGTAGCATAAAAGGGATAGGTGTTTTTCCACTATATACGTAATCAGACCCTATGTCGTTCATTCGCCATTTATCTGGTAATGGCAAATAGAAATGACCGATTGGTTTTAAATCTTCGTGTTTTTCTACCGTAATGGCTGAAAAATCAGCAATTACCCTCGGTACATTCATTCCTCCGAAATTTTCAACCTCAGATGTATCTCTACGATGGTATTGATACGGATTAATCGGGTTGGTAATAACGGGCTGAATAAATGATTCTTTTTCTTTTCTCTGCTTATATCTATCAACTAAAACTTTAGCCACAGGTGCTTCAAATTCAGGGTCTTCTGTTAAACTTACACGAACCGTATCGCCAAGGCCATCTTCCAATAATGTGCCTATTCCCATTGAAGATTTTATTCTCCCGTCTTCACCTTCTCCGGCTTCAGTAACCCCTAAATGGAGTGGATAAGGTTTTAGTTTTTCAGCATCGAGCCTTTGAACCAATAGCCGATAAGCCTCAACCATCACCTGCGGATTAGAGGACTTCATAGAAATAACTATATTGAAATAGTTCTCATCTTCACAAATCCTCAAAAACTCAAGGGCTGATTCAACCATTCCTAAAGGAGTATCACCATAACGGCTTAATATTCTATCTGAAAGAGAACCATGATTCGTTCCGATTCGCATAGCAGTACCATATTCTTTGCAAATCTTCACCAAAGGCATAAATCTTTCTCTGATTCTATTTAATTCAGCCTGATAATTTTCTTCGGTATAGTCAATAATTTCGAAACGCTTTTTATCAGCATAATTACCCGGATTAACACGTACCTTTTCTACGATACGGGCAGCTAATTCGGCGGCATTCGGAGTAAAATGTATATCCGCAACTAATGGCGTAGAATAACCTCTGAGTCGAAGCTCTTTTTTGATATTTTCAAGATTTTGTGCTTCTTTTACACTGGGCGCAGTAATTCTGACTATTTCGCAACCGCTCTCAATCATGCGGATGGTCTGCTCTACAGAGCCAGCCGTGTCCATTGTATCGATGGTTGTCATGGATTGAATTCTGATCGGATAATCAGAGCCTATCCATACATCGCCTACCTGTACTTGATTCGTTTTTCTTCGGGCATATTCAGTTAAAGAATCACAATATTTTTTTTCAGACTCAGACATTCAGTGTTTCAGTTTTTTTCGCACAAATCTAAACATGAATATAACGTCTTTTATGAAAAAATGGTTGAAAAATTTCAGATAAATTAAGAATGTAATTAGTTGGTTCTTGAAAAAGTACAAAATATCTGAAGAAATTGTGATTTTAGTATAAGAAATTTCAATTTTCCATGATTGTAAAGTAGTAAACGAGACCTTATTACCAAAAATGGGAGAATATTAATAATTTTGTGAAAAAGTTAGCATTTAATGATTTCAGAAGAAGTGAAGTTGCCAGTAATGGAGTCGTTTTATACACTGCAGGGTGAAGGTTACCATGCAGGAAAGGCAGCGTATTTTATTCGTTTAGGAGGGTGCGATGTGGGTTGTGTATGGTGTGATGTAAAGGAGTCTTGGGATGCAAGTATTCACCCAAAGTTTTCGATTGAGGAGATTGTAAGAGAGGCTGAAAAATATACCGGACGTATGGCTGTCATTACAGGAGGGGAACCTCTCATGTATGATTTAGATGCTTTAACTATAGCCTTAAAAGAGGTGGGCTTTCAGACCAATATTGAAACATCAGGTGTATATCCAATTTCGGGTGTTTGGGATTGGGTATGTTTTTCCCCTAAAAAATTTAAAGAACCTCATGAGAGCATTTATGGTGCGTCTCATGAGTTAAAAGTAATTGTCTATAATAAGTCTGACTTTGCATTTGCAGAAAAATATGCTGATTTAGTTAATAAAGATTGTATGCTATTGCTTCAACCCGAATGGAGCAAACAAAGTCAGATGTTGCCTTTAATTATTGATTACGTGAAAGAAAATCCTGAATGGAAAGTGAGTTTACAAACACATAAATTTATGGATATTCCCTAATCTTCAAAAAAACACTTTATAAAACAGTGAATTGAAATTGAAGGATTTTATCTCTTTCCATAAATCACCATAGAGGCTTTGGCAATGGTATTGGCATTGATATTAAAGCCAACAACAGCTGGATTTGTGTTTTTATCTAAATCTAAAGTTGTTTTTAGCGCAAATACCGTGATGATGTATTGATGTAGATTACCCGGAGGAGGACAAGGCCCACCATAGCCCAAAGTGCTGTAATCATTAATACTCTGCACACACCTTTCAGGTGCAATGGTTTTAGTTACGTCTCCGGCATCTGGTTCTAATTCTGTTACATCAGCAGGAATATTAAAAATTAGCCAATGCCACCATCCACTTCCAGACGGAGCCACAGTATCATAAATAGTAACAGCAAAACTCTCTGTTTCATTAGGTGCGCCTGACCATGATAAATGAGGGGACGTGTTCTGCCCCGTACATCCGAAACTATTAAAAAACTCTTTGGCTGTAGCCTGTCCTTTCAGGTTATTACTTTTAAGTGTAAAGTTTTTTTCTTTTAATGAGTCATCATTTGCTTCCATTGTGCACAGGGTTTATAATTTTTAGAATTTTAATACTTTTCCGTGAGTACTTCTGATTATCAAGGGCATCAGGACTGGTAGGTTATTTAGGAAATTGATGGCTAATTCGGCTGTTTTTTCTTTACCGAATAATTTTTGTAATTGTCTTCCCCGCCAGAGTTGATTTCTGAAATTATCGTTCCAGGTTGATGTATATAACTTTTCCAGTTCATTTCTGTTAATAGTTCCCTGAAAAAATTCTGTTATTAGTTGGGCAGCTAAAAAACCAGACCTGATGGCAATTGACATTCCATTGCCAGCAAGTGGTGTAATTAAACCTGCCGAATCGCCAACCATGATGATGTTTTCGTGAACTTTGGATTTGGTAACAAAGACCACTTCGTTTATGACCTCAGGCTTTTTAAACAGAAAATCAGCTTGGGTAAAAATTTCTTTCAGAAACGGATTCTTATAAAGAATATCCTGCTCCATCTGTTTCACTCCGCTTTTATTTTTCAGGTTGGAAGTTACGCATAAATAGCAAAGGCAGAACTTATTATCTTCTATGGCTGAAATACCACAGTAGCCTCCATCAAAATTATGAAGTGCAATCAGGTCTTTCGGAAAGTCGAGCGATATATGATATTTTATTCCTAAATAACTGGTGGTTTGTTTAGGTATGGGTCTTTGAATGATTTTATCTATTTTAGCCCGTTTTCCATACGAGCCAATCAGTAATTTAGCCTGAAATGTTTTACTGGTATTGGTATCCACAAAGAAAGTTTCGTTAATACGCTGGGTATCCTCTACGCTTGCGTTGAGTTCAAAGTGTACACCCAAGTTTATGGCAATTTTGTAGAGTTCATAATCAAGAGAATAACGGCTTATACCAAATCCTCCCATCTTTAATGGTGAATGAAGTAATTTCCCCCTCACAGAAGATAATTGAAATTTACTGATAGATGAAGCTCCTAATTTGTCAATATCCAACCCTATATGCTCAAGGTATGGCCTGACTTCATTAGAGATGTATTCGCCGCATACTTTATGAAACGGATAAGTATGTTTTTCAATAACTATTACAGAAAAGCCATTTTTTGCAAGCTCAATTGCAACGGTTAACCCTCCGAGTCCTCCTCCGATAATAATGGCATCATACATAGGTGTCAGAATTTAAACTCATTTCTTATAATGTAAACTTAGTGCATTCTTTCCAACAATCTTGCCTACTTCTAAGCCCTGGTCAATCCCATCTCTGAAATGTATACCGCCATAAACTCTTGAAATACTACACTCTCTTGCAGCAGCCCAAAACGAGTTAAACTGCTTGGGTGGCCCGACAAAGTATTTAGAGTAATCAATATAGTTGACCGAATCTCCCATTTTTTCGGTCAGAATTGTTGCCATAGCAGCCGACTGTGCTGAGTGGCCGGAAGGAAATTCTGGAAAGGGTGGAGTTAAAAGAGCAGCTTCCCATTTGCTGTCGATATACCTTTTAATATACGCAATGGGTCTTATAAAGTTTTGCTCATATTTAATCTTCCAGGTAGCAATAAAGGTATCATTCAAACCAATGGTGAGGTTGCTATACAGTTCTGTAGCTTCATCTAATCCTTTAGGGTTTTGTTTAAGCACTTGCGTAAGTATGGAAACCGAATGGCCGGGGGCGGAATAGGTAAAGGTGGCAGCATCGTCCCAGAAATTGGCAATCTGCAATTTTTCGCTGTTAGGTTTTACCTCTTTTGAAATAGTATAAACTTCCATGGCCATTTTGTAGAAAGGCGAGTTTGGATAAATAGAAAATTCTACTTTAGGTTTAATATCTACACCATTCTGGTTTTCTTTCAGAAAAGTTCTGTTTTTACCCCAGTTCGGGTGTAGCGGACCAGTATTTTCGAGGTCTGCTACTCTATTAATTTCAAAGCAGGAGGTACATACAGGCAATTTATAATTCATGTCATAGGTTCGTAAAAAGGTATTATGCCCGCCGTCAGACATTGAATACTGATAAATCCAGTTAGCAATCTTTTCTCCGTGCTTTCTTGACTTCTCAAATACTTCGGCAGGTAGTTTCTGAGAAAAATGGGCATTAATGGTGTCATTCAAGGCATACACTTTTTCCATCCATATAAAGGGGGACGAGATGAATAGTTTATCTACCATAGTGAAAATAGCACTTGAAACAGCCACAGAGGCATTGAAATTGGTATTAACGTCAAAAAGACTGTCAGGCTTTTTTAGACCCTGTAACTGTCCTGATAAGGAGAAATTATCAGGATAAGCCGCGAGAATGGATTCATAGGCAGCCAGATTAATATAAGCCATATTGCGTGCAGCCACATTAGGACTGTATCCCTGCGTTTGCTCAATTAAATCAAAAATTAACTCATGCCACCGGACAACCAGATCTGAAGAGTCGTAATTATATTTTCTTGCTGGTTCAACTCTGACAAAAGTAGGATTTCCAATTTGTGGAGCAGGTTCATTATTTACTTCTTCATTTTCAACCTCTGTTTGTGAATTTGCCTGTGGTTGAGTTACCTTTGTGGGAGTTTTAGGAGCAGGTGTTTTTTTAGCAGCCGTTGCAGGCTTACTTTTGGGAGTTGTTTTAGGCGGATTCTTTTGTTGCCCAAATACTCCTAAACATACTATGATAAACAAAACACTTAAAAAAGATTTCTTCATAGTTGAGAGATTATTTTAATAAAAAGACGAATATTTGAACCTGTTTTCTATTCCAAACAAAAATCTGATTTAGAAAAGGATTTTGCAACAATTATACCGATAAATTACACAATGCCCGACAAAAAACTATTTCTTCTTGATGCTATGGCGCTTATTTACCGAGCGCATTTTGCATTTCTTAAAGCTCCACGCATCACCTCAAAAGGTTTAAATACAAGCTGTGTATTCGGGTTTGCTAATGCATTACTTGAGGTAATTCAGAAAGAAAAACCGACCCATATAGGTGTGGCTTTTGATTTGCCTGGAGGTACTTTCCGTAATACCATGTTCCCTGAATATAAAGCTAACCGCCAGGAACAACCGGAGGATATAACCATAGCGATTCCTTATGTAAAGAAACTGGTTGAAGCAATGGATATACCGTGCCTTAGTCTGAAAGGTTATGAGGCAGATGATGTGATAGGCACATTAGCTAAAAAGGCGGCTTTAGAAGGGTTTGAGGTATTTATGATGACACCCGATAAAGACTACGGGCAACTGGTTGAAGAACACATTTATCTATATAAACCTGCAATCGGAGGGAAAGATGTTGAGATATTAGGTGTGAACGAGGTTTGCAACCGATGGGGAATCAAACGGGTTGAGCAGGTTGTTGATATTCTTGGACTGATGGGTGATGCCGTTGACAATATTCCCGGTATTCAGGGGGTAGGAGAAAAAACTGCTGCCAAACTCATTGCGGAGTATGATTCTGTAGAAAATTTAATAGCTAATAGCGACAGAGTTACAGGTAAATTAGGTGAATCTGTCAGGAATAGCAAAGAGATAGCATTACTTTCGAAGGAACTGGCTAAGATTGAATTGAATGTACCCATTGAGTTTGACGCCGACAGGCTGAAAATTATGCCTCCCCATACAGAGGTTTTATCGCAATTGTTAGATGAATTAGAGTTCAGGACACTACGCAAAAGATTATTGCCAGATGAGCCATCTACCACAACAGTAGGTTCAGTAATTAAACCAGGGGTGGTTTCAGCAGAAAAAAAATCGGCTATTGGAGCAAAATCAGGGCAACAGATTTCTATGTTTAAGGCGGATACTTCAACGAATGCTGTTTTTCCTGAGGATTCTGGGGAAGCAACTACCGGGCAATATGCCTCTTCAAAAGATACCATTGATACAGTTGTTCATGAATATCATCTGATAGATACCCCTGAGCTTAGAAAGAGCCTGCTCTACTACTTATCACAACAAGATGAGTTCTGCTTTGATACAGAGACTACTTCTGTAGATGCAGTAGATGCTGAAATTGTAGGAATGTCGTTTGCTTACCGTAAAGGAGAAGCCTATTATATTCCATTTCCGGAAAATCAACAGAAGGCTTATGAACTTCTACAAGAATTTAAAGAGGTTTTTGAAAACCAAGCAATCATGAAGATAGGTCAGAACATAAAATATGATTTGATGATTCTGCAAAACTATGGCATAGAAGTAAAAGGCAAAATGTATGATACCATGCTGGCGCACTATATTATTGAACCTGAGCAAAGACATGGCATGGACTACATGGCCAATGTATACCTCAATTATGACCCTGTTTCAATAGAAACGCTGATTGGAAAAAAGGGAAAAGGCCAGTTGACCATGCGGGAAGCTGATATTGAGAAAGTAAAAGAGTATGCAGCAGAAGATGCCGATATTACTTTACAATTGAAGCAGGTGCTACAACCCAGATTGAGTGCCAGCGGGCAGCAGGAAAAATTATTGATGGATGTAGAAATGCCATTGGTTGAAGTTTTGGCAGACATGGAATTGTCGGGCGTTCGGGTGAATGTTGATACTTTACATGATATGTCTAAAGTATTAGACACCGACATTCAGGAGATTCAAAAGAATATTTATAGTCTTGCCGGAGGAGAATTTAATGTATCCTCACCAAAACAATTGGGGGAAATTTTGTTTGAGAGGCTCAAACTTGATAAAAATGCCAAAAAAACCAAAACCGGGCAATATGCCACGGGTGAAGATGTACTATCGAAGTTAGAAAGCGAGCATGAAATTGTAAGAAAAATTTTAGATTTCAGAGAGTTAGTCAAACTGAAAAGTACGTATGTAGATGCTTTACCTACCCTGATTTCTAAAAAGACAGGTAGAATACATACTTCTTACAATCAGGCTGTGGCTGCTACCGGGCGATTGAGTTCGACTAACCCCAATTTGCAGAATATACCTATCCGTACGGTTCGTGGGCGTGAGATTCGCAAAGCGTTTATTCCCCGTGATGAAAATTTTGTTATTCTTTCTGCCGATTATTCTCAGATTGAATTGCGTATCATGGCAGCTTTTAGCGAAGATGAAAGTATGCTGAACGCATTTAACGAGGGAATTGATATTCATGCTACCACAGCTTCGAAAGTTTTTAAAGTATCTCTTGCCGAAGTAACCTCTGATATGAGAAGAAAAGCAAAAATGGTAAACTTTGGTATTATCTATGGTATTTCGGCTTTTGGACTGGCACAAAGATTAGGTATTCCACGTGGTGAAGCAAAAGAAATTATTGATGCTTACTGGATGGAGTTTCCTAAAATCAAAGTTTTTATGGACTCTGCTATCAACAAAGCCCGTGAAACCAAATACGTAGAAACTATATTAGGCAGAAGAAGGTATTTAAGAGATATAAATTCGCAAAATCTGGTTGACAGAGGATTTGCTGAAAGAAATGCCATTAATGCCCCGATTCAGGGGTCGGCCGCAGATATGATTAAGGTGGCAATGATTAATATTCACGAGTTCCTAAAACAGGAAAAACTGCATTCAAAAATGATATTGCAGGTACATGATGAGTTAGTTTTTGATGCACATCTGAGTGAGGTTGATTACCTGAAGCAGAAAGTTGATGAACTAATGTGTACAGCTATTCCGTTACCTGTTAAGATGGAAACTGGTATGGGAGTAGGTAATAACTGGCTTGAGGCGCATTAATATTTGCCGATTCAGACCTTTTAGTTCCTTTTTTTAATTATTAGTCAAGTAGTTTGTGCAGAAGAGACTACTTGAAAGTTTTTTATATAGATGAATGTAGGAATTGTAATTTTAGCGGCTGGTGCGTCTTCGAGAATGGGTGTTCCCAAACAGTTGCTTCATATAGATGGGCTATCTCTGATTAAACGTATGACTGAAATGGCGATGGATACGCCATGCTACCCAGTGGTGGTAGTGTTGGGGGCTAATCGTCAGTTGATTCGTAAAGAATTGGAGCGAATGCCCATTACTATCATAGATAACCCTCAGTGGGAAAACGGCATGTCAAGTTCATTAAAAATGGGTTTGGTTGGTTCGTATATGACTTTTAAAGAATTAGAGGCAGTCATTTTTCTGACAGTTGATATGCCGTTAGTCTCGGTTGAACTGATTCAGAAAATGATTGAAAAGGCAGAAATAGTGGCAGAGGATAGGAAAGAAAGCCCTGATATTGTGGCTTGTAAATACAATGGGCAAATAGGTATTCCGGTTTTATTTAAAAGGAAAATGTTTAATCAGTTGTTAGAGTTGAAAGGCGATAATGGCGCAAAAAAAGTAATTCTGGCCAATAAAGAGCATACCGCCACAATTGATTTTCCAGAGGGAAAAATTGACCTGGATACAATGGAGGAGTACAGGAAGTTTTTGTCTAACTACAATCAGAACTAATGCAAGCAGTTGGTTATTATCTATCATTACCTTTTCTCTATTTTATATCTGTTTTACCGTTTCCGCTATTATATCTACTATCTGATTTTTGCTATTTAATCATTTATTATGTAGTCGGATATAGAAAATCTGTAGTACGAACTAATCTTCGTAACAGTTTTCCGGAAAAGAGTGAAGAGGAGTTAATAAAAATAGAAAAGGCTTTCTTTCGTTACATTGTCGATTTCTTCTTGGAAATGCTCAAATGCCTGACGATTTCAAAAGAATCACTTCTTAAAAGAGTAAGCATTGAAAACCCGGAAGTAGTTGAAGAACTATTTAATCAAGGAAAAAGCATTATTGTCTCCACCGGGCATTATGGTAATCATGAGTGGGTCAATCAGGTTTTACCGTTTATGTTACCTTTTCAGATAAAGACCATTTATCGTGTTCAGCACAATGCGTATTTCAATCAGCTATTTTTAGATTTTCGCTCTAAATACGGGGTTGAAATGATTGCCATGAATGAAGCCTACAGAAAAATTAATACAAAAGAAGACAAGCCCTATTTGTTAATTTTAGCGAATGACCAGTCAGCACCTGCAGATAAGGCTTTCTGGACTACTTTTCTGAATCAGGAAACCTCTTTTTTTCCAGGTACCGAAGTGTTTGCACATCGCTTCAATGTTCCGGTTGTTTATGTATGTATTAAAAGAGTTGCCAGAGGCAGGTACAGAGCCGTATTTGATATGATAACTACTGCACCTAAAGAAATGCCTAAAGGTAAAATACTGGAAGAACATGCCAAGAAACTTGAAAGAGATATAAAACAAGACCCAACGCCCTGGATGTGGTCTCATAAGCGCTGGAAATACCAGAAAATAAATGGTCAGTATATAGATGTAAATTATAGAGAATGAAAACCAAGTTTTTAATCCTGCGTTTTTCATCTATCGGAGATATTATACTCACCACTCCAGTTATTAGATGTATTAAACTGCAATACCCCGATGCAGAAGTCCATTTTGCCACTAAAAAACAATTCAGGATATTAGTTGAAAGCAACCCTTACATTGATAAATTTTTCTTATTAGAGGAGCCTCTTGCTTCCTTTGTTAAAACATTACAAGGTGAGGACTATAATTATGTAATTGATTTGCATAACAATCTGCGTACATCAATTATCAAGTTTCGTTTAGGAAAAAAATCTTTCAGTTACAATAAGCTGAATTTTGAAAAATGGCTTTTAGTTAATTTTAAAATAAACCGTTTACCAGATTTGCATATAGTAGACAGGAACCTGAAAATTGTAGAAACATTGGGTATAAAAAACGATAATCAGGGGCTGGATTATTTTATTCCGGCTGAGCACGAAGTAAACCTTGAAACTATAGTTGAAAACAATCAGCCATTTGTGGCGTATGCCATTGGTGGACAACATTTTACTAAAAAATTGCCTACTGACCGAATTATTGAACTTTGCAGTAAAATTGATAAGAAAATTATTCTCTTGGGTGGTAAGGAAGACGCAGCAGCCGGGGAGATAATTGAACAGGCACTTGGAAATAAAATCTTTAATGCTTGTGGAAAATTTAGCCTTCATCAGTCTGCTTCCATTCTTAAACAGGCTGAATATGTCATAAGCCATGATACAGGGCTTATGCATATTGCCTCGGCCTTGCAAAAGCGGATTATTTCTATCTGGGGTAATACTGTGCCTGAGTTTGGAATGTATCCATACCAGACTGAATTTAAAATCATTGAAAATAAAAACCTTTCCTGTAGGCCATGTTCAAAAATAGGCTATGATAAATGCCCGAAGGGTCATTTCAAATGTATGAATGATTTAGTTTTTCAGAAAGGAGATTTTTTTGAGAACTGAAGTTAGCCGAGCTGATTAATTGTATTGTACCAATTGATGCAGCATGGCGTACTGTAAAAGCATAATGGTTTTTCCATCTTTTATTTCACCATTTTTAATCATTTCCATTGCTTTCGCAAAATCCAGTTCTAATACTTCTATATCTTCTTCATCAATTACCCCACCACCATCGTTTACTTTCTGTTCTTTGGTGTATTCGGCCACAAAAAAATAAAGGATTTCTGTAACCGAACCGGGAGACATATAAGCTTCGAATACTTTCTTAACCTGACTGATTTTATATCCGGTTTCCTCTTCTGTCTCTCTTTTGATACAATTTTCGGCATCATCTTTATCTAATAGTCCTGCGCATGCTTCAATCAACATTCCATTCTCATTACCATTCACATAAGTAGGCATTCTGAACTGATTGGTCAAGATGACAGATTTTGTAGTGTTATTGTAGAGTAAAATAGTAGCTCCGTTGCCTCTGTCGTAGGCTTCTCTACTATGTTTTTGCCAATTTCCATTTTTAGCTTGCCATTCAAATGTAACTTTACGAAGCACATACCAATTATCAGAAAGGACTT
Organism: Emticicia agri; assembly: GCF_004168285.1. Taxonomy (GTDB): domain Bacteria; phylum Bacteroidota; class Bacteroidia; order Cytophagales; family Spirosomataceae; genus Emticicia; species Emticicia agri. Next base: position 201,222 of record NZ_SEWF01000003.1, on the reverse strand, counting down.
CGGTATTCAAATTTCTAACACGATTATTCATTTTGATTGTTTTTGAATTATTTTGATTATTTTTGAACAAAATTATTAAATATCTATGAACTTCCAAGAACGAAAGCAGATTATTATTGAAAAAATAGAAACTTCTGGTAGTGCTGATGTAAAAGAACTGGCTGTTTTATTAAAAACATCGGAAATAACCATACGCAGAGATTTAGCCGTTTTAGCAGAAAAAGGGCTTATTTTTAGAACTCATGGGGGAGCAATGAAATTGAGCCTGAGTTATGACCCTATTGATTTTGTAAACAAATCGGCTGTGAGAGGAGAGCAGAAAGATTATATATGCCAGATAGCGGCATCTTATATTAAAGAAGGAGAGGTGATTTTTTTAGATTGCGGCAGTACAGTTTATAGAATTTGTCCGTTTATCCGAAACATGAGGATTAAAGTAGTGACGAATTCGATTCCTATAGTAAATGCTTTACTGAATTCTACTGTCAGCTTAAATTTTGCCGGTGGAGAAATTGACATGGAGCGGCAGGCAAGTCATGGTTATATTGCGGTTGAGCATTTTGCCAGCTACAGGGCAGACAAAGCATTTTTAGGCGTTGATGGCATTTCTTTAGCTAATGGCCTGAGTGCCTCAAGTGAAAAAGAAGCCGAAATTTCAACTGCTATTGCCAAATACTCAAAAGAAACCTTTCTTTTATGTGACTCAAGCAAATTTGAAAAGGATAAGTATCTCCCGTTTGCTACGCTGGATATGGCTGATTATCTGATAACCGATAATGGAGCAGATGAAGAACTGATGAAACAGTACGAGGATGCTGGTATAAGAGTACTAAAGTAAAAGACCCTATTATAAGACCTTTTACTTTAGCTTAATCATCTATCATTTTATATTTACAAATACCTTAACCAGTTATTTTCTTTATGAGTAGCTTTGTATTTATTGTACCACTTGCATAAGGGATAAAGGCTTATTACCACGCCTAACCATACTAAATAAACGCCACCTAATTCAAGACCTGAGGGTTGTTGCGGCCTGCCGAACTGAAAAGGTCCAAACACAAAATCCTTGTTTGTAAAACCCTGCAAATAGAGCATAATAAACATGATGGTATGAATCAGATACCAGTGGATAATGTAATAAAAGAGCGGTACTTTGCCATAAACAGACATCATATCAATGAATTTGTTCTTCACCCCATCACTAACAGAAAGGATGATAAAACTTATTCCCAGCGTGGCTAAAGTATATAAAAGAGAAGGCGGATATTTGGTGAGATTCATAAAAGACAGAAAAGTGTAGAGACCATCTTTCTGCGTTGCCCAGGGCACAGGGTCTCCATAAATATTGATAAAGCGTAAAACTGCAAAAAGCGCCAGAGAACCTAATCCTAATTTCAGTAAGGTTGCTTTCCTTTGGTTCAGAGGCTTATCAAAGACAACTTCGCCAAAGCCATAACCGACTAACATAATGCCTAACCACGGAATAGGAGGGTACCCTATGGCGAAAGTAGAGTTTGAAGAAAGAGGAAAAAGCGAAAAGCTGAAAAGTGGAGCTAAGTAAGAAAACGGAGGTTGATTGAATGGCAAAAGCCCTAAAAGATTGTGGCAAAAGACAATCACCAAACCGATAATTAATATAGTTTTAAAGGAGAGCTTCATTAAAAATGAAAGTATCACCATACCAAAGCCAATAGCAGCGATTACCTGAAAGAAAAACATTCTGAATTTAAAATCGAACCAAAGTCCAAAGCCAATCACTGTAAATTCAAGAAAGATGAGCCACAACCCTCGACTTAACAGAAACCTCTGACTCTCTTTAATACCAGCATTTTGATTTTTATAGGATAAATAGGCAGAGGTTCCCGATAAGAATACAAAGGTTGGCGCACATAAATGGGTTATCCACCTAGTGAAAAATAAAATGGGTGTGGTAACACTAAAATCAGTTGGGTTGGTTCCGATATGCAAGAGGTCTCGGCAGTGGTCAAGTGCCATTATAACCATTACTAATCCACGGGTAAAGTCAATGGCATTAATTCTTTTCATAAAGTGAAAGATGAGGGTAATAGGTTTTTCAGAAATTAATCAATAATTGACAATTTCGGAATTAATCTTTTCAGAACAAAATATCAGGCAGGAATTGCAAATAAGAGATTCAAATTTCTTTCATAGAAATAACCTCTATCTCAACAAAAGGGTGAAGTTTTGGATGAGCTTCTCTGTCGCCGCAAGTATGTTGTATGATTTTCCCTGTTTTTTTAAGAGAAATTTTAACTTTAGAGGCATCGGGGTGGGCTTGCAAGAAGGACTCAATAACAGGTTTGGAAGACTCAATAGGTATATGAGATTCTTGCGTATTTAGAGAATTAAAAAAATAGGTTGGACAACTACCTGGTAAGTTATGAAATAACTGAAAATCAATTGATTCAGGCTTTGGAGAGTTATCTCCGCAACTCATAGAACTCAGCAGAATTGTAAGTGATAAGACAACTAACGATTGAAGCTTCTTTTCCATAATACTTCCTTTTTATCTAAAGATTCTTAAATCATTGATTTGGTTGGAAAACTGCTAACAGCCTTATAAAAAGACTGTTAGCAGTGAATATTATTTTACCACAGGAAAAGCCACTATCCTCAACTTACTGCAACCATAAGGAATTAAAGTAATTTTTTCTGTCTTATCATTAACCTCACCTAAGTAAACGCCATCACGGGCTGTTACAGGTTGGCGGGCAACGCCCTCTATAATTTTCCAGCTTGGGATTTTCTTTCCAATGGTTTGTATTTCAATTGGAGCATTGACACTATTCCACACAAATGCTTCAGTTTTAGGTTTGATTGTTACACTTGAATTTTCTATAGTCTTTTGAATGACAGCGCGAGGTAAACCATAATTCCAATCGCTCTTAGGCTGAATATCATAATAAGTACCTTCTTCCTTAATTTCCCTTTTAGTCCATTCTTCCTCAATTTTTAAGGCATATACTAACGGCCCTCTTTCAATTGCCCGGGAGTTTTTAGCCCAATTTGAGGTAGTAACTTCCATCGGTAATTGTAAAGTGAGTTTATCACCATTAGCCCATAATCTTTTGATTCGGGCTATTTTACCTCCTTTTTCAACGCTAAGTTTTTGCCCGTTCAGTAACAAAGTAGCTTCCTTACACCAGACAGGTATTCTTATTTCTAAAGGAAAATCAACTGATTTGGGGGTATTGATGGTAAAGTTTATCTGGTCTTCAAACGGATAGTTGGTTTCTTCTTCGATGCTTACTTCTGTACCATTACCTACTTTGGCTTTAATAGTACTTGGGGCAAATAATAAAGCTGCCAGACCCTTATCTGGGGTTGCATACCATAGATGTGAGGTGAATTTTGTCCATCCTTGGTGCATATTGGCTGTGCAACAGGTGTAACCCGCATAAGGCCCGAAAACGTTGCACATACCACGCTGAAAAGGCAAAGAAAAATCAAACACTCCACGACTTACCTGTACCTGATTGGCTATCTGAAAATATTGTCTTGAATTGTAATCATCGGTAGTCTGGGTGGGTAGTGCATTATAAGTCATGCGTTCCAGTGCATCGGCATAAGTGAGGTCTCCGGTAATTCCTAATATCTGTTCCAACGAAAACATCGTTTCTACAATGGAGCATAATTCAATACCCTGAGTCGGGTCATTGCCATGTAAGTCTTCGTCACCTGAATACATGCCATGCGGTAAGCCATGCAAAGTCATTAAATCTGTCCAACCTGTTTTCAGGCTTTTTAATAAATCAGGATTCTTTTTTGACTGATAATAAATGGCAGGTAGTTTGATACCCATGCCCACATTGACTGCGTGCCTGTCCATCCATTTTTCATCTGTCTGGTTAGAAGCGGCCTGCATCACCCAGTTGCGTTTACCTAAAAGGTACGTCCAGGGAGTTGTTTGTTGATAGATAGTGTCTCCTAATTCTAATAGAAACTTATCGCCTGTAATATTGTATAACCAATATACCGACATCAGGTTATCACCACCCCGAGCTTGTGCCCATTCTGTCCACTTGACTAATGGGCAAGTTTTAAGGTTCTGGTGCTGGTATTTAAAATAATTGGTTAGGCATCTTATAACTCTCTTATCGTTTGTGGCAGTATAATATTGTTGTAAAACTTTTATCATCACCATTTTGGGCCACCAGTCGTCGCCTTGCTGGCAGTCTGACAGCGTTTTGCCTGCTCGTTCATCTTTAGTAATGCCTCCAATATATCCATTAGGACGTTGGTTATCCAGTACCCAATCTACGTATTTTTTAACCTTCTTTTTTAAGTTCTCGTCGTCTAATAGATAGGCAAGGGGCAGAGCGCCATCAAGCCAGTAGGGGGTTTCTTCCCATGCGTCTCCTTTGCCACCTAACCAACCATTATCGTTCATGATTTTCGGATAATACTCATCCAGGTGCCCCGTTGTACCATTGTTCATGATTGCTAACTGGGTATGCAACCAGCCTTTGGGTTTTACAGCACCCAAAGGCAATTCAATATATTTAAGCGGTGCAAGAGGTGCTTTGTTGGCAATATAAAAAGAATTTTGTGCCTGGATTTGAACGGTACTAATAGCAAAGGATAGAATAATGAAGGACTTTTTTATCATAGTTGAAAGGTTGTTAGTTTAGAACAAAGTAAAAGTAAGTGATTTTGGGGAATTCTAATTTTACTTCCGGGTTACCTTAGAAAAATCAAGGTATCTATACTTTCCTAAAATGCTTTGTTGAAGACTTAATTCATAGGAGCCACTCTCATAAGCGGCTTTAACGCTTATTTTCTCAATTTTTAATTCCGGTAACTTTTCTTTGCTATTCTCGTTTAGCAATTCGTGGAAAACTCTTCCGTTCATAGAAGCCGGAATAGGAAGTTTATGCAAATGTAAAATGGTGGGGACAAGGTCAACATTAGAGGTAGGCAACTGACTTTCGTAGGCTTTTTTAAAACTTGGCCCTGAAGCAAGTAAGGCAATTTTTACTTCGTAAGGACTTAAACTGCCATGACCAGCTACACCCTTAGCATAACTTGTTCCGGCATAACCCTTGTCGTTTTTATCATCATTCCAATTATAATCCACTAAAATATCTGCTGTTCGGCTTGCATGATTCCAGTGAATGGCGTCATAAGAAAGTGTTCCATCAATAAAACCCTTATTATCTCCGGCTTTCAGTGCTTTGGTATAAATACCACCTACCCATTCCTGTGCCTGTAATTTGCTTACTATTTGTTGAATCTTAGCTTTGTCATGGTTTTGTACATAAATAGCTCCCTCCGAAACCACTACATCTTCACTATCTTTATTTTGTTTTAGCCCTTCTTTTATCAAAAAATCAGCGACATTGGTTTTACCTATAAAAGTTGCGAAACCGTGGTCGGCAGATATGATGATATTAAAATTATTAGTGAGACCCTTTTGCTCAATATCCGCAATAATCCGACCAAACTGCTCATCAACAATTCTGATTGATTCCATGGCAAAGTCAGAACCAATTCCGAATGTATGAGCAGTTCCATCGGGATCAGTAAACCATACAGAACTTACAAGAGGACCGTCTAATGTAATGCCATATTTAATCAGTGCATCAGTAATCCATTTATTCTGTAGCAAATTGGGTTTGGGTTTCACACTTTCCGGAATTGGACCAATTTCCTTTAAAACTTTTTCATTTAATGTTTCAGGCAAAATCATACTGGTGTTAATAACTGCCCCTTCACCAACCTTATGGTTCTGTAATAATGCTGAACCGGTGGAACCTGAACTGAAAACCATCATTTTCTTACCAGCCTTTGTCAATATTTCACCCAAAGAAATGGTTGTCAAAAGATTTCCATTTTCCGATTCATTGATTTTATTCAGATTCTCAGCATCTCCTGTATTTAAGCCCTGTTTTTTATCGACTTTCGGAAAATAAACGGTGTTTCCCATCAGGCCATGCGTTTTAGGGTAGCTGCCTGTTGCATAAGAAGAAGAATTAACTCGGGTTACCGTTGGAAATACACTATGGTGATTTTTGCCATACGCTCCATTTTTACTGAAAGCATACAGATTCGGCATATTCTCAGGGGTGATATAATCAGGTCGTAATCCATCAAAAAAAATGATAAGGGTTCTTAAATTATTAGGATTTTGTGCCTGAACCAATTGAATACTGAATAAAAGGTATAAGAAGATAGAGACCTTTTTAGGTAAGGGTTTCATAATATGAAGCATTGCTTGGTATGGGGAATAGGATAAGTGTAATAACAATAATGCAAACTAAATTACGCCATTTGGCACTAATCAGACTATTTGGCTTTTTAAATTATCTATTAATTTCTTCAAAATTCCCGACCCCTTCTCTGATGACTTCAAAATCATCATCAATAGCCAGCACAACGGTTGAGGGTTCAATGCCACACCAACCACCATCAATGATAATATCGGCCTTGTCTTTATTCTGGTCGTAAAGTATTTCTATTTCATTTGGATATTCAATAATATCGTCAATATCATCTTTTACAGAGGTAGTAATAATCGGATTACCCAAAAGTTCAATGATGCGCTGGGGAATCTGGTGGTCAGGCACCCTTACACCTATTGTCTTACGGTTGGTCTGCATGATTTTAGGTAAATCCGCAGTAGCAGGAAGAATGAATGTGAAAGGCCCGGGTAGGGCTCTCTTTAGTAGTCTGAATGCGGTATTGGATACTTTGGCATAAGTAGAAATATTGCTCAAATCGTGGCAGACAATTGAAAAGTTGTTATGTTGGGGTTTGATACCTTTAATCTTACAAAGCCGCTCAACGGCTTTGGTACTGAAAATATCGCAACCCATAGCATAGACCGTATCGGTCGGATAAATGATTATTCCACCACCTTTCAGGCAATCTACTACCTGACGAATCTTACGTTCATCGGGGTTAGTCGGAAATATTTCTATAATTTCGGTAGCCATATATTTACTATTGTGTGGGCAATTTAATTGAGCATTTCAATAAAACAAAAAGGTTCGGGGTAAAGTTTATCCCGAACCTTTCTTTGTCATTTATCTATGTGCTTAAATCATTTACTTTTCTTGTCTTTTTTTCCTTTAGATGCTTGTAAATCAGTTGATTTTACCGCATTCATTTCAAAATAATCAACAGTCAGGCTTGCGAGAGATTTCATGCCTAATGTAAATCCTGATTCATCTATATAAAAATCGGGTGTATGATGCGGAGCAGGATTGCTTTGTCCTTTTGGTTTACCACCCAGGAAAAAGAATAGACCAGGAACCTTTTGTTGAAAAAAGCTAAAGTCCTCTGCCCCTGTTTGTACGGGTTGCACATTTACATTCTCTTTACCGGCAATTGCTTCCAATGTTCCAATCATCTTGTCGGTCAAAGCAGGGTCATTATAGGTAACCGGGTAGCCCGTTTCAATTTTTACATCTGCGGTTGCTCCGGCACTTTCTGCGATATTTGTTGCCACTTCATTGATTCTGCGATGTACTAACTGACGTTGTTCTGTGCCAAAAGTACGGATAGTGCCAATCATCTCAAGCGATTCAGGAATGATGTTCTGACGGATACCGCCATGAATAGCACCCACCGTAACAATAGCAGGGTTTTCAGTAATATTGACATTGCGGCTTACAATGGTTTGCAAACCCATCACAATCTGTGCAGCAGTAACAATCGGGTCAATACCAGACCAGGGATTTGCACCATGTGTTTGTTTGCCTTTTAATTTTATGCCTAACTGATCTACCGCTGCCATCGTTGCGCCGGGACGATACCCGATTTTACCCACTTCGGTTACCGAACTGATATGCAGACCAAAAATGGCATCTACTTTAGGGTTTTCCATGACTCCTTCCATTACCATCAATTCTGCCCCTGATTTACCGTCCTTCAGTAGTTTAGCATCATAAACTCCTTCTTCGGCTGGTTGAAAAATAAATTTCACGGTCCCTGCCAGGTCGTTTTTCATAGAGGTCAGAATCTCTGCTACTCCCATCAGAATGGCCACGTGAGAGTCATGGCCACAGGCGTGCATTACTCCGGTTTTCTGGCCATTATATTCAGTCATAACTTTCGATTTGAAAGGCACGTCAACCCGCTCAGTAACAGGTAAGCCATCCATGTCGGCACGAAGTGCTACAACAGGCCCGGGTTTACCACCTTTTAAAATTCCTACTACTCCGGTTACACCAACTTTTTCCTGCACTTCAATTCCTAATGACCGCAAATGGTCAGCTACAATTTTCGCGGTTCTGAATTCAAGATTTCCTAATTCAGGATTTTCGTGAAAATCACGACGCCATGTAACAACTTTCTTTTCAAGACCATCTGCTGCTATATTAATTTTAGGCTTTAAAGCTGATTGGCCAATGGCAACACTACAGGAAACTGTAAGAAGACTGATGAGGAGATTTCGCATTAATGAAATTTAATTTAGGTATTTTAATTGATTGAAGGCGGTCGGGTCGGCTAAATTACTGAGATTAGCTCAAAATTCCAAGCTATTTTATGGCATTGTAGGCTTCAACCATTCGGTCGGTTGATAGAATATCCGCTCCATTATTCACAAAATTACGATAAAGATTATCTCCTTTCAGTGCGGCCATTTTGTCAAGATTGCCTAAAGTGCCCAGAATAGTGCAGATACCTTTTTGATGCAAAAAAGCATTAAAATCTTTATTGGGCTCTCTTGTACCTATAAAAGCTACCATATTTTTATCAGGAACACCTGCCTCATGATGGCGCTCATATTCTTTCATGTCTCTTACAGTTACTGAAATCATTAGACCTGGGTCTAATTCATGCACCTTTTTTGCCTGATTGGCATCGTAAACAATAATCATACAGTAATTCTCTGCATGTAATTTTTTAACCATTGCCACCACTTTTTCATAGGGTGTATTTCGTTTAACATCTAAACCATAAATTACCTTATTCTTACCCCATTTCAATACTTCTTCAAGTGTGGGTATTTTAAAAGATGTCAGGGTTCCGGCATTGTCTTTCAACTTCAAATCTTTTATGTCATTCCAATTCTGTGCAATGATTTTTCCTTTTCCGGTGGTAGTTCTGTCTAAAGTATTGTCGTGCATCATCATTAATACACTATCTTTTGTCATTTCAATATCACACTCGATAATTGTAGGAATTCTGCTTGACAGAAATGCGAACGACTCAATGCAGTTTTCAGGATAACCCGGAATATCACCACCACCTCTATGAGAGGAAATCATGGGTTTAAAATCGGTACTGTATTTTAAATAAACCATCAATCCTTGCTTCGGAACAGGAATATGCGTTTTTTGAGGAACAGGTCGGCAGGAGAGTACTAAAACAAAAAAAAGCAGATAAATGAATTTCATTTTTATAGAATGTGATAAAGTGATTGGCCGACAAACTTATTGAAAAAATACAAGTGCTTGCTGATTTGTCTGTTTTTTATAGTTATTCATTATGTCCTTAGCTGCTAAAAGCCCATGCATGCCATAGACCATTAAACAAACAGTGCCTCCACTGCCACCACCTGTTATTTTTGCCCCGTAAACTCCCGAGTTTACTCCTTTGGCATGAGCCATTTCGACTATCATATCTGTTGACTCATTGCCTAACCCACATTGATTATAACTTTGATGCGACTGATACATTAATTCGCCCATTAATGGCAGTATTTCGTAATAATTTTCCGGTGAAAGACTTTTGAGCATTTCAGTAAAAATTCTCACCCGATGATTCTCATAAATCGGGTGTTGAGTACTTGCTTTAATATTGTAAAAAGTATCAGGTTTAATAATAGCTAATGGGTCAGTTACGACTCCATAATTACTAATAAAATCTTTTCCATACATAGAATCAAGGCTTTTAACAAATCTTGTTTCATATTGAGAGGGTGAAATATTGCTTAAATAGCCGGAATAGGGTAAAAGATGATTTTGAACACTTTTCAGGTCATGTTTAGCTACACCTTGTTTTTGAGCAATGATTGAAAAGCCCATAGAAGCTGCTGTACGTACTTCTCCATAAGATGCACCACTTACGGCATGTTTTACCCCACTGTCAATTCCTACAAAATGTAAATTTGGCGGTATTTTTATGGCTGAAAATACCTTATCAGGCTGACATAAAATAGGTAATAGATAATTGTTCTGTCCAAAATAGGAAGCTAATTGATCCATCAAGCCGCAGGGAGCACCCACAACCAGATTTTCAGCTTTTTGTGCAAGAACTGGCAATTCTGTTCCTGAAAATTCAATAGAAAATAATTCTCCTAATGCCTTCAGAGTAGCTACTTCAATAGCGGCTGAAGATGAAACACCCTTACCAAAAGGTACATCAGATTTTAACAGAATATCAAGTCCGCCCGGCTTTAAGTGCTTTTCATTCATTAAAACCAAAAAACAACCGACAATATAAGAACCCCAGTCGCCCCCTTCTAATTGTTTCAGGTATTGGTTAGCCTCTTTATAGCTTTTAGGTAAGTCTTCCAAATCTATAAATAATTCGTTGTTACCATCAACGTCAAGGCTTTTGATATGCAATTGATTATAGCTTCTATGCCCAATAGTTACCGTGGCCTTTTCTTTAATTGGCATCTGCAAAACCATTGAGCCCGAATAATCTGCAATTCCTCCCATCACATCCAGCCGACCTGTTGAGTTTGCCTGAATTAAAGCCTGATTATCACCAAAAAAGTTTCGTAAAACTGAAGAGCTATTTGAGTTAATTTCCATAGAAACACACAAAAATAAAAGAGATGCTTTAGCAGGCATCTCTTAAAAAAGATATAATGATTTATAATTTCTCAATAATCAATGCGCTTGCGCCTCCACCACCATTACAAATGGCGGCTAAACCGTATCTGCCATTTTTCTGGTGTAGTACATTGATAAGTGTGGTAACAATTCTTGCTCCAGAACAACCCAGAGGATGCCCAATTGAAACAGCACCACCAAAAATATTTACATTTTTGTAAGATAATCCAAATTCTTTGCAGAATACCATTGGGACTACTGAAAACGCTTCGTTTACCTCAAAAAAGTCAATATCAGAAATTGTTAAACCAGCTCTTTCAAGCGCTTTGCGAGCCGCAAAAATGGGAGAGGTTGTAAACCATTCAGGTTCTTGTTCTGCATCAGCATAAGCAATTATCCTTGCTACTGGTTTTAAATCATGTGATTGTACAACTGCTGCAGAAGTTAATACCAAAGCCGCAGCCCCATCATTAATGGTTGACGCATTGGCGGCAGTTACTGTACCATCTTTTGTGAACACAGGTTTTAAAGTAGGGATTTTTTCGAAAATTACATTTTTATATTCTTCGTCCTGACTTACTACTTTAATATTCCCTTTTCTATCAATTACGTCAACCGGAGTTACTTCGTTTTCGAAATACCCTTTCTCCCATGCCTCAGCCGAGCGCTTGTATGACTGTATAGCATATTCATCCTGTTCCTGGCGGCTGATATTATATTTAGCTGCGGTAGAATCTCCAAAGCATCCCATCGCCTGCGGCTGATAGGCATCTGTTAAGCCATCTTTAGCCAAACCATCAATCAGAACGCTATTGCCATATCCATAGCCATATCGGGCCTTTTCAAGATAAAATGGAATCATTGACATATTTTCCATCCCTCCGGCAACTACCATCTGATTTTCACCTAATTCGATTGACTGGCTCCCAAAAACAATAGACTTCATACCAGATGCACATACTTTATTGACAGTAGTTGTATTAGTTCTGACTGACAGCCCTCCGTATATAGCGGCCTGTCTGGCAGGTGCTTGCCCGATATTTGCCTGACAAACATTTCCGAAGAACAATTCATCGATGGTGTCAGGGTCAATATTCGCTTTTTTTATGGCTGCTTTAATGGCTGTTGCGCCTAATTGAGGGGCAGAAACAGATGATAATGAACCCCCAAAGCTTCCGATTGGAGTTCTAACAGCAGAAATAATATAAGCCTTTTCCATTAGATGTGAATTAAAATAAAACTGTTACAGGATTCCCTGTAACAGTTAAACAAAATATCTGTAAACTTAATTTCACCAGCTTTTTTTCTTGTGGCCACTCATGGCATAATATAAAATAAACAAATAGAGTGGAATCATAACTGCATAAGCCTGTTGCGGACTTTGGATAGCATCTGCCACAGCACCATACACTAATGGTAAAATAGCTCCACCAGCAATCATCATAATCAGCCATGCTGAAGCAATTTTGGTAAATTTACCTAAACCATCTATGGCTAAAGGCCAGATAGCAGGCCACATAATAGCATTAGCCAAACCTAAAATGGCAATACAAATCACCGAAGTGAATCCGGTAGTAAACAAGGCTAAAATAGTTACGATTACGCCAAGAATGGCTGATAGTTTTAACCAGGTTTGTTGCGAAACATATTTGGGAATCAGGAAAATACCTAAAACATATCCTAACATCATCAGCCATAAAGTATAAGTACCAAACTGGCTTGCTTCTTCTTGAGGAAAACCTAATGAAATACCGTAACTAATAATGGTGTCTCCAGCAATTACCTCAACCCCTACATAACAAAACAATGTAATTAATCCTAAAACCAGGTTAGGGAAATCGAATACGCTTTTCTTATTGCTGAATGCACGTTCGTCGATACCTTCCTGCTCTTCACTTACTTCGGGTAAACCTTTTGATAGTTGTATTAAAACGGCAAGAATAATTAGTACACCTGTAAGAATCAGGTAGGGTACTACTACTTTATCTAAGTGGTCGGCCGCTGTGGCAGCAGCGGCTCCGCCAGCTAACAAAATACCTCCAAAAACCTTCTGACTGATAATACCAGCGGTTTTATTGGCAATACCCATAAAACTGATTCTTTGAGCTGCGCTTTCTCTTGGCCCGAGAATAGTTGCGTATGGGTTAGAAGCTGTTTGCAAAAGTGTTAAGCCAATACCAATTGTAAACAAACCCACTAAAAATAAGGCATAAGACTCTGCTTTTGCGGCAGGAACAAAAATGAGCGTACCAATAGCCATTATTCCCAAACCTAAAGACATTCCTTTTTTGAAACCTACTTTCTTTAGTACATAAGAAGAAGGAATTGCCATAATTGTATAAGAAATAAAAAAGGCAAATGTAACCAGATATGAACTGGTATTGCTTAGCCCGAATGCCTGCTTAAAAAACGAGATAAGCGTACCGTTTACCCAGGTAACAAAACCAAATACAAAAAACAGGATACCAATCAGAAAAAGAGGGCCAAGATAGCTTTTATTATTTTGTTCCATATGAATAGGGTTAAGAAATCAGGTAACTGATTTGTAAGATAAATTTGTTCAGGTTATAATTAATGTTAATACTCATCATTCAGGCCAAACATTCTTTTTCTGGTACGCCATTTACCTCTGGTAAAGTCAGGTATTTCAACAGAAGAACTTCCTCTGGCAATGGATAATTCAGAAAGCGGACTGATGGCACTCCAGGCTGCTGCATCATACACATCAATGGGTGGCGCAACTTTTCTTTTGATAGATTCAATAAAGGCTCGGATTACAAAAAAATCCATGCCCCCATGTCCGGCATTTACGGCATCTTGTTCAAACCTTTTCCATAAAGGATGATCGTACTCCTTCTGATACTCAGCAAAAGGCTCCCAGGTATCATGTTTCTTAGAAGTTCCTTCTATATAAATCTGGTTGCCGTCGTTCATCCAAATCCCTTTAGTTCCCTGTGCTCTGAAACCTAATGAGTAAGGGCGAGGACTGCTTGTATCATGGATAATGACAATATTTTCGCCATTGGCACATTGAATGGTTGTCGTTACAATATCACCCAATTTGAATTTTACTTTGGCATTGGGGTGGTTTTCACCACCATTGGCAACAATATAATTGTGCATACCTCTTGCTTTTGTTGCCATTGAGGTTAAATACAAAAACTGGTTTCCATAATTAATATCCATCCAGTGGGCTACAGGGCCTAACCCATGAGTTGGATATAAATCTCCGTTTCTATCTATGGAGTGCTGAGTTCTCCAACGAGATTCGCTAAATCCTTTTTCACCAAATTCTACTCCTTTGCCATAGGCTGACTTTCCGTCATTCAGTTTTACAAAACGCAAATCGTGTTCGTAGCCACAGTGTCCATAAAGCATTTCGCCAAACATTCCTTTTCTGACCATATTTAAAACAGCCATAATATCGCGTCTGTAACAAACGTTTTCCAATATCATGCAATGTGAACCTGTTTGCTCAAAAGTATCCACCAAATCCCATGATTCCTGTAAAGTAACAGTGGCCGACACTTCAACACCTGCATATTTGCCAGCTTTCATAGTGGCTACCGCCATCGGCACGTGCCATTCCCAGGGTGTAGATATCACTATCCCATCCAAATCATCTCGTTTCACCATGTTCTCAAAATCTCTTTCTCCTTTGGTGTAAGTGGCTGGAGCAGGTTTATTGAATTTCTGGAAAATCTTATTGGCTTCTGCTATGGAATTTTTATCAATATCGCAAATAGCCGGAACCTCAACATCAGGTCGATACATGACTTGTTGAAGGTGGGTTCTACCTCTTAAACCAACACCTATAAATCCTAATCTCACTTTTTTGTCTTCTATAGGTTTCTTTTTCACGATAAATGGCAGGCTTGACGTGGCCAGGCTGGCAGAGATAAAGTCGCGTCTTTTCATAGTTTGGTTAAGAAAGATTTTTTGCAAAAAAATAGACTAATTACGCAATTTCAAAAGTTTAGTGTATAAATATTATTTTATTCGTAACACAATCGCTTATTTTTGTACATAAATCATAGCACAAATATTGATGATTGACAAAAATAAAAATCCTGATTACAAGCATTTATCTATTGAGGAAGTAGGGGAGGCTCATTTTTCTGCAAATCCTGACACGCCTCTGCGAGAAGATGCCTTTGATATGGATGATGAGACCAAGATAGAATTAATTGAAGTACATTTCAGGGAGATAATGCACATCTTGGGGCTCGACCTTTTAGACGAAAGCCTGAGAGGTACGCCGCACAGGGTAGCTAAGATGTATGTGAAGGAAACTTTTGCAGGACTGAACCCTGACAATAAGCCAACCATGACATTGTTTACCAACGACTACAATTACAATGAAATGCTGGTAGAGAAAAATATTCAGTTTTACTCTAACTGTGAGCATCATTTTGTGCCTATCATTGGTAAAGCTCATATTGCGTATATTTCAGGTGGTAAGGTAATAGGATTATCGAAGCTACACCGGATTGTTAATTATTATGCCCGCCGTCCACAGGTACAGGAGCGAATGACTATGCAAATTGGCATTGCTTTAAAGGCTGCTTTGATGACAGAAGATGTGGCTGTAATGATAGACGCAGACCATCAGTGCGTATCTTCAAGAGGGGTAGCTGACCAGACAAGTTCAACTATAACAGCTTATTACGGAGGAGTGTTCAAGGAAGAAGAGAAAAAAAATGAATTTCTGAAAGTTTTGAGCCTTTGATTTTATCAGATTTTAAGGAATATTACCACTCGATAAATAGATAGTTTAATAATTTGGTGTAGCAAAAAACTTTTTTTAGCTTGCCACTCTGTTACAACTTATTTACTACCAGTTATTTACCACTCCTTAAAATCATGAAAAAAACTCTCCGTATTCTTGGCTTTACACTTCTGTTTGTTGTGATTGCCATTGGAATTGCCTTAGCTTATGTAAAATTTGCTTTACCTAATATTGATGCTCCCGAAGACCTCCAGGTGGAGGCCACGCCGGAAAGAGTTGAAAGGGGTAAGTATCTTGCTTATCATGTTACGGTGTGTATGGACTGTCATAGTGCCCGTGATTACAATCTTTTTTCGGCACCGTTAGTGGCAGGTTCAGACGGAAAAGGTGGTGAGGTATTTGACCAGAGTTTTGGTTTTCCGGGTAGATTCATTGCCAGAAACATTACCCCATTTAATTTGAAAGACTGGTCGGATGGTGAAATTTATCGTGCGATTACATCAGGTGTAAAAAAGGACGGAACGCCTATCTTTCCGGTGATGCCTTATGCTTACTATGGAAAAATGGATAAAGAAGACGTGTACTCAATAATTGCCTTTCTACGGACATTAAAACCAATTGAAAATGTAACTGACGAGCCAAAGGCTGATTTTCCGATGAATTTTATTTTGAATACTATTCCGACTGCTCCTGCGCATCAAAAAATCCCTGATTCAAATAATGAGGTAGAGTATGGCAAATATCTGGTTTATAGTGCAGGTTGTTATGAATGCCATACCAAGCCAGATGATAAAGGGAATAAAGTAGCAGGAATGGATTTCGCAGGTGGTTGGTCATTTAATATAGGTGGTGGTAGAATTGTTACTTCTGCCAACATTACTCCTGATAAAGAATCAGGTATTGGTAATTATACAAAAGAATCATTCATTACCCGTTTTAAAACTTATGGCGATAGTACTTATAAAGCACATACTGTTGGTAAAGGGGAATTTAATACGATTATGCCCTGGACAATGTATGCCGGAATGACAGAGAAAGATTTGGGAGCTATTTATGAGTTTTTAAAAACTATAAAACCGATTAAGAACCCGATTGAACGCTTTGTTTATAAGCCGGAAACAAAAATTTAACTGATAAAGTCAAATGGAGTCCTGAGAGTAGCTCTAAAGGCTACTCTTTTTATTTGCCGTATTTCAACCAAAATTAACCACTTGTAAGATTGATAAAACCACCCGTCAATCGCTTATTTTGTGATTTTTTGATTCGGAATAGATTTGTGGTATCAAACCGAACAATCAAAGTTTTTAAATGCCATGAAAAAAATTATTGCCATAGCTGTACTTGTACTTATTTCAATTGCTGCCAAGTTTCCAAAAAATTCTAAAGCGGAAATAGCCAGAAAAGGATTTACGGCTGCTATTAATAAAGATGTTACTGCTTTTGAAGAAATATGTGATAGCAACGTGGTTATAAGTATTTATACAGATGGGGCAGAATCATCTAAAACCGTTTTTAAGGGAAAAGAAGGCGCTATGGCTTTTATGGAGCATAGAAATAATTTTGAAGTGTATAATTTTACAAATATGCAGTTCAAAGAGTTAGGCGAGAAAGTAGTGATAACCGGACGTTTTGAAGGGAAATTAATTGGTAAACCTGATTTTACAAAAGACTATGTTGGAGTAGCTGTTTTTAAAGACGATAAGGTACTTTATTATTATGCCTTCTGATATTTAAGTTATAATGGGTTCGGTTAATACAACAAATTTAACTGAACCGATTTCTTTTTCAGGAGACTTGTTAGGTCTAAATGATTGAAGAACATGCGTCAAATAAATTTTCTACTTATATTTTCTTGAAAATTGCCATATATCCCTAAAAAAGTTTGTAGGTTTCGGCAAGCAAATTACATTTGACTCATTATTTAACTAAAACTTTCAATCGTATGAATGCCATAATCGGTATTGTTATTGTAATAATTGTTCTTTATTTATCAGTTGTAATAGTACAACAAGGAAATGTTGCGGTTATTACAGTTTTTGGTAAATATCAACGTATAATGACTCCGGGACTTAATTTTAAGATTCCTTTTATTGAGTACGTTTTCCGTACTATTTCTATTCAGAACCGTTCTGCTGAACTTCAGTTTCAGGCTATCACTAACGATCAGGCTAACGTGTACTTCAAAGCCATGTTACTCTATACAGTAACCGACCAACAGGAAGAGTCTATCAAAAATGTGGCATTCAAATTTATAGACCAGGCCAATTTTATGCAGGCTTTAGTTCGTTCGATTGAGGGTTCTATCCGTAGTTTTGTAGCAACAAAAAGGCAGGCTGAAATTTTGAGTTTACGCACAGAAATCGTTTTGGATGTAAAAGAAAACCTTGACCATATATTATTAGGCTGGGGCTATCATTTAATAGACTTGCAAATCAATGACATCACTTTTGACGAAGAAATCATTCGCTCAATGGCAAAAGTGGTAGCTTCAAGTAATTCAAGGGCTGCTGCTGAAAATGAGGGGCAGGCTTTATTAATTACAAAAACCAAAGCCGCAGAGGCAGAGGGAAATTATATTCGGATTCAGGCTGAAGCTGAACGTGAGGCTTCCCGGTTAAGAGGGCAAGGTTTGGCTCAATTCAGAGAAGAAGTTGCCAAAGGTATGGCAGTAGCCGCCAAAGAAATGGAAAAAGCCAATCTTGATTCTTCTTTAATTCTGTTTTCGTTGTGGACTGAATCGCTGAAACATTTTGCAGAAGAGGGGAAAGGCAACGTTATTTTTCTGGATGGCTCGGTTGAGGGAATGGACAGAACTATGAAACAGATGATGGCCATGCACCAAAGAGATGCGAATGAAAAGCTGAGTGCAAAGAAATAGATACTTGAAAACGGGAGCCCGGCAAGGCTCCCGTTTTCATTCAGAAAATATCATAGATTAATTTCATTCCTATTCCTATAAAAACTATTCCAGAAAAATACTTAACTCGCTGAATAGTCAAATTATTCATCCTGCTTTTGATTCTATCAGCAAAAATGGCGAAGGCTGATTCCATTACAAAAATTATAATGATACAAGTAAGAAAAAAGGCAGTTTCGTCATAAATATCATATTTATATCCCTTAAGTGTAGCTGATACTACCATCCACGAAATAAAATTTACCGGATTAATGACATTCAGCAGAAATCCCTTTCCGAAGAAATAAAAGAAACGAGCCAACTTAAAATCCTGAATTTTTCCGGGAGGTTTGGAATTACTGAATTGCGCAACACCTAAGCCTACCAATAAGAGAGAGCCAAAAACACGGGAATATGTAGCGAAATGTGGAATATCCGGTAAAAAAGAAGTGCCTAAAAAGGCGATAACAATCATAATAAGGTCACCAAAAATAACCCCTAATGATATTTTTACACCAGCCATATAACCATAGTCAATGCTGTTCTGAATTAAAGCAAAAAATACACTTCCAAACCCAAAACTTAATACGAGACCTGTTAGAAAACCTAAAGAAATTGCTTCAAGCATATTGGTGTTGTGTTAATTTAATAGAAGACCTACAATAGATTAGAGAATCTTACTATCATGGTTTTCAAAATTCCTGCCACACTGATAGAGTCTGTAATTTTATCCGCCAAAACCATTTGATAGGCCTCAAGGATAGGTACTTTCCTGATTTGCAATTGTTCAGTTTCTTCGGGTTGGCTATCTGTTTGCGTAAGGTCTTCAGCCAAAAAAATATAGGAAACCTCACGGCAGACTGAATTGGAGGTATGAAGCTTTGAAAGCATTGTCCAGTTTTGAGCTATCAACCCAGTCTCTTCTAAAAGCTCCCTTTTAGCTGTCTCCAATATGTCTTCTCCTTCAGGACTTCCTCCCTCAGGTATTTCCCATGAGTATTCTTCAATCGGAAATCTGTATTGGCCAACCAGCCAGGTGTTTCCATCGTTATCAATGGGTACTATGCCAATGGCCACATTTTTAAAATGTACCGTGCCGTAAACCCCTTTTCCACCATTCGGATTCAGCACATTCTGATGAAATACTTTTATCCATTTATTCTCGTATTTTACCTCAGAGTCAAGGATTGTCCAGGGATTATTATTCTCATTCATGGTTGCGAAATTATAACAATTTACTTTAGGTTAAAAATTATTAGCTAATTGCCGGAGAAATTCAATTTATTAAAAAAAACTTTCCTGATAAGAGTTTACCCGGATTAAGAAATACAGTACCTTTTAATAAATTTGCAATGTGTAAAAATAGAAATTTTTAATGTAATTTTTTTGTTAATTACATCAATTTAAAACGTTTGCATAGATTTTTGTGCCTTTTTGTTGATGTGCATATTTTTATATTTACTCTTAATATAATACTATTGTAATAGTTTTTAATGTTGCGCCAAAACTTAACCTTTTAACCCTATTTTTTTGTTGCTTCAGGATTAGCATTTTCTTGTTAAAATCTTCATTCAATATTAGAAATAGATAAAGCAAAATTTTATATTTGAAACGCAATATTATTGCACTGTTTTTATTAACCTAATTTTATATTTTTCAATGAAACAATCCTACTCTATTCCTATCAGGGCGAGAGCGCTGATTCTGCTATTCTTTATTCTCGGGTCTGCTGCCTTCGCTCAAAGAAAAGTAACCGGTAAAGTTGTTGATGCCGATGCTCAGATTGGCCTTCCCGGGGTTACTGTCCTCATCAAAGGTGGTACAAAAGGTACTGCAACAGATGCTAATGGAAATTATTCATTAGATGTTCCACAAAATGGAGGTACAATCGTTTTCTCGTCAATTGGTTATGAAACGAGAGAAGAGGAAGTTGGTAATCGTTCTGAAATTAATGTTTCTTTAAATGCAGACACCAAATCGCTTAATGAGGTGGTTGTAACAGGTTACGCTTCACAACGTAAAAAAGACATTACAGGAGCTGTAACAGTTGTAGGTGCCAAAGAATTGACGGCTACACCAACTGCGAGTGTTACACAAATGCTGCAAGGTAGAGCATCAGGGGTAGTTGTTGGAAACGATAACTCGCCAGGTGGTGGTACAATGGTGCGTATCCGCGGATTCGGCTCTATTAACAACAACAGCCCATTGTATGTAATTGATGGTGTGCCAACACAAGGGACGCTGAACCAGATTAACCCTAACGACATTGAGTCTATGCAGGTGTTGAAAGATGCTTCTGCTGCATCTATTTACGGTGCACGTGCTGCCAATGGGGTGGTTATCATTACAACCAAGAAAGGTAAACCTGGTGAGCCGAGCTTCTCGTTCGATTTTTACACAGGTACACAAAGACCCGGCAGAATGCTTGATTTGTTAAATACGAAAGAATTGGGAGAATATCTTTATCAGGCTGATTTAGGTGCAGGAAAAAACCCTTCGGTTACTTCTCCTTCGGTTCAGTATAAATTTGGCCCTAATGGTGAACAAACCATTGCTGACTATATTTATCCAAACGTGTACGGAACTCTACCTGCTAACTATACTTACACCAATGATATTGCTGACCCTAACCTTGGTAAAACAGCATTTAACATTACTAAAGCTAATAAAGAAGGTACTGACTGGCAAGATGTAATTTTTGACCCGGCTCCGATTTCAAATTATCAGATTGGTGCAACAGGTGGTTCAAACAATGCTAAATATGCCATTTCTGCCAACTACTTCAAACAAGACGGTATCTTGCGTTATACGAAATATAACAGATATTCAGTAAGAGCAAATACTGAATTTAAGAAAGGTAAATTTACTTTTGGTGAAAACTTAACCGTTTCATACGATGAAAGACAAGGTATAACTAACAACGATGAGTCAAACCCGATTATGTTTGCCATTCGTGTTCACCCAATCATTCCTGTATTTGACATCACAGGTGGTCCTGCTGAATTAGGCGGTACTAACAGCTCGCCTTACAATGGTTTTGCAGGAAGTAAAGGTGTTAACCTTGGAAACGCACCCAACCCATTAGCAAGATTGTATCGTGAAAAAGACAATATTACAAAAGGTGTTCACGTATTTGGAAACGTATTTGGGGAATTAGACATTATCCCTGGTTTGAAAGCAAGAACAAGTTTGGGTCTTGAATACAACCTGTATAACAGATCTGAATATTTCCACCGTGATATTGAGGCGGCTGAAGCAAGAGCTGCAAACAGCTTAAACGTTATCAATAACTTCGATAGATCAGTTACCTGGTTTAACACTTTGAATTATAACAAAGAATTTGGAGCACATAACCTGAATGTTTTAGTAGGTACTGAGGCCGTTACAACTTATTCTTTCGGCTTTCAGGCAAATAGAGCTGGTTTCGCATTTGATGATTTAGAGTATCGTTATCTTGATGCAGGCTCGGCTTCTGGTTTAAATAACTCAGGTGGTGGTGCTACCATCAGTGCCTTGTTCTCTCAATTCGGTAAAGTTAACTATTCATATAAAGATATATATCTGGCTGACTTTACACTTCGTCGTGATGGTTCTTCTCGTTTCTCTGCTGCCAACAGATATGGTATTTTCCCTGCGTTCTCAGTAGGTGTTCGTCTATCTGAATATGCTTTCATGAAAGATTTGAAGTTCTTGAACGATATGAAAGTTCGTTTAGGTTGGGGTAAAACAGGTAACCAGTTAATTCCTAACGTGTATAATGCTTACACACTTTATGCGGCTGACCCTATTAGAAATGCTTATGATATTAATGGTACCGGTAGTTCAATTGTAGGAGGATTTGACCTTGTCCAATTTGGTAATCCTAATGGTAAATGGGAAACTACTACTTCTACTAATATTGGTTTAGATGCGGTATTATTCAACAGCAAATTAGAAGTAGTTGTTGATTTGTATAACCGTATAACATCTGATATGTTGACTCAGATTGCTATCCCAAGAACAGCCGGAACAGGTACTATTCCTTTCACAAACATTGGTGAAGTACAAAACAAAGGTATTGATATAGGTCTGAATTACAGAGATAAAGTGGGTAATTTCAGATATACAGTAGGTGTTAACTTTGCTCATTATAAAAACAAAGTTATTAAACTTAACAATGATCCAAATGCTACTATCTTTGGTTTTGCCACACGTCTTCCGGCTATTTCGGCTACCAAAGCAGGTTTACCGATTGCAAGCTATTATGGTTATATTGTTGATGGCGTTATTAAAGATGATGCCGAAGCAGCAGCAGCTCCTAAATTTGGTACCTATACAAGAGCAGGAACTTTCAAATTCAGAGATGTAAACGGTGATGGTGTAATTACAGCTGCCGACAGAACTATCATCGGTAATCCTCATCCTGATTTTACTTATGGTGTTAATATTAGTTTAGGCTACAAAAACTGGGATCTGACTTTATTCGGTCAAGGCTCTCAAGGTAACGAAATCTTCAATTATGTTAGATACTGGACAGACTTCAATACTTTCCAGGGCAACAGATCACATGAAATGTTATACAATTCATGGAAAAAATCTGGTGATGTGGCTAAACTTCCTCGCCTAAACTCGGGTGATGCAACCAGCCAACAAATTTCTACTTACTTTATTGAAGATGGATCATACTTCCGTTTGAAAAACGTTCAGTTAACTTATTCACTTCCTACAGGTTGGATTAAGAAAATTGGTTTAGGTTCAGCTCAGGTATATGTTCAAGGACAAAACATGTTTACCTTGACAAAATATACTGGTCTTGATCCTGATATTAACTTGAGAAGATCTGGTAATGATAACCAGGATATTCATATGGGTATTGATGAAGGTGCTTACCCTGTTGCAAAATCATATTTAGTTGGTTTGCGTTTAGGATTCTAAAATTATTAAAAAAAACAGCAAAAAAGAGAATGAAAAAATTAATTATAATAGCGCTCTTAATCGGAACAAACTTTGCCTGTTCTGATGAGTTCTTCGATATAAAACCACAAGGGCGTGCCTCGGTAGATCAGCTCAAGAATAAAAACGGGGTTACAGCTCTTTTAGTAGGGGCCTACTCTTTACTTGACGGTGTTGGTTCTGGTAATACGGGCCGTACATCTACTGTTTCTAATTATGTATTCGGCGGGGTTGCATCCGATGACGCTGTTAAAGGTACTGATGCAGGTGATCAACCAGAACAATCGTTCATTGAGCAATATAACTGGCTGGCAGATAATACTTATTTCCTTGGAAAATGGTGGGGTATGTATGATGGAGTAGCGCGTTGCAACGAAGTCATTCAAATTGTAAAAAGCCCTGAAATTAAGGATATGACTGAAGCAGAAAAGAATGTGGTAATTGCCGAAGCTCGTTTTTTAAGAGCACACTACCATTTTGAATGTAAGAAAATGTGGAATAACGTTCCTTACATTGACGAAAGTGTGTACGTAGCCGCTGACCCTAATTCTACAAAGATTCCTAATAGCGAAAATATCTGGCCAAAAATTGAAGCTGACTTTGATTTTGCAGCCAAGAACCTTCCTGCAACTCAAACGCAAAAAGGAAGAGCAACGCAATGGGCCGCAAAAGCCTATCTTGCAAAGGCTTACATTTTTCAAAAGAAATGGGCACCAGCAAAAGCTTTGTTAGATGATGTGCTTGCTAATTCAGGTAAAAGATTGATGACAAATTATCATGATAACTATAGAAATGTTACCAATAATAATGCTGAATCTATCTTTGAAGTACAGTTCTCAATCAATGATGGTACTAATGGTGACAACGGTAATGTAGGAGATAATCTTAACTGGCCTTACGCATCAACAGGACCTGGTAGAGGATGTTGTGGTTTCTATCAACCTTCTCATAACCTCGTAAATGCGTTCAAAACTGATGAAAACGGTTTGCCATTAATTGGTAGTGCAGTAGATGGTTCACAAGACACTTACAACCAGGTCGATTTACCAAACGATCAGGGTATTACTGCAGGTACTGCTTTTACATTAGACAAATCAATTCCTGTTGATCCTCGTTTAGACTGGACAGTAGGTCGCAGAGGGGTTAACTTCCTTGATTGGGGTGGCATGCCGGGTTCTACCTGGGTACGTGACCAGACTTATGCAGGTCCGTTCATTGGTAAAAAATGGATGTACTATTTAGCTGAAGAAGGTAGCAGTACCCATTCAACTAATAAACGCAGTACGAATAATAACTTTAGAGTCATTAAGTTGTCGAGTGTAATTTTGTGGTTAGCTGAAGCTGAAATAGAATTGGGCAATCTGGCAAGAGGTGAAGAGTTAGTAAATATGATTCGTAACCGTGCAAAAACCGGAAGTGTTCAGGATGCTTCGGTAAATTACAAGATTGAGCTTTATCCTGCCGGAACTTTTGCCTCAAAAGGTGCTGATTTTGCAAGAAATGCGGTTCACATGGAGTCTCGTTTGGAATTTGCTATGGAAGGTCATCGTTTCTTCGATTTAGTTCGTTGGGGAATTGCAGAGAAAGTATTAAACAAATATGCCCAAGAAGAGGCCGTTCCTGGAAAAGAACCATCAGGTAGAACATTCGTTAAGCGCGGTTATATGGCTGGTAAGGTATTTACTTCTAAAAATAACTATTATCCGCTTCCTCAGGATGAAATTCTGAATAGCCAGAAAGATGGCAAACCGGTATTAGTTCAAAACCCAGGGTATTAATAAATAAGCTCAATATTTTAAAATGGCCAAAGTCATAGACTTTGGCTATTTTATTTTATGCTGATTGTTAGTATCTTTGAGAAAAATCAACCTTAACAAATTAACCTTAAATCCATTTTTAATGTCTATCCTTGCCATTTCAGAGTGGACTTCTTTTTTTGGCCGTTTCCACCCAATTCTGGTTCATTTACCCATAGGTTTCCTGATTGTTGTCGGCGTTTTTGAACTTTTAAAAATCATCGGCCGCTTAACTATCAGCCAGGAGACAATCAGAGTGCTATTATTTATTTCTGCGATTAGTGCTACTTTTGCCTGTGTTGCAGGATACTTTTTATCATTAGAAGGGGGCTACAACGATGAAATGCTTGAAGAACACAAAATACAGGGTATATGGTTAGCAGTTTTCTGTTGGGTAGCATGGTTGGCTAAAAACACATATCTGAATGAAAGAATAGGGGTTAATAAAATACTTTATGCCCCTGCTCTGATTTTATCTTTGATTTTGATGATGGTGGCAGGCCATCATGGAGGCAACCTGACGCATGGTGAAACTTACCTCACTGATAACACTCCACAACCTTTCAGAGCCTGGTTGGGAATGCCCGAAAAAACTGAAAAAGAATCAGAAAGTTTAACCGATAAGCCTAAAATTCAGAATATCAATGAAGCAATGGTTTATCAGGATATTATCCGGCCTATTTTTAAACAGAAGTGTGAATCCTGCCACAATGCCAATAAAATGAAAGGTGAGTTGAGAATGGATGAAATAGATTTATTGAAAAAAGGAGGGAAGCATGGTGCTATTTTTGAAGCTAATAACGTTGAGGGAAGTGAGTTTATCAAAAGGATACTTTTGCCGGAATCAGATGATGACCATATGCCACCTAAAGGCAAAATTCAGATTACTGAAAATGAATTGGCTTTAATGAAATGGTGGATTGAACAAGGTGTCCCTTTTGATAAGAAAGTTTCTCAAGTAACAGTTACTGATGCAATTAAGCCTGTACTGGCAAGTTTGGGAGTTGGAGATTCTGTTAATACTCAACAAACTAAAGGAGTTCAACAGGATAAGTTTGTGATAGAAGAAAAAATTCTGAGTGGTTCTACATCACCTATAAATGATAATATATTAGTAGAATTGAAAAAATCAGGAGCCTTGATTTTGCCCTTTGCGCAGAATAATAATTTTGTAGAAATCAGTTATATTAATAATTCAAAACTTACTGACGACCAGATAACCGGAATTTCGAAAGTACAGGACCAGACACTCTGGCTGAGGTTGAGCGATACCCAGATTACAGATAAGGGTTTAGCAGAGGTAGTAAAATTAACTAATTTAACAAGGTTACATCTGGAACAAACCAAGATTACCGACCAAGGGTTAAATCAGTTAGGCAAATTAACTAATCTGGAATACCTCAACCTTATAGGTACAAAAGTTTCAGATGCTGGTATTAAGCAACTTGCTTCTTTAAAAAATCTTAAAAAACTGTATTTGTGGAAAACCGAAGTAACCCCTAAAGGTGTAGAGGCGTTAAAGAAAAATTTGCCTGATTTAAAAGTAGATTTAGGAATGACAGAGCAGCAAATAGCAGAATTTCTGAAAGCAAAGCCTAACGAGGTAAGTGATGATGTTTATAAGAAAAAATAAAGGTTGGGGTTAAACCCCAACCTTTTCATAATTCTTTTTAATAAAATCTTGCCACTCATCAACTAATTTTCCTTTGAGAACCCTCGGGAATTTATGTTGTCCGCCTTCTTTACCTTTATGTTTCATCCAATCATAAAATGCCTTGGTTGGCAGAACTTTTAAGAAAACATTCCTTAGTGCGTGTCCTCTTTCAACGGCATAATCATCGTTGAGTTCAAATAGCTTTTTATCTATTAGCTCGCACAGTTGCTTTTCATCAACTTTATCATCGGTTGCCACATACCATTGATGAGCAAATAACGGGGGATGTTTAATGCCTAAAACAGTAAATTCTCGAATATCAATACCTAAATCTTTAGAAACCAATTCAATCGCATTATTCATATTATCAACCGATAGATGCTCTCCACATAAACTCAGAAAATGCTTGGTTCTACCTGTAATTTTTATTTCTGCCCGGTTTTTGTTGGTGAATTTTACTGTATCACCAATCAGATACCTCCACGCTCCTGCGCACGTAGAAATCAATAGAGCATAATCAATGTCTTCTTCTACCTGATGTACCATCAGGGTCTGAGGTTTTGCAACAAGATTTCCATCCTCATCAAAGTTGTTTTCATTGAAAGGAATAAATTCAAAAAAAAGGCCTTGATTAAGTACTAATCTTAAATTTCCATCAGGTCGGTCTTGGTAAGCGAGAAAACCTTCAGAGGCCATGTAGGTTTCAATATAAATAACTGGTTTGCCAAACAACCTTTCCAGACCTTGTTTATAAGGCTCCAAGGAAACGCCGCCCCATGCAAAGGCTGTTAGATTAGGCCACAATTCATGAATATTTTTAAGATTATAACGCTTGATGATTTTTTCAAGGAGAATGGTATGCCATGCTGGTACACCGGCTAAAAAACCAATATCCCAGTTTTTGGCATTTTCTGTAATTTCTTCAAGCTTGTTGCCCCAGTTGCGTTCGGCTGCTATCTTTTGTCCAGGTTTATAAAAATTCTGAAACCAGAAAGGTAATGTTCCTGTAGTGATACCACTTAAATCTCCTTCATAGTGCGAATCTACCTCGTTAAGTGCTGTACTTCCACCCAGCATCAGGTACCCAGTCTCGTAGATATTTGAGGGTAACTTATTATAATGACCTAAAGAAATAATCTGATTAATACTGGTTCTTTGAATAGCCTTAATCATATCTTTGGTAACCGGAATTGCTTTCGAAGCGGCATCTGAAGTGCCTGAACTTAAAGCAAAGTATTTTATACGACCAGGCCAACAAACATTTTTTTCGCCATTACGTGCCTTATACCACCATTCGTCATAAATTTTATTATAGTCGTAAATAGGAACTAATTCTTGAAACTTGCTGTAAAATTCCGTGCCTTTTTCAAAAATAGCGGTACTTAATATTTCATCAAAATGATACTTTTCACCAAATTGAGTATATCTTGCTTTGGCTATTAATTTTGTAAAAGCTTTTTTCTGCCATTTCAGCGGTTTAACTCTTCTTATCTTTTGTAATGTACTCGTAAATTTTATACCTCCTTTTAATAAACTTCCTAAGACTGCCATATATTAATAAATCTTTAGTAGGTGAATTGCAAACAGCACGACCTTTAGCTAAATATTGAAAGATTATTAACTAAAGTTGTTAAATAATTCCGGGAAATCCTATATATGCCTGTTTATAATTTCCATTTTTTTAAGGATTTAATCTCTGGATATGCTGTTCTGTCATATTGAACAGGAACAATAGCCACATAATTATTTTCCATTGCCCAAATATCTGTATCCTCACTCTCTGGTTCACGATTTACGAAATCTCCACCCATCCAGAAGTAAGGTCTTCCGTATAAGTCAGTCCGTGCATCAAATTCTTCTCGCCAATATCCGTTGGTCTGACGACAAATTTTTATTCCTTTTATTGGCTTATCTGATTTAGCCGGAAAGTTTACATTTAATGCGATATGAGGAGGAACACCATTTTTTAGAGATTTTTCGACAATTCGCTTCAGGTACCGTTTAACATGCCTGAAATCAGCATCATAACGAAAATCGTTTAATGAAAAACCTATAGCAGGAATTCCTTCAATGGAAGCCTCAACTGCTGCCGACATAGTACCTGAGTAAAGAACTGAAACCGAAGCATTCATTCCGTGATTAATACCGCTCACCACGAGGTCAATTTTTCTGCCTCTTAGAAAATGATGTTTTGCTAATTTTACACAATCTGCAGGTGTGCCCGAACACTCATAAGCTTCTATGTCTTTAAAAATTTTAGACTTTTTTATATGAATTGTACTATCTACTGTAATTGCGTGACCCATACCCGAATTGGGGCTGTCAGGAGCCACTACAAAAACATCTCCTAAAGTTTTAACTACCTCAATTAAAACAGAAATTCCTTTTGAGGTTATACCATCATCGTTTGTTACTAAAATAAGTGGTTTCATAATTGGTTTTTAAAGAATGCCAAGTTCAAGTATGCAGGAATTAGCTTACAGAAGGTTAGAAATTTTATGCAAATTAACAAAATGTTATGTTAGCAGAGTTTATATTTGCAAAGAAAATTCTTTACTACATGAATCTGACCTATAGGTACGCAACCATTGACGACATTTCAATTATTCGAGAAATTGCGCAAAAAACATGGTTTTCTACCTATGAACCAATATTAGGAAAGGAACAGCCTCAATATATGTTTGACTTGATTTACAGCCCCGAAGGTTTAGGTGAACAGATGAATAGCGGTCAGGTATTTGTTATACAGCATATTACCGAAAAAGATAAAGAAAATACCCCGGTTGCATTTGCCTCATATTCGATAAAAGATGCTGATGAAAAAATCTATAAACTAAATAAACTTTATTTGAATCCTGAATTTCAGGGAGGCGGATTAGGAAAGAAATTATTAGTTGAAGTTGAAAATCGATTGCAGCAAGTAGGAGGGTTGTGGCTTGATTTGAATGTGAATAGATATAATAAAGCCAAACAATTTTATGAGAGAATGGGCTTTGAGGTTATGGCAGAAGAGGATATACCTATTGGTGAATATTTTATGAACGATTATGTGATGCGAAAGAGACTATAATCTTTTGCCATCTTCGCTTGCTTCTATTAGTTTTTTTAATCTTGCTAATTGAGTAGTTTCCTGTTTGGCACTAATAACCCATCCTGTCATTTGTTTTTTGTAGTAAGGCGGTTGTTTCTGAAAAAAATCCCATGCTTTAGAATGGGATTTAAAGTTATGTTCCATCGCCTGAGTAAATGCCAATTCGTCCTGCTCATATACATAAATGTTAGATTTATTATCTTTCCTTTTTTCATATGCCAGCAATCCTGCTTCCTTTACCAAACCTTTCGGAATCATTTCTTCCATCTTTTTGATATTTACTGAACTCCAGATACTTGTAGGTTTACGAGGAGTAAAACGGATACAATAGCTATCAGCATCAATGGATCTTCTGATGCCATCAATCCATCCAAAGCACAAGGCTTCATCAACCGATTGCGACCAGGTAAGACTCGGCTTACCTGAATTAACCTTATAATAGCCAACCACTATCTCTTTTTCTTTCTTATAATTTTCTTCTAACCATTGGCGGAAATCAGATTGATGAGTAAAAAATTTAGGTTCCATAAAGTTAACTATCAGGTGTTTTATCAAATACAAAAATACCTCAAATCAATCTAATCATAAATTGAATTGAGGCAAAGTTTTGAAAAGTCAAGGGTTATAAACCAAGATTTTCAACAATATGCAAATTTTTGGTGTTTTTACGTGTTCTGAAAGCAATTTCAGGTTTATAGCCTTCGGTTGTTTTGGAATAATATCCTGTTCCGTCATAGACCCGTTTTCTTGGGTTTTCTTTACAACTCACCGAACACGCACCCTCTAATTCCTCACCACATTTTTCACAGATTGGCACATGCTCATTACAGTCAGAATTAGCACAGTTAACCATTCTGTCACATATTGTACCGCAAACATGGCATTTAGAAATTACTTCCGGATTTACCTTATTCACTTCAGTAGTCAGGCGATTATCAAATACATAGCATTTACCATCAAAATTTTCACCATTTTCTTCCAAACCATATTTAATAATGCCACCATGCAACTGGTAAACATCTGTAAAGCCCTGAGACAATAAATAGGCACTGGCCTTTTCGCACTTAATTCCTCCGGTACAATAGGTGATTACTTTTTTGTTTTTCAGATGCTCAATTTCATTCATGTGGCCAGGTAACTCACGCAGGTTTTCCATATCAAAGGTAATTGCTCCTTTAAATTTTCCAACCGAGTGCTCGTAGTTTGACCGCATATCTACTAAAACCACATCTGGGTCATTCTGAAGAATTTCTTTGAATTCTTTTGGCTCTAAATGCTTTCCGGTTCTCTCTAAGGGATTAACGGGTAATTCAGAATGGACAATTTCCTTTTTTATTCTTACATACAATTTAGCAAAAGTATGAGAAGGATAATTTTCAACCTTAAAGTCAACTGTTGCAAAACGTGGGTCTGATTTTACCCAGGCCATATACTTTTCGCAGTCTTCTATCAGTCCTGATACTGTTCCATTAAGCCCTTCGGGGGCGATAATTATGCGACCTAATAGATGATTGTCTATACAGTATTGGTGATGAATATCACGGTACTCAACCACGTTTTCGATAGGTGAGTATATATAATAGAGTAATACGGAATATTTTCCGGTTTCAGTTTTTTGTGATTGTTCCGGTAAGGTAATTTGTGTTTTTCTTTCTTCTGTCTTCATAATAAAATCCAATATTTCAAGGCGCAGACTTGATTTGAACGCTGCAAAATTACAAAAGTTATTTTTGATGTTCTATGATTTTAGTCATTTTAGCGTTTATTTTGAAAAAAAATCAATCAAAATTAAATTATCATTAGATGCACATTGCGATTACCGGAAATATAGGTGCAGGAAAAACGACATTAGCAACCAGATTAGCAGAGCATTACGGATGGGAAGTACTATATGAAGCTGTTGAAGGTAATCCTTATCTGCCTCCGTTTTATGAAGATATGGAGAAATGGGCTTTTCACTTACAGATTTTTTTTCTGAATAGTCGCTTTGAACAAGTCTTGAAAATTAAAAAATTAGCAGAAGATAAAACCATCATACAGGATCGCTCGATTTACGAAGATGCCTATATTTTTGCCCGTAATTTATACGAATCAGGCAAGTTTAATGAAACAGATTATCAGACATACAGAAGTATGTTCAATACGATTACGCAGGCTATTTCGCACCCTGAATTAATGATTTATCTGAGAGCTGATTTGCCAAAACTGCAACGGCAGATAAGTAAACGTAACCGTGATTTTGAAAGAAATATTGACCCTGATTATTTGCTTAAATTAAACGTTTTGTATGAGGATTTCGTGAACCTCTACACGCATGGGAAATTATTGATTATAGATGTCAATAATCTGAATTATGCCGAGAATGAAGAGGATTTTCAAACGATTGTTGATTTGATAGATAAAAATATCAATGTAGGCACACAGTTAGAGATTAATCCTCTTTAGATTGCTTATTCAGTAACCATAAACAGGTTTTAAGTGGTTTCGAGTTGGCTTTTTTTCTTGAATTTTTTATTCAGGAAAACTTTAAATTTATCTAAATAAACATCGTAAATGTCGCTATCAAACAATCGGGCATCATTGGTGGCTTTATATAAGAAATAAATACCGAAGCCTAATAAAACTGTATCGGGCATCCAAACCCCTACGATTACATACCAGATACTCTCTTTGGCATATTTATCTCCCAATTGCATCAGCACATACATCAAAATAAAAAAGGTGATTGAAAGTAAGACAGGCATGCCAAAACCACCTTTTTTAATAATGGACCCCAACGATGAACCAATGAGAAACATAACAAAACAGGCAAATGCCATTGTATATTTATGCCAGCGCTCTACGTCTGCCCTGTTAGCATCTTTTATTTTGCTTTTCTGAATATCAACATTTGTTTTGTAATGGTCCTGAACACTTTTAGCCTGTTGAAAAGCTGTTTCAAATGATTCCATCAGTTTCGAGTCTTCATGTAGGGTGTTCATTCGTTTATCTACCCACTTTCCCGGTAATATTATCCTTTTACTTGAAGTATCTTTAATGATTTTTTTTAGATGATGGTTATAAAATTGATCCATTGAACCCAGTTGAACCTTCTTGGACATGGCAATTTCTTTATGAATTGAATCTACCTGCTTTGAAAGGTCTGAAACATCTTTCATGTATTCATGATATTTAAACTGCGATTCGTCAGTTCTTTTCATGCCAAATGATTCAAGGGCAAAAACAAGTCTGTTCTTTTTAAAAGAATTTTTTACAAACTGAGTTTCATTATAATTTCCACCCGGATTGTTTCTGTAATCCATGTAATTGATACCATTATAGAGTTCGAAAACCAGATAATTATTATCCATCATCGTATACATTTTACCAGAGTCGGCCAATGTTACATTAATATTACCTTCGTTGGTGGTATGATTATAAATAGTTACACCTTTAAGGGTTTTTCCATCAGGATATTTTTTTAATACTTTAATTTTGTATCCGGGCAATTCACCATAAAAAATGCCATCTTTAATATTGAGTGTTACCTTAGTTGTTTTTACATCATATAGCAAACTATATCCTTTCAGATTTGCCCAGGGACTTACCTTATTATTGAACCAAAAAGAGAAAATGCTGACCCCCAAAGCAAAAATTAAGGTAGGTAAAAGAACCCTTGAAATAGGAATACCCGAAGCCTTGATGGCTGTGAGTTCTGAATGTTCGCCCAAATTGCCAAAACACATTAAGGAAGCAAGAAGGGTAGCTAATGGAAGAGAAATTGGTACGGTAATGAGAGAAAAATAAACAAAAAGCTTGGCAAAAATATCATAACCTAAATCTTTACCTACGAAATCGTTAAAATAAAGCATCAGGAAACGCATTAAAAAAATAAAAACTACCACACAGGTAGTTAATATAAACGGTCCGATGAAGGACTTTATAACCAAAAAATCAATTTTCTTCATTAAAGACATAAATGATTGCGGCACAAAATTCTTAAATGAATTTTGTTTGCGCAAGCCTATTAAGCATATTTAACAAATTAGCCACCAACTATCTCCCGTAATTTATCAATCATTCCGTCCCACAAGTCTTCTAATTCAGAAGCATCACTGATGTCAGAATAGTCAATTATCTTAAAAAAAGTGGCATTCGTGAGTTCACTTTGTTCTAATTTGAATTCTACATAGTTACCCCTTTGCTCATCATTCAAAAAATCGAACTTGGTAGCTTTATTCAATCTCTGAGAGGTAAGACGTGCCGGGTGGCTTTCGTTATCCCATACAAAATCAAAATTCCCGTCATTCACATATTTTACCTTCGATGCAAACCATTGTTGCAACCCTGAAGGAGTGCTGATGTATTGATATAAGACTTTAGGTGATGCCCTAAATTCGTACTCCCGTGTAAACTTAAATTTTCCCATATCAAAATTTTGTTAATCATTCATACCCGATTCTATTTAGCATGAATGATTGATTTTTCCAAGAATTTATATGATTTTTTCTTAAAATTCATTTTGTTGAATTTTATTTTTTGCAATGTATGAAAACTTTCCCTAATTTTGCAACATAATATTAAAGATGAGGGCAACACACCACATTTTTTATATTATTTATATTCCGGCGGGGTAGCTCAGATGGTTAGAGCGTAGGATTCATAACCCTAAGGTCGGCAGTTCGATCCTGCTCCCCGCTACTCTGATAATCAAGCAGTTACGTGTTAAAACGGCCTGCTTTTTTTGTTTTTATAGATTATTACACCAATAATGACAGGAATTTTTGAAATAGATTCTATAAAATTTCAATTGTAATAAGCTATCAATAATATAACAGATATTTTTATTCTAAAACACGGGAAACTAAATTTTCCAGATAAGCAGCTACATATCCTGATACGTTTTCATCAGATTTTACATCAGTCAGCCTTTTTAGATGCGAACTAAAAAACTGTTGATTATGGGAAGTTTCGATAAGTGTGCTACTGAGAGAATGTGGATAAGGGTACTCAGAGTCGAGTTCCAGAATAATACCAGCTATTGTATTGCACAAATCTTTGAATGGTTTAAATACCTGCGCCTGATTAATCTCATTGATTTCTTTCACCAGATATACTTTGCTACTTTCTCTGATAACAATCTGATTCAGGTAAGAAATATTATACTTTATTTTACCTGAATCGGTGGGGAGTTCCCTTGTTAGCAACTCAATAACTTTTCTGATTTTTAGCTTCGGATTACTGATATTTTTCAGATGAAACATCAGCAAAAAATCCAGGTAGCTCCAATACCAATTCAGTATATATACTAATAAAAAATGTTTATTCTTGAAATAGCGGTAAATACTGGCCTCGGTAGTGCCTACCTCTAAAGCCAGTTTTTTAAAAGTAAAGTGCTCATAGCCCATTTCATAAATCAGTTCTATGGCTTTTCTGACAATTAATTTACCTAACTCACTACTTTCTGGGTCGCGCAGATATATATTATTGTTCAGACTAAAATTTAGCTGGTATTCCATATTAAAAAATTTTAAACAAAATTAAATATTAATAGTAATTATACAATAATTAATAACATTACACTTTATAATAATAGTATTACTATCTCAGAAAAAAGTTTTATTATCTTTGCGAAAATTATTAAAATCATATGGCTGACAATCATGATTTCCACCCTTTTATAAGAATTATAAATCTTTTAAGGCTTGACAAACTGGATATTAGTTCGCTCTATTTCTATGCCATCTTATCCGGAATTATCCAGTTGGTTTTACCATTAGGTATCCAGTCAATCATTAACTTTGTTATGTACAATACGGCCTCCACTTCGTTGATTGTGCTTATCTGTCTGGTAATTTTTAGTGTTTTCTTTGCCGGTTTTTTGCAGATTAAGCAAATGAAACTCAGCGAGAAAATTCAGCAAAAAATTTTTGTAAGGTATGCTTTTGCTTATGCAGATACTTTGCCCAAGATTCGGCCCGAAGCTACAGAAGGATACTACATGCCCGAACTGACAAATCGTTTTTTTGATACAGTAAATCTGCAAAAAGGTTTATCGAAACTACTACTCGATGTACCAACCGCATTTATACAGATACTTTTCGGGATTTTATTATTATCTTTTTATCATTCAATTTTCATCGCCTTTGGTGCATTATTGCTGTTAATAGTCTATCTGATTTTCAGATTGAGTTCTGAAAGAGGATTGACAACGAGCTTAAGAGAGAGCGATTTTAAATATAAAGTAGCAGCCTGGTTACAGGAAATCAGCCGTACCCAGAATACTTTCAAAAACTTTGAATATACCCGGTTAAATATTCAGAAAACAGATGAATATACGCAGGGGTATTTGCAGAATCGTACCAATCACTTTGGTATTCTGACCACTCAGTACTGGAGCCTTGTAGTTTTTAAGGTAGTCTTAACGGCAGCTATGTTAATCATTGGCTGTATTCTGCTCCTTAACAATTTAATTAATATTGGTCAGTTTATTGCTGCTGAAATTGTGATTATCGCTATTATGGCCTCTGTCGAAAAACTGATTACAAGTATTGATATTGTCTATGATGTACTGACTGCTGTTGAAAAATTAAATAAAGTATTACAAACGCCTACAGAATCTAATGGTACCTTAATACTTAATCCAAAAAGCCCCCTGAGTGTTGAGTTTAAGAAAGTCAGCTTCTCTTATACACCTAATAATCAGTTGCTTAATGGCATTTCATTCAAAGTAGAGGCAGGAGAGAAAGCCTTACTGAATAAAACAGCTTCTGGTGCTGGTACAAGTACTATATTAAAACTTATCAGCAATAATTTAACAGAACATTCCGGCAGTATTCTAATTAATGATACACCAGTAGATAATTATGAAATGCATAGTTTCCGTAAGAATGTCAATTATCTGAGTGGGCAAAATGAAGTTTTTAATGGAACTCTCTGGGAAAATATTACTATTGGTAATCCTGATG
This sequence comes from Emticicia agri, assembly GCF_004168285.1. GTDB lineage: Bacteria > Bacteroidota > Bacteroidia > Cytophagales > Spirosomataceae > Emticicia > Emticicia agri. The sequence continues at coordinate 164,426 of NZ_SEWF01000003.1, read as the reverse complement.
TGAAGCCTGAAACTACGAATGAGTTAATTAAGAAATTAGGTTTTACCGGATTCATTGATGAGTTTGAGAAAGGTTTTGCCACTATACTTTTTACAAAGGGAGCAAAATTGCCTTCTCACTTAGTGCAGGAAATTTTATTACTCCGTACGTTTGTTCAGCCTTGTCAGTTAATGATTCTTGATGAACCTTTTAAAAGCCTCAATAAGGCAAAGCGCCAGAAAGTGGCAGATTATATTAATAGTCTACCTATGACAGTTATAGTAGCTTCAGACCAGGAAGGAGTACTACCTTATTTTAACCGGATTATAGAAATAAAGTAAATCAGGTACCCGCAACTAATTTAGGTATAACTAAAAGCATGAGCACACATGAAATTTATAGATACAGTTTTTGAAGAAGAAGATTTGACCAAACAGCCTAAATCTTTCAGAGATATTTATTTTATTGATCGGCGGAGTAATGTTAAAGCCTGGGCGTTTGGCTTGCTGGGTTTATTGATTCTGGCAGCTTTCTTGCCCTGGACTCAAAATATCAAGAGCCGCGGAAAAGTAACTACCTTACGCCAGGAACAAAGGCAACAGGGAGTCTACAGTGCTATTACCGGAAAAGTTGTACAATGGTATGTAAAAGAAGGGGACATGATAAAACAAGGAGATACCATAGCACGATTGCAAGAGGTAAAGGTGGAATACCTTGACCCTAATTTAATTGAACGTACCCGCCAACAGATTACCGCTAAAGAACTTGCTAATGAAAATTACCTGAGTAAAGCCAATACCGCAGATGAGCAAACCAAAGCTATGGAAGCGGCACAACGATTGAAAATAGCTCAGATAAATAACAAAATAGCTCAGACCAAGGCTAAAATTCAAGCTGATAGTATGGATATGCTTGCTGCAAGGAATGAATTTGCCATTGCCAGCGAACAATTGAAGCGACAAAAACAGTTATACGACCAAGGTCTTGTATCACTAACGCAATATGAGCAACGAAACCAAGCATTTCAGAATTCGTTGGCTAAACGGACAGGAAGTGAAATTAAATTCATGAATTCGAAACAGGATTTAATTAACCTTTCATTAGAATTGAATACAGTAAATCAGGAGTATATTGAGAAAATTTCTAAAACGAGAGGAGAGCGTTACCAGTCTCTTTCTCAGATTGCGAGTGGTGATGCAGATATTGCCAAACTTGAAAATCAATATAGCAGCTATCGGTTGCGTAATGAATTATATTATGTAATAGCTCCTCAAAGTGGGCAAGTAACAAGAGCTAATAAAGCAGGAATTGGTGAAATTGTGAAAGAAGGAGAAGAGCTGGCGCAGATTGTACCTGACCAGAGTGCAATGGCTATTGAAATTTTTGTGAAGCCGCTTGATATTACATTACTGCAACCGGGCAGGAAAGTAAACGTGATTTTTGATGGATTTCCGGCCATTGTATTTAGTGGCTGGCCTACGCAATCGTATGGAACTTTCAGAGGTGTAATTACGGCAATATCTAATAATGTAGATGCGGCAAGTGGAAATTTCAGGGTTCTTGTAAAACCCGACCCGAATGAGCGGCCATGGCCCAATGGTTTAAGATTAGGAACTGCCACAGATACCTTTATTTTATTAAAAGATGTACCACTTGGTTATGAGGTATGGCGTAATATCAATGGTTTTCCACCTGAATATTATATTGAACAAGATGCCAGTAAAACTGCTAAAAAGTAAATATCTGTTTTGAAAATGCAAAAATTATTGTTTTATATAATTATTTGTCTGAGCTACACAAAAATTGCTTTTGGACAAGACAAATTGTCTTACGACGAGTTTATAAATATAGTCAGAAAATACCATCCTGTAGCACAACAGGCTGCACTGCAAACTGAAATAGCCAAAGCCGAGCTACAAAGTGCCAGAGGTGCATTTGAGCCTTCCGTTTATTTTAATAAAAACGAGAAGCAATTCGGAGGTAAGCATTACTATACTTATCTAACATCAGAGCTGAAGGTTCCAACCTGGTATGGGGTAGATTTTAAAGCCGGAACTGAAAACAATCAAGGACAATACACAGCTACAGAACTTACCAAAGGTAGAAGTAGCTTTATAGGGGCACAGGTAGCTTTAGGAAAAGGTTTGTTGATTGATAAAAGAAGGGCTGCTGTCAGGCAAGCAAGAGAAATGGTGTCTTATTCAGATGAAGAAAGAAGGTTGATTCTGAATGATTTGCTTTATGAGGCTACAAGTGCTTATTACGAATGGCAAAATGCTTTTTTTGTTAAACAGTTGGCAGATAGTCTTTTGCAAACCAATCTGAGGCGTTATGATTTTATTAAAAATGGGGTAATTCTTGGCGACCGTCCGGCTATTGATACGGTAGAAACACTGGCGCAATTGCAGAGTTTTGAGTTTCAACAAACTGAGGCTCAACAAGCACTTAATAATGCCGGATTTGAATTGAATAATTTTTTGTGGCAGGAAAATGAACAGTCTTACCAATTGCCGTCAACTGTTCAACCTAATCCTACTCGAATCAGTCAGCCTTTGATGCCCCTGAGTGATTACATGACTACATTGCCCACTCACCCTAAATTAAGGCAGGCACAAATTAAAAGTAATGTATTATCTATTGAAAAACAACTCAAGTTCCAGAGCCTTTTACCCACATTGAATCTGAACTATAATTTTCTGAATAAGGATTATGGATTTATTGCCGAACCTAACCTATTTCAGAATAATTATAAATGGGGTTTTACAATTGGAATGCCTTTGCTTCTGAGGGAAGCCCGTGCTGAATATAGAAAAGCTAATCTAAAAATAATGCAACAATCGTGGGAAAACCGCATTTTGTTTACTGAGCAGCAAAATAAAGTAAACAGTTATTTTAATGATGCGGTGCAGTTGCAACGTCAGTTAGAAATTTATCAGCAAACTGTAAATAGCTATCAAAGGCTTTATCAGGCTGAAATTACGAAGTTTATTAATGGCGAAAGTAGTCTGTTTTTAGTCAATAGCAGAGAAAATAAGTTTTATGAAGCCCAGCAAAAATTAATTTCCCTGCAAACCAAGGTTGCCAAATCAATTATAGCAATTGATTATGCGGCAGGTCGGCTGGCTCAATGATAAAGATTTGATACTAAAGTAATTATGTGTCATTTAGTTTTCTCATAACCAAAAATACTATCCCAGATTACTTGATAAACATCAGTAGCGGCAATTTCGGTTGATAGGTTTTGATTGCTAATTAGCACAGGATAATATTCTTTATTAATATCTAAAGTTCCATGTGATCCTTTAATAAGGCTTGCATCCAGCGGAATTACATCCATCCTATATCTGAATCCTAATAATTTGCGTGCTAATTTATAAGCTGCTCTTAACTTTATTAGTGGATTTGCCGGATTCATAAACATTTCCACAGGGTCATAACCCGGTTTATTATGAATATCTACACTTCTTGCAAAATCAGGAGCTACTTTGTCATCAAACCAATAGTAATAAGTAAACCAACTATCTGCTCTGGCCATCAAAACTAAATCTCCTGCTCTCGTATGATTAATGTGATGTTTTTTCTTCTCTTCTTCATCCATTATTAGCCGAATACCATCTACTTTTGAGAGTATATCTTTAATTCTTTCTTTCTCACTTAAATCATTGATGTAAATATGCGCAATCTGATGGTCGGCGGCTGCAAAGGCTTTTGATGCACCACAGTCGAGCAATTCAAGGCCACTTTCAACTCTTACAGAGAGCAAACCGTTTTTACGAAGAATTCGGTTGATGTGAATAGGATTACTGACATTGTTTATCCCGTACTCAGATAATAAAATTATATTGGCCTTTTTTTGTTGATAGTAATTAACAGTTTCTTCAACAAGTTTATCTATTTCGGTCAGGTCTTTTGAAATTTTATTAAAATCAACTCCAAACTTTTGTAAGCAATAATCTAAATGTGGTAAATATATTAGCGTCAGCGTCGGATCATGGTCTTTGTCAACTTCCAAAGCCGCATTGGCAATCCATTTAGAGCATTCGATACTTGTATTGGGTCCCCAGAATTTAAAAAGAGGAAATGTACCGTATTTTGCCTGTAACTTGTCTCTTAAATCAGCTGGAAAGGTATAACAATCAGGAACCTTTACCCCATCTGAATGATATTGTGGTCGTGGAGTAGCTGAAAAATCAGCAGATGAATACATATTATACCACCAAAACATTTTTGATACTGTAAATTCAGGATTCTTTCTTTTAGCTGCCTCCCAAATTTTTTCAGCATCAACCAGGTTATTAGATTGTTTCCAGAACTTCATTTCGCAAGCCTCACGGTCATACCAACCGTTTCCTACAATGCCGTGCTCATCGGGGTTCTTGCCTGTGATGTAACAACTTTGAGAAGTAGTAGTAACTGCCGGAAAAGCAGGCTTGATATGTTTTAAATGATTTTGAGCAATAAATTTCTGCAAGAAAGGTGTATGTTCACCTATTACACTAGTACTAAGCCCTACAATGTCAATAACTACCGTTTTTTGCATAATATTATAAAATGAAATGCCCTAAATCAATAGAATAGCATTCTTTACTATCTACGATTTGAGTGAAAGATTTATGATTAAAAAACGCTTTATAAAACACCTTTTACCCACTTAATTTCTCTGATAATGCTTTCATTCAATGGTGCCTGAAATTCTTTTGGTAAAACGCCCCATGTATAAGTTTCTATTTCTAAATGTTGCGTAAAAGGCTTTTCTTTATGGATATCGAGTACATCAACAATATCTTTTTGCGTGGAACTCAATAACCCGTATTGTTCAAGAAACAATGGAACATGGAAGTGTACTCGCCACGAATTGATTTCATTGCTGAAATTAGTTATAGCTTCATTTAAATCAGGGAATTTTATATAAGACCCATCATTTTTTTTAGCGACTACCTGATGTAAATAGGTAGGTTCATTATACTGAGCAATTTCATTTAGTTTTTCTTCAGCATTTTCTGAGAAATCTACTTTTAAAGCTGAACTGATTTGAATTTTGCCTACTTTCAATTGATTTGCATTTAATTTTTCTAAAACTTTAACCGGTTTCTCAAAACCTACTGCAAAATGACAGACATCATAGCATAGCTGAATATGGTTTTTTATGGCCTCGGTAGCTTCTTCCGTCGATAAGCCTTTACTTTGAAGCTGTTTTATCCCAATGGGCAATAAGTAGTTATTGTACCAATGTATAAACTCGTCAGAATTTTCAAGAATACCATCAGGTTCAGGTTCAATATCGAGATGTAATAGTTTACCGGTTTTTTTGTGTAATTCAATTAAAGCCTCAACAACTGAAATCATATTTCCGGTTGCTTTAATGGTTGCTTGCTCTAACAATTCATCAGTTGCCCACCAGAAACGGTAGGAGAGAGGGGAGGTTGAAATTCCTCCTTCCTGTAGGTTTTCAGGTAAAAGCTCGGCTAATAGTTCAAATAGTCTGATTGTATAATCGGTTCTTTCCTGAGTTGTCCAGTCAGGAGCATGAACCATGTCTTTTACAATGGTGTGATGAAAATTTCCGAATGGGAAACCGTTCATTGTAAAAACATAGCAATTGTTCTCTGCAAGCCAGTTTTTAAATGAACTAAAGTGCTCATTTATTGATAAATCTATACTTGCCTGATTGGCTAACCGGAGACCGATACCCATTGGCGCATCAGGACAAACTTCTGCTTTAATTTGTGGAATACTGTTTTGCAGCACTGCAAAATGCTCATCCCAGTTTTCTCCCGGATGAATATTACTACAATAGCTTAAATGTCCGTAGGGTGTATTCATATTTAATCAAGGGTTAATTTCAGACGGTCAACCGCAAGTTTCATTAACCCGAAGTTTACCTCATGCACTTCTTTACCTTTTCCTAATTTTTCTAATATTGTGATGGTCAATCTACCACCCAAATGTTCTCTGAATTCATTGAGGCCTTCCAGAAGATTTTGCTTATCATTTTCTGAAAGCGATGGATGATAGAGGGTAAAACCTAATGTTTTTAAAACCCTTATAATTCTTAAAGCATCTTCCTCCGAAATTAACCCTAAAAGGTGCGAATAAACAGAATCAAGTGCAATACCAACAGCTACAGCCTCCCCATGACGTATTTCAAAATTGCTGAGATACTCTAATTTATGCGCTGCCCAATGCCCGAAATCGAGAGGCCTGGCAGAACCCATCTCAAAAGGGTCGCCACTTGAAATATGATTGGTGTGCAAAGCTGCTGACCTGAAAATCTGTTCGTTCATTACTTCTATTTCACGGGCAACCATACGTTCTGCATTTTTCTCAAGCCACTCAAAAAAGGCTAAATCTTTAATTAAAGCTACTTTTATAGCCTCTGAAATACCTGAACGCCAGTCTCTGTCTGAAAGTGTCTTTAAGAAATCAGAATCATTAAAAACTGCTACAGGTGGTGAAAAGGTACCAAGGAAATTTTTTTTACCCAGGAAATTTACTCCGTTTTTTACACCCACACCCGAATCGTTTTGAGAAAGAACTGTGGTAGGAATACGAATATGTTTTACCCCTCTGTGCGCAATGCAGGAAGCATAGCCAACCATGTCAAGAAAGGCACCACCACCAATTGCCGCTACAAAAGAGTGTCTGTCTATGCCGTAATTATTAATTGCGAGAAGTGTCTGTTCTAAATACTGAGGATTGTTTTTTACAAGCTCTCCACCTGGCAAAATCAGTATTTCTTCGGCTAATAAAATCTGTGTTTGCCCTTCAAAATAATTTCTGATTGATTCTGTTAGAAAAAGATGCTTTTCTGCTACACCTTCATCAATTAAAAATAAAATCTTCTTTTGAAAACCGTTATCTCCGAAGTGTAACAAGAAATTAATTAACTCTTTGTTCTCTGAAGAGAAAAGATTTTGGGTGAAAATAATATTAAATGAATAAGGGACTTGAAAAGCCTGTTGAATTACACTCATTGAAAGGTTGAATAAATAAAAATAAACGAAAACTATGGCATCTATACTTTATGTTACTGCAAAAATCTTTGCCAGACTTATTGAAACAGGTAACAGACAGAGCACTACCAATGCAAAAATAATATTACCAGACACACTAACCCATGCCGCATTCATCACAATTAATGATAAAACCCCTGCTTTCACGGCCTTCCCTATATTTGGCCCTATTGGATTGGCTATTGCTTTGGTTAAAGGATTGAAAATCAGGTATATGTGTAAAGCTACAAACGGTGCAGCCAATAGGATATTACCTAATTTGAATGCAACATAGAGCTGTACACTGCTAACCACGATATAAAGAAAAGCGGCAAAATAGAGTGTGGCTTTGTTTCCGCCATGAACCTCACCACGACTAATCATCGTGATTGCCGCTATGTAGCAAATCGGTAAGATACTTATCAACCACCAATGGTTAATGGCCGTCTCAATAATACTAATACCTAAAATCAGGTTTCCCCCTCTGCAAAGGCCCATATTAATTGGTCCCAGAAAAGAATGATGCTTCCCAAATTTGTCATATACTAAAGCGCAAATGGCTACTGCTAAAGCAATCATGGCGCTGGCAGGGCTATTGAGCCATGCCATTGTTATACCCATTGTCAGCAATAAAACGCCAAAGACAGTGGCCTTTTCTTTACTTATTTTACCGCTTGGAATCACTCTCTCAGGACGTTCAATCTTATCTAACTCTAAATCAAATATATCGTTGAAGACGATTCCACCACCATATAAGCCCACTGTAGCCATACATAAGAAGGCTGCTTTCCAAAGGTCAATCTGGTTTAATGAAAACGAAAACCCAGCAATAGCGATTCCTGCCAGAATATCAGAGATGGCTGTAATAATGTTTGCAGGTCGGGTTAGTTGTAAGTAGGGTTTTATATTCAAGGCCTTAGTAATTGTTTAGTGATAAGTTAATCACTAAAGTCTATGGGTCATCTATTTAACCTGATTGATAAAATAGCTGTTTTTATTAACTAATAATTATTGAATCTTTCTCAATTCTTGGTATCTGCCCTCCACGTAGAACGGTATTTCCATTAAATTTGAGACTTTGGTCTATAATCATAGGGGTTTCAAAATCTGCGACATTGATCTGACCACTCTGGGCAAAGGCGGTGATAGCATTTTGATAAGTAACCAATCGGATATCTTCGTCTGAAATCCCTTTTATTTTCATTAAGGCGGCTGTTTTGGGTACAGCCAAAGGGTCGCTTATCCCCCAATCTGCAGCCGAGTTTACCATAATTCTTTCTGAACCATATTTTTTTACAATTTCTACCATACGCTCATTCCCCATTTTGGTAAACGGATAAATGGTAAAAGCTGCCCAAAAGCCTTTTTCAAGCACACCTTCAACGGTTTCTTCATTATTATGGTCGATAATTACCATACCCGGGTCAAGGGCGTGTTCTAAAGCAATAGATATACTTAGTTCAGTACCCTTTTTCTTGTCACGATGGGGTGTATGAACCTGAACCGGAATATTGGCCTCTTTGGCTAATTCTAATTGTAGACGATAATATTTTTCTTCAGCTGGAGTCTGGTCATCAAATCCGATTTCGCCTACGCCAACAACTCCTTCTTTGTATATAAATACAGGCAGTATTTCCATTACCTCTTCAGCCAGAGCTTCGTTGTTTGCTTCACGGGAGTTCAGACCTATGGTACAGTAGTGCTTAATGCCAAACTGAGAAGAACGGAATCTTTCCCAACCCACCAGACTGCTAAAATAATCTTTAAACGAAGAGAGACCAGTGCGGGGTTGTCCTAACCAAAAAGCAGGTTCAATAATAGCAACTACACCGGCATCGATTAAAGCTGTATAGTCGTCCGTAGTTCTGGACGTCATATGAATATGGGGGTCGAAGAACTTCATGCCTTTTATATATTCTGTATAATAAGACTGAATTTCATTCGATGTTTTCAATTCATCTGTACTTCCTTCAAAATGGGAAGGATTTTGAGCTATTTCTGAGTGCTTCTGACACATCTTTTCGTGGTAATTGATATACTTCTTTGTTATTAATTTTCGATCTTTTGCCAGTTAAAAACCTTATTGGCTATTTTTAACTGTAAATCTTCATTGCTTACCAATGCCTTTTTTGCTTCCGGAAAATCAGTCTCTGTACAAACTAAAGCTGCTGCCATTCTATCTGATTCGTTTCCGAATGAAAGCAAATGCTGAATATCCTTAAAAATTTCATCATTCATAAATTGACTAACTAAACGCCAGGCTTGGGAAGGAATAGTTCGACCTGCAGACCAGCGTTCATGAGCAAGATTAGAGATTGATGTAGCTAATTCCTGATTGGCTCTTTCTGCTAACCCTTCAATTTTATTAATGGGTTTATCATTGAAAATACATTTTAAGACCAGTTGATTCCAGGCTAAGTCTGAAAAGTGGTTTCTGGCAAATGGATTTTCAAAAGCAATAGCATCAAAAACGGGGCCTATATTTGACCTTACAGCATTCGTAGCTCGAAGTATCCAGTAGTCAGGATAGGCCAAAAATGGCAGGGCTGAAATTAATGCCACCGCCTCATTGTTTTCAGCCGTATCAAATAATGTATCTATTGCCTTAGTATATGAACTTTTATCTGAGCTATCAAATTTTGTCAAAAGATAAACTCTCACAAGTCTATCTAAAGTCCAATTATCAAATGAAACTTCATTGATAGGCGAGGTAAATTGAATTTTATCTTTACTAATAAACCTCGGAACTGTAACAAAAGCCGTTTGCAAAGATTGTAAACTTCCTTTGTCTTTCATCTCCACCCAACTTATCTCTTTTGATGATGCCTGACTTTGAATTTTATCAAGCAGCAAAGAAGAATAATTCATTCCTTTATTCCTTAGTATTTATTTTTAAGCAAATCTAAAGAAGAATTCTGAGCTTCATATAGTATTTGTTCAAAAAGTTGAGATTAATATAGACGAATCAAGGTTTTTCGGGGCTATTAATTAACTTTCCTAGTAAATATCTTGTAGTTTTTTTATCGGTATATTCAAAAAGAAAAGCCTGGATTCCCAAACGAATTGGCTTAAAATGTGGAATGTTTATGCGTCAATATTCACCGTATAATATCAGAAATCTAAGCAAGATTCTTTACGTTACAAAGAGAATACATATATACAGACACATTAATCTATAAAAAAATTAAGAGTTTTGAAGATGAGAAACTTATACTACCAGATATTTGCGGATTAGCATTAACATATGCAGATGATTACTGTCTTCTTCGTATTGTTTTTCATCAGAGTAGTCAATTTCTTTTAGGCGGTCTTTATCCTTTCTTTCTAACCACCATTTTCTTAATTGAACAATATACATTCTGACTGTACGGTATTCTTCATTACAATCCCAATCAATCACCTCCAGTACTCTGTCTTTTTCAAGGGCATCCATAAATATCTGAAATGCAATATGAAGCAAAAGGGTGTCCCTCTCTATCCAGCTATACTTAGGTAGGGAATCAATCTGAACAGGATTATTCGAAAAGGTCAGTTTTCTTTTCTTCGTTTCCACCGAGCAATCAGAAATTTAATGTAAATACTCCAATAATTATCCGAATTATAGTGAATAAAAACAGAAATTCATGAGTTTCTTTGAATTTATTAATTCAGAAATTAGCAGGATATTGAAAAGTAAGAAGAAAAAATGAGAAATCAGTAAAATTACGGCTCAATAAATGATTAGTGAAGAATTTCAAAAACTAATTGCTGCAAAATATCTCCTTCTTTTTCTTCTCCTGATTCAACACCTTTAGCTTTCATGTCTGCAATTTTTAACGAGTGAATAACCGAAGTTAATTTATGTAAGGAATAGCTTCTTGCCGCATTCAGGTAGTCTTTGGCAAAAAAACTATTCACTTTCAGTAAAGAAGCCACCGCACCTTCTGATTTATCGTTAGTAGCATGAACTAAAATTACTTTGCTGAAAAAGTTGTAGAGAATAATCAAAACAGGCTGTATGGGATTGTCTTTAGGGTTATGACCAAAGTAAATAATAATCTGGTTAGCCTTTACTACATCTCGCTGAATGAGTGCTTTTTGTAATTCAAAAACATTGTATTCTTTACTGATTCCTACAAATTTTTGTATCGTATCGGCATCAATTCCTTCGCCTAATTTTACATTTAAAACCACTTTGTCTAATTCACTTGTAAGCCTTTTCAAGTCGTTTCCAATGTGTTCAATCAACAATTGAATGGCTTTCATGCTTATTTTTACTCCTTGCGAATGGCAGAAACCTGCCAGAAATTCAGGTAACTGATTATCATAGAATTTTTTAGAATTGAAAAGCACACCATTTTTACCAAACGCCTTTACCCAACTTTTTCGCTCGTCTTGGGCATTACTGAAAGCTAATACTAAAATAGTTGAAGTTAATGGTTGGAGTGCATAGTCTTCAATCAGTTTCTGATTTTCTTTCTGGTCTATTCCCTGAATCTGTTGCGCATCTTTTACAATGATTAGTTGCCTTTCTGCCATCATCGGAAACCGACGGGCATAATTTAATAATGCACCTGCTGTTAAATCTTTACCAAAAAGAATAAATTCATTAAAGCCTTTTTCGTGCGTAGGAATAGCTAATTGCTGTATTTTTTCTATAACTTGTTCTATATGAAAAGGTTCTTCTCCATGAAGAAAATACAAGGGCTTTATGGAATCTTTTTTAATTGATTTAAGTAGTTCTGACATACCTTATTTCAGAATTATATGGTTGTAGGTATAAAATTTATCGGTTAAGAAATTCGTACACTGTTCGATCATCTGAGGAAAAAATATGCTGAAGTTCTCATCAAAAAAATTATAATGAACTTTTAAATCATTAACGGCCTGCTCCATGTTCGACTGAAAGGCCGTTCGCTTGGCTATGCCTGATAAGGCTCTTTCCATACCCCAGAATTCACCATAATTTTTTAGCCAGTCATATTTTATCATGGAATCAATCATGGGTTTCATTCTATCAGGAATAATATTCCAATAATCGATAAATGCCTGATGAATACGTCTTCTGAAATCCTCAAAAGGCTCCGTTGAATAGCTGTACCAATGCTTGGCCAGGTAATGGTCAAAATAGATGTCAATTACTACAGAAGCGTATTTATGGTAGTTTTTATAAAGTACGGTTTTACAAGTACTTACCGCTGGATGAGTATCTGTAAAGGTATCAATCAAGCGATGAAGCAGGATTCCGTTTTTTATATTCTGTGAGTAGTGCTGATTACGAGGGTGTTCAATTCTACCCACCACGTAGTCTTCCAGAAGATTTCCAACTATAATTTCATCATGATCACCTGAAAGAAATAAATGTGCTAAAAAATTCATTTATAAAGGGTAGAATTTGTACGTTTGTGGCAAAGTTATGAAATAACACCTAATAAAATATCCTTGTTTTAGTTAGATTTATTCCTTAGGGAAAAATAAAATTTAAGTATATGAAAGTTGAAGAAAAAAAAGTAGTTACTGCCATTTATGAATTGTATGTTGGAGAAGGAGAGGATAGAGAAATTATAGAGGTTTCAGATGAAACAGACCCAATTGTATTTATACATGGTATGAGTGGGCTTCCTGAAGCATTTGAAAGAAACCTGATAGGTTTAAGTGTAGGTGATACATTTGACTTTTCTGTGAGTGCTGAAGAAGGTTATGGAGAAGTAGATAACGAAGCGTTGATAGATTTTCCGATTGAACATTTTAAAATTGATGATGGTAAAATACCTGATGGAATGTTGGAAATAGGAAATTTTATTCCGTTTTCTAATGAAGAAGGGCATCGTATGAATGGCAGGGTAGTTGAAGTGCATCCTGAAATGGTGATGTTAGATTTTAATCATCCGTTAGCTGGTGAAACCTTACATTTTAAAGGGAAAATTGTTGGTATCAGAAACGCAAATCCGGACGAAATTGCGCATGGTCATGTACATGGGCATGGGGGTGTAATTCATTAATTACACCCAAAGTCTATTACTTCAATACCAAATTTTCTTAAAAATTCTACGCCTTCATCTACAGGTATTCCCTTATACCGGGCATAAGACTCCATAAAAAAGACTTTCTTTATTTTCATTGAGAAAATCACCCGTGCACACGCTATGCATGGTGATAGTGTTACGTAGAGCGTGCTACCTTCCAGATTTGCACCATTTTTAGAGGCATATAATATGGCATTTTGTTCAGCATGAAGTGCAAGCGAACAACTTCCTTTTGAGTCTCTCGGACACCCTTCCTCCGGAAAATCTTCATCGCAATTATGAGTACCTGAAGGTGGTCCGTTGTAGCCAATTGATATGATTCTTGTATCTTTAGTTAAAACTGCACCTACCTGAGCCTTTACGCAATGCGAACGCTGTGCAAGGTTTTTGGCAAGGTTCATAAAAATTTCATCAAAATCAGGTTTGTCTTTTACCACTTTTTATATGTTTAGTTGTAACTGTCTAATCTTCTGTGCAAGGAGCATAAAGAAAGACAAAGCTAATTCTAAAATATGAAAATGGGTTTATCTGATGTACTTTTTTGTTTTCAACAATAGTGAAAGGAAGCTAAAAAATAGCCAGTCGCTCTGTGGTTCGTTCTTGTTTGGAGACCACATTCATGATATAGATACCAGCTGGCAAATCATAGGTTTTGAGGGTAATAATGGTACTCGGGTAGTCGCTAAAAGTTTCTGAATAGATACTTCTACCTTTTACATCAGTCAATGTAATGGTAAAATCCTGAAAATCAGGCAGCAACACCTGTACTTTTACATTATCTTTTGTTGTTGGATTAGGAATAAGGGTTACTGCAAGTGTGTTTGAAGGAGGAAGCTGAAACTTTGCATAATTGACTACTCTTTTGCGTCTTTGACTTAATTCCAGAACTGCTCTCATTCTTTGTTTTTGACCTTCCGTGAAAATGTTCATACATGAGTCAGGCGAATAATCCATATAATCTTCAATCAGATTTCGGGTTCGGACACCATTACAGCTTGAAAACATATCTCTGCAAAAAGCTGTACTATTAGAACCACTTGCCTGTGGAGTATCCTGAACATAATCAGTGCCACAATATTCGTCTCCCCAGGTATGAATCAGACCTAACCAATGGCCTACTTCATGTGTAGATGTTCTGCCAAAACTGTATAAACCTTCTGTATTGGTACCTATTTTTTTTCCAAAAACCCGGTAATCGATAAAAGTACCATCAAGACTCTCGGGAATATCTTCTTCTAAACCATCAATCGTTTCTGCATAAGGAAATTCTGCATAACCAATATATGGATCTCTATAGGCTGTTACCCAGATGTTCAGGTATTTATTGCTATCCCAATAAACCAGATTTGAAATTCTTTGACGGTCATTGTCATTAATTAAGCTAAACTCAGTAGTTGAACTGTAGGTTCTGGTTATTCCGGTAGTAGGATTTCCATATGGGTCTTTAGAGGCAAGAAAAAATTCAATTTGAGTATCAGCACCGATGGGGTTGTTGTTAAATCCCATTGTGCCTTCTTTTCTCCGGTAATCTTCGTTCAAAACTTTAATTTGCGAAAATACCTGCTCATCTGGGATATTGGAGCCTTTTATCGCACCATCAACTTGATTATGAATGATATGTACCACTACAGGAATACGGATAATTTCATCTTCGACTACACTCAAACGGCCATTTTTGCTTCTATCTAACTGATAATTCTGAAGCACTTGCTCAAATCTTGTTTTTTTGCTTAACCTTGATGGGTCTTTCAGAGACCGAAGAGAATCAGTAACGGCATTGGCGCAAAAATGTCTTTTTTGTGCCAATGCCGGATGTAAAATCAATGCCAATAAAGAGATATATAAAGCTTTTTTCATGCTCTAATGACGGGTGAATAATAGCTTATGGTTGCAGATATTCAGAAAATAAGCATTTTAAACCTGTTTAAACTTATTTCTTTCGACTACGAATGGTTATTTTTCAATCATATTTCGCTTATTTATTTCGTCCGTAGCGCTGCTACGCACTCAACAAATAATCTCATCTGATTAAAAAAATCCCTCATTCTCGTCATTAAATAAAAAGTTTAAACAGGTTCATTATTTACTTTCTGCTTTTTCGTAGGCATTCAAAATATCTCTGACAAGTCTATGGCGAACCACATCTCTGCCATCTAATTCAACAAATCCAATACCAGTAATATTTTTAAGAATCTCCAAAGCATCGGCTAATCCTGATCTTTGGTTCTTAGGTAAGTCTATCTGAGTTCTATCACCAGTAATAATAGTTTTAGAAAGCGGACCCATACGAGTCAGAAACATCTTGATTTGCATCGGTGTGGTGTTCTGTGCTTCATCAAGCAATATAAACGCATTGTTCAGAGTTCTACCTCTCATATAGGCCAAAGGCGCAATTTCGATGGTTCTGTTTTCAATATAAAACTTCAGCTTTTCTGCCTGAATCATATCATCAAGTGCATCATAAATAGGTCTTAGGTAAGGGTCAATTTTTTCTTTTAAATCGCCTGGTAAGAAACCTAAATTTTCGCCTGCCTCCACTGCCGGCCTGGTGATGATAATCTTTTTGACCTCTTTATCTTTTAAGGCTTTTACTGCTAATGCAACAGCCGTATAAGTTTTACCAGTTCCGGCCGGACCAGTGGCAAACACTATATCGTATTTTTGAGCTGCCTCAATCATTTTTTTCTGATTGGCGGTTTTGGCTCTGACTACAACACCCTTAGTACCATAAAGAATGACATCATCGTCAGTTGCTTCATGATTGGCCGATTCAATATCCTGCTGAATATAGTTTTTTACCTGTTCGTTACTTAATCTGCCGTATTTCTGATAATGTTCAAGTAATGACTCTAATATATCCGAGATTTTGTTGATTTCAGTATTATTCCCTTTAATTAATATCTGGTTTCCTCTTGAAATAATTTTACTTTCCGGAAACGCCGCCGCTACTACTTTGATATTACTATTTTCTACTCCGAGAAAATCTATCAATGACACTTCGTCTAATGTGAATACTTTTTCTGTCAAAATCCTGATTAGTTTGATTACGGGTTAATAAATCGGGTCTGTGCAATTAAAACGTCAGACCTAAAAATTTAGTTTTTATTATATGTTGTGAATTTACAGTTCAAAAATCAAAAATTATTCACAATATTAAATGTTTTTTCCACAAAAAAATAAGTGTTTAAAGATTAGATATTGACTATCAATCGTTTATCTTTATATGAATATTGTTCTAAGGAATTGCTTTGTTTTATGAGAAAGTAATTTTTCTTAACATTGCATTAATATATGGAACAAAAATACTCAAATAATCAATCAAACAGAAACCAGAACCAGAGAGGATTCGGAAAAAATCTTTTTTTGGAAACTGCTCGTAGTGAGTCAGGCAAGCTTCCTCCTCAGGCAATTGAATTGGAAGAAGCTGTTTTGGGTGCTTTGATGATTGAAAAAGATGCACTTACAACTGTTGTTGACATTTTGCAGCCAGCCAGTTTTTATAAAGAATCGCATCAACGTATTTATAATGCCATTCTGATACTTTTCGGTAAATCAGAACCCATTGATTTATTGACGGTTACCTCGCAATTAAGGAGCCTTGGGGAGTTGGAATTTGTTGGAGGAGCGCAATATCTCGCAAGGTTAACCAGTAAAGTAAACTCTGCCGCTAATATAGAATGGCATGCGCGTATTATCTCACAATCGGCCATCAAAAGGGATATGATTCGAGTGGCAGGAGATATTCTTCGTGATGCTTTTGAAGATACCACTGATGTATTTAATCTATTAGATAGAACTGAACAGACCTTTTTTGAGATTTCGGAACGAAATATCAGAAAAAGCTATGCTGATGCCAGTTCTATTATGAGGGCTACGATAGAGGAACTCGAAAAAAAGAAAAACAATAAAGACGGTTTAACAGGTGTTGCCAGTGGATTTACGGAACTTGACCGTATTACAAGTGGTTGGCAAAATACAGAGTTGACCATTATTGCGGCACGTCCGGCTATGGGGAAAACTGCTTTTGTGGTATCTGCCATGAGAAATGCTGCAGTTGAATGGAATACTCCGGTGGCTATATTTTCCTTAGAAATGTCCTCGACACAGTTAATGCTTCGGATGATTTCAGCCGAGGCAGAAATTGATAGCGAGAAACTAAGAAAAGGTACTTTAGAAAGTCATGAATGGCAACAATTGCACCATAGAATAGACAGATTATCTAAAGCCCCGATTTATATCGACGATACTCCTGCCTTATCAGTTTTGGAACTGAGAGCAAAGTGCCGCCGCCTTAAAGCTCAGTTTGATATTGGGTTAGTAATTATAGATTATCTGCAGTTAATGACAGCGGAAGTCGGAGGAGGTAAAAGCGGTAATCGTGAGCAGGAAATTGCCACAATCTCCCGCTCGTTAAAGAATCTTGCCAAAGAAATTAATGTACCTGTTATAGCACTTTCTCAGTTAAGCCGGGCAGTAGAAACACGTGGAGGTGATAAACGTCCGCAACTTTCTGACTTACGTGAATCGGGCTCTATTGAGCAAGATGCGGATATGGTTATGTTCTTGTATCGTCCGGAATATTATAAAATTACCCAGGACGAAAATGGAAACCCCACTACAGGTGTAGGTGAGGTAATTATTGCCAAAAACCGAAGTGGTACCGTTGATACCGTTCGATTAAGATTTATAGGGAAATATACTAAATTTACCGATTTGGATGGTTTCTATACTCCAATTCAGGATGGTTTCGGAGACTTTAATGCGCCAAAGCCGTTTCCTTCTACAAATTCTTTAGAAAACTTTGAACAAGGTGGGAGTCCCCCAAATGCAGGCAATGCTAGTGGTTCAATGACTTTTGGCAGTAAAGCTAATCAGGCCCGTAACCTTGATGAAGAAAATGAATTTCCCTTCTAACCTTCTTTCCTGATTTCAGACCTTATCAATCTAATTTTTACAGGACATAGTTCCATTATTGGGCTAACAATTATTTTTTGTAAAACATAAAATAGTGATATTTTTTGTAATTAAAATATAAATTTGCTTAAATTGCTTTGTCTTAACTGGACAAACGAATCTGATGAAAGCAAAATTTATTACATTTTATGTGCTTATAATTGTCTCCTTTTCTGGCATCTGTCAAAAAAGCTACTGGACAATTAGTGGCAATATAGTACAAGAAAAAAAAACACCGGTTTCTTCTGCAAGCGTTTTTATAAATAATACTTCTATAGGAGCTTTTAGCGATGTTAATGGTAGTTTCAAATTAGACATTCCTAATAAATTTTCTCAGATTGAGTTGAGCATTTACGCAGTAGGATATAAAACTCTTAAAAGAAAAATCAATTATTCTCCTGAAATTCAAATCTTTAAATTTCAATTAGAAAACGCAGAGGCACTAAATGAAGCAGGGGTATCAACAATAGATGATAAAGATTGGAGCAAGAAGTGGAAGACTTTTGAGGACGCTATAGTGGGAGATTCGAAGTTTTCAAAAGAGTGCAAAATTATTAATCCTTCAGTAATAAATCTGAATTATAGCCATGACAAAAAGGTAATTGCTAATGCTAAAGGGCCTATTTTAATAAAAAATACAGCTTTAGGATATACAATATACTTCATGATGGATAAATTCGAGTCTGATGGAAAAAATGCTAATGTTTCAGGCCTAAAATTCTTTGAAAAAAATGTTCCTGATAGCGAGATTAATCGAATTAAATGGGAAAAGAATCGAAAGGATATTTTTAGCGATTCTTTCAGAAGTTTTTTAATGGCTCTTACGCTTAATAAATCAGATGTAAGCAATTTTGAAATTTTCAGAATTACAACCCTGAAAAATAAAACGAATACACAGACAACTGTCGCCAAAGAATTAAAGGACGGTACACTTGTATCAGTAAATGACTCAGAAATTTACTCCTTCGATAAAGATTCCGAAAGTTTTTTCCTGCACTCAGAATTGCCACTTTTAGTTTTTGTGAAAAAAAGATTTCAAGGAAAACCTCAATATACAGATTACCCTTTTCAATATTCCGAAATACTTTTACCAAAAGGCAATGCCGGATTTAATGAAAATGGGTTGTTGAATAAACCCAAAGACATTATTTTAAAAGGCTACTGGGGTTCTAACGGCTTCTCTAATTTATTACCAGAAGATTATAATACCGAAGGTTTAATAAAAGAAAAAAACGAAGAAACAGCCGTTAATAAAAATGATTAACAGTAGATTCCCATTTCTTATATGACCTAAGCATTCGCTTGTAAGAGTAGCTTAAAATTTAAGAAAACTATTCATTCATTTTCATACCATTTATCTTAATTCCAGTTTTGCTATATTTTCTACATGGTGAGTATGGGGGAACATATCTACTGGTTGCACTTCAACGATATTATATTTGGCACTTAACAACGATAAATCTCGTGCCTGTGTTGCCGGATTACAACTTACATAAACGATTCTCTTAGGAGCTACCTCTAAAATTGTTTGCGTTACAGGCTCGTCCATTCCGGCTCTCGGAGGGTCAGTAATAATTACATCAGGCTTCCCTTTACTGGTAATGAAATCCTGAGTCAGAAATTTGCGCATGTCTCCTGCAAAAAATTCGGTATTGGTAATACCATTGACCTGAGAATTTATTTTTGCATCGGCTACTGCATCTTCTACATATTCAATGCCTATTACTTTTCGGGCGTTTCGGGCTACGAAATTAGCAATTGTACCTGTACCCGTATATAAATCATATACTAATTCTTTGCCAGTTAAATCCGCATAAGTTCGTGTTAATTTATATAATTCATAAGCCTGTTCAGAATTAGTCTGATAGAATGATTTAGCACCGATTCTGAAGATCAAGTCTTCCATTCTTTCTTCAATAAAAGGCTTTCCATGATAAGTGTGTACTTCTAAATCATAAAAAGTATCATTTCTTTTCTGATTAAGTACATAGTTCAAGGAGGTTATTTCAGGAAAACTGGTTTGCAGATGATTCAAAACTCCTTCAATTGCCTCCTCGTTTTTCTGGGCAAATTGAATCATCACCATTAAATCTCCGGTTGAAGAAGTTCTGATCATGATATTTCTGAGAAAACCCTGATGAGCAATATGGTCATAATAAGAATACTGATGCTTGTTAGCATAATCTCTTAAGGCAAGCCTGATTTGATTAGAGGGGTCTTTCTGTAGATAGCATTTTTCGATAGGTAAAACCTTTTCAAAACGCTTTGGTACATGAAATCCTAAGGCGTTTTTATCTAAATCATCGCCTTTGTTGGCTTCTTCTCTGGTAAACCATCTGCTATTCGAAAAAGTATATTCTAATTTATTCCGATAGAATTGAACATTTTCTGAACCTAAAATCGGGTTTATGAGAGGAAGCTCTAATTTTCCTATCCGGTTCAACTGGTCGTTCACCTGTTGCCATTTCAAGTCTAATTGCTTTTCGTAGGGGATATGTTGCCATTTACACCCACCACAAACGCCAAAATGCTGGCAAAACGGCTCTATACGTAACGGAGAAGGCTCTAATAACTCTAAGACATTGGCCTCGGCATAATTCTTTTTTCGGTTATTTACCCATAGTTTCACCCTATCGCCAGGAGAAACGTTGCTACCCTCGATAAAAATTATTTGTCCATTGTGCCTTGCAAAACATTTTCCTTCTGCAGCAAAATTTTCTACTTCAATATTTTCAATAACAAATGTTTTGTTTTTGGCCATGTATGCAGTATTTGTTCTATTTAAATTTTCTGCAAAAATATTTAACTTATCAATAACTTCAAAATTCAACCTTTTGTAATTAAATTACGTCTTACTAATAGATTACCCTAATGTTTAAGATAAATACCTGATTGCCTATGAAAAAGTATCTTTACCTTATATTTTTTCTTGCTATTGCTCTCGAATCTGTTGCTTCTCATATTGTTGGTGGAGAGATTGAATTGACCAAAATAAAAAACCCTGCTCCCGGTACTACGCACGAGGTTACATTAAACTTGTATTTTGATGCCATAAATGGCCGCCCTGCGGCTGAAGATATTTCTATAACCTTAACTTTTATCCGTAAAAGAGATTTGGCAAGGGTGGGTGAAGCGGTCTGTCAGAGGGTATATCGCGATTTGATAAAATATATTGACCCTGCCTGTTCAAAAGGCGACCTTCAAACATTACTCATCAGATACCAGGCTACCTTGAATCTGCCTGAGGCTTCATTTTCTGACCCAGGTGGATATGCAATTGTGTGGGAAAGATGTTGCCGGAATGTGATTATTACTAATATCAGGAATCCAAGTTCAGTGGGAATGGTGTTTTACACCGAATTTCCTCCGCTTTCTATTGCCAATAATTCTCCTCACTTTAAAGATGTTGTTGCTGATTATCTGTGTATCAACCAGAATTTTGAAATGGATTTTAGTGCTACTGATGCAGACGGAGATAGTTTGACTTATGAGTTAATTACTCCATGGATTGGATACGCCACTATGGGTCAGCCTAACCCAATAAGTATTGGTAGAAGCAGTTATCCTGAAGCAACGTGGGTTGATGGGATTGGTTTAAACAATGTTATTCCCGGTACTGTGCCTTTAAGGATTGATAGAAACACTGGTGTTTTATATGCCAGACCTGATAAACTCGGCTTATTTGTGTTTTCTGTGATGGTAAATGAATATAGAGCAGGGGTGATGATTGGCAGGATAAAAAGAGATTTTCAGTTGAAAGTTGTCGATTGTAAAATAAATCTCCCTCCCCAGATTATGGTGAGAAATCAGGGTGTCAATGCCTTTATTCAAGAGGGAGAAATTATTAATTTAAAGAAGGGGGATAAAAAGTGTTTTGATATTTTATTTTTAGACCCGGACATTAGTCAGAAAGTGACAATTACTGCGAGAGGAGTAAACTTTGATACAAAAAAAATAAATATTCCTTCAATTTCTAATGTAGTTATTCAGAATGCAGATACCCTGAAAAATTCTTTTTGCCTCGATGAGTGTATCATTACCAAAAATAACCAGGCTGCAGAATTTATTCTTAATATCCAGGATAACGGTTGCCCTGTGCCGCAGGTCAAGAGTTATCGGATGAAGATTAATTTGGCTGATGCTGATAATACTCGGCCTGTTATTACGACTTCTCTGACCGAATCTCCTTCAGTGATGTATGGAGATACTTTAAAGTTTGAGGTATTTGGCAATGATATAGATCTAGATACGCTCTCCATGTCTGGTGCCGGGCGAAATTTTAATCTGGGGAGTCTCGGGTTTTCATTTCCTTCCAGTAAAGGAATCGGAAGTGTTCAATCAACTTTGCAATTTATTCCAAACTGTGAGGCTGTCAGGCAAAAACAGGTTGTGCTTGATTTTGTAGCAAGAGATTTGCGATGTGGTGTTAGTAATCAAACGGCTTATTCAGTTCCGGTTACCATTCAGTCTATACCCAATAATGCGCCTATAGTTTCAACTACTTTAACAGATAGTGTAGTAGAGGTAATTCTTTCACCTGACGGGAAAACAGAAGTGAAATTTGAGGTAGAAGCAGTAGATTCAGATAAAGAAATGATCACTTTGGGAGCTATTGCAGAAGGATTTGACCTTAAAACCGCTTCTATGACTTTTCAGGAAAAAGAGGGAATAAGTATGGTCAATAGCCTTTTTACTTGGGTACCAACCTGTTATTTATTAGCAGGAAAAGATTCTAAAGAATTTGTAGTCAAGTTTCTTACGCAAGATAAAGCCTGTGACCAGAAACAAGATACTGTTAGTGTAAAATTCTTGCTAAAAAACAATTTATCAGCGGAAAACCCTTTAAAGCCTTTTAATACGTTTACACCCAATGAGGACGGCATTAACGATTATTTCACTATTGGCTCAATTCCGGAAGATAATTGCAACAGGCAGTTTGTAAGATTTGAAATTTTTAACAGATATGGTAAATCAATTTTTGTTACGGCTGAAAAAGACTTCAGGTGGAGCGGAGACAAAGAACCTTCCGGCGATTATTTTTATGTTCTCTATTTTACTGATGAAGTTTATAAAGGAGTTATTCATCTGGTAAGATAAAAAGTTTTTTAGTGAATCAGTAATATATCGCTTTGCTTAAGGTAACAGAATTTCCCATCCCAAAGGACCTGATACCATATATCTTCTGAATTAATTACATTCAGCCGATGCCCTTCGCCAATACTTCCGACAATCTGTGAGCCTGCCGATGGATAATCTCTTAAATATACATGTTCATTTTTGATGATTACCGTACGGTAATTATTAGGCAGGTTAATTAGCACTATTAAAAAAATCAAATAAAGTAAAAATATTACTTTATGGTGTGTTGGGGTAAATTGATTGTTGATGCGCTTGATAATAAAAACTGCAAAGACATAAACCCCTACTAACAGAAAGCCTATCCAGATATAAATAGAGTATTGCCTGAAATAGTAAAGAAAATAATTTAAGTCATTCTTTTCGTAGCCCTTATATCCATTCTCGGTAGCGATAGTATATATTTTTTCAAAGACACGCTCGTCTGCAAATCTGAAAGAATACAAATTGAGATAGTATAGCTCCTTAACAAAGTCTCCTTTGTTCTCATAGATGTTGGCCAATTTGAGATAGATTTTCGGATTGAAATTACTCGATGAATTCAGTATTTTTTCATATAAGTCTGAAGCCTCGTCAAATTTTCGTTGTTTAAATAAAGAATCTGCAGATAAATACAATTTTCTTTGAGCTTGACTATCAGGTATTTGTATCAAAAAAATAGTTAGTAAAAAAAGTTTTTTCAGAAATTTCAGAAAGTATGTTTGCTTCATAATATCTAAAAGTGTAATTTTGCACCGCGATTCAGGAAAGGGGTTAAGGCTCTAAAGTAATAGAGAAAGCAAAATTAGCGAAAATTTATTTTTCTTTCATTTCTTCCTTCACTTATTCTGATTCAGCAACCAAAAGATTCCGTAGCTCAGCTGGTAGAGCAATACACTTTTAATGTATGGGTCCTGGGTTCGAGTCCCAGCGGGATCACAAAACGTATAAAAACCTTTAATCTTCCTTTAGAGTAGATAATAGAAAGAAGATTCCGTAGCTCAGCTGGTAGAGCAATACACTTTTAATGTATGGGTCCTGGGTTCGAGTCCCAGCGGGATCACTTCCAAAGACAAGTCATTGACTTGTCTTTTTTTTACCCAGAAATTTCTCATTACAGTTTAGATATTAAGGCAAATTAAGCGTGTCTTAAACGAATAAGTAATTATATATCCATCAAATATTTGGAATAATCTATAGCCTTCTGTAGTTTTGTATTTCCAAGAAAGGCGATGTGGTGGAATTGGTAGACACGCTACTTTGAGGGGGTAGTGGGCGTTAGCCTGTGCGAGTTCGAATCTCGCCATCGTCACAATTAAGATTTAAGTTTAAGTTGAACATTTGTTATTAGATACCTGTTTATCGATGATTTACAGGTATTTTTTTGTCCATAAGTAGTTATAAGCTTAATTTTATTAAGTGTTACTAAATTTTCCACGAATCTCCGATTAACTAAACAAAAATGTAATTTTTTTAAGCTAAGTCTAAGGAATGACCGAACTCAAGACTGAAAATAATAGGATAAAAGAAAGAAGATCCTATTTTACAAAGGTCTTACTATTCCTACTTCTGCTTTTCTTAAAAAAGTCTTTGAATAATGTGTTAAAATGTGATTTTTCTAAGTAGAGGCTGAATATTATAGTGTCCAATAGTTGAATATATTGGATAAAAGATAGAAGAGTTAATCCGAGTAGTAATAGATTATATACTGATTTGATAAATTATATTTTAACTCTTAAAAAGTACTCAAAAGTTTTTAACGCAGTAGCTTATATTTTTGTGATTTTCACTTTTTTTTGAAAATAAATTATTATCTTTGCAGTTGTTTTAAATATTTATTAAATCTAAGTTAACATCAAATGTATTTAACTACGGAGAAGAAGGAAGAAATCTTTGAAGGCAAAGGCTTCCAGAAAAAAGCAACTGATACCGGTTCAGCCGAATCTCAGATTGCATTATTTACTTATCGTATCTCTCACCTTACAGAGCATCTTAAAAGTCACAAACATGATTATTCTACCAGATCCGGTTTATTGAAACTGGTTGGTAAACGTCGTCGTTTGTTAGACTATTTGTATAAGAAAGATATTGCTCGTTACAGAGCGATTATTGCTGACTTAGGCATTCGTAAGTAATTTTATAGGATAATCAGAGAATGAAATTTCATTCTCTGATTGTCTTTTAAGCAGCTACTAAAAACAATTTATATTTTCAGAACTTTATTACCTAAAGTAATTGGAATATCCCCGCGGAATTCGGATAAAAAATTTCCACGTCGAAAGCGGAAACGTGGTTTATAATCAAATCAAAAATGTTTAATATTCACTCAAAGACCATCGAAATGCCCGATGGCAAAGTGATTAGCCTTGAAACCGGAAAATTAGCAAGACAAGCAGATGGCTCTGTTCTTCTAAGATCAGGAAATGCAATGCTTTTGGCTACTGTTGTTGCAGCCCAAGAACACAAAGAAGGTATTGATTTCCTACCACTTTCAGTTGACTATCAAGAAAAATTTGGTTCTGCTGGTAAAATCCCAGGAAGTTTTCAACGCCGTGAAGGACGTTTATCAGATAACGAAATACTTATCAGCCGTCTGATTGACCGTGCTTTGAGACCCATCTTTCCTGAAAATTATCATGCAGAAGTCCAGGTTAATGTTATTCTGATTTCTGCTGACCCAGAAGTTCAACCCGACTCTTTAGCAGCATTAGCTGCTGCTGCTGCTTTAGCAACTTCAGATATTCCGTTTAATGGGCCTATCTCAGAAGTGCGTGTAGCCAAAGTTGATGGGAAATATGTTGTCAATCCAACTTCCAGTGAAATAGTAAAAGCCAGCCTTGATTTAATAGTTGCAGGTACGGCTGATAATATTATTATGGTAGAAGGCGAGGCAGACCAATGTACAGAAGAAGAAATGATTGAGGCTTTGCGAGAAGCTCATGCAGCTATAAAGATTCAGGTAAATGCTCTGAAAGAATTTGAAGTAGAATTACAGAAAACAGAGAAAAGAGAGTATAACCACGAAGTACATGACGAAGAATTAAAGGAACGTATGTACAAAGAGTTATATGATAAAGTATATGCTGTATGTCAATTAGGTAGCAATCAAAAAGATGTAAGAAGACAAGGCTTCAAAGCAATTCTTGATGAATTTTTAGCTACTTTTTCTGAAGAAGAACTGGCAGAGAAAAAAGGTTTTGCCAAAACTTATTTTGGAGATATTCAGTATTATGCCTCGAGAAATCTGGTATTGGATGAACGCAAAAGACTTGATGGCCGTAAATTAGATGAGATTCGTCCTATACTTTGTGAGGTAGATTATTTACCTTCGGCGCATGGTGCAGCATTGTTTACGCGTGGTGAGACCCAATCATTGACAACTGCTACTTTAGGTACTAAGCTCGATGAAATGATTGTAGATCAGGTAATGACATCAGGTTATAGCAAATTCTTCTTGCACTACAATTTCCCAGGATTTTCTACCGGAGAGGTAAAACCTAACAGAGGTCCAGGAAGACGTGAGATTGGACATGGTAATTTGGCTCAACGTTCTTTAAAGAAAATTCTTCCTCCAGATTCGGAAAACCCATATACCATCCGTGTAGTTTCAGATATATTAGAATCAAATGGTTCTTCATCAATGGCTACAGTATGTGCCGGATGTTTAGCACTAATGGATGCCGGAGTTCCTATTAAAGCCCCTATCTCAGGAATTGCTATGGGACTAATTACTGATAATGAAACTGGTAAATGGGCTGTTCTTTCTGATATTTTAGGTGACGAAGACCACTTAGGTGATATGGACTTCAAAGTAACGGGAACAGAAGATGGGATTACGGCGTGCCAGATGGATATAAAAATTGGTGGATTATCATTTGAGGTGTTAGAGCAAGCGTTAATGCAGGCCAAGCAAGGACGTATCCATATTTTAGGTAAAATGAAAGAGGCAATTGAGGCCCCAAGACCAGATTTGAAGCCTCATACGCCAAGAGCTTTCACTATAGTAATTGAGAAAGAATTTATAGGTGCAGTTATAGGGCCTGGTGGTAAAATAGTTCAGGAGATTCAAAGAGAGTCTGGGGCTACTATCACTATAGAAGAGAAAGATGGCAAAGGTTATGTTTCTATATTCTCTTCTAATGGCGAGAGTATGGAGAAAGCGAAGAAGAGAGTATATGGTATTGTAGCTCAACCAGAAGTGGGAGCAGTTTATGATGCTAAAGTAAAATCAATTCAACCTTTTGGCGCTTTTGTTGAGTTTTTGCCGGGTAAAGAGGGTTTATTACATATTTCTGAAATTTCATGGGAACGCTTACCAAGCATGGACGGGGTTTTAGAAATTGGCGAAGAACTGCAAGTGAAACTGCTTGAAGTTGACCCTAAAACGGGCAAGTTCAGACTTTCAAGAAAAGTTCTTTTACCAAGACCCGCTAAACCATAATAGGGGTTTTCATGCAATGCTTATGAAATGAAAAATTATTTATATTAAAAGGGAGCCGAGTGGCCGAACCGTTAATAAAAATTAATTGTTCATTTAACAAGAAAACATTTGAATTTTTACGTTAATAAAGAAATTGGTTTTTGGTGTTTTATTGGCTACCTTTAAAATATTGATTAAAGTATCATAAAACTCTTTAACAAAACTGTTCACTAACTTAATATGCGCCAGCTAAAAATAAGTAAGCAAATTACCAATCGGGAGAGTCAATCTCTTGATAAATATTTACAAGAAATTGGAAAGGTTGATTTGCTAACACCAGATGAGGAAGTAATACTTGCTCAGAAAATCCGTGACGGAGACCAACTATCCTTAGAACGCTTAACCAAAGCCAACCTACGTTTTGTGGTTTCAGTTGCAAAGCAATACCAAAATCAAGGACTTTCGTTAGGTGACCTGATAAATGAAGGAAACCTTGGTTTGATTAAAGCTGCCCAAAGATTTGATGAAACCCGTGGTTTTAAATTTATCTCTTATGCAGTTTGGTGGATTCGCCAGTCTATCCTTCAGGCATTAGCCGAACAATCACGTATTGTACGTTTACCATTGAACCGTGTAGGTTCGCTTAATAAAATCTCTAAGACTTTTTCTGATCTGGAACAAAAATTTGAAAGAGAGCCATCACCGGAAGAGTTGGCAGAAGTGTTGGAGATTACTGCTGCAGAAGTAATTGATACGCTGAAAATTTCTGGTCGTCACGTATCTGTTGATGCTCCTTTTGTTCAGGGTGAAGAAAATAGCTTGTTAGATGTCTTAGAAAATGATAGTGAAGAAAAACCTGATCAGGGCTTAATTAATGACTCTCTTCGCAGAGAAGTTATGCGGGCATTGTCAACACTTACGCAGCGTGAAGCAGAAGTAATTACCTATTACTTCGGATTGAACGGTGAGCAAGCAATGACACTGGAAGAAATAGGTGAGAAGTTTAATCTTACCCGTGAACGTGTCCGCCAGATTAAGGAAAAAGCAATTCGTCGTTTACGTCAGACTTCAAGAAGTAAAGCTTTGAAAGCATACTTAGGATAAGATATTAAATACAATTAAGACTAATATTAAAAGGTACGGTTCTCGTGCCTTTTTTTGTAATCTCCCATGGCTCTTTTACAACCAATACATAATATTGCTGAACTATGCGCACAGAAAAATGTTAAGACTGCGATTCTTTGCCCTGGTTCAAGAAGTGCAGCATTGACAATTTCAATGGTGCGCCATCCTGACATAAAAACTTACAGCATAAGTGATGAACGTTCGGCTGCGTTTATAGGTTTAGGTATGGCTCAGATTACCAATGAAACAGTTGCCATTGTTTGCACTTCAGGAACAGCAGCCTATAATCTGGCACCTGCAGTAGCTGAGGCATTTTTTCAAGAAATTCCACTATTGATTCTAACAGCGGACCGACCCCCTGAATGGATTCATCAGTATGATGGGCAAACTATTTATCAGGAAAATATTTTTGGCAGAAATATTAAGAAGAGTTTCCATTTACCCGCTGATTATACCCATCAGGACTCTGTTTGGCAAATTGAGCGAGTACTCAATGAGGCGATTAATCTTACACAGTCTTTTCCCCAAGGCCCAGTGCATATTAATATCCCTATACGTGAGCCATTCTACCCAATAGAACATGAAGTTGTAAAATTTGATAAGCATGTAAGGATTATTGAGAATGTTTCAATCTCCAAAAAATTGTCGAAAGAATTCTTTGAAAAGTTTTATGAGACCTGGAAAAGCTGTGATAAAAAACTCATTATTGTTGGCCAGCAACAGAATACTCAACTCTCTGATGTCTTAAATAATATCTCTGATGAATTTGGTATTCCGGTTTTGAGTGATATTATTTCTAACGTGATGTTTGAGAATGTTATTTCTTCACATGATGTTTTCTTGTCTTCTAAGAATGAATCATTTTTACAATCACTTCGTCCGGATTTAATAATTACTTGTGGCAAGTCTATTATTTCAAAAAATTTAAAACAGTTTATTCGAAAGTACAAGCCAAAGTATCATTTCCATATTCAGGAAAATGTTGAACTGATTGATCCATTCCAGACGTTGACCCACAAACTTGAAGTTTCGAGTGAATATTTCTTTGAAACTTTGTTTGGTGATTTAGACATGATGAAATTGAAGGAAGGAGATTTTGATGAGGAAAATAGTGACTATTTTAGCCTATGGCAGACAGCAAATCAAAAATCTGAGTTGAAATTGTCTAATTTTTTATTAGATTCATTATATTCAGAGTTTAAAATAGTAAAAAATGTAGCGAACAAACTGCCTGAGAATTCGATATTTCACCTTGGGAATAGTATGCCAGTCAGATATGCAAATCTCATTGGATTGTCAGTTAACAAAAATATTGAAATTTTTGCTAATAGAGGAACGAGTGGGATTGATGGCATACTTAGTTCGGCAGTAGGTAATGCGTTGTCAACTAATAAATTAGTTATATGCCTAATCGGTGATGTATCATTCTTTTATGATAGAAATGGATTATGGAATAGTTATCTTCCAGGAAATTTAAGAGTAATTCTATTAAACAATAGGGGAGGGAACATTTTTAGAATAATTGATGGCCCGAACAGACAAACTGAGTTGGAAGAGTATTTTGTTACAAATCAACAATTTTTTGCTAAACGAACTTGTGAAGATGCCGGAGTTTTATATTTATATGCATCAACTGATGATGAGTTAGAAAAAACGCTTGAAACATTTTATGAAATGAGTACTCAATCCAAACTTTTAGAAGTAATAGTTGATGGAGAGATAAGTGCTGAAGTTTTTCGTAAGTATAAAAAATTATTTACAGACTTCAGTTAGTTTGTTAATAGATTTATGTTCTTTCAATAGGGAACCTACCTTCCAATAATCACAAGCTTTTACTTTATCGCCTAAAGCAAAACTTGCTTCTCCAAGATAATAATTTAGAAGCTCCACATCAGGGTCAATCTTATCTGCTTGTTTTAAATAAACAATGGCTTGTTGGGGATTATGGTTCAAAAACTCATAAATCCCCAAATTCCTGATTGCCCAGGCATTTTCTTGATTACTTTCTAAAACTTTTTCAATTAACTTTTTCCCGTCAGTTAAATTTCCGGTGTTCAGTAAAAAGAAACCTTTATTGTTTTCGTAAAGCGGATTTTTATTTAATTCAATAGCTTTATTGACTAACTCGATAGCTTTATTGAAATTATCTTCTTGCGAATAAACCAGACTCAGATTATTTAAAGCAAAATCCTGTTTTGGATTTATTTTTATGGCTTTCTCAAAATTTGCCTTTGCACTACTCACATCTTTTTCTTGATATTGTATAAAACCAAGATTAGTCAGTGCTTTGTCATTTTGTGAGTTTAGTGATAATGCTTTTTGTAAAACTTGTTTTGCTTCAGAAAAATTATTCTTTTGAATGTAAATATTACTTAGCGTAACAAAGTAAAAAGAAGAATCCTGATATTTTCTTTCAATTGCTTTTAATAAAATTAACGACTCATCTAATCTATCAGTGTTTGAAAGGGCTTCAGCCAGATTGTACTTTGCTAAGATAAAATTATTGTCTAAAGATACTGCTTTTTCAAAATCTAATACTGCTCCGGCTAAATCTTGATTAGCCAGTTTTGAAGAACCACGATTATTATAGGCATCTGCAAATGTCGGAGTTTTATCAATAGCTTCTGAAAAATACTTTATAGCCTTCTCATAATCACCATTTTTATACGCTACATTTCCCTGAATAAAAAACAATTCTGAGTCCTTCTCTTTTCTTGAACAGGAAAATAAGAAAATAATAGTACTAAATGTAATTGATTTAATGAAAGTTTTAAAAGTATTATAAGTATAATTCATTCTATTTGTGTCAAAAGTTCTATTTATATTTTAACATTTGCTTTCTGATTCGATAAATCTTATGTAAAATTGTGTCAGAAAATACAAACTTCATAAACAACAATGAAATTTATAAAAGAAATCCCCAATAATTATTGTAAAGCATCTTTGTATGCCTGGAACAATAAATTTATCATAAAATTTGAAGCAGGTATGTTTGAGCAAACCTATAAAGTAAATGAATACGATGTTTCTGGAGAAGATGAAATTGAAGAAATGCTCGGTGATTCGTTTATGGAAAAAGTAATCAAGCGTTTCAAAGATATGTCGGAAGACTTTGATTTAATTTTAGATTCGGTAGATTAATAATTAAAGTGGCGCAATATGGTTGTTGCGCCACTTCTTTAATTGTACTTTTTTAATGTTTTGCATGCTTACTTTATGAATAACCATTTTTTATAAAGTTCTTCTTGTTCCGCCGATATATTTTCAACTCTTTCAAGTTTGATTCTTGCTGAAGGATTTGGCATCAATTTTAAGTCATAAGTAAATTCTCTGCCAAATCTTTTGACCTTAACTTTAATGGTTTCTCCAATCTGTTTTCCGGAAATATAGCTGCTTCCAACCGGATACTTAATTCCATCTATTTCTAAAATTTCGTCGTTTACATTCAACCCTCCTGCATAGGCAGAAGTACCTTTTAAAACGGTTGTTATCTTATTATTCACTATATTGGCGCCTAAAAATGGTGTTTTGGTATCATATTCTTTTACTAATTTTACACCTACATAATTGAAATAGGTGTCATAATCGATAGCATCTGTATTCCATACATATTTCTGAAAGAAACTTTCCAGGCTTTTCCCTGCTACTTTTTCGCAAGCTGCCTGAAACTCATCATCTTTATATCCACGTCCTTGTTTTTTGTAGTATTCCGCCCATAAATATTTAAAAACATCGTCTAAAGACTTTTTACCTTTTGTTTCTCCTATGATGTAAAGGTTTAACAGACTACCTATTACTCCACCTTTATTATAGTAAGATATTGTACTATTTTGAGAATTTTCATTTGGGCGGTAATATTTAATCCAGGCATCCCAACTTGCTTCAGCTACTGATTGAACCTTCTGACCAGGTTGGTTTTCAATACCGCTGATTGATGCGGCAACCTTGCTTTTATATTCTTCGGGGGTAAGAATTCCTGCTCTCAGAAGGATATTCTCCTGATAAAATGAGGTAAAACCTTCAGCAACCCAAAGCATATGGGTGTAGTTCTCATTATCGTAATCGAATGGACCCAGAGCTATCGGTCTTATACGCTTAACATTCCATAGATGAAAATATTCATGCGCAATCAGACCCATAAAACCTTTAAATCCTGTATCAGACGTATACGCAAATGGTGAGGTCTGACAGGTTGTGGAATTAAGATGTTCAAGGCCTCCGCCTATACCAGGTAAATGATGGATAATAAACGTATAGTCTTTGCAGGGGTGTTCTCCTACAACAGTTGAGGCAGCCTGGGTAACTTTTTTATAAGCATCAATAACTTTCTCTTCGTTATACTCCAAAGGCCCATTACTGTACATAGCCACTGAATGAGGAATATTCTGAATCTCAAAATTTAAAACTTTGTGGGTGCCAATCTCAATAGGGCTATCAACAATCATATCATAATCTGGTGCATAAAAAGTGTTTTCTGCATTGACCACTTTTTTTAATCCAGTAGAAATAGAGTTCCAATCTTTATAAGGATTAATTGTAATTTTTGATGGAAATTTTGCCAACTGTGGAACATACATAAACATACTTGCCCCATTCAGATACCCATGTGAATCATCTAAATAACTTGTTCTAACACTTAGTTCATACGCATACACCTTATAGCTGATTTTAATTTCATCTGCACCAGCGGAGTAAACTCGCCAGGTATTTTTATTAATTTTATCAGCTTTCACTTTTTTTGCCCCCGCATTTGCTTCAAATCCTTCTACGTTTTTGGCATACTCTCTCACCAGATAGGAACCGGGTGTCCAGACAGGCATTTTAAAATCCACATACTCCTTTCTAGTAAGTTCTTTTGTTTTCTGAATATTACTCAAAGTCATGGTTACTTCAAAGTAATGAGTCCAGGGCTCATTCATTGAAAGTGAATAATTAATAGTGGTAGACTGTGCTTTTAAAATAGAAAATGACAGGAATAAAAATAGAAAAAAGCAGAGAAACGTTTTTTTTATCATTTTGTTTGGGGATTAATGGATTTGTTGATGTATTAAGACAATTTTTTTTTCAGATAGACGTTTTTTGCTTGAAATTACTCCAATTTTTCTTCTTTACCAAAAATGGCATTCTGTTTGATTTAAACTTTTATCTTTTAGATTGTTTATTTATATTATCAATAGCTACCTTTGATTCAAAGTGGCTTAAGTGCTTTTATACTCAATATTACTAACCCCAAATATTGACTCCTTTAAAAATTATTCCCCACGGGGTTGGGGATTTCAGACCCTATGAAAAAGACGATTTTAATTTCCACCGTCTATGGCTTACTAAATATGGGCTATCAGTCTTTTGCCCAAAACACAATTGCTTATACTGATCCTGAATCGTATTACCATAAAGGTATTGAACTTTTTCAGAAAAAAGTTTATGCACCTTCCCGCGAGGAATTCAGGCAATACATAAAATCCACGCAGAAATCATTAAATGCTAATGAATTTAATCTGACAAATGCAGAATATTATGCGGCTTTGGCAGGATTGTATGTCAAAGCACCTGATGCCGATATTGAAATTGAGAGATTCGTTGTTAATCACTCAGACCACCCGAAGGCAAAAGTAATTTACGGAGATTTAGGTAACTATTTCTATGCTGACGGAGACTATAATCGAGCTATTCAATACCTCGAAAAAGCGATTAACATTAATTCTTCATCTGCTATAGCTTTAGAGTATAAGTATAAGTTGGCAATAGCTTATTATCAGACCAATAATTACACAAAAGCACTGCCTTTATTTAATGAAGTAAAAAGCCTTGCTTCCGATTATTCCATCCATGCCTATTATTATTCAGGAGTGATTAATTACAAAAATGCTAATTATGATGCCGCCTTGTCTGATCTAAAGAAGGTGGAAAATGTAGCTCCTTATAAAACAGAAATTCCAAACTGGATTGCTAATATTCTTTATGTTGAGAAAAGATATGATGAACTTCTGGCCTATACCGAGCCTATTATTGAAAAACCAAATGGTAGAAAAATAGATGATATGTGTTTGGTTACTGCAGAGGTTTGTTATTTCAGAGACGATTTTGTAAAGGCTGCAAAATATTACGATAAATTCAGGACTTTTAGAAAAGGAACTGTCTCTAATCAGGTTACTTTCAGACACGCTTATAGCCTTTATAAAATAGAAAACTATGAAAAGGCCATTGAAAATTTTAAGAAAATCGCCGCGCAAAACAACGAATTGGGTCAACAAGCTGCTTATTATCTGGGTATTTCTTCGTTAAAAGCAAATGACTTAAATGCAGCTTCTGCCGCATTTGAAAGAGCAAAAAATAGCAATTTTGATAAAATTGTGCAAGAGGAGGCGCAGTTTAACTTCGCAAAAGTAGCCATAGACTTAGGCAATAGCCAACAAGGAATCACAGAATTAGAGCAGTACCTGAAAACTTATCCGGGCGGCAAATATGAAGATGAAGCAAGTGAGGTAATGAGTGAAGTGATGTTTGATGCAAATAATTATGCTCAGGCTATAGCTTATATTGAAGGATTAAAAAAGAAGTCGCCCAAACTTAATGCAGCTTATCAGAAACTTGCCTACAATCAAGGAGTTTTAGATTTTAATGCAGAGCGTTATACAAGGGCTATTCAGTATTTTGAAAAATCTCTTACCCAACCTATTGATAATGAATTAAAACAAAATGCCACTTTCTGGAAAGCTGAGGCATCGTATGCAGCTAAACTGCCAGAGGCTGGCGATTACTATAAAGACATTATTAACAGCAGTTCCAGCGAGACCCTTAAACAAAAAAGTAAATATGCGCTGGCTTACCTGAATTACAATAATAAAGACTACAGACAAGCAGCCAATTATTTTAAAGAATTTGTTAAAGGTAAAAAAGATGAATCAAATCGCCAGAATTATGAAGATGCCATCGTAAGAATTGGAGATTGTAATTTAGCAATCAAAAATTACGAAGAAGCAATCAGATACTACGATTTAGCCATCAAAGAGAACAGAACTGAAAAAGACTATGCCATGTATCAAAAAGCACTAACACTGACCTTTTTAGGCAGAAATCAAGAAGCTCTTCAAATCTTTGATAGAATAGCAACCCAATATCCAAATTCAAGATTAGTGGATGATGCTTGGTTTCAGAATGCGACTTTAGAATTAGATAAAGGTAATTATCAGAGTGCTGTAAATCTTATAAGTAAAATGGTTAGGGAGCGCCCCAAGAGTGGTCTGATTCCACAAGCTCTATTGAAGCGTGCATTGGCGTACGGGAATCTAAAAAACTATGAAGCTGCGCTAAATGATTATAAAGTCATTGTAATAAGATACGGGAAAACAGATGTGGCTGAAAATGCACTCTTAGGATTGCAGGAAACGCTCAACACTTTAGGGCGACCTGAAGAGTTCTCTTCAATTGTAGATGAGTATAAAAAAAGTAATCCGGGTAGCGGTTCTGTTGAAAACCTGGAATACGAAACAGCTAAAAATCTATACCTGAATGAAAAATATAGCAATGCCGTAGCCGCTCTGATAAAATTTATCAATAATTATCCGGGAAGTTCAAGTATGTATGAGGCTAAGTATTATTTAGCTGATTCGTACTATATTCTGAATGACAAACCAAATGCCTTAAAGTATTATAATCAGGTAATAAGCGATAACCGAACAAGCTTTGTAACAAAATCAGCTTTAAGAGCCGCCAGTATTGAAACTTCTTCAAAAAACTATAAAAATGCTATAGCTAATTATCGTGCTGTGCTTATTTCATCAGCCAACAAACGAGATATGATTAATGCCTGGCAAGGCTTAACTGATGCGTATTATTTTTCAGGTAATCAAGACTCTGTAATTTATTATGCAAGGGAAATTATCAACAATGGGGGTAATATTGTAATGGGGGCATCAAATAAAGCTCAATTATACATTGGAAAAGCCTATCTGGCAAAAAATGACTTTGTAAAAGCAGAGGAGGAATTTAATAAGACTATTGCAATGGCCAAAGACAATAATGGCGCAGAAGCAAAGTATTTTATCGGTGAAATGCTTTATCGTCAGAAGAAATACAAGGAGTCAATTAAATTATTGCAAGAACTGGCAGCTGAATTTTCGGAGTTTTTGTATTGGTATGAAAAAGGTTTTATACTGATTTCGGATAATTATGTTGCATTAAATGATTATTTCATGGCGAAAGCAACCTTGAAATCAATTATTGAGAATTCAGAAACCCCAGAAACCGTTGATGTTGCCAAGAAAAAAATGAAAGAAATTGAAAATAAAGAGTAATGATTTACTTATGCTTTTCTGATTTTTTAAAACATTAAAATATTCCTTTATGAAATTCCTGATGCAAACCAAGTCTATAAAAACCATAAATTTCTTTTTACTTGTTATAGGTCTAAGTTTTATTATATTACCATCATTTGCACAAATAGATGATGATATTATTATTACCAAAGACCGAAAAGTTGAACTACCTCCTGCGAATAGGGTTTTTGAAAAAATCCCTCCTTTAAAATCAAGCTCTGATGAAAAACAGATGAAATATACTTTTTTTGACCGTAAACCGAAAGGAGTTGAAGAGGTAAAATTCAGCCCGAATGTGGTGGCTCCCGAAGGAGGAAATAAAAAAGAAGAAACAGAAAGCTATAATAATTATGTAACAATTGGAGCAGGGAATTATGGGCGAATTTTAGGAGAGGTTTTTTTAAATTCTAACCAAGAAAACAACTTGATTATCGGTGTTCATGCCTACCATAATTCAACCATGAGAGGGCCAGTTGATGACAAAAACTCTGCTAATATGTATGATAAGGCAGAAATCACCGGAAAGTATATTGCGCAGAAATTTCAGGTAAATGCTGGTGTTAATTATAACAGAGACCAATACTATTTTTATGGTTACCAAAGACCACGTGAAGATTTAGATCGTAAAGACATTCGTCAGATATTAAATATAGTGCAATTTAATGTTGGCTTCGAAAATACTGCACCGAATCCCCGCGTTGATTATTCATTGAAAACTAACCTGAAGTCTCTAAAGAATATTTATGGCGCGCAAGAAACCGACTGGGCCTCAAACTTTAATACTTATTTCCCGATTATTAATGAAAAATTTGTTGCTGTAATTGATGCAGAGGCATTTATCACTCAAAGAAGCGATTTAGAGGTGGACAAAAGAAATCTTTTTAGAGTAGAACCGACGTTTAAACTTAATTTTAACAGTTTTGGTGCCAGTATTGGTTATAAAGCGGTTAATGAATTTGATGAGATTAAAAAGATTAACCGTACTAAAGGCTTCCCAACAGTTGAATTAACGTATAAATCTCCGAGTTTGCTCTATTTCTTTGCTGGTATGGATGGAGATATTGTAAGAAATACCCTTGGTAGCATGTTAAATGAAAATCCTTATTTAAAGTCTCAGGTGAGATTAATGAACACTGAAAAAAGTCAGGAGTATTACGTCGGTGGAAAAGGAGATTTAGGTTCTGGGGTAAGTTTCAACATCAGAGGAGCGATGGGTTATTATAAAAACTTATATTATTTCAATAACTATACGCCTGATTTTGGCGAGGCATTGGGCGATACAGCTAAATTTAATATTTTATATGACAGTTTAAGAACTCAGTACTTTAACTTGGTTGTTCAACTAAACTATCAGCCTGCCGAAATATGGCGTACTTACATAAAAACAGATATAAACCACTATCAAAGAAGAAGTTTTGAACAACCGTTTCATAGACCGTTAGTTACGGCTAAATGGGGAAATACTCTAATCGTATCAGACCGACTGTTGGCAAATTTAGATTTGTATTATTTTGGCAAAACATACGCCAAAAATCCAACCACACAAGAACTTATGACGAACAAAGCATTTTATGATCTTAATGCAGAGTTTGATTATTTATTCAGCTCACAATTTACTGCTTTCGTGAAATTAAATAATATATTAGGTAAGAAGTACGAGCGTTTTCTATATTATCCGCAACAAGGTTTAAATTTTCTTGTAGGTGTCAATTTTTCATTTTAATTTAGCATAAAGATTGCTCCCCAAATAATGTTAAGCCCTATGAAGCCTGTTGCAGAATACATCAG
Organism: Emticicia agri; assembly: GCF_004168285.1. Classification (GTDB taxonomy): domain Bacteria; phylum Bacteroidota; class Bacteroidia; order Cytophagales; family Spirosomataceae; genus Emticicia; species Emticicia agri. Next base: position 125,731 of record NZ_SEWF01000003.1, on the reverse strand, counting down.
AACACTACTTTATGAGCATGATTACGTAACTGTCCCTAATTTTGGGGCATTTATCGCTAATTATATGCCATCAAGTTTTAATGATATCAGCGGTTCCCTTATGCCTCCTCAGAAAAGAATTGCTTTCAATGAGATTTTAAAGCAAGATGATGGGCTATTAGCTACCTATATATCCAGAAGAGAAAGTGTAACAATTGATGAAGCAAAAAGAACTATTCAGAATTTTGTAACTGAAATTAAATCATCATTAGATAATGAGAAATCATTTCATTTTGAAAAAATCGGGGATTTTTCATTAAACGAAGAAAATAATTTAGTTTTTGACCCTGACCGAAGAAATAATTTCTTTAGCGAGAGCTTTGGCTTCGATAGCATTTTTCCGAGAAAGGTCGAAAAACAGAACTATAAATTAAGCAAGACTTTTGATGCGGATGATGATGAAATGCTTGTTCATGATAGTTCCTATTCAACTACTGGGACACATTCAAAGTGGACTTATGTTTTATATTCGTTGCCAGTATTATTGTTATCGTCAGGCCTGTTCTTTGTATTGTTTTCAAATTCAAAAGGTGACGAAACCTCCACAAAAAGTAGTTTTAATCCTTTAGATTATATTCCAAGAAGAGAAGAGTCTGCTAATAAAGTAGTTAAAGATACTGATAAAACTTCTCCTTCTGAGTATGAAATTATTAAACCCGTTTTCAATAAGAAGGAGGTTTTAGAGGGAAAGAATGAAGAGATTGCTCCAGTTCTTAAAACTGAGACCAAGAACACTGAAAACATCACTGAAACAAAGAAAGAACAAAAACTTCCTGAAATACCAAAGAGTGACGAGACGAAATCAACAATAATTAACACAGAAAAGCGTTATTTAATTGTTTCCGGGATTTTTAGAAGTAAAGAAAACGTAGAAAAGCTTAGTGCGAATTTACTTAAAAATGGTTTTTCACCAAGAGTTGTGCAGTTTGGCAGCCTTATGAAAGTAATTGCTGCTGAATCTGATACATTTGAAGAGGCTCAGGTAATTGCAGAAAGACATCAGAGCTTGTTAGGCGAGAAACCAGCCATAGTTAAGAGTAAATAGAGAGTTTTCGATATATTTTTGAACCTGTAAGCATCACTTACAGGTTTTTTTATATTTTCTTGTTCAACAATAATTTATATTATAAATGCAAACAGCAACGCTTTCCGAAGACAATAAAAAGAATCAACCTTTGGCGTTTGTTATTAGTCTGGTTATTTATGGTTCTTTTCTAACCATTTTATTTTTTCTGAAATTAATGTACACACCTCTTGAAGAACCGGAGGGTGTTGAATTAAATTATGGAATAGATCTGGTGGGTAGTGGAGATATACAAACAACCAATAAAGCAAATCCATCTCCCAATAATTATGATGTAAAACCGGCAGCTAAGCAAGAGGAAGCAAAACTACTAAAGGTTAAGCCTGTGGTTACTCCACCTCCGGTAGCGGAAAAACCAATAAAGGTTAAAGTGAAGGAGGTACAGGCTAAACCTGTAATTACCTCAAAGGAAGACAGCCCGGTTGAAGAAAAAGAGAATGATAAACCTGTAAAGAAAATAGAAACCAAACCTGTTGTAAAAGTAACTCCTGTAGAAACTAAAGCTAAAACAGAGGCACCAAAACCTGAGCCGGTTAAACCAGAACCTCCTAAAAGAACTGTAGATGACGGTTCATTATTCAAGAAAGGATCAAAAGGTTCTAATGGTGCCAATGGCTCGAATTCTAATTCAAATGGAACCATTGGTACCAGAGATGGAATAGGTGGCAACAATAATGGTGATGGAAAAAAGGGAGAAGTGGGAGATAAAGGAGACCCAAGAGGGACACTTGACGGAAAAAGCCTGTATGGTAATCCTGGCAAAGGAGGAGGTTCAGGCGCGTCGATCGGTGGTTTAAGTGGTTGGAATAAAAGGAAATTGTCCTTACCAAATGATGGGTCAAGTGAAACGGGTAAAATTGTTTTTAAAGTAACGGTTGATGATTCAGGTGATGTGGTCGGAATTAGTGTAGTTGAATCAACAGTAAGCCCTGCAGTGCAAAACTTTTATAAGAATTACATCCAACAAAAACTAAGTTCCGTATTGACTCCGGCAGGGACACCACCACCAAGAGCAAGCGGAACTATTACTATCAATATTCAATCAGGCAACTAATTAAGGAAAAGCTAAAGCGAATATTTAGAAATCTTTAGTATTTTTGCAGAATACAAACAAGGTGATTTAATTATCACCTTTTTTTATTTGTAATGAACTACGAAGAAACGATTGATTATCTGTACCACATGCTCCCGGTTTTTCATAAAGTAGGAGCAAAGGCGTATAAACCGGGTTTTGAAAATATACTTGCCCTTTGTGAGCACCTTGGTAATCCTCAGAACAAATTTAAAAGCATTCATATAGCAGGTACAAATGGGAAAGGAAGCACTTCTCATTATATGGCCTGCATACTCAATTGCGCAGGATATAAGACAGGCCTTTATACCTCTCCACATTTAAAAGACTATACAGAAAGATTCAGAATAGATGGTAAATCTATTGAAAAGGCGAAGGTTGTAGACTTTGTTAATATAAATAAAGACTTTATAGAAGCACTTAAACCGTCTTTTTTTGAATTAAGCGTTGCGCTTGCTTTCAGTTTTTTTGCTGAAGAGAACGTAGATATAGCAGTCATAGAAGTCGGATTAGGAGGAAGGCTTGATTCAACAAATATTATTCAACCTTTACTTTCTATCATAACCAATATTGGATTTGACCATATGGATATTTTAGGAGACACCTTACCAAAAATTGCATATGAAAAAGCGGGAATTATTAAATACCAAACTCCGGTTGTAATATCAGAGCGAAATCAAGAGACTGCACCAGTTTTTATTGGTAAAGCTATTGAACAAAATTCACCAATTTTTTTTGCTGAGGATAAATACAAAATTTTAGAGAATAGAACATCTTTATCATGGAACTATAGTTTAATGGTTGATGTGTATGATAGAGAAGGTAATATAAGACTTGAAGCAGTAGAGTCTCAACTAATTGGCAATTATCAACTAAAGAATTTAACCGGAGTTTTTCAATCAATTGAGGTATTAAAAGGTATAGGATTTACTATATCCGATGAGGCTTTAAGGAGAGGAATTTCCAATGTAGTTTCCTTGACAGGTTTAAAAGGTCGATGGCAAATTTTAGGTGACAAGCCACTCACTGTTTGTGATACAGGTCATAACGAACATGGTTTAAATATCGTATTAAATCAAATAGAGAAATTAGAAAAGACTGGATATATTAAGGGTCAAAAATATTTTATATTAGGATTTGTGAAAGAAAAGAATGTAGCAGAAATCTTACAGTTGTTTCCTAAAGAGGCGATTTATTTCTTTTGTCAGGCAAATTCACCTCGTTCTATGGCCTCTGAGAATTTGATAGAAATTGCTGAGTCGATAGGACTTAAAGGATATTCAATTCTCAGCGTGAATGATGCACTAGAAAAAGCGAGAGAAATTGCCAGAAAAGAGGATTTTATTTACATAGGTGGCAGTACATTTGTAGTAGCTGAATTAAGTGAACTATAAGCATAATATTTTTTTTAAGAATAATACTTTTAATAATTTTAATAAATTCTAATTAAGTAGGAGAGTGGCACGACAAAAATTACCCAGATTTATACACAATGCTCAGGCTGATAATGTAATTGAGAGAGGGAAGGAATTATATACTATCGTAAAAGGTCAATGGAGAAAAGAGTATTTTAGAAATGATAATCCAATCGTGTTAGAATTAGCATGTGGGAAAGGAGAATATACTGTTGGATTAGCTAAGAAATTTCCTGAAAAAAATTTCATTGGGATAGATATCAAAGGCGATAGGATTGCTCGCGGTAGCAAGAGAGCTATAGAAGCAGGATTGAAAAATGTGGCATTTTTGCGAACTCCAATTGCCTTTTTGGAGGAATTTTTTAAAGAACAAGAAGTTGATGAAATTTGGCTTATTCATCCTGACCCACAACCAAGAGACAAAGAAGAAAAGAAGCGACTAACCAATACTAATTACCTGAATTTGTATCGGAAAGTTTTAAAATCGAATGGAAATTTCTACTTCAAAACAGACAATTGTGGTCTTTTTGAGTACTCCTTAAAGACATTTGTAGAGGCTAATTACACTATATTAAGGTATACCACTGATTTATATAATTCTGAATTGTTAGCAGAACATCATTACATAGTGACACATTACGAAAGATTATTCGTTGAAAAAGGATTTAAAATAAATTATTTAGCTGCCAAACCATAAAAGAAAAAGGTCGATTTTAGGATTATAAAATCTTGAAATCGACCTTTTTTACTGTTAAACTAATACTATATGAGTGTAGCAAAGTACTTTACCGTTCTAACTAATTGACTCACATAACTCATTTCATTATCGTACCAGCTCACAGTTTTAACTAATTGTTTGTCACCAACGGTAACAACTTTGGTTTGAGTGGCATCAAATAAACTTCCAAAGTTAATACCAATAATATCACTGCTCACAATTTCATCTTCGGTATAGCCGAAACTTTCATTGCTTGCTGCCTTCATTGCCGCATTAACTTCTTGAACAGTTACAGTTTTATCTAAAACAGTTGTTAATTCAGTTAAACTTCCTGTAATTGTTGGAACACGTTGAGCACCACCATCAAGTTTACCTTTCAATTCAGGTAAAACTAAGCCAATAGCTTTTGCTGCACCAGTGCTATTTGGAACTATATTGGCAGCAGCAGCTCTCGCTCTACGTAAATCACCCTTCGCATGTGGAGCATCTAACGTATTTTGGTCGTTTGTATAAGCATGAACAGTAGTCATACTACCTAATATAATTCCAAATGTGTCATTAAGTGCTTTGGCCATTGGGGCTAAACAGTTGGTAGTACAACTTGCACAACTAATAATAGTTTCACTACCATCAAGTATTTCATGATTTACATTGAATACGATAGTTTTTAAATCTCCTGTAGCAGGAGCACTAATAATAACTCGTTTTGCTCCGGCCGTTAAATGTGCGGCAGCTTTATCTTTATCAGTAAAAAATCCAGTACATTCTAAAACTACATCCACTTCATGAGTTCCCCAAGGAATTTCTGCCGGATTCTTTTGAGCATAAATTTTGATTTCTTCTCCATTAACGAGAATGCTATTATCTGTAGATTTTACTTCTGCATCAAATCTACCTTGAGCACTGTCATATTTTAGCAAATGAGCAAGAGCTGATGGGCTGGTTAAATCATTAATTGCAACTACATCAATTCCATCCATATTATAAATTTGACGATAGGCGAGTCTTCCAATTCGTCCAAACCCATTAATAGCTACCTTTATTTGTGACATTTTAAAATAATTTGGTTTAAGTGGTACGATAGTGCAAGTTAAGAAGATTTTTATATTAATGAAAGACAATAAATGAATGTAGAATAATTAATTACTAATTAGTGTTTACTAATATTTTTAGTAATTTTAACCAAAAAGCTAAATATTAATTAGTAATTAAAACTAAAAATATTAGTTAATTATGACTATTATATTTTAGTTTTAATCTGACCATTTAATGATTTTGCATTATTCGAGTTTAATCGTTGATTTATATTGCAAAAAATGCTTCTGTAACCAGAAAAACAGAGCAATCGCTGAATGATTTAAATGTTTTATCATAGGTTTAATTGCTATCTCAGTTTTTGCTTTGATATAATTAGTAGGGGAGAGATGCATGCAATGCAGCACTACTTAAAATACTGACAACCTTAGAACCGCATCTGTGTTTTTTAAATATATTATCTTACCTTTGTATTTATGTATAGTAAATGTCACTAATTTATTTATATTTACTTAAAAAATACTTAAAATTTAATCATAAATAATTGACTATAAACACTTTATAATTTTTATATTAATATTTTAAATAACCATAAAATGTCTTTAAAAACAGTTATAGAATCTGCTTGGGAAGATCGCTCATTAATTAATGACCCCGCTACTAAAAATGCAATTGAAGAAATAATTAACCAATTAAACGAGGGAATCATCCGCGTCTCTAATCCTAATGAAGATGGAACCTGGACCACAAATGATTGGGTAAAGAAAGCCATTATACTATATTTTCCTCTGCAACAAATGAATATTCAGGAAGTAGGCATCTTCGAATATCATGATAAAATGAAATTAAAAACAGGATACGATAAGATTGGTGTAAGGGTGGTTCCTCCCGCAGTAGCGAGATATGGGTCTTATTTAGCTAAAGGAGTTATTCTAATGCCTTCTTATGTTAATATAGGGGCGTATGTAGATTCAGGAACTATGGTAGATACCTGGGCTACAGTAGGTAGTTGCGCTCAAATAGGGCAAGATGTACATTTAAGTGGTGGCGTAGGCATTGGAGGCGTTTTAGAGCCTGCACAGGCCTCTCCGGTAATCATTGAAGACGGGGCATTTATTGGCTCCCGTTGTATAGTTGTAGAAGGAGCAAGGATAGGCAAAAGAGCCGTCTTAGGAGCAGGAGTAACTATTACCAGTAGTTCTAAAATTATCGATGTTAATACCGGCCAGGAGTACATTGGTTATGTTCCTGATAACTCTGTAGTTATCCCTGGCATGCTACCTAAAAAATATCCTGCCGGAGATTTTGGAGTACCTTGTGCCCTTATCATAGGCCAGAGAAAAGCAAGTACAGACCTTAAGACCTCTCTGAATGAAGCACTGAGAGAAAATAACGTCTCAGTCTGAATTAATTTTAAATTGACCTTATAAAGGCGGTAGTAATCAACTACTGCCTTTTTTGTTACGAGTTAGGCCAGAATACATACTTCATTAAAGAGAATTAAACTATTTATGTGTAGAGTCAATTTCATTATTAAGAAAATAACCAAGAGATTTAGATATACATTAAACCTTTAAGGAGGAAAAATAAAGGACGCTATCCATGCTTAAATAGTTAGTCATATAATATACTGTCAGTTTGTCTATATAAATAAAACATAAGGTTGCTATTAATTGAGATTATCTATTAACTCCGAGTCTGGATTTACCTTTAGCGTTTTCTATTTTCTATCACATTTTACTTGCCATATATACTTCAATAAAAAAGGGCTAAATAGTTATAAACTAAACATAGGCCTTTTGATAGTACTAAAATAAAAAAAGCCCAATCTAAAAGAAGATAGGACTTTCTGACGATTGAATCCCAAATTGTTGGCATTTCTACCTACAAATTAAACCTTTACTTAAATTTATCTTTAATGAATTATGTTTGAAAGCACGTAAGCGTGATACAAATTTAGTTTACATCTATTAATAAACAAGCTCCGTTTGTAAATATTATTCTTTTTTTTCTTGACATTATTAAATATAGGTTGAATTTATCCTAATAAGCTTTTTTCCATACTGTGTGATTTGTGTTTCGTCCTCCGAAATTTCAATGAGAGCACTCTACGCTACTTATAACTTATCTTCTACTTCTTATAAACACATATTAAATCATATAATTCATTGAAAATAAGGCTATTAACAATTATATTTCATATGTAAACACATACTGTTTACATCTATACAAATATATTTACAAAAGTATTTGGTTTTCATTTTTAAACAATTTATATTTGTAATGTGATGTTTATAATTGTTAATTAACATTTAGAATTAGTGTTTACTTTTGTTTACATCTATTATTTATAAATATAATTGTAAACTGTTTATGAAATTAAATGAGAAGATTCGCCGATTTATTAATGACAAAGATTTGACCTCTACTAAGTTTGCAGATGAAATTGGAGTGCCCAGACCGAGCATATCACACATTTTATCTGACAGAAATAAGCCCAGTTTAGAGATTGTTCAAAAAATTTACAAAAGATACCCTGAACTTGGCTTCGATTGGTTTTTAGAAGATGAAGAAAATGAGACTCAAGCATTATCACAAGTCACTAATAATCAAGCAGTTACACAACAAAAGAGGCCTATATTTGCCTCCCGAGAATCGCTTGAAAGGAAAATTGCGGATAATGCTACACCACAACAAAATCTCAGCAGCACAATTTTGCCTAATTTCGGGCATGGTAATGTAGCAAGAATTATTGTTGTTTATACGGATGGAAATACTCAGGTTTTTGAGTCGAGCAATACATGACAATTTGTCAGAGTGTCGGATAAACAAAAGAAGACTATGTTTTAGCTTGGTGTGATTGATTGAATTTCATTCTAAACTCCAGTTGCATGTTTATTCAAAATTTCACCAAGCTATTATACTTAATTGAATTGAATCAGTTTTTGACGAAAAGGTAAATCATGCAAACTATAAAGTCTAATCAATTCTCCATTAAAGTTTTATAGTTCGTGAGTTGCTCCAAGGCTAATAGAGTAAGATGCTACTTCTTACTTTTCGTATTACAAAGATTTTAATAATGCCTTGTCTGTTAAACTTCCAGTAGTTGTTAGAACACGTTGAGCACCTCCGTCAAGTTTACCTTTCAATTCAGGTAATACCAAGCCAATAGCTTTTGCTGCACCAGTACTATTAGGAACTATATTAGCAGCATTTCTTAGTCTGCGTAAATCGCCTTTGGCATGGGGAGCGAACATCCGTAGAAGAAACGAAATAGATAGTTAAATAAAAAAACATTCTATCTTATTCAGCTTAGGTTGTCTTACCAATTGCCTTTTATATATTATCTCAAGGAAGCTTGAAAGCTGAGTCCTCATTAATTTAATTGCCAGCAAAAATCTTAAACAATAGTAGTTTCCTTAGAGCGGCTTCAATGAAGCCTTCAGCAGGTAGTTCAGATAAACTTAAGTTTCAGATTTTTAAATTTATTCAAATCAGAGTTAAGACCATTAAATAAACCTTATAGCTAATTGCTCCATGTAGCCATTATAAAATTAAAGAGATAGCTTACTTCTCTAAGCCTATTACTTATAATCTTCCTCTCGATAATTATTTGATGAGTTAATATTCTCATAACTGTAATTTGAAAAATCTTCCGGCCTTTAGATTGTAAGTTTAGTACACTTGATAGATCTTAAAACGCAAATGAATTTTAAATCTTTCTGACTAAATTCAAAGAAGGGAAATACAGAAGAAATCAGGAGCAATGTTTTTGAACTTAAGTTTTCGCTCTGCCGATTTATCAGACTAAGTATTTTTGATAAATTATTTGAGAACACATTACTCTATTTTATTAGTTGCTAAGGTATCGTTTTGTGTAAAGTAGATTTATTAATCTTACAAATTATTGTAGTTATTGAAATATCTAATTTTATTCATTAAGAATAACTTTTAATCTTCGCTTTAAAACACTTAGAAAGCAACCCTTTTTAAGGCACCAAATCTTCGATTTAAGGCAACTTCACATATCAAATAGGGTAGTAGCTCATTTTGGCAGCTAAGCTCATTAAAACAACCTATATAATGAGTTGCAAATACAAACTATACTATTAGTACATAAATAAACTTATTAAACATTATATACTTATTATGCATTCAAAATATATTTTTATTTTTAGATTTATTTATACTTATCATAATAATACTATTATTTATACATATTATCTTTATTATTGAAATAATACATATTATAAATTAAATACTTTTATTAAGTTTAAAACTTAATTAATTAATTATACATACCATTAATTAAATAAGTTTCATAAAAATTATAAGTTTATTATATATTGATAATAAAATAAGTATATATAAATTATAACATTATTTAATATAAGTATGTATTTTACTTTTTTTATTAATTAAAATACCATTATTACTTATAGATAAGTATTTATATTTTATAAGAATTATATATTTATTACAATTACCTCTATAAAAACATTCTATACATATTATAAAGATATTATTAACTATAATAAGTTATTAATTAATATTGTTACTACGAATGATTTGTTCTATATTGCTGCACAATATTATTCTTATATACAATGACCATTAGTGTAGTAAACAACAAAGGGGGAGTGGGTAAAACCACCTCTACTCAAAATCTTGGTGCTGCCTTTCAGAAATTTGCAAATGCTCGTGTACTGTTCATTGACCTTGACGGACAAGCCAGTCTTACAAGATGTTTTGGTGTTCAGGAATCCCAGGTTGGAAAGAACCATGTAGGTAATTACCTGAGTGGCGAATTTCCTTTTGAAAGTATTGTAATAAATACAGCAATAGGAGATTTATTACCCAGCGCCGCCGAGCTTAATTCAAAAGAAGATGCAATCAAAGCCTCACCGGTATTTCCTTTCAACCTAAAGCTACTATTAGAGAAAGTAAAAAAGAACTATGATTACATTATGATTGATTGTCCTCCCACACTTTCAGGAATGACAAGAGTTGCGCTTATAGCCTGCGACATTTATTTAGTGCCTCTACAAGCAGAATTTTTAAGTTATGAAGGGCTCAGGAATTTCTTAAATTATTCTTCAGAACTACAACTTATTAGTCCTCAGACCAAATTAGGTGGTGTTTTTGCGACCAGGTATAATCCTCGAATAAACAAGAAACTTAGTAACGATATTATCGAAGCTACAAAACAGCAATTAGGCAGTTCATTTTTTACTACAACTATCAGAGATAATATTGCTATTTCTGAAGCTCAGGCAAACGGAAAAGATATTTTTTCTTACTCACCGGAAAGCAATGGTGCTATGGATTATTATCAATTAACAAAAGAGATTCTAAAAAGTATTAATAATTAAGCAGAATATTATTAAAATCAACTTGTTGAGAATCGTCTGTATCAAATTAAATTAAAAAAAATGGCAAAGAATAAAAATTTCACCTTTGAAAGTTTAGTTCCTACAAAAAATACTGAACAATCTACGGCAACAGTTAATCAGCCGGCAGCGATAGCTGCTCTACAAGACAACGGGCCATCAACTAAAGTTACATTCGATTGTCCGAACGAATTGGTTGAAACCATGAAAGATTATGGTTACTGGGAAGGCATGTCGCAAAAGGATATAATTATTGAAGCCTTAGGCGTGTTCTTTGAAGATAAGAAGATAAAGGAACGGCCAGAGAAAGTTAAAATGCGTAAAAAAGTTGGGCGAAAACCAAAAGCATTAAAAGCTTTTCTTAATTAAGAATATTTTTTCTTACACAGATTTCAGAAGGAGAGAAAAAGAATTTAACAAATTATCAACAAATGTTCCACGTGGATTTTTTATTTTCCACACCTTTTCCCCTGTAGAATAGATTAAAATATATGTTATATAATTTATATTATGTTAAATAGGAAATTTAAACCTATCCTATTAATACATTATATGATTTAACAAATTATTTTCATTATAATATAATTATTCTAAGCAAAGTCTGAATATTCTCCATACTGAGACTCAAAAATATAGGACAAAAGATAGTTCATTAAGATTTATATAACCCAATAAAAAAGCCCTTAGAGTTGTTTCTAAGGGCTTTTTTCGTTTTATCCGATTCTTTATTTGCGTTTTGCACACTGCTCAAGAACTGTAGTTAAACTTGTCAGACTATTAGTTAAATCTTCTTCAAGTGCTTTTCCTTCTTTGTCTCTGACAGCCTTACACGTATCAAAGTATGGTTTTGCCTCAGCGAATTTAGCACATGCTTTATCTTCTATTGCTTTACCACTTTTTTGATACTCTTTCATATCCATTTTATCTACTTCTTCTTTAATTTTTACAGCTTGATTGAAGTAATAAACGCCTAAATTAAAGTTACAGTCATAATTAGTTGGGTCTATAGCCATAACTTTCTTATAAAGCTCTAATGCTTCCTCTTTCTTACCGCTATTATCATAAAGAATTGCCAGATTTAGCATATTATTTATATTATTAGGGTCTGAATCTACTAATTTCTTCAATTCAGCAATTGCTTCGTCTGAATTTCCGCTTGATAATTGAACGTTTACAAGAGATCCCTTCAAGTCTTTATCATTAGGATTAGCAGTAATGCCTTTTTTTAATACTTCTACTGCTTTAGCTGTATTTTTTTCACCTTTGTAGATTTCTGATAAACTATAGAATACAGCCGGATCTTTACCTCCCTGTTCAATAAACTTATTAAAGTAAATTTTAGCAGCCTCGTTATCTTTGGCTTGTTGTCCTACTATACCTGAATACAATGCTGCAGTGGTATCTTTAGGATTTACTTCAGAAGCTAATCTGAACAATTTAAGCGCATTTGGGAAATTTTTAGAATTATAGAAACCTGCGCCTTGTTGCATTAATGCTGAATAGATTTTCTGACTCGTTAAAGCGGCCTCAATATCTTTAGCACCTTTCCCTCCTGCTTCAACTTCCAGTGCCTTTTTGTAAGTATTGTATGCTTTTTCTGATGCCATTGAGTCTTTACCGCAATTAATAGCCATATCTTCATAAGCAGTAGCAAGTTTAACCCAGGTTGAAGATTTTGCACCTTTTTTAGCATCCAGACTTGCTTTTTCACCTTTTGCTATTTCATCAGCTGCTGATTTACATTGTGCATCGCGAAGCTGATTATCAAGTCCTGCTTGTGCAAATACGCCTGCCGTAACCATTGATAAGACAGACACAAAAATGGTTTTTTTCATATTTGAGTTGATTTTTTAAAATACTTAAACGTTTAGGGTTAGACAATATTATTTCCCGAAAAATATATATTTTCGGGAAATTAACAAAGTATTAACATAAAAACTCGACATACTCCCCTACTCTACTGACGTTTCTGTCTCGGTTGATACACCTGAATTGTCTCCACCTTCTGCAGTTTCTTCCTCGTCTTCTTCACGAATAATACGAGTAACCGAAGCAATATCATCTGTATCATTTAATCTAATAAGCCTTACTCCCTGTGTATTACGCCCCATAACTCTCAGATCTGCAATTTTAATACGAATAGCAATACCATTTTTAGTAATAATCATCAAATCATCATCATCTGTTACCTCTTTTATGGCAACCAATGTACCCGTCTTATCGGTAATATTCAATGTTTTCACACCTTTTGCACCTCTTGACGTAATACGATAATCTTCTATATCAGAGCGTTTTCCGTAACCTTTTTCTGAAACAACCAGTAGCTGTGTATCAGCTCTTGAAACACAAACCATTCCAATTACCTTGTCATCTCCTTCCAGACTGATACCTCTTACACCTGTGGCTGTACGTCCCATTGGGCGTGTACCCGATTCGTGAAAACGAACTACTTTACCATTTTTGGCGGCTATTACTATATTATTGTCTCCATTAGTAAGCGCTACATCCAGCAGGTTATCGCCTTCATTAATATTAATAGCAATAATTCCTCCCTGACGTGGCCGAGAATAAGCTTCTAAAAGTGTTTTCTTTACAGTACCGTCTTCTGTACACATGACTATATAATTGTTATTAATATAGTCTTCATCAGTAAGTGTAGTTACGTTCAGAACAGCCTGAATCTTATCATCAGATTCAATATTAATCAGGTTCTGAATGGCTCTTCCTTTAGCTGTTTTACTACCTTCAGGTATTTCAAATACTCTCAACCAAAAAAGTTTACCTTTTTTAGTAAAGAATAAAAGATAATTATGATTTGTGGCAGCAAACAAATGCTCGGTATAGTCCTCGTCTTTTGTTTTAACACCTCTTGAGCCAGTACCACCTCTCCCCTGTGTTCTATACTCCTGCAATGCTGTACGTTTGATATATCCCTGATGTGAAATAGTTACAAGCATTTCATCATCTGGAATCATATCTTCGATACTGAATTCTCCTGCAGCCATTTCAATTTTAGAACGTCTTTCATCACCATAGCGGGCTTTTAACTCCGCCAACTCTTCTTTGATAATAATCCTTTTTCTTTCTTCTGACCCTAAAATGGCACGTAGGTCTTCAATCAGGTTTTTGATTTCTTCAAATTCAGCATTTAACTTATCTCTTTCCAGTCCTACCAAACGTTGCAAACGCATATCCAGAATAGCTTTTGCCTGCACTTCGCTTAAGATATTCCCACTTTCTGCATCAGTACTCAACTCATCAACAATCTGCAAGCGTTGTAAACCTTCTGTCAAGAATTTTTCTTTCTGCTGAGCAGTCATGAAATCGCCTTGCATTAATCCAGTTCTGGCTTCATCTGCGTCTTTTGACCTACGAATGAGTGTAATTACTGCATCTATATAATCTAATGCAATCAGAAGTCCGATTAAAATATGTGCTCTTTTTTCAGCCTCTTTTAAATCATATTGCGTACGTCTGGTAATAATTTCCAGACGATGCTCCACATAATAGCGAATCATATCTTTCAGATTCAAGGTAACCGGCCGACCTTTTACAAGCGCCACGTTATTAATACTGAAAGATGATTGAAGTTGAGTATATTTATACAGATTGTTCAGTACCACATTAGGTACAGCATCCTTACGTAAGTCATATACGATACGCATACCATCTCTGTCAGACTCATCTCTGATGTCTGAAATTCCCTCAATTTTCTTTTCATTAATTAACTGAGCTGTTTTCTCAATCATCATGGCCTTATTAACCATATATGGAATCTCAGTAACTACAATCTGGTCTTTACCGGTTTTAGATACTTCAAAATTAGCCACAGAACGTAACACTATACGTCCTCTACCGGTTTCAAATGCCGACTTTACACCACTGTAGCCGTATATAATAGCTCCAGTAGGAAAATCAGGTGCTTTAATATGGTGCATTAATTCTTCAACCGTAATTTCTGTATTATCCACATAGGCGGCAATACCATCAACCACCTCAGATAAATTATGAGGTGCCATATTTGTAGCCATACCTACTGCAATACCTGCTGAACCGTTCAATAAAAGGTTGGGTATTTTACCCGGCATCACTGAGGGTTCTTCTAAGGAATCATCAAAATTAGGCTGAAAATCAACAGTTTCTTTATTAATATCGGCAAGCATTTCTTCCGCTATTCGCTTCAAACGTGCCTCTGTATAACGCATTGCGGCAGGTGAATCGCCATCAATTGACCCAAAATTACCTTGCCCATCTACCAAAGTATAACGCAAAGACCACTCCTGAGCCATACGAACCATGGTATCATATACCGATGCATCTCCATGTGGGTGGTATTTACCAAGCACCTCTCCTACTATACGTGCTGATTTTTTATAAGGGCGATTGTGATATACGCCAAGTTCTGCCATACCGTACAATACACGGCGGTGAACGGGTTTAAGTCCATCTCTAACATCAGGTAAAGCACGTGAGATAATAACAGACATTGAATAATCAATGTATGCTCCACGCATTTCGTCTTCGATGTTGATTGGGATAATTGTGCCGTTGTTGGAAGATTCTGGGATTAGATTTTCTGTTTCCTCAGCCATTAGCCTTAAAATTTTCTTTTTTTAGAAGGATAAATATAACTTTTTAACTATATCGTTGTACTATTCTCAATAGTAGTTATACAAATTTAATAAAATAATCATAGACTAACAAGATTTTTAAGTATTAATATCGAATAAATAATATAAGTATAGTATTATTTATAACATATATACAAACATAAAGTAATATACTATTTATAAGGCAATACATTTTATATAAATAAATACATTTAATACAAAAAAGGCTTAAAAAAAATCACTTGTTTAACACAAGATAATCTTTTCTAAGCCTTAAATTTTTACTCGTTAAACCTTATCTTCTCCAATGCCCCCTCCTATACACGTAGCCCCTTGACGTTTGTACATATCGGCTTGGAACCCATACTTTTCTGTAACGTGGAGCTGGTCTATAGTATCCATTTCTCCAGGTATAGACCCCTCCTCTGGCAACATAATGTCCGGGAATCCAGACATAAGAAGGTGATGGTGGAGCTGGCATAGTTTCAACTACGGCGGCCGGAGGGGGTGTTGTTATAATCTCACCTGAGCAACCAGCCAATCCAATTGGAAGAGCAAATACTCCCAATAGAAATAGTTTATTTAAAATTTTCATGGCGTCTCTTATTTAAAAACCCCATAGCTTTATTAGTAGCTTGGTTTTCGTTGTTTGGCTAATCGTGCGAAAGATTTATTATTAGCTTACAAGGCTTAATTAATCTATTCTTGATTGATCCTGGTCTTCGGAGTCATCTTGTACTAAATCTGTATTAACTTCTTCAGAATGATTATCACCTCCTAAACTATAATAATTATTCTCTTCGTCTTCAAGACCTATTTCTTCCTCTTCATCATCGTATTCTGAGCCGGGTACATCTAAATCATCTCCGGTTCCCTGATGAGCATAATCGCCTTCATTCCAATCGTTACGTGATTTATCATTGGGTTGTTTCAGTTTATCTACATTTTCAGGATCAATATTATCTTCTTTAATCCCCCTGCTGTAAATATCTTCTGAAGCTGGATATAACGGATATCCTGGAAATTCAGTCTCTTTTGCCTTTTCCTTAGGCTTTTGATCAGTTTTCATAACTCCTCCTTTTCTTATATTTAACCCTCTTACAATAATAACCCTCTTACAATAAAAGGATAAGAAGTAGAATCACAATCAAGGCACCGGCAGAAATATATACACCCCCACCTAATTGCGCTGCTTGGGTTTTCAATGCTCTCACCTCTTTACGTAATTCTCTTTTTTCTTTGGCAGTCATTTCTGACTTATCCATTGCTTTAATTTCTTCTAATCTTGATAAGATGGCTTTACCCTCTTCAGAGCCCATCAATTTTTCTTTCTTTGAAATCTTAGCTGGATTTTCTGTAGTAGCAGACGGTGTAGCAGCATTAGCACTAATAGAGATAAATAAAGTTAATACAAGTGCTACGATCGAAGAACAAAAATTCTTTTTCATGTTTTTAAATAATTTAAGTTATTATGGAATTAATTAGTTGCTAAATACGATAATCTAATATTTGTTGTAATTAACTATTCGTATTTGGACATAATAACAAAAAAATCAAGCCATAACCACAAAAGAGTTTCTTGGCTATTTTTTAAATAAATAGTGTAGAATTAATTACCCATTAGAAAGAATTAAGCCGCTTAAAAGTTAAATAAATGGGAATGGTATGGATAATAGAATGCTGATAAGCAAAGCTTTTGATTATTTGTAGCAGTTATTTAAGCAAATCTGGTCTTCTTTCTTGTGTACGTTTAATAGATTGCTCCAGACGCCAGTCGTTAATTTTTTTTTCGTGACCAGACAAAAGTATCTCAGGGACCTTTAATCCTTCAAACTCTGCAGGCCTTGTATAAACTGGTGGAGCTAAAAGGTTATCCTGAAAAGAATCTGTTAAAGCCGAAGTTTCATCATTGAGCACTCCTGGAATTAATCTTATAATGGCATCAGAGACAACCGCAGCAGGTAATTCACCGCCAGATAAAACATAATCTCCGATTGAAACCTCCTTGGTAATAAAATGTTCTCTTACACGTTCATCTATACCTTTATAATGTCCACAGAGAATAATCAGGTTTTTAGTCATTGATAATCTATTTGCTGTCCTCTGGTCAAATACATCGCCATCGGGCGTCATATAGAGAATTTCATCATAGATCCTGAATGATTGTAAATGACGGATACATTTAGCAATTGGCTCAATGCCTAATACCATTCCAGCGCCACCACCAAAAGCATAATCATCTACTTGACGATGTTTGTTTTCAGAATAATCCCTCAAATCATGAATAATTACCTGCGCATGACCTGCTTCTTTTGCTCGTTTCAGAATAGAATGGTCGAAATAACTATCTAATAAACGAGGCACACATGAAATGATATCAATACGAATACCACTACTGTCATCACCTGAATGACTGGTATTTTCTTTATTCTGAATTTTCATAGTTACTTATTGATGTTCTTCTGTATCATCGTCATCAGGTTCCTGAGAAGTGCTATCTTCTAAATATACTTCTAACAAACCATTTGGAAGATTAGTATAAAGCTCCTTTTTCTCTCTGTTCACAGTCTTTACAATATCATCATCAATCGGAATCAATATTTCTTTGCCTTCATATTGCATAGCAATCAGATCTTGTCTGTCTGAAGTATATACAGCCAGTACTTTTCCTAATTTACCCTTTTCTTCATCAATCACATCATAACTAATAATTTCATGGTAATAGAACTGGTCATCATCTTCCAGTTCAGGCAAATTATCTTCAGGCAGGTAAATATCACAATTTACCAGTTTCTGCGCTTCTTCAATAGTGTCAATATCCTCAAACTTAATAATTGATTTATTAGGTCTGATTTGTATTTCTTCCACAAAGTGTGGCACCAGTTCTCCTTTTATTTCTAATAGTACGGAGTCTAACTCTTCATAGTCTTCCGGGTAATCAACATCAAGCCAAATGGCCAGTTCCCCTTTAAGCCCATGTGTTTTAGTTATCTTGCCTAATAAATAACAATCCTCTTTGGTCATATCTTTATCAAGTTTAATATAAAAATCCCCGCTTTTGGGCGAGGATTCTCTATCATTTCTTTAGAACTTCTTTCTAAGAAAAGCTTATGCTTCTGCTGACTCTTCAGTAGTTTCGGCTGAAGGAGCTTCTTCACTAGCTTCAGTCGGATTTGCTGCCGCTTCGGCTTCAGCTTGGGCTTTTTGTTGAGCCGCTTCCATATCAGCACGTTTTTTACGTTCTGCTTCTAAGGCCGCTTTCTTGATACTATCTTTACCTTCTGTTAATTTAGCAATTCTCGACTCACGTTTTTCTTGTTTGTCTTTCGACCAAGACTCAAAACGTGCATCTGCTACTTCTTGTGTAATAGCACCTTTATCAACACCTATTTGTAAATGCTTTTTAAACATTATACCTTTTACCGACAAAATTTTGCGTGTGGTGTCTGTTGGTTCAGCACCAACCATTAACCAATACAAAGCTCTGTCATCTTTCAATGTAATACCCGCCGGGGTAGATTGAGGATTATACTGACCCAATTTCTCAATAAACTTACCATCACGTGGTGAGCGAGCGTCAGCTACCACGATATCATATAATGGTGCTTTCTTACGTCCTCTTTTTGCTAATCTGATTTTAACTGCCATTGTTATTTGTTTTTTAATGGGGAGCCCGTCCCCTTTCCGCATTTTTGGGACTGCAAAAGTATAAAAAACCCTTGTAAAATCAAAGTTTCACAAGGTTTTTTTAGCAAATTACTTGTTCTTTCGTATTTTTATACACACTATTAATAAAGAAGAAGTAAGCCTATAAGCCGAATTCTGTCGTTTAATGATTCTCCATAAGATATTCATTAAAGTCTTATCATTTATCTGGAATAATAGTCGCCTATTATTTCTATCAACCTACCCTCCGACTCAGGCGAGCAGCCTTTTAAACAATCTTACGATTGCTCTTGTCGGTTTATTTGGTCTTTCAGTTCATGAGGTTTACCATGCCTTGATTGTTGCCAACACAAGCGGTAGGCTCTTACTCCACCTTTTCACCCTTACCCGAAGGCGGTATATTTTCTGTGGTACTGGCTGTAGATAATCAATCACTCAATTATCCCCTACCCGTTAGGTAGCATGATGCTCTGCACTGTTCGGACTTTCCTCAACTTTATCGGGGTATCCCAAAAGCAGCGATAAGACGGCTTACTTTTTCTTAATACAAAACTAACTGATACTTGTATATAATGCAACTTATATCACTGCTGATACCTATCAAAAATATTTAACTGACTAAGCGGTGCCATAGCAAAACCTCGCTAAAAAAGTTTTATTTAATTATTATACGAAGTAATTCAATTATAAACCATCTACTTTTAACTCAACTTTTCCTTTAGCTAAAACAACTGCTACAATGCTTGAGGGTGTCAGATAAACTTTATCCGGCAATACACTATCAATCTTTCCGCTTAATCGCACCCCTTTTCTATATTCACTATTCATAGCTGTTTCAACATTTTGTTTAGCATATCCCAGCAACTCATCTACAGGTAGCCCATATTCTTCTTCTATCATTTTCACCATTCGTCCTTCCAGCACCCATGCTGCTGCTCTCGCTAAAATATTCTTTGTCTTTATGTCAAATTGTGTATTGCTCAACACGATACTCTTCTTTGCCGGATTATAAACCGGAATGCCTTTGATATAAATCGTTCCTTTCAGATTCCCCTTCACATCAGCCTTAATTACCAGAAACTCATTGCTTCCATAAATATCCAAATCTGTTATCTCGATTTTGTATTTTCCCTCTTTAAAATCATAGGTCTTACCAATAAACATTTTTTTTGCCACTGATGCTGCTTCCACAAACGGCACATCACTCATAAGACCAACCTGAAACTCATTCGGAATTGTTGATACTAATTTAAGATTAGGCACTGTATTGACTGATAATGGTGCAGCAGGTTTCTCGCCGGTGATAGTTTCTGTATATGCTTTAATACCCAATACAGACTTTACGGCTCTGCCCGCTGTAGTCAAGGGTGTCATAAAAATCTCTAAAGGCGTAATTCTTACCCAAGTTCTATATTCATTTGACACCAGGTAAGGTTGTAAGGCAGCATTCCAAGCTTGAACCACGTAAGGCTTTATGGTAAGGTTTTTTGCGACTGCTTCATCTATCGACTTTGCAAATCTTGTGTGGTTATTATCAATAATTTTTCCTACAATAAAGTCAATTGGTACATCAAAACCAATGTTTATTTTAGGCTTTGTAATCCATTCATATCCATTCGGGGTTGTAAAAGTCTGGACGGCCCAATCGGGCTTTATCGTGAACTTGGTAGAGAACTTTAAATTCATCTCAAATTCAATTGGAACATATTTCATTATGCCAAATGCACCAATACCTTGTTCAGCCCAAACTTTAATTGGTACAGTAAAATCAAACACATCATTTGTTGCTGCTGTAATAAGAATATTAGATTTTTTCCATACTTTACATTTAAAATTATCATTATTTCCATCTGTATAGCTATTGTCTTCGTAAATAAGCCCTGCAATAGATACATTAATCTGCCTTTCAATATCACTCATTGATATATCGAACGGGATACTGATATTTGAAAAAACTTTTTGCACACGAACAGAATCTTGTAAATACTTTTCCTCCGGAGCTTCCGGATTAGCTTTCTGGGCATTGGCATTTAAAAATGAACAAAAAAATGCAATTACTATAAAATGAACAGATACGTTTGACTTTTTCATTATGAATAAATAATTGGGAACTTGTGCAAAACGCACAAAACCAAAAAAAATTATTGGTTTAAGAAGTGAATACTATTTAATCTTAATTTTCGTAGCACCATATCCAAACTTCTCTTTCTGAGCATCTTCAAACCACGCCACATTTTTATGACCTGATAGTTTTCTTTGTATCTCCTGCCTTAATACACCATTCCCTACGCCATGTATAAAGGTTATTTCATCCATACCGCTCGCTATCGCCTGCTCAAACTTAGTTAAAAACGTGTTTAGCTGTAATTCAAGCATTTCTGCATTATTCATTGACCGATGGTTTTTGGTCAGCTCTTCAATATGCAAATCAACTATCTGCGTAGGTTTCTCATAAGTCTTTGGTAAAACATCTGCTGTTTTTTTCTCCATCATTCCTTCTTTCAGCTTTGTTACATCAATAACGAGTTTTTTCTCCTGTTCTTTGGGTTTTTGCACAGTTACTTCTACTTCATCCGAATCAAGCTGATATAGATAAGCGTCCTTTTCTAATAAAGGTGCTTTTTTCTTGTAATTAGCCCAGGTATTAGAACGCACTCTCATTTTTTTGACAGAGAGGCTCGTTCGTCAAAAGGTCCGTCATTATAATAAAAGGCCTGAAAAGAAAAACTACCCCATTCTTCCATATCCTTGATCGCTAATTCCAGGGGCGATTTCTGAGAACTTTTGGCCTGAAGCACTCCTCCCAACAAACCCACATGAATCCTTTCGGTGTGTAAAGTCAATGTAAAAGGGAAATTCCAGTCAGAATTATTAATAAGATAGACGGCTACACTTTTATCATTAACTGGTAAAAAAGCTAAAAAAACTCCCTTATCAGCTTTGATTACTGGCTTAGTATCTTTTTGTTTAGTTACTTCATTGCCAGAGGATGGTTGAACAGGTTTAAAAAACTGTTGCTCTGTTTTCGAAACAATTGCTAATTCTCTCCTTAATACAGGTAGTTTAAATCCTGCTTCAATCTCAACCTCTACTACGTTATCTTTTAAAAATCGTGTAATTATTCCTTCTTCTTTCGAGTGTAAGAGCCTTACCTTATCTCCTATATTCATGGTGTGTTATTCGTTATGTAAAATTGTGTCTGTAAGCTATCAACAGACAATTTCTATAACAGCACAAACACTAAATTAATTTCATAGCATGCGCTAAAATCCAAATTTCTTTCTAAGAAAAATACTATTCTTACTCGTATGCAAATCTACTAAATATATAAAAAGCATTAAGAAGGGAATTGTAAAAATCTTTGCCTCCTAAGACTAAAGAAGCAATAAAACAGCCTTAAAATTTCAGATTCATAAATTCAGTAAAAATTACCAAAACCTTCGTTTTTAAATTTTATCTTAAATAAAACGAGAAATAAAAACAGTTAAACTCGTAAACGGTGTCATATTAAAATTCTTGATTGGCTTATTTACTTTTAGGGGAAAAACTGTGCAGCAACAAAACAGCTTTTTTATATAAAAAAATAAAATAAGGAAATAAAAATGATGTATTTTAAAAGCAGGAAGACAAAGAAAAATACAATAAATGCATTCTTTTCACATCAATAAAGTACAAAAAAAGCCTGACTCTATGTAAAAATACGGTAAAATGTTACCGTTAATTCATAAAATCAGGCTAAAAATTCGCAATACTATTAAAAAGTCTTTTTATTACGAAATATAAAAAATGATGGAAAGAGCCATAATTAATAGCTTCCAAGATATTTTCTGGTTACCCATTCAATTGAAGCTAAAATGAGCAAAACAAAGAAAACCCACTTTAAATTAATGAACTCATTCATCTCTTCAACACTCATTACTTTGTCTGGGCTTTGATTTGATGATAAGTATTCTTTCAATTTATCTAATTGATTAGCTACAAAAAACTTTCCGTTGTTTTGCTGAGCCAACGTACGTAGCATATTAAAATCAGCTGTATTGGTAAGCCCTTCTAAATCGGCATTTCTGACTATAAATTGTCCATCTACTACCTCACTCTTACCTAATACCTGTGTTGATGCTTTGTAGCGATATACCCCTTCGCCTAAGCCTGTTATTTCAAAACGGGTATTCTCCTGACTAATCGTATAATTATAACTCTTAGTGGTTCCTCTTTCGTCTGTAATGTCTAATTTGATATTCTGGTTATAAATGCGCTCATAGATATCGTTATAGGCTTCATTCTCAAAAATAACTTTATCATCAATCGAGAACTCGGGTGAAACAGGATAAACCCTTAATTTGCGTTTGTCGTCTTTCACTGAAATCAATTGTAGTGTTTTCATGAATATTTCATCCACTACTTCTTGTTTGTCAGTAAGTGCAAACTCTTCTAAACGCCATTGCCACATACCCTCTCCGGCCAAAACAGCAGATTTACGGGCATTGGCTGTATTAGCTATTAGAAGAGGCTTAGGCGTTACCAATGACCCAACTCTTTGGTAAAGGATAGTTTCGCTGCCTGTGGCCGGTCTATACTCTCCAAATGGAGATAACAACGGGGGTAATTTCTCCAGAATGTTTAGTTTTTCTCCATCAAGGTTAAACAGGTTGAAACTACTGTTAAACTTTGCTGTTACCTTATCTGCTCTTCCGGCCTGCGAAATAATACTCAATGTTTGTTGTAGGCCATTAAAGCTGGCAATATTAGACTGATTACCCAATATAAATAAAGTGGGCTTCTGTTGGGCTAATAAGCGGTTTATTAGACTTCCACCTGCTCCGTATAAATCAGGCAGCTGGTGGAGAATCAGGGCATCGAACGGTTGGTTCCCTATTTCACTGATATTATCACTCTGAATTATCTTTACTGTCAGTTCATAAAGTTCATTTTTTTCTATAATAGATTTAATGGCCTTGATATCTGGGTGTGGAGCCAAAGCAACTAATAGAACCTTTTCTTTTCCATCTACTACATCAATATAAACATCTCTTGAATTATTTCTTGTTGAAAACTCGCCACTACTTGGTACAACTTCTATAATATATCGTTGCATACCTTTTTGCTCGGCAGCCGTATAAAAAGTTACCTGCTTAAGGTCTGTAGGCTTATCGAAACTGATAATTTGTTTGTCTAATACTTTACCTCCCTGTTTCAATAAAACTGAGGTGGACTTCCCCAGGTATCCAAAACTCGAAATTTCGGCCTGCACAGGGAATTTATTACTCAAATAGGCTATTCTATTGGTATAAACTGCGTTAAGTTTTATATCTTTTTTCTGGGTAGTATCTCCAAGTCCTATCGAATGAATATTGAAATTATATTTTCCATAAGTGGGCGAAATACCTGAGTTAGCAATCCCATCAGATACTAAGATGACATCTGTAAGGTTTCTTCCCTCGTAATTATTTTTCACATTTGCCAGTAAACCTGATAAATCAGAAGTTTTTTCTCCGAATTTTATACCATTAATATCTTTGTTATCACCTTCCTCATCAAAAGTCTTGATTTCTACACTTGCACCTTTAGACTCAATATCATCTTTCAGCTTTTGCAAATTATCTTTTAGTTGTGTCAGCTTATCCTGACCTCCTTGTGCCATCGATGTTGAATTATCAATAGCTAATACTACTGTTGGCTTCTCAATTGTCGACTTATTACTTCTTAATAAAGGGTTTATCAGCAGAAAAGCTAAAAGTGCTACCAGCAAGCCCCTGGCAACAGCTAAAAGCCTGTTTTGTAGTACTGAAAAGTTGGTCTTTTTTTGGTATAATACAACAGCATAAACTGCTCCTGCGAGCAAGCAAAGTATAATAAACCATGGTGAAGATTGAAAGATAAGTTCGGATTTCATAAACCCCGGATTCCGTTAATTAACGTGAAATTTTTATTAAAAAATAGTACTACTAAAACAACACCTTAAGTGAACAAATATTTTGCCAAGATACAAAAAAATATCGTCAAGGGTAGCTATTAATCACCCTTGACGATAGAAACTACGACAGAATACTATGAATACATGATAGATGCTTACATCAGCATACCTCCATCAACCTGCAAAACCTGTCCGGTTATATATTTTGACATATCAGAGCCTAAAAATACACAAGCATTCGCTACTTCTTCACCCTGACCTGCCCGTTTCAATGGGATATTTTTCAACCAGTCTTCCAAAGCCTTTTCATTCAGTTCTCCAGTCATTTCTGTTTCAATAAAACCCGGAGCAAGTGCATTAGAACGGATATTTCTTGATCCTAATTCTTTAGCAACAGATTTGGTAAAACCGATAATACCTGCTTTAGAAGCCGAATAATTAGCCTGCCCGGCATTACCCATTAAACCTACTACAGAAGTAATATTGATAATTGACCCCTGTTTTGCCCTCATCATCGGCTTTGTTGCTGCCTTGGTAAGATTAAAAACTGATTTCAAGTTTACTCGCAACACTTCATCCCATTGTTCTTCTGACATACGCATTAAGAGTGTATCTCGGGTGATTCCGGCATTATTAACCAGAATATCTACGGTTCCAAAGTCGCTTACAACATCTGTAATTAGCTGCTCGGCAGCGGTATAATCAGAGGCATCAGAACGATACCCCTTAGCTTTTACACCATAGTCCGCCAATTCGGCTTCTAAGGCCTGCCCTTTCTCTACGCTTGATAAGTACGTAAATGCGATATTTGCCCCTTGTTCTGCGAACTTTTTAGCAATTTCTCTCCCAATTCCACGTGAGGCTCCCGTAACTAAGGCAATTTTATTTTCGAGTAATTTCATGTATGATTTTGAATAATTAGTGTTAAACGGATTCAGTTAAGGTTTCAATGGCTTCTTTTTCTCTTTTCAGGTCTTCTCTTAAGCCTTTACTGGTCTTGGTACTTCCATCGTGAGACCAGCCTGGAGGCATAAACATATATTTTATTTTGGTAAATAAACTCACCGGCTTTTTTAAATCAGCAACTAATTTTACCCATTCATGGAACACAATATTAACCGCATTCCTGTTTTCTAAAGGCGAAACAAGGCCATACTTAATAGGCAAATCATCGATTTCTTCCTGAAAAGTACCGAACATTCTATCCCATATAGTAAGGCACATTCCCATATTTTTATCCAGATACTCTATATTAGACGCATGGTGTACCCGGTGCTGTGATGGCGTAACTATTACGTATTCTAATAATTTTAAAGGCATTTTGCGAAACTTTGGCACATAACTGGTATGTACCAGGATACCATAAATCTGGGTTATGGAATACATCACTGCAATATCTGCCACTTTAAATCCCATTAACGATAGCGGTATAAAATAGATGAATCTATATAGCGGTTGGAATACTGATGAGCGAAAGCCAACTGTCAAGTTAAATTGCTCAGATGAATGGTGGGTAACATGTGCCGCCCAGAAGAATCTTGAATGATGGTCAACCACATGTAAGATATAAAACACAAAATCTTCGGCTATAAACAATAAAAACCAGTAAAGAATCGGATTTTGTATTTCGAAGAAACGGTATTGAAAAAACCAGGCCAGTATCACCCAGGTAACCCCACGAGATAACAAATCAATGCCTCCGTTCAGCAGCATCAGATAAATATTAGTAACAGTATCTTTAAAGGTATAAAACCGACGATCCTGAATGCTACTTAATACGATTTCTCCAAGAATCAAAAAAGTATATAGAGGCGTTGAAAAAATAATAACAAGCTGCTCAATGGTGTAGTTTTTAAGACTTTCGAACATAAAAAAGCAAATAATTAAAACATATTAAACTTCTTGTAATCAGGGCTTTAAGGCTTTTTGATTTAAGTACGCCCCTGAACTACAATTACTATCTCTCCTTTAATGCTACGATTGGCGAAATTCGCAATGATTTCAGTTAAAGTTCCCCGAACGTTTTCTTCAAACATTTTAGTAATTTCTCTCGATACAGAGGCTTGTCTGTCTGCGCCAAAGGTTTCTACAAAATTTTCAAGTGTTTTAAGCAATCTGAACGGTGATTCATAGAAAATCATCGTTCTTTCTTCCTCTATAAGAGATTTTAATCTCGTTTGTCTGCCTTTTTTCACTGGAAGAAAACCTTCGAAGGTAAATCTATCACAAGGCAACCCAGAATTAACCAATGCTGGCACAAATGCAGTGGGTCCAGGCAGACATTCTACCTCTACCCCATTTCTTATGCACTCTCTTACCAATAAAAAACCGGGATCAGAGATAGCCGGCGTACCTGCATCTGATACAAGTACGATTTTTTCTCCCTTTTTAAGCCTTTCTACCACCTTTCCCACAGTCTGGTGTTCATTAAAAGCGTGATGGCTTTGCAAAGGCTTAGTTATATTCAGATGTTTAAGAAGAAAACCTGTATTGCGTGTATCTTCAGAGAGTATTAAATCAGCTTCTTTAATTACATTGATTGCTCTCAATGTAATGTCTTCTAAATTGCCAATTGGTGTCGGTACAAGAACAAGCTTCACTATATTTTTTTTCGACAAAAGTACAAATTTCAACGTTCAACTGGAAGATTATCCTGAATTAAAAGCTTATTAATAGGATATTTTTATAAGAAATCACTAATATTTAGCCGTTTAATAAAAAACTGACATTCATTTGTTATATTATTTTCAAAAATTTCTGAAAATACTTGACAAAACAAAATTAAATACATAGTTTTGAAGAACTAATAAACCTTATAAGCCATGTTATTAGCAGCCATAGCCCTCGCCGTAGGTGGTCTGATGATGACCAAAGTACGTGCAACAACTGAGCTTTATGCTCCAAAAGGTTACCTGATGAGTTTACAAACTCGCCCACGTAACGTTTATTCTTATTAATTTAAAGTCCCCTATTGTTATTCAAAAATCTGTATCACAACTTGAAATACCTATTATTAATACAATTTTTGAATGTTTGTGCTTTTTTTTAACTAAAACTACCGTAAAAGAGTCCTATTTTAGGATAAAAAAATCCAATTATTGACTTATAGTTTTTTTAGTTATTGCTTTTTTGCAAGGAATTTTAGAAAATTGTACACATTAAACGTGCTTAAAACTATGTTACTACTTACTATCGCATCACTCGCTTTTGGTGGTCTTTTAATGACCCGCATGAATGAAGAAAAAGAATTATATGCACCAAAAGGATATTTGGCTCGCTTACAATCTCGTCCTCGTTCAGTTTACGCCTGGTAATATCCCTGTTTAATACAGATTACGTTGCTTAGAATACACAAAATGTGTATTTATCGATACTGTTTTTGCTTTTCGGACAATGAGATGAATCCCAATTTACAATAAAAAAAGGTTTTTCTCCAGGTCTTCAATAATATAGTCTGCCTCCTCTAAGCCGATATAAAATCGGATCATACTTGCTTGTGGGTCTGTCTCGCTAACAAATGCACATTTGGGCATTATTAGAGATTCGTGTCCTCCCCAGGACACCGCAATCAGAAAACTCTGTAAAGATTCACAGAATTTTTTGATTGATGATATATCTTTGTTTTTAAGTGATACGGTAAACATCCCCATTGGCATTTTCATTTGCTTATTCACAAGGTCGATTTGAGGATTAGATTCTTCAAATGGATACCATATTTTGTCTATTTTAGGCGACTTTCTAAGAAAGTCAAGTATTTTCAATGTACTTTCTGAAGATTGTTTGAGCCTGATGGGTAAAGTACGGAGACTGCGCAACATAAGCCAGGCGTTTTGTGGAGACAAGATATTCCCAAAAGTCATATACTCGTTATAGAAAATTTGGGTCATTTTCTCTTTTGAACCACAAATAGCACCTGCTACTATATCGCTATGTCCATTATAGTATTTAGTGGCTGAGTAAATTATTATGTCTATACCAAATTCAATAGGTTTCTGGCAAAGAGCCGTACAATAACTATTATCTATAATGGTTATAATACCTTTTTTTCTGGCTAATTCGGCAATTTTTTCTAAGTCCTGAATTTCGAATGTCCACGAAATGGGTGATTCTAAATAAATTAGACGGGTTTTATCAGAAATTGTCTCAACAAAATTGTTAATATCAGTCCCATCTATAAAAGTAGTAGTAATTCCAAACCGAGGAAGTGTATTTGTCATGAGCCGGGTAGCCCAGCTATAGACGTTTTTAACAGAAACAATATGATCGCCCATACTTACTTGCGACATAATTGCGTTGGTAATAGCGGCGGCTCCACTGCCAACCATTAAACAATCTTCTGCTCCCTCCAATGCTGCCATTTTTTGGCATAGCATATTTACTGTGGGGTTATTACCTCTTGTATAAATGTGTTCATCTTTTTCATGCGTAACTGCATAGGCAAATTCATCTACCGTTGGATAAGCAAAATTACTTGTCTGAATAATGGGTGGGGCAACTGCATGAAAGTATTGCTCACGATTTTCAGCGAGCTGATTAATAATATAAGAGTCGTTCATAAGGTAATATTTCCCTGTTTAGCTTAAAAAAGTGTAGAAATGAATTACTAATTTGATTTTTTCTTAAAGAATAGATAAAAAACACAGCCGACTCCTAAAAAAAGTAATCCGGCACCTGCCTGCTGTGGTTTTTCAAGTAAAGTATTGCCTACTATAAAAGCACACATACCCATAAAAACAATAGCACCTATGCTTCCGGCAAGCGTTTTTTCCTTCAACAACCAAAAATAAGTCAAAGCTGCCAGGAAAAAAAAGGCCGTATCTACAAAAACCACATAAGTTATCAGATTTGAGAACGTTTTCCAGAAAATTAATAAAAAAATAGTCCACAAAGATTGAAAAATAATAGCCCAGAAGGGAGTTTTATAGGTAGGATGTATCTCAGCAAACTTCTTGAAAAACAATTTATCGTCTGCCATAGCAAAATAAATACGTGGAGCCGTCAGAATATAAATACCAATAGTACCTAAAACAGATAATATTATTAAAAAGGAAATAAATTTACCACCTATCGACCATACCACACTAATCGCATCTGAAGCAACACTATTAGAAGTGGCTATGTTACTGATTGGTAATAGTCTCAAATAAGCAATATTGATTGTTAAATAGGCCAGGCATACAACAAATATGCCCAGAATCATAGCTTTTGGCACTATTCTGGCGGCATCTTTCACCTCTCCAGCCACAAAAGTAGCATGTTGATACCCCCCATAAGAGAATGAAACTCCTATCAGGGCAAGCCCAAAAGCTGAAATTAATGATAAATTATTCGTATTTTCAGGCAAATTGAAATTATTCAGATGAATTTCTTCATTTACGCCAAACAAAATACCAATAACTACAACTATAAAAATACCCAACAGCTTGGTACTGGTAAAAATGCTGGCAAAGATACTTCCCAGTTTTACCCCTACGATATTCATAATGGTAAGCGCTACAATAGTAAAAACAGCTATGATTACCTGAACATTTTCTGAAATTTCTATAAAAACGCCGAGATAAGAAGTAAAAACCAAACTTAACGCTGCCAATGACCCTGTATTAATAACCACAAGCATCGACCATCCATAAAGAAATGCAGGTAATTCGCCGAAAGCCTCTTTAATAAACACATAAAAACCACCTACTTTAGAAAACTTAGAAGAAATACTGGCAAAAGTAAGTGCTCCACAAACAGCTATAATAGCTCCCATTACCCAAACCGAAAGCATAAGTCCTTCTGATGGTAAGTAAGTGGCAATCTCTGATGGTGTTTTAAAAATACCTGACCCAATACTTGAGCCAATAGCAATCATGGTTAAACTATATAAGCTTATGGCTCTTTTAAACTGGTCAGACATTTTATTGGTTATAGTTTTGTTAAAAAAGAACGAGTAAAAGCGTCGTTTTTCGGATTTTTTTATACACTTGTGCAGGATTTATTATGGCTGAGAATTAAATGTACTGTACAATATATCAAGCAAGCAACAAATATTCAATTCTCAGCCATAATAGTTAGCTATATGATCAGCTTTTTTCAAGGTTTTCGTATAAAAAAATCTAATTTCTTGGGATTTGGTATTATGTAGCAAAAAACATACTCTTGTAAGTAATTGATTATCAACACTTTATAAACACCAATTAGCACTTAAAATTACTACTTTATTTAAGCAACTTATCTATGGCTTTTGCCAAATCTCTGTCTTTATCAGTAACAATATTCCCTGCATCATGTGTTGATAGAGTAATATTTACTTTATTGTAGGTATTTGACCAGTCAGGATGGTGTCCTTGAGTTTCCGCTAAAAATGCGACACGGGTCATAAAGGCAAAAGCTTCCGAGAAATCTTTAAATTTGAAGGTTCTGCTTAATTTATTGTCTTCTTCCTTCCACATAATTTTAATTGTTAAATGTGTGTATCTGAAACCTCAATACAATATACAACAAAAAAAAGCCGAATCAAATGATTCGGCTTTTGCAGAGAGAGAGGGATTCGAACCCCCGGACCTTTAACAGTCAACGGTTTTCAAGACCGCCGCAATCGACCACTCTGCCATCTCTCTGTGTTACTGAAATGTTTTGCAAAGATACGGCTTTCCTCAATTAATGTCAACCCCTCGCTAAATAATTTTTAGTTTTTTTTTCCTTTCAGAAGCCCTCGAAAAACCGTAAATTTGTGAAAATTTTACGAATACTTCTTTTTGTGGAAACAATCGAACAACTTCCAACTTTCGAAACTGCCAAAAAACTTGGCTTATTGCCCGAAGAATTTGAGAAAATCAAACAAATCTTAGGACGAACTCCCAACTTCACTGAACTATCCATTTTTTCAGTGATGTGGTCGGAGCACTGCTCATACAAAAATTCTATTGTATGGCTAAAAACATTACCGCGTGATTCTGACCGCATGTTAGCAAAAGCAGGTGAGGAAAATGCAGGTCTGGTTGATATTGGTGATGGTCTGGCATGTAGCTTCAAGATAGAATCACACAATCACCCTTCTGCATTAGAACCTTATCAGGGTGCTGCTACTGGTGTAGGTGGAATCAACCGTGATATTTTCACGATGGGTGCTCGCCCTATTGCTCAATTAAATTCTCTCCGATTCGGAAACATCAACTCCCCAAAAACACAACGTCTATTAAAAGGTGTGGTAAAAGGAATTGGTGATTATGGTAATGCCTTTGGGATTCCGACAGTTGGTGGTGAAATCTATTTCGACGATTGTTATAATACCAATCCTTTGGTGAATGCCTTTTCTGCTGGTATAGTTGAAGTTGGTAAACAAGCGTCGGCTACCTCTTATGGTGTGGGCAATCCGGTATTTATAGTTGGGTCTGCTACCGGAAAAGATGGAATTCATGGAGCAACTTTTGCCTCAGAAGATATTACCGATAAATCAACGGAGAAACTTCCGGCTGTTCAGGTAGGGGATCCCTTTATGGAAAAACTATTGTTAGAAGCTACTTTAGAAATTCTCGGTAGCGGCTATGTAATCGGAATCCAGGATATGGGTGCAGCAGGTATCATCTGCTCTACTTCTGAAATGAGTGCCAAAGGCGAACATGGAATGATTATAGATTTGGATAAAGTTCCGACCCGTCAGTCAAACATGCACGGTTGGGAGATTTTACTCTCAGAATCGCAGGAAAGAATGTTGGTGGTAGTACAAAAAGGTAAAGAAGATTTAATCAAAACTATATTTGATAAATGGGATTTGCATTGTGCCCAGATTGGTGAAGTAACCGATACCCAACGACTCCATTTCTATCAACACGGGAAATTGATTGCTGATGTTCCGGCAGAAGATTTAGTTTTGGGTGGTGGAGCTCCACAATATCATCGCAAATATAGTGAGCCTGCTTATTATCAGGAATTCAAAAAATTCGACATTAACTCAGTGGCCGATATTAATGGCCAGGCAGAATTGGTAAAAATAGCAGAACATCTTTTGTCTCACCCAAATATCTGTTCACGCAAATGGATTACCGAACAATATGATTCAACAGTTGGAACTGCCAACCGTAGCACAAACCGTCCGTCGGATGCGGCAGTAGTAAGATTAAGAAATCCTGAAAAAGGCAATTTAGATAAAGCCATTGTTATTACTGTTGATTGTAACGGAAGATATGTAAATGCCGATCCGGAAATTGGTTGCCAGATTGCCGTATCTGAAGCAGCGCGTAATATTGTGTGTACTGGAGGCGAACCGTTGGCTATTACCAATAATCTGAATTTTGGAAACCCATATAATCCCGAAGTGTACTGGCAATTTGTTGGTGCTGTAAAAGGAATGAGTAAAGCTTGTATCAAATTCAGTACTCCGGTAACTGGTGGTAATGTAAGTTTCTATAACCAAAGTTCAGATGATGGCCCAGTATTTCCTACGCCAACTATAGGTATGTTAGGTTTGTTAGAAAATACTGAGAACCACATGACCTTGAATTTCAAAAATGCCGGAGATTTAATTTACTTAGTGGGTGAGCCAAAAAACGACATTGCCTCTTCTGAGTATCTATATTCATACCGTGACGTAAAAGCATCTCCTGCTCCTGCATTTGATTTGGATACCGAGTTCAATGTACAACAAGCTATCAAAGAATTGATTCAAAATAAACTAGTTCAATCAGTACATGACATTTCAGATGGAGGATTGTTTATCACATTGGCAGAATCGTCATTTACCAATGAATTAGGTTTCAGTATTAAAACGGATGCTCAATTAAGAACCGATGCTTTCTTATTTGGTGAAGCCCAAAGCCGAGTTGTAATTTCAGCGAATAATTCGCAAAAGGATTCGATTGAAAATTTATTACGAAGCAAAAATGTAAGTTTTACTTTTTTAGGCGAAGTAAATGAAGGAAGCTTTATTATTGACGGAGAAACAGTGATTACATGCAAAACTGCTAAAAATCTTTATGATAATGTGATAGGAAAAATCATGAATTAAGACTTAGCAAATTTCTATAAATGAATAAAGACCTCTTAACGGAGGTCTTTATTTTTTTATCATTACCAAAAACAAAGAACTTCCAAAGCCCCCGTTCGTAAAAATCTTTTCCTCTACTTTCACAATCTTGTATAATATATTATTCACAAAATTCCCAGGTACACTCACATCTGACTTAATCTCAGCTCTGTTAATTAAATTGAACTTTAACTGAAACTGCTGAAGTAATCGAACCGATAAAATCAAAGGAGACAAGAAAAGGCTCCAATATGAGTAGCGAAAAATCTTTAATCCGGTTTGGGTCAGGTATTTTTCAAAGTCACTTTTTGTAAATCTTTGTAAACCACCTACTGCTATATCGTGTGTTCCATAAAAAATATCGAAAGCATTGTTGTTTGAAATCAAAATTCCATTAGATTTCAATTTTCTCTCAAGATTTTTCAGGGCTTTCACGATAATATTATCTTCAAACTGATATAATACATCATCGTTAATAATCACATCAAAAGAAGAATCTACAAATTCAAGATCAAAATTGGTAACATCAATGTGCTGAACTTTCAATTTCCGTTCCTTGCAGAAACTCACCGCATCTTTTGAAAAATC
Organism: Emticicia agri; assembly: GCF_004168285.1. Lineage (GTDB taxonomy): Bacteria > Bacteroidota > Bacteroidia > Cytophagales > Spirosomataceae > Emticicia > Emticicia agri. The sequence continues at coordinate 91,193 of NZ_SEWF01000003.1, read as the reverse complement.
AAATCCCTCAATATTCTTATAACCGTGCTGAATTAAAAAACTCATTAATCCTCCTGTTCCACAACCGGCATCAAGAATATTTATACTTTTGTCCTCTGCAAATTTCGATTTAATCTCTTTCAGAATTTTCTCATGCAGAATTTTATACCACCAAAGTTTCTCTTCAGAGTCATACATCATCTGGTATTCTTCTCTACTACTTAACATGATTTGAGTTATACTTTTCTACGAACTGCGGAGTTTCGTTCTGAGTTAGGAATAATTTACCAACATATTCACCAATGATACCTATCGAGCTAAGTTGTATTCCCCCAAAGAAAATAAACATAAGTATTTGCCAGTCAGCAATTACATTGATTAAATATAAAAAAGTAAGTATTAAAGATGAAGCTATCAGGAATATACCTGTTGCCTGTACAAACCGAATAGGTAAAAGTGAGTAAACAAAAACAATGATAATAAAAAGTCTGACTAATTTCTTAATGGTATAGTTAGACTCGCCTTCCATTCTATCATTATGTGCTACCTCCACTCTTCCCACATTATTGGTAACTCTGAAAATCAAGGCATCAATATATGGATAGGGCCCTGTATATTTAATAATCTCAGCAATAACTTCTTTACTGATGAGTTTAAAACTTGATAAATATAAATTTGCAGGTTTATGAATCAACCAGGTAGTGATTCGGTTAACTACCCAACTTCCGAGGTTTCTGAAAAAATGATGTTTCTTATCTGTGTAGTAACTATACACTACATCACGGTTTTCTTGCTGAGCTTTGTTAAGAAGTTTAAGAATTTCTGAAGGAGGATTCTGGAAATCATCATCTATAATTACGGCATATTTTCCTTTCACATATCGCAACCCACAAATAACCGCATTAAATTCTCCGAAATTTTTACGAAGGGAAATAAAATGAAGATTCTTATATTTTTCGTTCAGTGAAAAACACACTTGCTCTGAATTATCCGGACTGCCATCGTTTACCAGTATTATTTCAAAGTCATACTTCTTTAGTTCGTCTTGTAGTTTTTCTACAAGTTTAGTAATCGTTTTTTCTCCTTTATAAACAGGTATAACTACAGATAATAACATAGGCGACTCAATACGAATTAATTTTTTCGATTATATAACTCACCTCTTCTTCTAACAAGGTAGCATTTAGTGGCAAGCTTATTACCTGCTGATGTATTTTTTCTGAAATCGGATAAGAATCATTGTTCCAGTCTTTGTAGGCCAACTGTTGATGTGGCGGAACCGGATAATGAACATCTGAGCCAATTTTATTTTGAGAAAGATACTCTCTGAATTTATCACGGTCTCGGGTTCTTACTACAAACAAATGCCAGACATCTTCCATTATTGTTCCGGCAAATGGTAAAGTAATTGTCGGGTTATTAATTTCAGTTAAATATCTTTTTGCAATTGACTGGCGAACTTTATTTTCATTATCCAGATTCGGCAACTTTACACTCAGGATAGCTGCCTGCATTTCATCTAACCGACTATTGATTCCTTGCTCCTCGAAAACATATTTTTCTCCTGACCCATAGTTCCTCAAAGCTCGTATCTTACTTGCCAGAACATCATCATTGGTTGTTACTGCTCCTGCATCGCCCATCGCTCCCAGGTTTTTTGTCGGATAAAAACTAAATCCTGCTCCATCCGACAAATTACCTGCTTTTTTATTCTGATAAATAGCTCCATGAGACTGGGCTGCATCTTCAAAAACTTTTAAATTATTTCTTTTCGCAATTTCATTGATTGGCTCCATCTCGCAACACTTGCCATAAAGGTGCACCACTAAAATTGCTTTAGTATTTTTGGTAATTTTTTCTTCAATCTTTTTTGGGTCAATCAGGTAAGTATGGATGTCTGGTTCTACTAAAACAGGAGTAAGACCAGCCAATGAAATAGCAAGTATACTCGCAATATAGGTGTTTGATGGAACGAGAACTTCTGAACCCTTTGGAAAATCAGAAGCCTTTAACAAAAGTAGCAATGCATCAAGACCGTTGGCAACACCTATACAATGTTTGGTTTCGCAATATTCTGCAAATGATTTTTCAAAAACTTTTACTTCCTCACCCAATATATACCATCCTGACGCAATTTTTTTGGATAGCACCTCATTGATAGACTTCTCATAATCCCGATTCAATAATTTCAAATCTAAAAATGGGATATGATTCTTACGTGTGCTCAATGTATTTTTAAAATTTGTCATTTTTATCTTCCGCAAATTCCTTTAAAATCACACCTTTCACAAATTACCAGATTATTTGTCTGAATAAATGGGACTTCAGGATTAAGCATTTCTTTTATTAAATCGGCTAATATCTGCTCTGATTTTTCTATAAAACCAAAGATACTTGGGTTATCATTAAAACTCAAATTTACCTCTAAATTTTCTTTCATATTTCTAAAAGAATAAATTTTTGCTTTCACATCATGATTCTCAGGATTTTCTCCTCCTAATAAAAAACTCTTATCCTGATTTATACTCTTCAGCATAAGGTATTGATAAAGCCACAATTGTCTGAGTTTTTCTTTGTCTGGGTCAACCAAAGCTTCTTCTAAAATCTGTTCCTTTGCTTTTTCCAGTTCTTTTTTTCCCACTCTTCCGGTTTTATAATCAATTACTTTTATAGTATTCCCTTCTTTTTCAATTCTGTCAACACGTCCGGCAATTTTTACTTTTTGCACTTTTCCAAGAACAGGCACATCAAACACTACCTCAATTTTTCTTTCTGTTTCCAAAACCTGATAGGGGAAAACCTGACTTTGCTTTTGTTGTTTGAAAAAATCTTCCAACAATTGTTCAGCCACCTGCTTTAACAGGTAATTCATCCCAGAGTCAATTACGTATCCACCAAACTGCTCAAGGTAAGCAGTCTCTAATCTTTTCGGAATTTCGCTTACAATCGAATCAATTAATTCTTTTGTAATCATCGGTCCAAAATCGTTATCAATCTTCTCTAAAGTATTATGTAACCAGGTACCAAAAATATCTGCACCAAAATTCTCATCTACTTCTTCTCTCTTCGAAATCCTGGCAATCTTATTAAAATAGAATTTCATGGTGCAATGCAAATATTCATTCAGATAAGTCGGATAAAGACCATTACCAGAAATCAGTTGACTGACCTCAGCCAGAATATCCGTAGTTTTATGAATTGCTATCTTACTAACTACATCTTTATCAGCAGTTTTGTTATATTTTACCTTCGGATAGGAGATTTGAATTTTCTTATTTTCTTTAGCCAATTCATTCTCAATTTGTAAAATAAACCTGCTTTTTTCCGTAGCTCCTCCACTTACACCCTCCCCGGTAGGTATCACATATAAAATATCTATTTCTTTGGCCCGTTGCATAAGCCTGAAAAAATGATAAGACATTATGGCATTTTGATCTGAATGTACAGGCAAACCAAATTCTATTGATGCATCAAATGGAATTAAAGAATTAAGGTGTCGGGTTGCAGGTAATACGCCTTCATTGACCGAAAGAAAAATAACTCTTTCAAAATCAAGACAGCGTGTTTCAAGCATACCCATAATTTGCAAGTTAGCAATAGGCTCTCCGCTAAACGGAATTTTTTCCTGTTTGATTAATTCATATAAAAAATGTTTGAAACTTCTGAGGTTTAATTGGCGATTATTAAATTGTATTTTTTCAAGACGATTCAGAATCGTCAGGAACAAATATAAATACTCGGTTTCAATAGCATCTTTCGATTCCCTATATACAGCCCTCAGTTCATCAATCAAATCATAAAATGCTTGTAACGATTTCTGAGAATTATCTCCCCAACGGGTGAACAAAATTCTGAAAAGTTTATCACCCCTTCCAAACTCAAGCATTTCTTCTTCACTCAAGTAAACCAGATTTCCCTGTATAATTCTCCTAAGCGTTTCTCTGAAAATATTTATTTTAAAAGAACTCTCCTGATTAATATAATTCATCTGCTCATACCTGCGGCAGAATGGATGATTAAGTACCTTGAAAATATGACGATGACTATATTTGGCTACTTTTACCGTTTCACCTGATTTGTCTTTAAACTCGGCCACATTTTGCTGTAACTCAAAAATAGCATCAATCAAGGTAAATAACATAGAACCTCTCAGAGAGAGCCCCATCGTAATATTAAAATCTGATACCGCATTATCGAGCGAGTACATTAAAGGATATAGCAGATTCTCATCACACAAAACAATGGCTGTTGGCGTATCTGGTTTTTCTGCTATAACGTCTGCATAAATGGCTCCGGCTACTTTGGTCTGTAAAGTAGAATTTTCAACACCAATTATTCTGATTTTTTTCTCATCAGTTAATAAATGGTCTGTTTTCCAGTTCCATTGACCAAACTTCCCTCCGACCTTATATTTTCTTAGCTGGTTACCGCCTTTATGATTAAACTTTGGGTTCATAAAATACTCATCCGAATCCCAAAGCATTTCGGCCATATTGGCTTTTACTAATTTCTCAATGACTTTCTCTTCTGACTTACTGAAAGCATTGAACCCAATGAAATAGAATTTTTCAAAAACCCTGTTTTCCAGTAAAAGCGTATCTACCTCCTCTGCCAGCAGTCGATATGACATACCCCTATAACAGAAGCCTTTAATTCGCAATTCTCTATGCAGGTCGTTATACACATGATAGATATTTTCAAAGAGTTTAAAATATTTATCTGTATTAGAAGTACTTTCAACAAATGGCTTACTTATTTTTTCTAACTCTAAATTCCAACGGGCAATGGTTTGAGCCTCGCTTATATAATCAAATAATGCCTTTGGGTCGCCAATCAAGTATTGGTCTATGGTATCAAAATCTCTTAGCAAAGTAGGAGCCCATGCTATAAATCTATCAAAATTTACATTGGGGTCATACTTTCTGAATGTTTCATACAACTCAAATAATAAACCAACGGCGTCAATCTGGTTGAAACCCGACATTTTGGCAACAAAATCATCAATAGCAAAAACCTGTGGAGCCAAAAAAGGAACTTTTGAAACACGCGCTAAGTAACGCTTGAAATAATACACGGCTCTGCGGTTAGGCAAAATGACACAAATATTTTTCAATTGTGCCAAGGGGTGTTTATCAAAAACGTAACGAGCCGATTGTTCCAGAAATACCATTGAAATAACTAATACTATCAATAAATGAGTAGAAGCATCTATTTATTGTCAAGTGTAGAAACAGCTTATTGATAATATAGATAATCTTTATGCAAATTACAGCTTTTTATCAGATTTATTCAATGAAAATTATTATAAGGACAGAAATCTCTATTGAAAGGTATTTCAACAAAACTATACTTTTCTAATTTATGGCTTGATTTAAGTGTAATAGCGTAAGAGACAGTAACTCTATTTTTATAAGATTATATTTTCAACCACAGCAATTCATAATTCTTACATGTATTAACAGAAAAGAAGTTCATCACATTAAACCCATTATTTTCACCATTAATAGTTAATTATTCACTCATCAAAGCTCCATTATATCACCAAAAAACTTACATCAATATTAAACATTTACAAGGTAAAGTAATACAAGGCCTGATTCAGGGGTTTGCAAAAAATATAACAAAACAAAGAAACTAACTTTCAGAAACTATTTTCTGTCCAGAGCTTTTTTGTAAGCTTTTAATACACGTTCTCTGGCAAATGTATGTTCTACAATAGGTTCAGGATAATCAAAATTACTGACCTCCGGCACCCACCTTCTGATGTATTTCAATTCAGGGTCAAATCTTTGTGTCTGCGCAGTCGGATTAAATATTCTGAAATAAGGTGCAGCATCACAACCACTTCCTGCGGCCCATTGCCAGCCGCCATTGTTGGCAGCAAAATCATAGTCAAGCAATTTGTCTGCAAAGTAGGCTTCACCCCATTTCCAGTCAATCAGCAGATGTTTTACCAGAAAACTGGCAGTTATCATTCTTACCCGGTTGTGCATAAATCCTGTTTCATTCAGTTCTCTCATGCCTGCATCCACAATCGGGTAACCTGTCTTTCCCTCACACCATGCCTGAAACTCCGTTTCATTATTCCGCCATACAATCTCATCGTATTCTTTTCTGAATGCTTTTGCATTATTAATATGTGGAAAATGCCACAGAATATTCATATAGAAATCTCTCCATATCAATTCATTTAACCAGATCTGATTCAGAGACAAAGCCTTTTGTACCAGTTTCCTGATGCTAACAGTACCGAACCGCAAATGAACACTCAATCGGCTTGTACCATCTATTGAAGGAATATCTCTTAATTTATCATAGTCCTCAATGGTTTTCTCATCAATACTTTTTTCAGGAAAATTCTTTCCGGTTTCAAAGAAGCCCATATCTTTTAAAGAAGGCAATGGTAGGCTTTCAGTTTTCAGAAAATTATTAAAGTACAGCTCAGTCGGGTACGATTTTATGTAAAAGTCATTTAGCTGGTCTTTCCATTTTTTGCTATAAGGTGTAAATACCGTATAGGGTGTTTTGCTTCCGGTCAGAATTTCATTTTTCTCAAATATCACCTGGTCTTTGTAGGTATAAAAACCAATCCCTTCAGCATTGAGCAGCTCTCCTACTTTTCTATCACGGTCAATGGCATATTTTTCATAATCATGGTTAGTATAGACTTCAGAAATGTCAAATGTTTTCATCAAATCTCTCCAGACCTCAATTGGGTTTCCGTATTTTACCATAATTGACGAACCTATTCCTGCTAATTGCTGACGCAGATTTTTCAGAGTTTTATGAATAAACTCTACACGGGCATCGTGTTTATTGTCTAATTTATCAAGTATCTGGCAGTCAAAAATAAAAACAGGTATTACAGGATAAGTACCCTTGAGCGCATAATAAAGTCCGGCATTGTCTTCTAATCTTAAATCTCTTCTGTACCAGAATATACTCACTTTTTGCTTCATCTCCATTTATTGAACTTTTATCTTCGGTATTAATTTTTTAATCTATATCTTTAAATAAAAACTTTACTTTTAGGTTAATTGTTTGTCTAATTCAAAATCAAACTCTATAAATTTATAAACAACAATGAAAAGAATTTTTGTTAGCCTTTTTTCATTCATTGCCTTGGGTAGTTTTGCTCAGGACACGCCTACCGCTGATGCCATTATTGACAAATATATTACGGCTATCGGTGGAAAAGATGCCATAGCTAAAATTCAGGATATAACTATCAGTAGTACAAGCGAAAGCCAAAGAGGCACTTCTGAAACAGAAGTAAAATATAAATTTCCTGATAAATATGCCATGAATATGTACTTTAATGGGAATCCGGGAATGTCAACAGTATATGATGGAAAGAATTTCCAAAGTAGCGGCGGCTTTGGCGGACGTGGCGGTGGGAATGGCGGCGGAGGAAATGGTGGAGGTGGAGGAAACCGTCCTCAGTTGGAAGGTAACGCAGCTAAAATTCAGGCAATGCGCTCAAGCCCATTTTTTGAAACGATGTATAAAGACTTAGGAATTACAGGTACAGTATTAGGAACAGAGAAAGTAGGCGATAAAGATGCCTATAAAGTAGAGTTCGCTACGGCTGACGGAAGAAAATGGACAGATTATTTTGATGTAGCATCTGGCCTGAAAGTAAAAAACTTTACTTCTAACGAAACACCAAGAGGTAAATTTGAAAGTACCGTTTTGTATGAAAACTACAAGAAATTCAAAGGTACTGATGTATTAATACCTGCAGTTAGCAAAAGAAGCGGCGGACAAATGGGCGAAGTAGTATCAGAAGTACAATCAGTAAAAATCAACAAAGGATTGAAAGATTCTGAATTTGAGATTAAAGAATAAGTGTTCTGAATGATTTATAAGTTAAAGGCAGATAGTTTTTTAGCTATCTGCTTTTTTATACTCATGTCCGTACGGTTATTTTGATTTTAGTATTTCACATATCTTTCAGTAAGCTGCTTATCAATACCCGATTTCAAAGCCTTTTTAGCTTGTCGTGTCAATATCCATTCAAAAAATACCCATCCAAAGCGGCAGGTTGCTTTCGCTTATATCAAACAACCACACCAAAGCATGTCGGCTTTTGAGAAAACCATTTTTTCTAGCCTCTCCATCACAGGCTTATATACAACATAAGTCAGAAGTTAAATTTCATAAATTATCAGAAATTCCGAATGAACTGGTATTTTGAGTGATAAAGCACCTTTGAAAGATAGAAGGAATCATGAATAACTAAAAATACAACAAGGGCATTTTAAATTTCTGCCCTTATATTTGCAGAAAAGTCCTTACATTTTCGTTTATTCGCAAATAAATCATACTTCCAAAACTTTATAGTACCAGATGAAAAAAGCTATTATCATAGCACTCTTACCCTTACAGATAACCATTATTGGATTTATTCTTTTTGGTCAATCAAAAGGTGATTTATCTGGAAAGAATTCTGAAATAAAACCAAAAGAGATTATTACCGGAGCAGACCAGCTATCTTCTTATCTTTCTCTTCTGAAAGGTAAACGCATTGCGATGGTAGTTAATCAGACATCTATTATTGGTAAAAAACCAAGTGTCGATAGTTTGTTAGCCTTGGGTATAAATGTGGTAAAAGTTTTTGGTCCTGAACACGGCTTTCGTGGCAATGCCAGTAATGGTGCAAAAGTAGAAGATAATACAGACCCTAAAACGGGTATCCCTATTATATCACTTTATGGTAAAAACAAAAAACCATCAAAAGAACATCTGGCCGATGTTGATTTAGTAGTGTTTGATATGCAAGATGTAGGCTGTCGTTTTTATACTTATATCAATACTCTTAACCATGTAATGGAAGGCTGTGCTGAAAACAATAAGGAGTTGATAATATTAGACAGACCTAATCCGAATGGCTATATTGTTGATGGCCCAATGTTAGAAGACGATTTGCATTCTGGTATTGGTATGCACCCTATCCCAATTACACATGGTATGACAATGGGAGAGTTTGCCCAGATGATTAATGGCGAAGGGTGGATTCCGAATAAAATAAAGTGTAAACTTACTATCATTAAAGTAGCTAACTACAATCATGATATGTCTTATGAACTTCCTGTTTTTCCATCACCAAATCTAAACTCGCAACAATCTATCCTGCTTTATCCGAGCATCTGTTTATTTGAAGGAACCATTCTTAGCCAGGGTAGAGGTACTTATATTCCGTTTACAGTATTAGGAGCACCGGCCTTAAAAGGTAAATATGAATTTCATTTCAAACCTGTGAGCATACCCGGCATGAGTGAAACGCCTTTACACCAGAACGAAGAATGTTATGGCATAGACCTGAGAAACTATGATACCAGTGAGCTGAGAAAATCCAGAAAACTGAATCTGAAATGGATGATGGATTTATATAAGGCTTATCCTTATAAAGAAAAATTCTTTGACAAAACGCAAAGCAGACAAATGAATGATATTAATCTACTGGCAGGAACAAGGAATTTTAAACAACAGATAATTGATGGCAAGTCAGAAGAAGAAATCCGTAAAAGTTGGGAACCAGGTTTATCTGCCTATAAAACCATGAGAAAGAAATACTTACTATACCCTTAACGCCAAAATATTGAAAGAAATTCTGGAAATATTTGGGATTAGTGGTAAAAGAGAAAAATTACCAGGTGGGCAAGGGCAGTCTTTGAGAGTGGGTGATTTTGTGATAAAACCCATTGAAGAGAAGAACAAATATAGCTGGATTGGTGAAGTTTTCATGTCTGTTTCAAGCCAGAATCTGGCAATAGCTAAACCCATTCGCTCCAAAAATGGCAATTTTGTTGAGAATGGTTATGGAGTTACCCATTACATAGAAGGAGATTTCTTTATTAGCAGAATAGCCGAAAAAGTTAAAGCCTGCATAGAGCTGAATCAGTTGCTTCAAACAGTTGCACAGCCAGCAGATTGGAAGCATTGGTCTTCTCCCTGGCAATTGGCAAACCGGGTAGCATGGGAAGAAGCTGATTTACCAGGAAATACAGATATTCAATCAAGAGAAATCATTGAATCAATCAAAGCCAATTACAAACCTGTTTATTTAACCAGACAATTAATTCATTCAGATTTGGCAGGCAATATTTTGTTTAATGGCTCTACTCCTGTCATTATAGACTTTAGTCCTGAGTTCAGACCTGAAGCTTTTGCCGAAATATTGCTAATCACAGATTCCATAGCCTGGCATCAGGAACCCATTAACAGCCTGTGGACGACAAAACATGTTGACTCATTGGTAAGTCAACTGGCACTAAGGGCCATTGTATTCAGACTTTCTGTTATGATTTTTTTAAAGCCTAAAAACCATGCTTTTTTATTGAAAGAATTTAAAAACTTTCAGCCTCTGTTAAACGTATTGAAGTAATAGATTGTCTAACTTAGTACAATAAACGCAATTAACAATTTTCACTAAAAACTTAAAGCTATGAAAAATTTAGTATTCGCCATAAGTATTTTATCATGCAGCATGCTTGGTTGTGTAGGCACACAAACAACCACCACTTCTACCCAGAAACCTGCTGATGCCATGAATACATCTATGAAACTCAACGGTAGTTGGGAACTGGCAGATATTCCGGGTGCCAGAGTATCCGTATCAGGTATGTACCCTAACAAAAAGCCCATTATAACTTTCGATGTTGACGACAATAAATTTGCGGGTAATACCAGTTGCAATAATTTCAGTGGATTACTGGTAGTTTATGGCAATAAAATAAATCTCAATAAATCTATGGCCATGACAAAAATGGCTTGTCAGGGCGAAGGTGAATCAACTTTTGTAGATTTGCTAAAAAAAATAGATACGTTTTCTATTAATGCTGATAATTCGCTAAGCCTTAACTCAGGTGGTGCCGAAACATTAAGACTGGTAAAAGTTATTAAGCAATAATTTCTATACCATCCTTTAATCCGAAATACCTGTAAGTACATTGCCCTTATCAAACGCAAAGTTTTTGGTGAGTATTACTTGTACTTTCGAACGGTTGTTCTTATCAATTGTAAAGTCTATTTTCTCTTTTCCGTCAATATACCCTGATATTTTCTGGGTATTACTTGCTATTTCTGATGGAATAGCATATTTGCTTGAGTAAATGATTTTACCTTGTGTATCAATGTAGTACAAATTATTTTTTTGAATCACAGCAGCCATTCCCTGATCAAATGCGCTGGCTTTATCAAACATGGCAGGAATAAACTCTTTGCCATCACTGTTAATAAATCCATATTTATTGTTGATTTTAAAAGCCGCGATATTATCTTTGAAATCATCTAATAGATCATATTTAGCCGAAACAACTTCTCTACCATTACGGTCAATGATGCCATATTTATCACCTTTCATCATTACAGCTACACCATTTTCATAGCTACTAATATTCTGATAAATTGCCTCAACAATCATGTTATCCTTTTGGTCTATTACTCCGCTAAGCTCTCCGATTTTTACTGTCGCTAAACCTTCATGATACGAACTGGCTATATCATATTTGCAAGGAATTACTTCATTCCCATCTTGGTCAATATAACCAAACTTACCGTTGTTCATCACAACTGCATAGTTCTCTGAGAAAGGTAACGAGAACTCATATTTAAAATCAATCACCAATTTGCCATTGGTATCAATATATCCGTTTTTACCATTTTTAATTACAACGGCTTTGCCATTCGTAAAGCCCATACCAAAATCATATTGGGGCGCAATAACCACTTTTCCCTCTTTGTCAATAAAGCCGTATTTGCCATGAATACTTACTAAGGCGTATCCCTCAGAAAAAGGTTCGCAGCTATCAAAAATTAACGAAGAAAGCAAACTACCATCTTTACGAATAAAACTATATTTTTCTTTTTCTCTTACAATGGCCAGTCCATCCTCAAAATTTAAGGCCATATCATATTGGCAAGGAATTTGTAAAAAGCCTTGACGGTCAATAAAACCATATTTTCCTCCGATATTTACACGTGCCATATTATCGAAAAAATACAGCCCAATAGTTTCGTTTGAGAAAATAAAGGATGTAGTTTTTGATTCTTGTCCTTTTAGAGAATAAGAAAATAGTATAATTAAGCTAAATAGAATGGGTGATAAATTAGTAGTCTTCATAAGTATCGGCATGGTTATATTTCAATTTGTCCAAACATTATGCCAATTAAATCTATTATAGCATTATAATATATTTATCTTTGGCTAACGATACAAAATATACTATGCCTGTAAAAGTGCTCCTTGCCGACGACCATGAAATTTTGCTGGAAAGTCTTGCTACCTCAATTAATGCCAGTAGCGAGATAGAAGTGGTGAGTACTGCTACCAATGGAGAAGAGGTATTAAAAAAATTAGATATATATGAAGTAGATGTTTTGGTTTGCGATATGCAAATGCCCATCATGGATGGCATAACAACTGTATTGCAGGTGAGACAATCTTTCCCAGAGGTCAGAATTCTTATGTTGACCATGTTAGAAGACAATATACCTATCAGAAGTGCCATTCAGGCAGGAGCATCCGGCTATATACTAAAGAAGTCAAAAAAAGCAGAATTAGAAAAGGCTATTCTCGCAGTGGCATCAGGAAAAAAATACTTTAATGAAGAATTGCTTGCTTCTCTGACACACGAAGAAGAGTATAATGCCGTAGACTATCAGCATCAGAGCCTTACAGAAAGAGAACTGGAGGTTTTAATTCTGATAGCAGAGGAATATTCAAGTCAGCAAATTGCCAATAAGCTTTTTATCAGCCTTAATACAGTTGAGAGCCATCGCAAGAATATTTTTCGCAAACTCAATATCAAAAATCTTGCAGGTATCATCAAGTATGCCCTTCAACACAAACTGATTCAATAATCAACTCTCATAAACCATATCTAATGGTACCGATATAATAAATTCTGTACCTTTATTATTCGAATCAATAAAAAATTCGCCTCCTATATCTTCCAGACGGCTTTGAATATTTTTCAGTCCCATCCCTCTCTCTATGTTCTTTTTTAATCCCTTTCCATTATCACTTACTTTGAGCCATAGTATTCTGCCTTTCTCAAAAATCGAAACATGAGCTTCTGTCGCATACGAATGCTTAATTATATTTTGAGTAAGTTCCAAACAAATAGCATAAATATTTAATTCTATATTTTTTCTATGACGATTCAATTCCTCAGCTATTAATGAAAAATGAATTTTCTGACTATTATTTAATTTCTTAATCAGCCTCTCCAATGCCATTTTCAAGCCTTCTTTCTCCAATTCTTCAGGCAATAAATTGTGCGATAAGATTCTTACCTCTGCATATGCATTCTCTGTCATATCTAATATACCTGCATATATTTTCTTTTCCCGTTCAGATAAATTCTCTGTATTAATATTATCTAATGAAATATTAATAGCAGTTAATAAGCTCCCAATATTATCATGCAAATCAGCAGCCATGCGTTTACGCTCAAGTGTTTGTCCTTTTTGCATCGCTTCTTTTATTGCATCGTACGCCTGTTGCAATGCAATAGTTCTTTCATTCACCTTTTCCTCCAGACCTGAATTCAAGACCTCAATCTCATTTTTCTGTTTTTCAACAATTGTATTTTTTATATGTAGAAGTCGATAATAATACCATAGAACCGCTACCATAATCAGCAATATACTGATACTAATTATCATGTAGTTTCTTAGTTTTTTCTGTTCCTTATTTAGATTTTCTTCTTGTTCTATTTTGGCATTCAATTCAGCATCTTCAATTGTCTTTCTAAGAAAAGACATCTCTAAAGCGTTTGCTTTATTAAAACTTCTCTCTTTGGATTCTATATATTTTTCATAATAAACTAATGCTCTATCCGATTGATTCTTTGCTTTATAACTCAGATACAACAACTCGTTAGCGTTTATAATAATTCTTAGTGCCAAAGCATTGGCAGGCACATTAAGCGACTTCAGAGCAAATTCAATACACTTATCGTAATTTTTAGCCTGATGAAATATTTTCGATGTAAGAAAATAAGCCTCACATAAACTAAAATAATCGTTACTGTTTTCAAAAAACTGCCTCGATGCTCTTACATATTGTTCTGCTTTTTCGGGCTGATTTAGTTCTAAAAAAATACTTGCTAATTCGTTATATATATACATTTCTAAGGCACGAGATTTTATTTTGCCGGCACTTGACAAAGCCATAAGCAAATTTTCTTTTGCCGCTTCATTTTGCCCACTTACACTTAGTGTTCTTGCCAGATCTATCTGATAATCTATTAATTCTTCTGTTGGATAATTTTTAGATTTTTTCAAGAAATCAATGGCCTGAATATTTTGTCTAATGGAGTTGTCATGGTCTCCCAATGTTCTGAGATTTAAAGCATAATAGAGATGTAACCTTGCATGATAATATTCAAGCCCTTCTACACCTACCGAATCTGCATACCTTAATCCATCTACGCAATACTCAAGGCTTTTAGGATAATTATGTGCATCATTCATGGCATCAATCTTATACAATAGCCCATCAAATACAGTAAGGCTGTTATTAGTCTTTTTACCAAGGTTTATCAACAAGTAAGCATACTTTAAAGTAGAGTCTGCATTTTTTAACGGATTGGTATTAAGTCCATAAAGTTTGCACAATTCAAGAACAGCCTTTACTTTGAGAAAATCAGGGGTTTGGGCTGAATAGTAATAACTCTTTAATACATAAAGTAAGCTATCAGAATTGACTTTCTTGTGCGCTAAAGAAGCATTTTTTAATTCAATTACTACATCAGGAAAAGGAGTATTTTGCGGAAAGACAAACGGCAGGTATAGAAAACCCACAAAGAAAGCAGTTACTTTTCTGAGCATCTTTTTTTTCATAGAGCCGAAGCATTCATAAAACAAATATAGTAATATATACGAAAAAAGATATGTAAATAGTCTTATTCTTGCTTATACTATGGTTTCTTACCGTATCTTTGCAAAAAAAATCCTAATAGTGCGATTCGATAACAGAAAAAAATTAGGCATACTTGGTGGCGGGCAATTAGGCAGGATGCTTATTCAGGCCGCTATTGATTTCGACTTAACTATCAAAACCCTTGACCCTGATAGTGATGCTCCTTGTAAATATATTTCCCACGAATTTGTTGTAGGTTCGCTGAACGATTATGATACAGTAATGGCCTTTGCTCAGGATTGTGATATAGTTACAATTGAGATTGAAAATGTGAGTATTGAAGCATTGGAAGCATTAGAAAAACAGGGTAAAGCAGTTTTTCCGCAACCTTCTGTATTGCGCATTATCAAAGACAAACGAGTACAAAAGCAATTCTATCAACAGCAAAATCTACCAACAGCCGAATTTATCCTTACTGATAATCAGGAACATACCCGTAGTTTTGAAAACTTCCTGCCCGCAGTACATAAACTCGGGCAAGGCGGATATGATGGTAAGGGTGTACAGATTTTAAGAAGTGCAGATGATTTCCGTAAAGCCTTCGACCAACCGGGTGTGTTGGAAAAAATGATTGACTTTGAAAAAGAGTTAGCCGTTATAGTAGCCCGCAACCAGGAAGGTGAAACTAAAACTTTTCCGGTAGTAGAAATGGTTTTTCATCCGGAAGCTAATTTGGTAGAGTATCTTTTCAGCCCTGCCAATATTTCGAAAGAAACCGAACAGAAAGCAGATGCAATTGCCATACAAATAGCCAATGCCTTAGGCATTACAGGTTTGCTGGCTGTAGAAATGTTTTTGACTAAAGACGGCCAGATTCTTATTAACGAAGTAGCTCCTCGCCCGCACAATAGCGGACATCAGAGTATCAGGGCTAACGATGTTTCACAGTTTGAACAGCACCTGAGAGCCATACTTAATTTACCTTTAGGCTCTACCAAAGCACATTCAAAAGCAGCAATGGTTAATTTATTAGGTGAAGAAGGATACGCCGGGGAAGCTGTTTATCAGGGTATGGACGAAGTACTTGCCGTTGAGGGTGTTCATCCTTTTCTTTATGGCAAACGCTTTACCAAACCGTTCAGAAAAATGGGACATATTACGATTATTGACCAGAATTTTGAAAAATTAAAAGAAAAAGTCATTTTTGTAAAAGAAAAATTAAAAGTTATAGCCAAAAACTAAGCAATTGAATCCTTAATTACTTGTAAAACAGACGTAAATGGTTGGAATTATTATGGGCAGTTTCTCTGACTGGAAAATCATGGCAGGGGTTGCAGAAATTTTAGATGAATTAGATATTGCTTACGAAAAAGAGGTTGTTTCGGCACATCGTACACCTCAGAAAATGTTTGACTATGCCCTTTCGGCACGTCGTCGTGGTCTGAAAGTAATCATTGCAGGCGCAGGTGGAGCAGCACATCTACCCGGTATGGTAGCCTCAAGTACCACACTTCCGGTGATAGGTGTTCCTATCAAATCAAGCAACTCTATCGATGGCTGGGATTCCGTTTTATCAATTCTTCAGATGCCTACTGGCGTGCCGGTAGCAACAGTTGCCTTAAACGGTGCTAAAAATGCCGGAATTTTAGCCGCAGAAATATTGGGTGTAGGAGATGAAGAAGTTGCCAAAAGATTAAGAACTTATCGGGAGAGTCTGAAAGATTTGGTTGAGGAAATGAATGAAGAATTGAAAAAAAGTATATGAGTATATACAATTAAGTAGGCAATCATTTTGTTAATTATAGCGAAATGATTGTATATTTATGTCAAATACAGTGCTTCTTACGATAAGCTTAGATTAAAGAACTTGTTTTCCTAATATAATTCGTAACTAAATTCCTAATACCATGCAGTTCGAAGACCGCGAACAACGTAATGAACGTCCTAAAGAAGCCTCACGTAACTTACCAATGGCAGTGCTTTTGGTACTGGTGAGTATTATCTGCGCTTTGCTTTACATCGGCTGGAAATATATGTCTGATGATACATCAACTGCCGATGAACTAACTACCGCTCCTGCTGACTCCGTTGCTAATGCCATTAACACACAACCATCTGAAGAGGAACCTGCTCCCGAAACGGAAGAAAAAACTTCTGAGGCTTTACCTGATGTGTCAATGCCAAAAGTAGGAGATAAAAAAACCGATGCTACCAAAACAGAGGCTAAAACTACAGATACCAAAACAAAAGAAGAAAAACCCAAAGAAGAAGAGAAACCTAAAATAGAGATTCCGACCGGTGGTGAAACTTATACACATACCGTCGGCGAAGGAGAAACTTTCTTTGGAATTGCTAATCGTTTCAATGTCAAAAAAGAAACCTTAAAGGCCATGAATCCAAATACCGAAGAAAGCGGTATTAAAGTAGGAGTTACTAAACTGAAGGTAAGAATAAAAGCTATTCATACAGTTGGGCCGGGAGATATTCTTCGGGTGGTAGGCAAGAAATATGGTGTCCCAGTAAATCTGATTATGCAGGCTAATAAAAAGACAAAGAATTTTGCAGAGCGTGGAGAAAAACTGATTATTCCGTATGCACAAAAAGAATAAAAGGAAGAGGGCTTTTCAGCCCTCTTTTGCTATATAGTATTGAAATACTGAAATACTTTTATCAGGTCTGTTTTATCTTTCAGACTCAGATGATTGTCTTTAACAAATTTTTCAATTTCGGGCTTTTTGTCGGCCATCACTTCATATAAATCTCTTTTCCCTGCACTGAATTTTATTACCTCTTTACCCTTGGTAATAAACCATAGTTTCTCTGTATTAATTTTCACATCTTTGCTGCCTATATTAAAGGCCTCTACATAATCAGGTTGATGTATTTTTAATTTACTATATTCAAGCAATTTCACTTTTCCGTCTGCCAGTATCTCAAAAAAGCCCGACTTTACTTTTTCACTATTATCTGTAAATTCCTGAGTACTGATGTAATTCCTATCCACAAAGTCTTGCTTTTTAATAGTAAAACTTCTAATTAAATTACCTGAAATCACTTTTATGCCCTCTTGTGTATTAAATTCAACGTCGTTACCTTTCAGCAATACCCTCATCTGCACATCTGTAACACTATCTAATTTGATAAGCCCTTTTGGTGTAGAAATAGTTCTCGGATAAAACCTTACTGTAGCAACAGACCAATCAGGGTCAAGATAAAAACTACCTTGTATTTCAGTAGTTCGGTTATCGAAGCCATATAGCATCGTTGAATTATGCTGACCAATTTTTACATCACGGGTTAGCGCATCTCGTGTACTCTGCATCATTTCTTTTTGAGCAGAAACACTACCTACAGAAAAGAAGAAAATTAGGTGTAGAAGAAAACAGATTTTCATGTATAATAGCTTTTAGTAAATTTAGAAAATACTATTGATTGAATCTTCACGATTTGTCTAATTGCTACCTATAAAAACTGTTCAATCAGCATTTAAACCATAAAGTTTACAATCAATAGAATAATTGTAAATAATATCAAAATCCAGGCCTGAATAATATCGGCTTTCCGGCTTCTATCGGGTGTAACAATACCCATATTAAGAAATTGAAAGACTAAGCATATTAAACCTAATGCACCTAAAGTTGTGTTTCTTAAAGTGGGTGATGGCATCATACCTGGTAAAATAATAATTCCCAAAAAACTCAGAACAATAATCCATCTGTAAGAATGCTTAGATAAAACTGCCATAATAATATATCAATTTTAATTTTTAAATTTGCTGTACTTTTACTTTGACTCTTCTTTTATCTCTTCAGAATCATTTTCGGTTTTATGATTCACAAATACTTCAACATTTTCTTTATTTGTATCTGACGAATGCAATTCATCTTCTACTATTGACGTATTTTCTTGCACAGACGCTTTTTCTTCACCTTCCACTAACGCATCATTTTGTATTGTTTGTGCAGTTTGTCTGTCTTCATGAATAAAAAAGCTCTTCTGAAAAATCAGGATACTCACCACACCACAAAAAATACAGGCATCGGCAAAATTAAATATAGGAGTTGTATTATATTGCCCACCCAGAAAAGGAATCCAATCTGGATAATTACCATCTAAGCCATAGGTATAAAACATATCAATCACTTGTCCATGAAACCAAGGTGTTGGCGAATCTAACGGAGCATTATTTAACCATACGCCATAGAAAGTACTATCAATTACATTACCAATAGCACCGCCTAACACAGCCGCAATAGACCAAAGCAAACCATTATGTGCATTTTTGCGAGCTAAATAAACCAGATACCAGCAAATACCTATCATGGCACAAAGACGAAAAACAGTCAGAAGTAACTTGCCATATTCGCCGGCAAGCTGCCACCCAAAAGCCATACCTTTGTTTTCAACATAATGCAGTTTGAAAACACCTGGAATTAAATCTATTTCGCCATAGTGGTTAGGGAGTACATCATAATACATCCAAAGCTTAATTCCTTGGTCAATTAAAATCAACGCAATTGTAAGAAATAAATATTTAAATGGAGACTTGCCCTCCAACGAGCCGCTACTTGTAATCATTTATTGTTAAGTTTAATACAACAGCCTTTCATAAGGCAGATATTCTTTTCAAATATATCGTTTGCTTCAATACTTAAACGAAAGCCGACATAAATTTATTAAAAATATTGTAAGTCTTCTATTAAGAAGCCCTCCTTCTCTCTTTTTCTTTCTTAATCAGCAGAAACTCCCGACTACTTTGTCCGGCAATAGAGGTGTTTTCTTCAGCCCGACGAAAAAGATAAGGCATTACCGCCTCAACCGGACCATAAGGTACATATTTAGCCACATTGTAACCCGCATCAGCCAGATTATAAGAAATATTATCGCTCATGCCTAATAACTGTGCAAACCAAATTCGTTCATCACTTATTTTAATTTTTTTCTCTTTCATGAGTTCGGCACATAGCAAACAACTTTCTTCATTATGTGTACCTAAGCAGATAGATAAAACATCCAGATTGTCAATTGAGAAATGAATAGATTTATTGAAGTCTATATCTGTCTCATGTTTAGTTGCATGAATTGGGTCTTTATACTCCAATTCGGCTGCCCGACGCCTTTCTTTCTCAATATAGGCTCCACGCACCAGTTTCGCTCCTACCTTATAATTTTCTTTCCGCGCAACTTCGCAGGCATCTGTCAAGTGTTGCAGGCTCTCCCATCTATACAACTGGAAAGTATTATAAACTATCGTTTTACCGTTAATGTTATATTTTTTCATCATCTCATAACTCAGGTCATCTATCACATCCTGAATCCAAGACTCTTCTGCATCTAAAAAAATCCTGACATCTGCTGCTGCTGCGTGTGCACACAATTTATCTACTCTGTTTTGCACTCGCTTAAAGGCAATCTTCTCTTCATCTGTTAAATCTGCCGGATGCTCTTGTACTTTTTCAAGAAGATCAACTGATCCAATACCTGATACTTTAAAGACAGTAAACGGAATATCTTTTCTTTGCGTAGCAGCTTTATCTATTGTTTTAAGTATTTCATCTGTAGTAGCCTCAAAGTCTTTTTCGTTATCTTCTCCCTCTACTGAATAATCTAAAATTGTACCCACTTTACTTTTTGAAAGGCTTTCAATGGTCTTTTGACAAGTTGCGATACTCTCACCACCACAAAACTGAGCAAATATGGTATTTTTAATCAGTAATTTTATAGGTAATCCTAATTTTATTGCGAGTTTTATAAAAAAAGTTCCTATCTTTACAACCCAGTTTTGATTCATCAACGCAAAAATCAAATAAGTTTTACGAAGCTTGCTGTTTGATTGATGAGCAAAGGCAATAGAAGTATCATCGAAATTTAACGAGCGGTTTTGAATAGCCGTTTTCATTATTTCAAATATTGGTTTCTTTTAAATTTTTTGGTTTTGATGATGAATTGTACTATTTCAAGAAACATTATCGTTTAAATAACGATATTTTTAAAATGGTTTGCAAATATACGCCAAAGAAAAGACATTTAATGAAACTATATCAATAATTCGGTAATCTACAATATTGTCAATACCCATGCTCAAGAGCAATACATACTCATTTGATACCTTTTACAAGCATTGAAAAAATTGACAAAACAAATTTTAACAAAGAAATGAAAGCAAATTTAGATGTACTTCCGCTTAACAGTTGGATAGATACAAACGGAAAACCCTTAATTATCGCTGGTCCGTGTAGTGCCGAGACAGAAGAACAAGTAACCGAAACCGTAACCCGTATTGCTAAAGAAGGTTATGCGCATGTGATTCGTGCAGGTGTTTGGAAACCTCGTACACGTCCGGGTAGTTTTGAGGGTATGGGAGAAGCAGCATTGCCTTGGTTGGCTGCCGTAAAAAAAGAAACAGGCCTACCAATTGCAGTAGAAGTAGCAACACCTCAACACATCGAATTAGCTTTAAAATATGGTATTGATATTCTTTGGATTGGTGCGCGTACAACCGTAAACCCTTTCAATGTACAGGATTTAGCTGATGCCCTGAAAGGTGTAGACGTTCCGGTATTAATTAAAAACCCTGTGAACCCTGATTTAGCATTATGGGTTGGCGCATTTGAGCGCATTGCAGGTGCAGGTATCAAGAAAATGGCGGCTATCCACCGTGGTTTTTCTAATGCACAAGAAACCAAATATCGTAACTCTCCAATGTGGCAGCTTGCTGTAGAACTGAAGACATTGTTCCCTCAGTTACCAATCATTGGCGACCCAAGCCATATGGCAGGTAAGAGAGCTTATTTGTTTGAGTTAGCACAACGTGCCTTAGACTTGAATTATGATGGTTTAATCATTGAGTCTCACCGCAATCCTGACGATGCATGGTCTGATGCTTCTCAACAATTAACACCTGAGGCTTTAGGTGAAATGCTTCGTGAATTAGAAGTACGCAAAGCATCTTACGGTGAAGACTTCCAAAGCGAATTAGACAGACTACGTCAAAAAATCGATAACATCGACCGTGAGCTTTTAGAAGTATTAGCGGCGCGTATGGCAGTAGTAGAAAAATTAGGTGAATACAAGAGAGATAATAACGTAGCTGTTTTACAACTGGATCGTTGGAAACAGGTTCATAATAGCCGTGCAGAGCAGGGTAAGAAACTAAATCTATATCCTGAAATGGTTGAAGAATTATTCAAATTGATTCACATGGAATCTATTCGTAAGCAAACGGAAGTAATGAATCAACAAACTGCCTGAGCAGGTTGAATAAATTTATTTAGAGAAAAGAAGAATTTAAAAAAGCGTCAGGTTTTAATCTGGCGTTTTTTTATTAGACTTCTTGCAAGAGTGATTTATGATTGAAAAATTGTGAATTTTCGAGCGAAAATTGGATAAATTTTGATAGCATAGCCTATTATGGTTGAGAAATTTATTCAATTTGTAGCCGAAAAGGTGCAGTTTTGCGGCTTAAAACACTTTTGCAAGAAGTCTATTCCCTGAAATACCGCCACATTTTCATTTTGAAGAACAATTGCTTAGTCCGGTTCCTCGACGTTTCCAGGTCGAGTTCATCCTGTAAATGATTAACGATACTCATCCTGTTGTCAGCAAAAATAATGATATGGGAATATTTATGTTTGGGTAGATACTGCAAAAACAAAGTCCGGTTTTTTATAAATACAGAATCTAATTTGGTAGTGGGTGAAATACTATTGGTTTTGAAAACAGAAGATTTTTTTCTGGAATTTAGCAAGTAAGGGTTATAAATACTGTGAATACCAATCTGGGCATTTGCATTCATCATAATCAACAAAAATCCAATCAACAATAAACTTGTTTTCATTGCCTGATATATGGTTTAGATTACTGAAATAACGCTTGGCAAGATAGAAAATTTTATAAACTACAACTATCATTTTACAAAGGCAGAATTTTAAAGTAACTTTGTAAAAATAAGCTGAAAAATAGAAAATCAGACTTAATTCCAATCAAAATAAAGTGTTAGTCCGCCAGTTTTAATAATGAATCAGGCAGGAAAAAGATACGAAGAGCGTCTATGAGCAAATACGCAACAACAGAAATTACAAGTGCCGAAATTCCGTCGGATAATCCTGTACATCAACGTCTATACTTCCCTTATACAGAAGCAGCAAAAATCATTCACGGCAATGTATTAGAGTTAGGTTGTGGATGGGGTCGTGGTGTTGAGACTTTAATTGAAAAATGCGACCATTATACTGGTTTAGATAAAAACGAACCCCTTATTAATCAGCTACAGGCTGCTTATCCGATGCATACCTTCCGAACGGCTGACTTACCGCATTTGACTAAATTTAAAGATAATACTTTTGACTTTGTAGTTACCTTTCAGGTAATTGAACATATTCAGGACGACCATAAATTTCTATCAGAGGCAGCACGGGTACTGAAACCGGGAGGTAAGATTTTACTGACAACCGTGAACAGACCATATTCATTAAGCCGAAACCCCTGGCATATCCGTGAGTACAATACTGCTGAATTGCGTACATTAATGCAAAAGTATTTTTCGAAAGTAGATACTATGGGCGTAGGTGGCAACAAAAAAGTCTGGGATTATTACGAAGAAAATAAGCAGTCGGTGCGACGAATCATGCGCTTCGATATTTTCGACTTACAACATCGCCTTCCGGCTTGGATGCTTAGATTACCTTATGAAATTCTGAACCGTTTCAATAGAAATAAGTTAATGGAAGGAACCGGAGGTTTGGCAGCCGAAATTCGTTGGGATGACCATTTTCTCTCAAACGAGCCTGAAAAATGTATTGATTTCTTTTTTATAGGAACCAAATAGTATTTCTGGCAATTGAATCAATTGCCGGATTATTTCTTTCACTGAGTGCATTTATATCTTCATATACCTTTTTGTCGCAGGGCTTGTCATTACTGTGATTTTCATTTCAGTACAAACCTGACCATGAAAAGTACAGTTGTAGAGGCTATTAATCGGGAAATTGAATTACAAGCCAATTATCTTAGCAATAAAGAGCTACAAACCATCTATTTTGGTGGTGGAACACCTTCTCTACTCAATATTAATGAGTTGTATGACACTTTTAAAACAATTAAAAAGTATTATACTTTTTCAGAAGATATTGAAATAACCTTAGAAGCAAACCCCGATGATATAACCAAAGAGCGCCTCTCTATTTTACAAAGATTTGGCTTCAATCGCTTAAGTATTGGTATTCAGTCTTTTAACGACCATCATCTGAAAAAACTGAATCGCATCCACAATGCCTCTCAGGCAGAAGAATGTGTTAAATTGGCTCAGGATATGGGATTTGAGAATATTACCATTGACCTCATCTATGCCATTCCATACGAAAATCATCATATCTGGAAAAATGATTTGGAACGGGCACTTAACCTGAATGTGCCACATATTTCTTCTTATTGCTTGACTATTGAAGAAAAAACTGTTTTCGGTAAGTGGTTACAACTCAATAAGATTCCTCCTGTCAACGAAGATTTCGCATCCGAACAATTCAGAATCTTAGTTGACACGCTTGAATCTGCCGGATATGAGCAATATGAAATCTCCAATTTTTGCAGAGACAATAAATACTCTCGCCATAATTCTTCTTACTGGCAACGTCATGAATATTTAGGTGTTGGCCCGTCTGCCCATTCCTACAATGGTAATTCACGACAGTACAATGTAGCTAACAATACCTCTTATCTCAAAGCCATTCATTTGGGCCAAGTTCCGGCTGATTATGAACTGTTATCCAAAGAAGAAAAGATTAACGATTATATACTGACAGGCTTACGTACCAAATGGGGATGTAATATAAATGAAATTGAAAAAATGGTTGGTAGCAAATGGCAGATAGCCAATCAGGCAGTTTTAAATAAATATCTAACCAGTAAGCTTTTACAACTCAACAATCAAACACTTACCCTTACCCGACAAGGCAAGTTATTTGCCGATAGAATTGCCAGTGATTTGTTTTTAATCTGACAAGTTAGTTCTCAAAATCTACTACTGTATTGTTATAATTACTATTTTTTTTATATTTGGTTAGCCAAATACGGTTTTAAAATTTTAGCGAAAAATCAAATTATCTACACATGTAGATAAAACTTTTCGCAAAAAAACTGTGTTCCCCCAACTAATACCTATTCTAAAAAATGCATTACAACTTACTACTCGTTATATCATTACTTTTTGTCATTTTCATGTTAGTTATGTTAGGGCAAAAAATTAAAATATCCTCTCCTATCTTTTTAGTATTGGCGGGGTTGTTTATCAGTTTCATGCCCAAAATTCCACAAATTGAGGTTGACCCTGAGCTTATTTTTTTAATCTTTCTACCACCATTACTTTACGAAGCAGCCTGGTACACCTCCTGGAATGATTTCTGGAAATGGAAACGCCCTATTGCACTACTCGCTTTTGGTTTGGTTATTTTTACATCAACCATTATAGCCTATGCGTCGCAGGCCATGATTCCCGGATTTACGCTTGCCTTGGGCTTCTTACTGGGCGGTATTATTTCTCCTCCTGATGCAGTAGCGGCCTCATCAGTTCTTAAGGGAATCAAAGTACCAAAGAGAGTTCTTACAATTTTAGAGGGAGAAAGCCTTATTAACGATGCTTCAAGCTTAATTGTCTTCCGATTCGCCCTGGCTGCCATTGTTACAGGACAATTCTCTTTGCAACAAGCCATTGGCACTTTCTTTTGGGTGGCTGGTATGGGCATTGTTGTAGGGCTGGTTATTGCACACGTTGCTTATGCAGTACATCGGTTTTTGCCTACTACACCCAGTATTGACGCCGCACTTACCTTATTAACACCTTATTTCATGTATATTGTAGCAGAGCAATTTCATTTTTCGGGTGTAATGGCTGTAGTAAGTGGTGGTTTGTTCTTATCTTACCGCTCGCATGAAATACTAACACATGGGTCAACTCGTTTGCAAACCATAGGGGTTTGGGCAACATTGGTTTTTGTACTCAATGGCTTAGTATTCATCCTGATTGGGTTAGAACTTCCGATGATTATAAAAGGACTTGAAGGCTATTCAATTTTAGAGGCTGTTAAGTATGCCGTTATCATTAGTATTTTAACTATTGTTGTGAGATTAGTATGGATATATCCTGCCACTTTTATACCACGGTTTTTATTTAAAAGCATAAGAGAGAATGAAGCAAACCCGGGCTTAAAAAATCCATTTATTTTAGGTTGGGCAGGTATGAGAGGTGTGATTTCCTTAGCATCTGCATTGTCTATTCCTCTTTTTCTCAATAGTGGACAGCCATTTCCACATCGCAATCTGATATTGTTCATCACTTTTGTAGTCATTCTGATAACCTTAGTTTTTCAGGGTTTAACATTGCCCTTTATTGTGAATTGGTTAGGGATAAAAGAAATCGACCATATTGCACCGGAAGAAGAACAAGAAGCAGGCATTAAATTGAGGATTAAAAAAGCCGCACTCAATCAACTCAACGAGAAATATTCAAGTGAAATAAAAAATAATGAACTATTAAGTTTCTTAAAGCATGAGATTGAAAGTGATATTTCACTGACACACCAGCGGCTGAACTCAATGGAATGCCAGATATGTCAGAAAAAAGAGAT
Source organism: Emticicia agri (assembly GCF_004168285.1). Taxonomy (GTDB): domain Bacteria; phylum Bacteroidota; class Bacteroidia; order Cytophagales; family Spirosomataceae; genus Emticicia; species Emticicia agri. The sequence goes on along the minus strand of NZ_SEWF01000003.1, from coordinate 64,724 downwards.
TGAACAATATAACAAGGTTTTAAAAGAACTTTACATTACTCAAAGAAAAGAATTGTATTCTATTCGTAAAGAATATGCCTTTAGTGATGATGAAATTCGTAAGCAAGAAATGCAATTAGACTTTGATGAAGCTAAAATAACCTGGAACGGTCATTCATAAATCTGACATCCTCTTAAATATTTATGCTAAACCGCTATTCTTTTAACTGGGTAATACAACTTATTTTAATTACTCAAATAAGTTTCTCGCTTTTTGCTCAGAATATCACCTCACAGAAAACAGAAAACTGGCACGGGTTTCAGAAAGTCAGTTTTCTGTTAGATGGTACTCCTGCTCACTATGTAAAGCCTAATAAGCCTATGCCCGGTAGTCCGTGGATATGGCGTGCCTATTTCGCCGACTGGCATATTGATATGGATAGCATCCTTTTAGAAAAAGGCTTTCATGTTGCCTATATCAATACTGACAACCGATACGGAGACCCACAAGCCATGCTGAAATGGGATGATTTTTATAAGTATCTCACTAAAAACCTTTCTTTTGCTCCTAAAGTGGCTTTAGAAGGCATAAGCCGTGGAGCGTTATATGTATATGCCTGGGCAAAACGCAACCCTGAAAAAGTCAGTTGCATTTATACCGAAACACCCGTTTGTGATTTTAAAAGTTGGCCGGGAGGCAAAGGAAAAAGCAAACGAAACGAGCAGGAATGGAAGCAGTTATTAGAAGTATATAGCTTTACGGAAGAAAAAGCATTAGCCTACGACGATAATCCTTTAGACCATTTAGAAGGCTTAGCGGCACATAAAGTACCTCTTCTACATATTATAGGGTTAAAAGATAAATTAGTCCCAGTAGAAGAAAATACATTCCCCTTAGTAGAAAGATACCAGAAGTTGGGTGGTACTGCTTACGTATATAGCATGAGTCGTGGCCCACAAACTTTAGAAGGGCATCATTTTCCAATCGAACACCCTGAGTGGTGGGCTGATTTCGTGATTCAACATTCTACACCTGTTATACAGCCATTGCCCAAAGCTGATTATGTACAGCTACGAGCTGGGCTTTCGCACTTCTACCAGACTTTACAGCAGAAACAAACTATCACAGTAACTTATTTAGGCGGTTCTATTACGCACAATAAAGGGTGGAGAGATAAAGTAAGCAAATATCTGCAAGAGAGATTCCCTGAAAAGTCTTTTACATTTATTAATGCCGGAATACCCTCATTGGGGAGCCTGCCTCATGCTTTTCGTTTTGAACAAGATGTTCTCAGGAAAGGTAAACCAGATTTATTATTTGTTGAAGCCGCTGTAAACGACCACACCAACGAAACCGACAGTCTGACCCAAATAAGAGCTTTGGAAGGAATTATACGCCATGCCAAAAAAAGTAATCCTGCAATAGATATAGTTTTAATGTCTTTTGCTGATCCTGATAAAACGGCAGATTATCAAAAAGGGTTTATTCCGTTGGAAATTATGAATCATGAGGCAGTAGCTAACCATTACCAGTTGCCTTCTATTAATCTGGCCAAAGAAATAGCTGACCGATTAGCTGCTAGAGAATTCAGTTGGGAGTATGATTTTAAAGATTTACACCCCTCACCTTTTGGTCAGGAAATTTATTACCAAAGCATGAAATTCCTTTTGCATGAAGCCTACAAAAACTTTCTACCAGTTAACGTAGTTTTATCAGAAAGTATTCAATTAACCAAACCGTTAGAGCCTAAGAATTTTGAAGGTGGTAAATATATCGCTATTCATGAGGCAAAAATACAGCAGGGATGGAAAATAATTGAAAAGTGGCAACCATCTGATGGAATCGGAACACGCGAAGGTTTTGTTAATTGCCCTGTTCTTGAAGCAACTTCCTCAGATGCCGCTTTATCTCTGACTTTTACAGGCAATGCCATAGGGATAGGATTAGTTTCAGGGCCGGATGCCGGACAAGTTTTGTATCGCATTGATGGTGGCCTCTATAAAACCATGGATTTATATACTCAATGGAGTCACTTTTTGCATTTACCCTGGTACAAATTGTTTGCCGCAGGTCTTACCGACAAAAAACATACGCTTCAATTAAAAGTAAGTAGCAGTAAAAACCCTCAAAGTAAAGGCAATGCCTGTAGGATAGTTTATTTTTTAGTTAATTCTACTGAAAAATAAACTTTCTTTGCAATTAAATGAACAATATTGTGTTTAATAAGAGAGATTAAAAATAATCAATGAAAGATTTTAACCTTAAATCATATCATATAAGGGCTATGAACTCTTCGTCAGAAGCTGAAAAAGCTTCTATCAATCAGGAATTAAAAGACCTGTATGAATCTTTGTCTGACGAGGATAAAAAAGAATTTAATGAGCAATTGCAAACCTTTTTAATTAAAGAAATGGCAACCATTAACTCATTCTATCAGTCCACCAAAGACGATAATCTTAATTAATCCGCTTTCTTTATTTATTGTATTAACCTTACTTAAAAAATCCGGTGAAAACTACTTCCATTACAGCCTTTTATGTTTGTTTTTCATTTTTATGTTTCTCTCAGGAATCTCCGACAAGTGTACTGAAACTCAATCTTTCAGCACTTACTCTGGGTACTTACTCTCTGCAATACGAAAAAGTATTGGGCAAGAAGATAAGTCTTACTTTAGGGGCAGGTTACAGGCCGGTAAAACGAGTGCCTTTTGCCAGAACAGTAGAAAGATACATTGATGCAGCCGACAGTAGAATAGATTACATAAGTCTGGCGAATGTAAAAAAAGGTGAAGCGACAGTTGGTACATTTAACCTGACACCTGAGTTTCGTTTTTATCTGGGTAAAAACAAGTCTGCACCTATCGGCACATACATTGCTGTTTTTGGCAGGTATAACAGCTATTTTGGGAAAGCACCTGTATTTGTAGACATGGAATACCGTGGAGTAATGGCCAGAGTTGAACTGCCTGTAGATACACAGATTAAAACATATTCAGGAGGTTTAATGCTTGGCAAGCAGTTTCGTTTAGGAAATCGGTTTACTTTCGATTGGTTTATTATCGGTGGGCACTATGGAAAAGTAACCATTTTTGGCGAATCTAAACAAGACCTGGAAGGCTACGACGAACAGTTTATTAAAGACTTAAGAGCAAAAATCATTGATACATTTAAAATTAACGAGCAATATCTGGCATTAGATGTTGATAAATCAGGTGTTAGAGTAGAAAACGCCCGTAATCTGAAACTACTCAATCTTAGAGGGCTTGGATTTAATATTGGATATAGATTCTAAAAATGGCAAGTGCCTTGAAAATTCAAGGCACTTATTTTACACTTTCAATTCAGATTACAAATTCTGATTCCGGCCTGATAACCGATCCATGAAGATAAAGAAGCTCTTTCGCCAAAATATCTCCCCTCTTGCTCATAGAACTTAAATCTACTGAACTGCCCTAAATTAATCTCTGATTCTTGTGTGGCATGAAAATTAATGGTAGGTGCTACAAATAAGGCTATGCGAGGCGTAAGATGTACCTCTAATCCTAAACTACCACGAATCAACTGGTTGAGTTCCCAATCATAGACATCATTCTGCAAGCGAGAACTTACAATATCAAAATTCAGCCAGAATGTTCTGTTTAATCGCCAAGCGGTACCCAACCCATAGCCAAAACTGAATAAAGGTTTATTAAATTCACCAAAACTATATCCAGCAGTAAAAATATTATAGAATCGTTTAACACCTGTTTTAAAGGTAACATTCGCCAGATTCACTTCATCAGTACTTAATTCAAAACGGCGATACCCTCCCCTTTTTACAAAGCTCGCCAAACCTATAGGAATTGAATTAGATTCTTCTGCAAAGTTTAATACTCCTATCTGTAGCCCACCATTAACCCGAGTGGCAATATTTATAACCCCTACCTGCATACCTTTGAAGTTTTCACCTACATAATTAAAAAATCCTGAGGCTTGTACACCATCAAAATTACCACCTACCACATTACCAAAACCTGCAGCCTGAACACCGCTTCCATTGCCTAATACTATATTGCCAAATCCTGCCCCTTGCACTGCATTTCTGGTACTATGTAACACCATATTAGCAAAACCGGCTCCTTGTACCCCACTAAAACTCCTGAAAACCAAATTGCCAAACCCTGCTCCCTGTACTCCATAAACACTTTTCCCCACCACATTGGCGAACCCTCCGGCCTGTATTCCTTTTACACTCTCCCCTACCAGATTGGCAAATCCTGCGGCCTGTATTCCACCTACTTTACCCCTCACCAGGTTCAAAAAGCCACCTATTTCAAGTTTTCTTACCCCTAAAGAGTATCCAGCAATAACATTCAAAGAATAATCATTGATTACATTCCCACTCAGGTAATGATTAGTACCAACAAATGGCAGAAAAGATACTTGTACCGGACGATAAATTGTATCTCCGATATTGTTCAAGTGAATATTCTGTCTGGTTGTTATTAACCAGTCGGTTATGTGTCTTTGAGCTGTGAGCAGCCTGTCTTTAGTTTCATTCCAGTAATCCTGATAGTCTAACTTTGTTGACACTTCAACAGTTGAATCTTTTTTGGCTAAAACCAATGGTGCAATTTTTAGAGGTACTATACTATCTATTTTTTTCAGGGGTAATGTATCGGTTTTAATAGCAATTGGTTCCAGTTTTTTTGCCGAAACCTGTATTGGTTTAATTGGCAAAAGCATCACATTCAATGTTGTATTGGCTTTACTTTTAACCGTCAATTCTTCATTATGATAATTTTGTTTGCGTACCTGTATGCTTATATTTGAGAGTGTAACAGGAATTTTCAGGCGGTAATACCCATATTGGTTAGTGACGGCAGAAGCAAGTGTAATAGGCTCGTACACACTGGCTTTTTCAATTTTCAAGCCCGTTTCCCCGTCTGAAACGTAGCCCATCACGAAAAAATCCTTTTTCGGCTCTTCGTCATTTTTTTTGAGAATAATATAGTTACCCTTATTTCTGAAGGTAGCCGTATTACCAAAAATCATAGTCAGTACTTCTCTTACAGATTGGTTCTGAACAGAAACCGTAACACGCTTATTAATGTCAATTTCGTTAGGGTTATAAGAAAAACTGAAATTGCCTGCACCTGAAATGTTTTTAAGTGCATTATCTAATTTTACATTATTGATTCTTATGGTAATAATCCTTTCAAGTGGAGGTATGTTCTGAGCAAAAGACTGGGAAAGATGTAATAAAAAAATAAACGTTAATAGCTTTTTCATAAATTACTTTTTTGAAGCTATGACACCTCACAACACTTTTTCCCCTATAAAAATTTATTTTTTCAACTATTAATTCTGTAAATAGGTGTGGATTATTCAGCACAACCCTCACCATCCAATACATATTTCTCTCCTTTTGAGCTCAGAGTCAGATTCAGCGTTTCGGCAATGATATTCAATGCATCAGGAAGAGTTTCATTATCAAATCTGGTAGTCAGGCGACACGCTTTAATACGATTATTTTTTAAGGAAATATTTACATGATACCCCTCTTCCAATACTTTAGCTACATGTTCAAGGCTTGAGTTTTCAAAAACAAATATTTTTGTTTTATAGGCAAAAGCATTTTTATCAATTAACACCTGCTTTTTAATAGTATCTTTTTCAGCTTCAAAAGCCGCTTTTTCACCTGCCACTAATAGCGTAGCCTTAGACTTATTTTTAAATTGTACTTTTCCGGTTTCTACACTTACTTCTACATTTTTATTATAAGCCCGCACGTTAAACGAAGTTCCCAATACCTTAACATCAGACCCATTGGCATGAATCAAAAAAGCTTTTGTTTCATCTCTTTTGATGTCAAAAAATGCTTCGCCAGTTAAATTAACTTCACGCATATCACCCTTAAAGTTCTCGGGATAGGTTATGGTGGTATTTGCGTTTAAAAATACTACCGATCCGTCGGGCAGGGTTTGTTCTAAAGTATTATGTGTAGTTTTTAACGAAATAAGTTCAGGAGCCGAATTTTTGAATAAATAGAATAATATACCTACGGTCAGAAGAACACTAATGCTTGCCGCAACACCTAAGGTAAAAAATTTGTTTTTCTTGGGCGCAATTGGCATCGAAACAACCTTGGTTTCACTAATTGAATCCATTTTTGACTTCACTTTCAACCAGGCTGCATCTGTATCTACAGTTTGTGAAAATTGCTCTTTTAACTGATTGGTTTTATCCCAGATAAAAGCATAATCATCTAACTCTTTCTGATTTCCTTCATTTTCCTGAAGCCATTTTTCAACCAAGGCATTCTCTTGTACATCAGTTTCCTGTGCCAGAAATTTGCCTAAAAGGTCTTCGTTGTTATCAGAATTATTCGTATTCAAGTTTAGTATTTTTATCTGTCAGGCTATTCAAATATACCAGTAATCGTTTCTTACGCTTACCAATCCATCTATCAGTAAGACAATCAGTGGCAGATACTCTGCTAAATCTGTTCTCAGAATCTTTAATGCTTTTCCAATTTGGTTTTCTACCGTTTTAGGCGAAATACCCAATTTTTCGGCAATCTCATGGTATTTTAATTCTTCAAAACGGCTCAGTCTGAAAATCAGGCGACATTGCTCAGGTAACTTCTCAATTGCTTCCTCAATTCGTCTCTCTAATTCATTTTTCATGACCGATTGCCCTACCGACTCATAAGAGTTTTCGTGGTAGTTGCTGGCGTATTGCTGATATTCTTCTCTTATTTTCAGGTGCTTAATTCTGTTCAGACAATGATTATGAACAGCCCTGTACAAATAAGATTTCAATGATATACTTATTTCTAACTCTGCTCTTTTCTCCCAGATACCAGAAAATAAGTTCTGTACAATTTCTTCAGCTTCGTCCATCTCTTTCAGCATAGAATTGGCATAATTGCATAAGCTCTGATAGTATTTCCGAAAAATTGTCTCGAAAATACGTTCATTCCCCTGCCTGATTGCACCAACTATTTCTTGCTCCGATAATTGCACCGAATAAAATTTGAAAGTTTATGCAAACATAGCTTTTTCTATGCAAAGTTCGATAGTGGAATTTGATAAACGGATTTTTTTATGTGACAACTCAACAAGCCCATACCCCCATTTACTTTCAGTAATTTTTTTTAATAACCCATAATAAAATATTCTGAATTTTGAGAGGTGAGAAAAATTTTCAAAAAAATAGGTTTGTCGAATAGGGGTTCAGCTTTTTTCGTTTGTCATACACACAAATACAAACAAAAACGATTATGAAAAACTTAAGATTAAACAGTGCAGTAGCTATTATAATAGTAGCCTTCAGTATTAGCTCATGTGGACTTTTGCAACAAGGAATCGAACCTCGTAATCCGGAAGATAAAACTTTTAATTTACGGAATTTCGATAAATTAGAAATGGGTAATGCCTTTCATATCAATGTAAAACAAGGTAACGATTTCAAAATACAAGCCAATGGTGATAGCCGTGATATTGATGATTTGATTGTAAAAGTAAATAATGGTGAGTTAAAAATCTATTATGCCAACTGGCGTGTCAGGCGTTATCGTATGGAAATTGACATTGAGATGCCTACGGTGAAAGAAATTGATTTTTCAGGAGCATCTACTTCCTACATTGAGGGTTTCGATAACCTTGATGAATTAGAAATTGATTTATCCGGTTCTTCAAGAGCTACCCTATCAGCAAAAGCAAGGTTTTATGAAATTGATTTATCAGGTGCCTCAGAATTAGACATAGAAGGAAGCGGCAAAGAAATGGAAATAGATTTATCAGGTGCTTCTAAATTAAATGCCTTCGATACGGTTGTAGAAAAAGCAACGCTTGATGTATCTGGTGCAAGTAGCGGCAGGGTAAATGTAAGTGGGCAGCTAAACGTAAGAGCAAGTGGAGCAAGTAAAGTGAGATACCGTGGGAATCCTCAGGTGAACTCTAATTTATCAGGCAGCAGTAAAGTGGAGAAAGATTAATTCGGACTATAAAAATGAAGAAAACTAACCAGGCGTTCATAGTTCAGTAACTCTTCGTCTGAACCGTTTTTTAATAAAAAGTGTCGGTAAATATTTGTAATTGTCGTAAAACTATGGTTATCTGTCAGTTTTGCGGCAATTACACCTTTAAAGCACCGATGAATCTGATTATACAAATACCTGCAAGGCTTGGTAGGCATATCATTAATCAGATCGTTGATTTTTTCTAAACAAGCCGCTTCTTCTAAGAACCTGAACCCCCGGAGTTTGAAAAAACTTTTAATCTCTTCTAAAATCTTATATAACTCTTGTTCATCTGTTACCTTGAATCTGAAGTATTTAAGATTCTGAAACTTACCGAAACTAATCACAAGCGTATTGGCTGAAGACCTGTTCCCTCTGGCATTATTGAGAAACTGTTGGGCTAATTGCTCAATAAATTCATACCGTACTCCAAAATTCACTTCAATCCAGAATTCTTTTTGTGTTTCTGAAATAGAAAATATTACATTCTGAAATCCGTTTTGCGTAGCTTTGCGAAATTGCTTGTTATCTATGTGCAGATTGAAGTCATGCTCCTGGAAAAACTCCTCCAGTTGCTGATAGAATTTCACTTCAAACTTACTTAGTATCATAGAGGTAGTTTTAACTAAACTAATAAACTTTTGCTAATCAAAAATGTTTAATATTAAAGAATAATTTCAGGTCATTCAGAAAATTCCCAAGTCTCAAAGCAGATGTTAAAAAAATTTACCTTATCACTACTTACATTCTTTTTTTACGTTAGTCTCTCTGCACAAACTACCCAGACAGTGCGCGGCAGAATCATTGATACAAATAACGAAAAACCACTTGCCGGAGCAAATATTATTTTAAAAAATACTACTCAAGGAGCTCAGACTGACGATAACGGATACTTCCGGCTCGAAAAAGTTCCGGTTGGTCGTCATCAGCTTGAAATTAGTTCAATAGGTTTTGAAACCCAGGTTATTTCAGAAATATTGGTTGAGTCAGGCAAAGAAGTAGTACTCGAAATTCGTCTGCAGGAAGCTACCAAACAATTAGGAGAAGCCATTGTTAAGGCTCCATCTAATAACCTTACAGGTTCACTGACAAGTATTCATTCTATTACAACCGAGCAGATATTCCGCTACCCCGGTACCTATCTCGACCCTGCCCGTTTAGCATCAGCTTATGCGGGAGTTGCGAATTCAAATGATCAGGCTAATGGCATGATTATCCGAGGTAATTCGCCCAACAGCATGCAATGGCGTTTAGAGGGAGTAGAGATTGTAAACCCCAACCATTTAAGTAATGCCGGTACTTTCAGTGACCGAATCACCCAGAATTCGGGAGGAGTAAATATTCTATCAGCACAGTTATTAGGAAACATGAACTTTCTTACAGGAGCTTTTCCGGCAGAATATGGCAATGCGCTTTCAGGTGTAATGGATATGCGTTTAAGAAAGGGCAATAATCAGCGGCATGAGTTTACGGCTCAGGCAGGCTTGATAGGTATTGATTTGGCAGCAGAAGGCCCTCTTAGCAACTCAAAGAAAAATGGCAGTTATCTGGTCAACTACAGATACTCTTTTACAGGTTTATTAGGCTTATTGGGAGTAACTTTTGGCGGAGAAGACATTACTTTTCAGGATTTGTCGTTCAATATATCGTTGCCCTCTAAAAAATCGGGCACTTTTACAGTATTTGGTATGGCCGGACTAAGCAGTAATTACTTTGCCGGACAACGTGATACAACCCTATGGGAAGTACAAAAAGATGGTTTTGATATAAATTATACCAACAAAATGGGAGCCTTAGGTGCCACTCATAGTATCAATATTGGAGATAAATTACTATGGAGAACTACACTCGTAGGCTCTGGCTTAGAAAGTGTCCGTAAAGGTTATGTCCTGAGTAAAAGTAATTTTCAAAGATATTTAACCCAATCTGATAGCGTTTATAAAGGTAGAATCTCTTTTACCAGTTCACTTGGATATAAAATTAACACCAGAAATTTATTAAAAGTAGGTGCATTTATCACCCATCAGTCTGATGGTATTTATTCAGTAGCAAGCGAACAATCGGCTAAGGGTGAAGGCCGAGGTCTTGTACTTCAACCCTATATTAACTGGCAATTTACACCTGTTTCCAAGCTAACTGCAAACATTGGTTTACATTACCTCAATTATACAGTCAGCAAATCCCAGTCAGTTGAACCCCGAGTTTCTGTGGGTTATCAGCTTACAAATAATCAATCAATTAGTTTTGCTTATGGTTTGCACAGTCAGTTACAGCTACCACAGGTTTATTTTGCTTATAGCACATTAGCACAAAATACCCCCAATATTGCGCTCGACTTTACTAAAGCACATCATTATGTGTTAAGCCACCAGTATTTTTTCAAACGTGGTTCTTATTTCAAGACAGAATTATATTACCAGAAAATATTTAATGTACCTGTTATTACTGCTTCTCCACTGGTAACGCAAAAAGTTGAACCAGGTTTTTCTACCTTAAATCTGGTTGAAGGCTTTATAGATGAACCATTACAAAACAAAGGTACAGGTCAGAATTATGGTATAGAAATTACGTATCAGCAATACCTGGCCAATGGGTTTTATGCGTTAGTAAATGGTACTTATTTTAATTCTTCATATGTAGGTGGCGATGGTGTAAAAAGAAATACCCGTTATAACGGTAAACATATTTTTAATTTAACAACAGGTAAAGAATGGGAATATAGTAAAAACCGGATACTGGGAACAAGCATCAGAATCATCTGGTTAGGAGGTTTCTATGAAACACCTATTGATGAACAGGCATCTCAGCAGGCGGGCAGAGCTATTTATAAAGTTACTGAGGCATTTACTGTCAAACAACCCGACTATTTCAGACCTGATTTTCGTATTTATCTCAAAAAATCAAAAGAAAGATATTCACGTACTTTGGCTTTAGATATACAGAATATTGCAGGTTATAAAAATACAGCTTATAGTTATTATGATATTTTACAGAAAAAAGTCATTAAACAATATCAATTAGGCTTAATTCCAATTCTTAGCTATCGTTGGGAATTTTGATAACAAAACACATGAGAAATCCATTTTTGTATTTTATATTTTTAGTATTACCTCTGTCAGGGCTGGCGCAGGAAAAAGGTGGCATGAGTTGTTCATTATCTAAACAAAGCACATTTGCCCGAAATGCCCGTTATGCTGAAATGGCATATCCTGGCGATGATAAAATAGACATAGGGTATTATAAATTAAATCTGGATATTTCTTATGCCCAAAGATACCTGAAAGGCGAAGCTACTATTAGTCTTAAAGCAAATTCAACTATTTCGGGTTGTTTTTTAGACCTTAAAAATACCCTGAAAGTTGACTCCATTAAGTTGGGTACAAAAAAATTAACTTACAACCAGGAGACAGCCAAAGTGAATATCACTTTTGACAAGTCTTATACGCAAAATCAAGTTCTTACCCTGATTATCTATTATCAGGGCAATCCGGTTGCTTCATCATTTGGCAGTTTTACTTTTGGCTCTCATGCCACATCTCCAATTGTATGGACATTAAGCGAGCCTTATGGAGCACCTGACTGGTTTCCATGCAAAGACACTCCGGCAGATAAAGCAGACTCATCTGATGTATGGGTTACAATGCCCAAAGAATTTGTGTCAGTATCTAACGGTACTTTGACAAAAACCTTAGATAATACTAATGGTACAAGAACTTATCAATGGAAAAACCACTATCCGATTGCACATTATCTGATTTCAATTGCCGCTACCAACTACACCGAATATAAGAATTATTATAAGTATAGTGCGACTGATTCTATGGTGGTAACCCACTACATTTACCCCGAAAACTTCTCTGCGAACGTAAGGAATCAGTTAGACCAAACCCCGTTTATGCTTAAACTTTTCTCTGATAAATACGGGCAATATCCATTTATTAAAGAAAAATACGGGCATGCACAATGTGGTTTTGGTGGAGGCATGGAACACCAGACTTGCAGTTCGATGGGCAATTTTGAGAGTAGTCTTGTAGCCCATGAATTGGCGCATCAATGGTTTGGCGATAAAATCACCTGCAAAAGTTGGGAGCATATCTGGCTTAATGAAGGGTTCGCTACCTTTAGTGAAGCTGTTTATGCCGAAGCTGTCGGAGGGAAAAATGCCTACAATACAACGATGAACAGCAATATGGTTTTCGCCAGAAGAGCTGCAGGTAGTCTTTTTGTAAAAAACATTAATAGCGAAAACGAAATCTTTGGTTTTAACCGTAGTTATGCCAAAGGAAGCGTTGTACTGCACATGCTGCGAGGCATAGTAGGCGACGAAAAATTCTTTAAAACCCTTCAGAACTATCTTGTTTCATCTGTGGCCTATAACTCTGCAACTACTGAGGATTTTCAGAAAGTAGCCGAACAAACCACAGGCCTGAATCTTGATTATTTTTTCAAAGAATGGATTTATGGCGAGAGTTATCCAAGATATAGTTATGGATGGACAACTGCCACAGCTGCAGATGGGTCATCAACTGTAACTCTTAAAGTTACCCAAACCAAAAATACTAATCCTGAATATTTTTCAATGCCTGTTGACATAAAAATTATTACTTCACAGGGCGAAACCACTACATCTGTTTTTATTGATAAGGCAACGCAGGATATTGAAATTCCTAATATCAAGGGCACTATAAATCAGGTAGTTTTTGACCCTGAGAACAAGGTTCTGAAAGAGGCTACTGAAGTAAAAATATCACTTACCGGAAAAGAACCTGTAAGTCAATTGATAGACTGGCAAATATCACCTAACCCAACTACCAGTGAGGTATTAATTGATTTTACCTTAAAACAGAATACTTCCGCTCAGATTTCGGTTTTTGATGTAGCGGGCAGAAAAGTAAAAGAACTGCCGGAAGAAAAGCTGAGTGCGGCCAGTTATAAAAGAACAATTAAAATAGATGACCTACCTGTTGGCAATTATATTGTTCGCATAGGTTTTGGCAAGTATTCGTTAGCCAAAGTTTTAGTAGTGAGGTAAATACTACCTCACTAAAAATCACCATAGTTTACTTGCAGACACGGTAGCCCTAAATCTAAACGCCATAAGTCAACCACTTGGTTACGGTCGTCTAAAACAAATTTTACATAATACTTACCTTTCACGTGGGTTTCATAGAGTTCTTTTTTAACTACTGAATCCTTACGTGAATCTCCCGTAGCTCGCATATATAAAGCATCATAATTAATACCATTACATTCCAACCAGTTAATGGTTTGCTTTCTGGCCTTTTCTTCTCTACCAGACATAAAAATCACTTTTGTACCTAACTGGTAGTAAGTCTGAACAATGTCTGCCACAGGCTTATTTAACAAATCAGTCTCGCAACGTTCAGCATCATAGGGGCTTCGGGCATGTAAAATAGCCAGTGTACCATCTAAATCACATAAAATCGCCGGTGGCAAAGTATCATCTTGAGCCTGATAATGTGGCCCTCGCTCATCTTTCAATACGTGTTGTCTATACATTTTCATAATCACCTCCTTACCTACTTTTTTCTCTCTTACTTCATCTCTTGCCAATGACTCTTCTAATGAGGTCATCATCTCTTTAATCTCAATTCTTACCTCTTCGCCTGTATCTTTTCTATATTTTTCTACTACTTGCGTAATGCGCTCTACCGGACGGTCTGATAAATTAGTATCATCAATCACTACATGATGTCCGGCTTTCAAGGCTTCTACCAGCATTATATCCCGTACTTTTTCTACAAACTTCTCATTATATGTGGTATGATGCGAATTATCCAACATAGCACGTAGCTCATCTTTATTCAGCCGTTTCCACATGCCTCTTTTTTCCTCTAATAAATTTCGGGCAAAAGTGGACTTCCCACTTGCCGGCAATCCACGCAATATTAATACAGTTTTCATTTTGTTTGTATTTTCTTAGCGTTGGATACCTTTAGAACGGCTAAAAGAAATATACCAGTCGATAAACTTCATTTAGCCGTCATAATTATGCTATTTCTAATCTAAGAATATGGCTAAAAATCAGTTGAAGTACCCAACACTTCGTTTATATTTAATTCATTGTGAATCATTTCTAATTTTGCTTTGGCCATACCGTAAGCATCCTTGCCCAAGAATAAATGTAATGGAGGATTATCATTTTTTGAGACTTCTATGAGTACACTTGCTGCTTTTTCTGGGTCGCCCGGTTGATTACCTACTATTTGATTTTCGTGTAATGCCTCTAATTCTCTTGCCTCTTTATAGGCTGCGATAGGCTTTTGTGGCAAACATAAAGAACCTTTCAAAAGAAAGTTGGTACGAAAATAACCCGGATAGACAATTGTTGCCGTGATGCCAAGAGATTTTGCCTCAACTGCCAATGCCTCTGTAAAACCTGCCACGGCAAACTTTGTTGCGCAATAAATACCCCATCCGGGAAAACCACCAGTAAAACCACCAATTGAGGAAATATTAAAGATATGCCCAGATCTCTTTTCCCTAAAGTGAGGCATAATGAGACGAATAACATTCAAAGAACCAAAAACATTAATATCAAAGTTTTTCCGAGCTTCTTCATCACTCAATTCTTCCAGAGTTCCTAATTGTCCATATCCTGCGTTGTTTACAACAACATGTATTTCGCCAAACGTGTTAATAGTTTCAGTGACGGCTTTAACTACACTTTCTTCATTTACCAAATCCACTTGTAGTGGCAAGAAATCTGGAATATTTTCCCCAATTTCTTCCTTTAATTCACTGATGTTTCTTGAAGTAGCTGCTACCTTATACCCTTCATTTAACAATTTTTTTATCAATTCAAGCCCCAAACCTTTTGAAGAGCCTGTTACAAACCAAACTTTCTTTGTGTCCATTTTTTTATTTAATTTTTAAATTAATTGATGACACAAAATTAGGCTTGAGGCAGGTCTCAATTATTACAACAAACAAACCCATAATTGCGAAAATCAAACTACCTGTGCTGCACGAAAAGATTTAGGCGAAATCTGAGTGTACTTTTTGAAAAAATTGATAAAATGAGGGGGTTCTTCAAATCCAAGACTATATCCAATTTCTGCAATATTCCAATCACTATGCTTTAGCAAGGTCTTTGCTTCCTGTGCAATGCGCTCACCTATTACTTGGGAAGTAGTTTTGCCTGTAGTCTCTTTAATAACTCTGTTCAGGTAATTTACATGTAATGACAGTTGATTGGCATAATCGACAGGCGCACGGAAATTAACCTGCTGTTGTAAGGATTCAATCGGAAATTGTCTTTCCAGTAACTCCAGAAAAATCGCCGAAATACGAGTATGCGCATTGTGGTTCGATTGCACCACAGTTGCAGGTTGCATTTTCTGGGCAGTATGAATCAACTCTATGACAAGCGCCCTGATTAAGTCATACTTATATAGATAATCGGTCTTAATCTCATCCATTATTCGTAAGAAGATTCCTTTAACCCTAACTAAATCCTCATCACTTAAAAAATAGATAGGATTACCTCCTGGCTTAAAAACCGGATAGTCTTTAATCTTCCCGAACTGATTAAAAAAGGCTTCGGTAAAAACACAAAAATATCCTGATTGCTCTTCTCCCAGATATTCCCAGTTATAAGGAATCTGCGGGTTTGCAAATAATATAGCCTGCTTATCAATTTCAATTGTTTTATCAGCATAATTCGCCCTGTTTTTACCGATAATAAGACTGATTTTAAAAAAGTCTTTACGGCTATAGGGAATCTCCCTGCTATATTGAGGCAAAAAATCTTCTAACTTAAATACATTGAAATGTCCTATTTCTTTATCTAAATTATCCGGTATGCTATTTACCTTGATCTGATAAAAATCTCTGATGGTCTCTGTTTTATTCATTTTTTAAAACTAAAGATTATTTAATCTATTCTATAACAGGGTTTTAATACTTAAATTTTCAATACTCCATTTAATACCTTTTAATAAATTATCTTTGGTTATCTCCCAAATAATAGTGCTATTTTGCCTCCAATCACTATCCATAAATTCAGACTGCTGAATCTTGTAATTCATATTCCACCCATAATATTTATCACTATAAACTGCAGAAGTCTTGTAGCAGACAGTCTTATTTCTGGTAAATTTTTCGATTTTAATAGCACCTATATATTGGTCTGAAAGATCAAATATTAAGTATGTTTTATCAAGATTTAAACTTATCTGGTCAATCAAGTATTCTAAAAATTTCCTAAAACATGCCTTCTTCCATTCTATCTCATCTTGAATTGCTGATTCAAATTCCAAAAAATCAGGAACAAAATAAAAGTCTGCTATGTAAGGCTCATTCGTTGCAATACCTGCATCTATTTTTACAAATATATCTTGATGTGAGCTACCAAAAGAGTCAAATATAAATCTTATCATTTGTTTAAAAGGTTCAATTATTCATTTACAGTATCACCCTTCTCACCTCCAATAATAAATCATTCACAAATACATTATCAATTTCCTTCGGCAAGTCGCTCTTTGCAAACAAATCTTTCAGCTCTTCTATTTCTTCTTCTGCTCTTTGCATAAAGGCATTTAAGTCGATTTCGCCTCGCCTGATTTTTAATAACTCCTCTGTATTTGGACGTCTTACATGAATGGTTTTCTGAGTAGCTATTTCAATAGCCATGTCCAATAATCGGCGACAATGCAAAAGATTTTTGCCATCAATCTGTTGCTGATGATTGGCTATATCCACATAACGTTGTACATTCCTGTTTTTCAGCCACGTTTCATACTCCACATAATCTTTACAATGCGATGAATACCCTTCCTGATTAAAACACATAATACTCACTGGCTTTTCTCCTTTCGGCACAGAACTCAGTTTGACATCATTCCCTTTTTCTGACACAATACCTTTATATGCCAACTCTCCTGTGCTATCATAATACAAGGCATAGCAATTCTTAAAGTGCTTCAAAGCTACCAAACCACATTTCTCTGCCAACCAATGGTTTCTTTCCAGAAAGTATAGCAAAGGCATGGTTTTACCTTCTTCATAAACATAGCAAAAATCAAAAGGCGTTTTGCGTGTTATTTTGGTCTGTTCCCAGTTCATTTTCTTTTCCAGCCCCTTAGCTTTACTAATCTGGGCAATGGCATATCCACCAAAAGATTGTAAGCACTTTTGCGTTAAAAATTTATCACGGTTTTGTATAATCAAATCAAAAGCAGGATGCTTCTCAACAATACACTCTGGTGGCAAATACAACAACTCTAACATGGTGGGGTTGGCAGATTGAAGCAATTGCAAAAAACGTCGTACCTCGAAATAACATTCGTCTTTCGAGACTTCAATCTGCTCTTTATAATTAAATCCAATCAAATCCTCTACTGGTTGCGCATATACTCCTTTATAATCAATATCCGAATTAGCTGTATTCGTTCCGTATGCCTGACTTCCTACAATGGCTTTCAATAAGATTTTCATGTTTCTATAGGTGTTGCAAAAGGTTTTTCAAATTTTGGTCTGAGCATTTTCCAGATAATCTGGTCATAAGGTTTATCTTCCATCATTTTAAATAAAACAGCCGGATAGCTACAAGTCTGATAATAAAGCGCATTTTCCTTTCTGGTACCAAACATTTTAAATTCACTTTTAGCTTTTGCCTCAATAGCTTTAAAACTTTCAAATAATTGCTGTTCAGTCATTTTTACCCAATCATAAAACTCATCGGGTACACGGTCTAAAATCTCTCTTAAATCATTTCCCTCTTTTAAATGCTCCCAGATATTGACATTCGATACTCTGGTAATAATCTGATGAACACGTTGATATTCTTCAAATTTCACCTTTAGTCTCAAGCCGCTTTCAAACTTTATTACGTACCCCTCTCTATTGTTTTCTTCCAGTTTCTTTAACTGATACAAATCATTGATACCATCGTATAGTTTTACCACCTCAAAACCAATTTGCTGCAAAGCACATTCTTCTCCGGTTTTAGTATCAATCACACCCAATAAAACCAATGCTTTGGTATCTCCATAGTTTACTACAATGCGGTTTTCAGGATAGATAATCTCAAACAAATAGGTTTTAGTTTTATCTAAAAGCGGAATTGAAGTAGCATATTTTGTATGCAACAGCTGAGTAGCTACTTTAGCCTGGTCGCTATTAAATGAACCTCTGGTGGCAATATAAGGAATTTCACCAATCCAATACAATATTCCTAATGAACCATCCATTTTTTCATACACTTCAAAAGATTCTTGTGGAATCACCTGATTTGCTAGTTCTCCCCAGTTAAAGAATTTCCCGAATGGGCGAGCCACCACTTCATAGTCAGCATTCATGATTAAGCCTCTACACGCTAGCGTCCATTCATTCCATACTCTATCATATTGCGCTTTGGCCGAATAATTATAGATATACAAATCGGCATCATTATGCTTCTGTACATTGATATAATCGTTAGCAATTAATTCATGAAGTGCTTGAATATTCATTTTGTTTTTGTTTTACACTACAAAATAAAAATATCACTACGCAGTATATTTGCGTAGTTAAAGATAATTTTATTCTTTTGCCAAATATCTTTAAAATTTTTATGCCTGCTAACCGAAACGCTCTCGTTCGTTATAAAACTATTGATGCCTGTCTGAGAAATCGACAAAGAAAATGGACGTTGGAAGACCTTGTTGAAAAGGTTTCAGATACACTTTATGAATATGAGGGTATTGATAAGGGCATTAGTGTCAGAACTATACAAGCAGATATTCAGATGATGCGGAGTGACAAATTAGGGTACTTCGCTCCTATTGTAGTCATAGATAAAAAGTATTATACCTACGAAGACCCCAAATACAGCATCACTAACATTCCTATTTCAAACGCAGATTTAGGAAGAATGAATGAAGCCGTCGAACTCCTAAAGCAATTCAAAGGGTTTTCACATTTTAATCAGCTAAACGAAGTAGTGCAGAAATTAGAAGACCATGTTTATGCAGCGGCTCATAAGAAGCAATCAGTCATTAATTTTGAGAAAAATGAAAACCTGAAAGGATTATCTTACCTTGATTTGCTGTATCATGCTATCGTGCAGAAAAAAGCAATTAAATTGACCTATCAGTCATTTAAAGCGCATGAAGCCAATACGTTTACATTTCATGTCTGGTGGCTAAAAGAATTTAAAAACCGATGGTTTGCTGTAGGTGTTCGGGGTATTAAAAAATTTATTACTCACTTAGCGTTAGACCGGATTCAGTCTTTATGCCCTGATGAAAAAATAGATTATATCGAAAATGACCTATATGATTCTGAAACCTTTTATCAGGACGTAATAGGTGTAACTGTTTCTACTAATTTAAGGGCAGAAGAAATCACTTTATTTGTTGCAAAGGCCGATGCTCCTTATGTTGAAACCAAACCATTGCATCATTCTCAAAGAATTTTAGAAAAAAATGAAAATGGGATAATTATTCAGATTAAGGTACAGCTAAATTTTGAATTAGAAAGAGAAATTTTAGGTTTTGGAGACACCATGCAGGTAATTGCTCCTGAAGCATTTAAAAAGAGAATACACGCCCGAATTCACAAAAGTGTACAGAATTATGAAGCCAATCATTTAATTCAAAGCTAACGAATTTTGCCTTCTGATAAACTGCCGGATTTTCCACGAAACCGAGCTGCATAACTCATCTGTAATATTGTCAAACTGTGTCCATCTGGAGGGGGCAAATGATTCCGTACCAGAACTAACAGCTCCAGCAGGTAATGCTCTTGCATCTCCCGAAACTGTTACCCATTCATTCACCCAATTATCATCATCATAAAAACTATCTCTTAAAATAACTTCATCCTGCTTGTAGTCAATCACCTTAAACCAAACCCTGCCCTCAGCTTTTACACTCTTTACACATTTCACGATTTTACCCGACACTTTCTCATAGATGGGTTCTACTTTTACACTATCTATTTTTTTCTCTCCAACCTTAATATCTTTACTGAATGATTCTTCTGAACAATTCCGGTTTTCAAAACCTACATTCAGGTATTCATACCCAAAACTAATTATATAATCGGGTTTTATATGATTCTCAGTAGCTTCCTCCGGGCTAAAAAACTGATAAAATGGTTTTGCTTCTCTGGCAACTGGTAGGCTTCTTAATAAATCTCGCTCAATTTCCTGCACATAAGATTTATCATATTTGTAATCTCCCTCTAATACTATTCTTACAGTACCCACTTCCACAGATTCATTAATCAATGAATCAATATCTGTTCGCTTAGGCGATAATTTCTTGGCTTTCATAAAGCTATAATACGCTTTCTGGGCATTAGGTTTTGTATTTAAACCTAATGCCAGTAGCCCCGCCTCTACCCTATTATCAGTTGCATTTTCTAACGCCTCCAGTTGCTCTGTTTCATAATATACAGGAGTAACCTTATTCAAACAAACTACACAGTCCCGAATCCTCGAAGCCATTTCATTTAAAATCCTGTAATTATCATGAACTTTCTCCCAATAAAATGCCTGTTTAATTTGTTTTAGATTTTCTATTTCAATCAATAGTTTATCTTTCTGCTCTTTGTAAGCCAGTTGAAGTCTTTCATTAAATTTATCATTGGAAGGTTTTCGCTCTACTTTTCTGGCATAATTATACACCTCTTTATGGGTATTTGAATGCCAGTTTCTCGAAGAACAGGCTACTAAAAGTGATAATAAGACAAGAAGTGTGAAAAGCTTTTTCATGATACAGGTTTTACTATCAATAAGATAGATTTTAAACCTGAAAAGTTTAAAATCTATCCGAATAATTCGCTAAAAACTTCTTCTAACTTACTGGCGGCAAAAATTTCAATTTTATAATTCTTCGTATTCAGCCCTTTTAGGTTATACTTTGAAATAAAGATCTTCTTAAAACCTAACTTTTCAGCTTCTGAAATCCGGTTTTCAATTCTGTTTACAGCTCTTACTTCGCCCCCTAAGCCTACTTCTGCGGCAAAGCAATACAGATGAGGGATACTTATATCCTCAAAAGAAGAAACAATTGAAGTACAAACGGCTAAATCAATAGCAGGGTCTTCTACTTTTAGCCCCCCGGCAATATTCAGGAACACATCTTGCGTACCAAGTCTGAAACCGCCTCGTTTTTCGAGAACTGCCAATAGCATCTGTGTGCGTCGGCTATCAAAACCATTGCTTGTCCGTTGGGGAGTTCCATAAGTAGCTGTACTTACCAACGACTGTATCTCTATTAATAAAGGTCTGTTACCCTCTAACATCCCAGCAATCGTAATCCCACTTAAATCTTCCTCTCTTTGCGAAATCAGAATTTCTGAGGGATTACTCACTTGTCTGAGTCCATCGCTCTGCATTTCGTAAATACCTAATTCAGAAGTACTCCCAAAGCGATTTTTAGTAGTACGCAGTATCCGGTAGGTCATGTGGCGGTCTCCCTCAAACTGCAACACAGTATCAACCATGTGTTCTAAAACTTTAGGTCCTGCCAAAGAACCGTCTTTAGTAATATGTCCAATCATAATAACCGGAATATCAGACTCCTTAGAAAACTTCATCAGTTCGGCAGTACATTCTTTCACCTGAGACACACTGCCTGCACCAGACTCAATTAATGGAGAAACCAGGGTCTGAATAGAGTCAATAATCACAATATCAGGCTCTGTTAATTCTATTTGCCTGAAAATATTGTCAGTAGCTGTTTCATTCAGAATAAAACAACGTTCGTTTGAGAAGCTCATACGTTCGGCACGCATCTTTATCTGTTGCTCACTCTCTTCGCCTGATACATATAAAACAGTATAATCTTTCAGGCTCAAGGCAATCTGCAACATCAAAGTAGACTTCCCAATGCCGGGTTCTCCGCCAATTAATACCAATGAACCGGGTACTATGCCACTACCTAAAACTCTGTTCAACTCCCCATCATCAGTAATGATTCTATACCTTTCATGTTTCGAAATCTCTGTGAGGGTTTTAGGTTTATTAGCTACCTTGGGCGTGCCTGATGAAGTAAATTTCCAGTTGCCTTTTTCGGGTTCGTCTTTGCTGACTACCTCTTCTACCATTGTATTCCATTCTGCACATGAAGGGCAGCGTCCTAACCATTTAGGCGAATTATATCCACAATTCTGACAGAAATAAGCTGTTTTAACTTTAGCCATTGAATAATTTTTTAAGAATTAAAAAGTGTATGCGGATACATCAGTAAAATATAAGTTCAGCTTATCATAAAGATAACAAATAAAATGATAACAATCAAGCCTGAAAAACTGTTAATGTTTCGTTAATCAAATACGATTTGGAGGTTTATATACGTTAATTCCATAAATCAGAAAGCAACACAATAGCAGCTATGAATTGACGTGTACCCTCAAAAGTCGTTACTAATCTTTTAACAAAAAACATCATGAAAAAAATCACAATTTTTAGTCTTTTTGCGTTGCTATGCTCTTTCTCAATTTCCTTTGCACAATCAGGTTTAGGCATCAAAGGAGGTGTCAATTTCAACAAAGTTTATACTGATGCGGGTTCTTTGAACAATAATATCAAAGAAAGTTTAGATACACAAACAGGCTATGTTTTTGGTGTTTTTGGTCGCATTGGTAATAAAGTTTATTTACAGCCTGAAGTACTCTTTGCGCAAAGAGGTGGCACAATTGAAACTACCCAATACGGTAAGGTAAAATTCAAATACAGCAATATTGATGTGCCTGTATTAGTGGGTGTAAGAGTGCTTAAATTTATCCGCATTATGGGTGGCCCGGTAGCTACTTTCAAATTGAACGAAGACCAGAAATTAGGCGAATCTATCAAAAGCTATACGTCAGGTAGTTTTGACGATGCCATGAAACAAGCCACCTTCGGTTATCAGATAGGCGTAGGTGTAAAGATATTAGGCTTTGACATAGATTTAAGAAAAGAAGGCAGTTTATCCGAAATTTCACAATTAAATCTGCAAGGCAATTCACAATTCAGCCAGAAAGCCAGCGGATGGCAAATTACACTGGCTTTGAAAATCATATAAGATATTACAGAAATGTAACTGTTGGTTAACCCGAGAAAGCTTCTCCTTTTGGAGAGGCTTTTCTTTTATCGGGCTGCCAGAGTTTTTATATCACTCACTTCCAGTATAGGTTTTTCATATCCTTTTGTTACCGATTTTATCATGGCTATTCCTATTTCCTTCAACTTTACTACGGCATTAGGAGCAAAAAGTTTAATTACCGGAAAAAGCCAGCTTAAATATTTATAATAGGGTAAAACGTTCTTAAGCCCTTTGGTTGCTTCAATAGCTCCCGGTCGGAAATTATATACTTGCTTAAAAGGCAGTTTCATTAAATCGTTTTCGGTCTTGCCTTTTACCCTCGCCCACATCAATCTTCCAGCCTCAGTACTGTCAGTACTTGCCCCTGAAACATAACAGAAAGTCATATCTGTATTATATTTAGCAAGTGTATGAGCCACATGAAGAGTTAATGTATAAGTGAGTTTATAATACTCATCTTCTTTCATACCTACCGACGACACCCCTAAGCAAAAGAAGCAAGCATTATAGCCTTTCAATTGTGCTTCAATCGGTGAAAAATCCTGAAAATCTTTATGCACAATTTCTTTTAGTTTCGGGTGCGTCACACCTGAAGATTTTCTGTTGATAATTAATACCTCCTCTACATCTTCATGTAGTAGGCATTCGTGCAATACGCCCTCTCCTACCATACCCGTTGCACCTGTTACGATGGCTCTTATTTTTGTAGCTAATGACTTACTCATACAAAATTTCTTTAAAGTGTAACAACAGTTGATAAACACCGAAATAACGAATTACATTCCAGACCAAATAATCTTTTATTTCATATTACGAATTACTGATTTTTTGGATTTTACTAAAAAAAAATTTTCTTTTTTGGCAAATATTCGGTATTTTATTATGTTTTTTAAGAAAAAACCAATACCTTTGCACCAAATAAAATTTTGCACTTCAAAATAATTATAAACAATGAGTATTAACAAACTCGATCCAATTGACCATAAACTTCTGGAAATACTCCAGAGTAATGGAAAGATTACCAACGCACAGCTTTCAAAAGAAATTGGTTTGTCTCCCGCCCCCACGCTCGAACGAGTAAAAAAATTAGAATTATCCGGTATCATCAAAAGTTATCATGCCCAGATAGATAGAGAGAAAGTTGGCTTAGGTGTCATGACCTTCGTACAGGTTTCTTTGTCAGGCCACAGAAAATCAATTACCGATGCTTTTGTTGAGAAAATTTTACGAGTTCCTGAAATCATAGAGTGTCATCACGTAACAGGCTCATGCGATTTCTTATTGAAAGTAATTGCCAAAGATATAAATTCGTATCAGAAATTGATTATGGAAACTATCAACGAAATAGAAGAAGTTGCCAATACACAGACAATGGTAATTCTCTCAAGTTTCAAAGATAGTCAGGTACTACCAGTACCTTGAAAATAGCCAGAATCAAATGAAAAAAGCCTTTTTCTCGTATGAGAAAAAGGCTTTTTTCATATAGCTAACATTATTACATTTTGGTAATTTTCCTGATTACTTTCAGTGAAGAAGTTTTTAAGCTTAGTACATAAGTCCCTGCCGGAACATCATTAAGCGGAATAACCTCTCGCTTGTCAATAGTGATTGTTTTACTCAATACTTTCTTACCATTCAAATCAAGTAAATGAATCTGAGTTTTTATCAGTTTTTCAGTTTGATTCTCAATAATTAAATCCCCATAGGTCGGGTTCGGGAAAATAGTAAAAACTTTATTGCTTTCCTCCTCTACTGATAATGGAGCTAATATCGAAACCTTTGCATCATTGGCACTTATCGAACCATTTCCGCAAACATTCTTCAGATTTTCTAAGGTATAAGTAATCGGCGCCGTTGGCCTTACTTTAATAATTACTTCGCTGTCATAAGTTGTAGTTTCAGGCAATTGGCTCAATTGGTAGGTATAAGGCGGAGTACCTGTAAACCGGAGCGTGAGAGGCACCAATGTATCAAAAGGAATATTCTTTCCGCCAATAAACCCTCCTTTTGCAGGCTTATTCAATCGAAAACTTTTACTTGGGCGCTCATCAAAAAAATCTACTTCAGGTCTTACCCTTACTCTATAGTTTCCTTCTGCTAAACTATCAGGTAAAGTAAACTGCATAGGACTTTGAGCAGATTCAGACAATAGCAAAGGTTTATTAAAAGAGCCGGAGGCATCAGAGAGTTCTAAAGAATATTTCCACTTCCTCAAATCCGTATGCTGCACATTAAAAGTTACTTTCAGTGCTTTGTTGGTACAGACACTTACTGTATCGTTAAAATCAGTACTGATAATAGGCTGAGGGGTAACTGTGATAAAAAAATCATCTTCTAAAAAACCTAAAGAGTCTTTTACTATTATCTTCTCCTGTTTTAAAGCCTGATACTCTATTTCCTCATTTTTGATGTCTCCATTAGACCACACATGGCTTCCTCTCCATGATGAATTCAGATGAATTTTAGACCCGAATTCTACATGCAAGTCTTCTCTTTTGTTCACATTTTTAAAAACAGAAAAATGGTCCCGCTCCACATTATCGGCACAAATCCATTTACCGTCCAATCGATTCCCATTCACTGTTAATAATAAAGACCCACCTATGGATATATTAGAATAAATAGACGATGGGTGAACCTCATGTGAGCCATTCCAGTCTAATCGGCCTGCTGAACCAACTGTACAATAGATGGTACCATCATTTTTATTGATAAACGGGCTTGAGCCGAGGTCTCTGTCATAGCGACCATTTACTTTTTGTACTACATACGAATCCTTATTAAATGACATAGAATGCCCTGTATGGTTTTTCATCAGATACGAGCGTTCGTAAATATGACTATGTCCTGTCAGTACCAAGTCAACCTTATATTGGTCAAACAAGGGTACAAGGTTTTCTCTGATGTATTGTAGTTCAGGCTCGGCATCAGAATCATGCGAACGTTTAGTATAAGGCGGATGATGAAACATGACTATCGTCCACATAGCTTTATTGGTAGCTAAATCCTGCTTTAACCACTGGTATTGAGGGCTTTGTGGCTCATAGACTCTCTTCCCATTATCAAAACCGTCAGAATCAAGTGCTATGATATGAACGTTACCGTAATCATACGAGTAATAAGCCTTCGTGTTAGACGCTATTCCGCCCATTTCGCCTTTAGTCGGCACGCTTATAATATCAAAATAAGGAATTTTCCTATCTACTCTGCCTGTAGGGCTGGCAAAGTATTCATGATTACCCGGAACGGGGAAAAAGGCAGTGTTACCAAAAATACCTGACCCATAAAAATCAAATACCTGAGTTTGGTACTCTGCATCAGTGCCACAGCAATAGGCATTATCACCCAACCACAGCCATAAATCTGTAAAGTCAGGGCGATTCTTCAGGTAGCTTTCCCTGATGCCTTTTTGGGTTTCCATATAAATCTTGGTCGATTCATCGCCAAAATCTCCCATAGCCCAGATATGAACCGGACGAGTACTACCTTTAGGTGGGCCTGTAACAAAATAAAAATCTTTACCTTTGGCTAATATTTTTGCAGCAGTACCAACCGAATAATGATAACGGGTATCTGCAGATAAATTACTTAACTGAACAATGTGTTCAGTTGTAATTTTATCATCTGCAACACTAATAGTCTGAGTAGAATCTTTCTGATAAAACTTAACAATACTTTCAGTAGCAATATCTGTACGCCATCTGATAATTACGCCACTATTACTAAGTTGTTGCAGATAAGGTCCTCTGATGATATTTTGTGCTTGAAGTGATAGGACGGATACAAAAAAAAGGAGAAATGTTAGTATATACTTTTGGGCTTTTTTCAAGACAATCTATTTTTTTTCAAAAATACACCCATCAGTTAAAACATCTCTCCTTTTTATGATTTATTTCTTCTTGACTGGTTTCATCAACCCTTTCACCTCATCTATCTTCTTCTTGGCTTCTTTGTAGGTTTCTGACTTTTTCTCTGCATTATCGGCTACAATAGTAAAGTACTGAATAGCTTTCGGATACTCTTTCTCAGTAATCGCCATTTTACCTAATGCCATATTGGCTCCTAAGAAATAACCCGAATCTTTAGCCTTACTCTGTACAGCAAAATCAATCGTTTTCTGATAATACTCTTTCGCTTTAGGTATATCGTTTCTGTAATTCATACTGATGTACCCCAGAATATACGCCGCATAACGCCCGGCGGTAGCTTCATAACCCGGTTTACCCGAATTAACATTACTAAGCAATTCTTGCGCTAAAGTTTCTGCTTCATCTGATTTTCCCAATACAAAAGCTGTACGGGCAGCGTAGCGATGGAAAAAAGAATTATTCGGGTACATACTGTGCATTTGCGATGCCGTATAGTAGGCTTTCTGATGCTGATTTTCCATCGAATATATCTGCATCAAAAAGTATTTGGCCTCCATACGCGTATAAAAAGCATTTTGTGCTACATACTCTAATTGCTTGATTCCTTCATTTTTTGCTCCTTTTCTGAAAAATACAAGCATAGGCTTCAAAGAAGGATAATTCTCAGGAATCCATTTGGAATAATAATTATATAACCCATCTCCCATTGCTAATTCAGGACTAAAATCACCAAAACCTCTACATTTTTCGAGGTATTTCATGGCTTGCTTACTCGCCCAGGCAGCTTTAATCCAGTTTTCTCTCTCTGAGTGTAAACGTCCTTTAACAGCATAGGCAGCCGACATAAAAAATGCAGCTTCTTTGTCTTCACTGTCATCGTCTAACATATCGTCGGCCATATCAATGGCTTTGTCCATATTATAAAAACAAGCATCATCATATTGCTCGTTTTTACTATCAGGCAAAATTTTCCACCATTCATTGAGCCCAATTAAAAAATAGCCTATTGGGTGCTCAGGATACTTTACTGTCAACCATTTAAAATCACGTTCGGCGGCATCATAATTAAAGTTATACATATTATTAATGGCCTGCGTAGTTTCTATCTGAATGGCACGATTGGCTAACAATACTTCATGATGCTTTTTCTTGGTACTACCACCAAACCACGAAAACTGCGCCTGTGCTACCTGCGTCAGCATCAACAAAATAATACAGCTATATTTTAATTTCATTTCTACCAATTTTTTCTGAATAACGTATAGAATAAAAATAAAATTGCAAAACTTAAAATTTTCTTAAAATTATTTTTCTACTGCAAATTTACTAAATTGCAACTGATATCCGGACATTCTTTTGTTTGTCAAAAATTAAACATGAAACAAATCAAAGACAAAAACTTCATTCCTTTCATTGAATCACCAACGCTTCAGGCACGTGTACGGGAACTCGGACAACAATTAAACAAAGATTACAGCGGAAAAAATCCCTTATTGATTGGTGTGTTGAATGGTTCATTTATGTTTATCGGCGACCTGTTTAAGTCTATAGAAATAGAATGTGAAGTAACATTTATCAGAGTAGCCTCTTACCATAATACTGAGTCAACCGGACAAGTAAAGCAGATTTTAGGTTTAAAAGAAGATATAAAAAACAGGCATATAATTATTGTTGAAGATATTGTGGATACTGGTATGACCATGCAAGAAGTATTAGGCCAGTTAGCCTCTCAAAAACCCGCTTCTATCAAAATCCTGACGTTGTTGTATAAACCTGAAGCGCTGAAAGTGCCTTTGAAAGTAGATTATATCGGCTTTGAAATAGAAACAAAGTTTGTAGTAGGATATGGACTGGATTATGATGGAATGGGTAGAAACCTTGATGCCATTTATGTTTTAAAGCAAGAATCCTGATTAAGGACTTTTGGCTAAATCAACCCGACAACTCTAAAACTAAGGTTTTTTGTTTCTCAACACTTTCACCTCTTCTTCCTTTATAGCATCAGATGAATTACCAAAATTCGACCTGATATAAGTCAGCACATCGGCTACCTGTTTATCGGTCAGAAAACTATGCGCGGCCATTACCCGGTTGTAGCTTTCACCATTTACTTCAATCTCCTCATCCAGACCCTCTAATATTACCTTTATCAGCCGATTCCTGTCTCCATTCACCCAGTCAGATTTTCTTAATGGAGGATTCAGGTTAGGCACACCTGTGCCATCTTCCTGATGGCAAGCTAAACAATACTGTGTGTAAATTCCTTTTCCATCAGTTACTTTTGGTGTTTGAGCAAAGGCAAAAAAGGCATTTAAAATTAAAAAAAGTATTATGTTTTTTTTCATGAATCTATAAAAAGCAAAACCTCACAGGCATAGAGTTTGTAAGGTTTTGCTTAAAAATATTATTTATTATACATAACTCTCCACACTTTTCCTTTAACAGAATCGGTGATATAGAGCGTGCCATCAGAACCTTCGGCTAATCCCATCGGGCGAGCCTTTGCATCACCCGGGCTTTTAATTTCCGGACCACCAGCAAAGTCTTCTGCAAAAACTTCATACGGGCCAGACGGAAGTCCATTTTTAAAAGGAACAAAGGCAACAAAATACCCTGCCTGATTTAAAGGGGCACGATTCCACGAACCATGAAAACAAATAAATGCCCCATTTTTATATTTGGCCGGAAACTGATTACCATGATAAAACAATACATCATTTGGTGCCCAATGGCCAGGAAATGCCATAATAGGCTTTTTGGCTTTAGCATAAGTTTTCTTACCATCGCCACCGTATTCCGGCCCTAACATCATTTGTTTTTTATCTTGGTCATAATAGCTATAAGGCCAACCAAAATCGTCGTTCTTCTTTATTAACAAAAACTCCTCTGCAGGTAATTCTGCCCCTTTTTCTGCCGAAAACATTTCAGGATAATGCTGAAACAACATATCACGGCCGTGTTGCAGAGCATACAAGGTTTTACTGTTGGTATCCCAGTCAAGTGCCACAGCATTACGGATGCCGGTAGCAAAACGGATACCATTCTCTTGTTTCTGTTTTAGTTTATCTGCGTCAAATTGCCAGATACCTCCGTTTTTTTCAAGCAACGGGCAGGGCATCATACCCGGAGAACCCTTTTGGCGGTCTTTTTCCTGACATACGTTTGAAGGTGCCCCGATAGTTACATAAATATGCCCGCTTTCATCAAACGTAAAAGGCTTTGACTCATGTTGTTTTAAGTCAGGTAGTCCGGTAATAACCGTTTCCGGATTTTTCTTATCAATTACATTTCCATTAGCATCCAGTTTATAACGAAACACCTCCGAATTTGAAGAGGCATATAAATAGCCATTATAAATATCTATCCCCGTACCGCCAAAATTACCAAAATACTCTGTTTCGTCAGCTTTCCCGTCACTATTAGTATCTTTCAGTACTGTAATGCCTTTTTCATCTTTGGCGTTACTATTCTTAATATAAATTGTACCATTGGGTAATACCTTAATATGGCGTGCTTTACCTGTAGCTTCAGCTACTACCACTGCACCAAAGCCGGAAGCTAACTTAATACCTCCATTATCATTATCTGGTCTGATTTTAGTGTTTTTGGGGTCATCATTAACGTTTTTTTCGACAGATGCACTTGTAAGCAGAAACCAACCAAATGCAAGGCTCAAGGGTAAGATTATTTTCTTCATTGGTCTATAACCTCCTATAGTTTGTGCTGTCTCTACACATAGGAAGGGTCGTTTAAAGGTTTTTCATGCCCTGAGACTGGTAAAGACATGACGAGTTGAATCATTGAATGGCTAAGTAATAACACGTAAAAATAAAGATTTGTTACGGTTTAACTACCAGAACAACCTGATTTTTGTCGGCCTTTACTATTTTCTTTCTGAAGTCTACCCATTCGTTATACATAGCAGCGGAATGCCGTCCTTTAAACATACTCACCTCACGATTATAAATAATCATATCATCTTTCATCTCAACTTTTGCCGAATATTTCCCAAATTTTGTTTCAATTTTTATGGGTTCTGGCAGGTATTCTGCAGTGTAACCCTTTGGAACCTTAAACGAGATATTATCAATATCTAAATAATTTCCATCCAATTCCAGTTCTGTTTTCCTGTTTGCATTGGCTACAGGCAACTTATGATGTTGATTCAGTATATTGGGAGTAATAAACAGACGTGTGCCGCTTTTATTAGCTATATTTCTTAAATGCAGGTTCAGTTTTTCTTCTACCGACGGCAGTTTTTCTTTTTTTTCATTCAACGAAAAACTGATAATTTCTACACTTGGCAGGCTTAGGTTTTTGTATAACCATTTTTTCTGGTCATCGCTACTTAAAGAATTGGCTACCTGTGCATAAATCTCCTGTTGCAAACCCGTGTATTCAGTTTTTATATCTGCCACTGCCTCTCCATTATCTTTTATTTCAATAGTAGCATTCCTTAAAAGTTGATTATCACTATGTTTATAAGTAGGTGTTCTTATCAGTTTACCACCGTTTTCAGTAACTAAAACCACATTTCTGTCTCCTGTAAAACTTCCTAAATAGCCAAATGGGTTATCCTGACTCGTACACTCCAGCCATAGCGTGTCTTTAGGCATAGGTACACATAAAATCACATGATTAAACTGAAACGACGGAAAATCTGCCTGAATTTCAGATTTCCCCTCTCCCGCTCTTACTAAAGCCATATACGATGGAATTCCCAGTTCCTTCAACATGGCCTTGGTAAAATTAGTTAATGCTTTACAGTCTCCATATCCCTTGGATGCTACATCTGTCGCTTTCATCGATTGCCAACCACCTATTCCTAACTGAATGCTTACATAACGTGTGTTAGCCTGCAGGTACTCATATATTTTTTTTGTCTTACTACTCATATCTGCCTCATTCTTCACCAGGTCTTTCAATTTAGCCGTCAGTTCAGCAGGTAATTTATCCCTGTCAGCATTCAATGCCCCGTAAAACTTTCCTATATCGTTCCATGAATTGACGTTGCCTTTGTAATCGTCTATTTTGAAATCTGTTGGGGCTGTGTAAACCGTTGGCATAGTTTCATCAAAACTTGGGCTATTGCTTTCTCTCTCAACTGCTTTCAGATTGTTGATTCGCCAACTATACGTATTTCTACTGTCTTCTGTTGCGATCGTAACTTTGGCAGGCATGTTCTGCTCCTTATATCTCAAGTCAAGCTCTTTTGGCATTGAGACCCTAAAAGATGCTTTTTCTATGGCTGTAAACTCTGCCCTATCTGTTATAAGCCTCCAGGTCGGATAAAACATCATGTTTCGCTCGGTATATTGATACGAATAGTCTATGGTGTAAGGATATAAATTATGGGACAATGTGGCAACCTTTGCATAGCTGTCTTCAATCGAATTTTCTCCCGATGAGGTACTGAAGCTCTCAATATCATCTTTTTTTAATTTCTTAATCTGTTTGCCATTAGCATCATAAATACGTGCTTCAATATTATTTACTTTCGTAAACTTATTATAGAAAATCACAATATTGGCATGGTCTTTTCCTTTCTCGTCGAGTATAGTGATGGTGGCGTTAACTTTCATGACAGCTTCGCCAATATCACGCACATAAAATTCAGTATCATGGTTTCTTATTACTGCATGAGCCTTTTCTTTCAGTTCTGCCGGAATTGTAGTGGCAGAAAAATCCTGTGCAATTGTCTGAAAGTTTATCAATAGCAAAATCAAATATCTCATCTTACAATCAGTTTTTCTTTAATACAATCTGTTCGTTATGCTTTGCTATCATTTTATCAAAAAATTCCTGTAAAAATGGATATTCACCTGCAAAATATAATGACTTACGAAACTGAATTCGACTGGTTACAGTCAGTTTATTATCATTGATTGCAACGAGGTAAGTAAACTTACCTGAACTTTCAGGCAAATTCAGAGAAATATTTTTTGGTATTTCAACCACTGAGTAACCTTTGGGCAATTCATAAGTGGCCATAAAAGTTTCTTCTATCGGAAAAGCAAAATCAATCGGATACAATCGCTCTTTAGCTTTCAATAGATTTTCCGTTTGCCCTTCAGAAAGCATAGGTTTCAGATAAAGCATATTACCTGCCTTCGTTACGTAATCGCTTAAAGTTACCTGATACTGTGCCTCCATTGGTGCTTCTAATTCGGTAGTATTCACATAGTCCGCCTTTTCAATAGTCCACGTAGCATTATCTTTTCTGGCTTCTTCCAGATATTTTTCATAGCCTTTCTCCTTAAATTCTTTTTTTGCGCTCAATGCACCATAGCCAGCATACGACTTTAAAATGCTCCCTTTCAGTTCTCCCTCTTCATCAAGTACCAGGCTTGCCTTTTTAAACTCCACGTCTTTTTCTACCGGAATAATTGTTACAAATCTTCCTTTAGTTGGATGTACTAACCAGCCACTTCCATTCAGGCAATCCATCGGGAGCATCCCTAATCTCAGGTATTCATCAGTCGCATCTAAAAGTAAATCTTTTCCGTTTCTTTCAATATGTGCCACTACATAGTTGAATCTTTTCATCAAAGCATATTGCTCATGAATTTTACCATGCCCCCGCGTACTCAGTATCACAGGGTTAGCATCAAAGCCTATTTCTCTTAATAAGGCTACCAATAGCAAATTAATATCTCCTGCATCGCCCTTGTGTGTCTCCAATACTTTCTTCAGGTTATTAGCATATAACCCATAGCTTTCATTCCACTTTACATTTTTCCGAACAAACTCGCAAGCCGCTTTCAGGCGTGCAGTAGAATCACTATGTTTACTTTTAATCTCTTTAGCAGCATCTTCTAAAAATCCTGTTCGTTTAAGTTGCCCCCCAAACGATTGATTTTCAAGCATAGTTTTATTAAGTGCTGTGTAATCCAGTGAAAAATCCTTAACTAATACATTTGGCCACACCACACTTGCCAGTTCAAAATCAATTTTTGAAATATAATCTCCTGCACTGGTAATAAAAGCCTCCTTTCTGAAAGCAGGCGCATCTTTTACTATGAACCTCTGGAAAAGGCCGTTAGTTTCGTAAGAGCCAAGTGACAAATTGACCGGTTCTACCTCATTCCCGCTAAGTTGAAGGTAGCCTGACATCAAAAGCCGATAGGTAAAGTAAGAAGGGATTGAAATTTCATAAACACTCCATTTCACAGGGCGTTCTCCCTGGAAAGTCCAGGTCGATGGGTTGTTTGATAAAGAGAACGGCGTATCAATAGTATAAGTATAATCTATCACCGAGCCTTCTTTTACATTGGGTAAGGTGATTTTCACATTCTGCACATCGCCAACTATTTTTTCTAAGAAAATAGATTCCTTATTCAGTTTTTCTTTCTTTACTTCCCCATTTTCAAGATTAAAGGTAAATCCTTTAATATCTGAAATCAACTGGTCTTTTTCATAACCAAATTTCAGCAATTGCATAGAAATGGTTCCTAAATCTAAAGCCGATTTCTTCAGGATTTTTTTTCGGCCATGATACACAAAATGTGTATAAATCATACCTCCTTTGGCTTCAAAGGTTGTTTGCCCGTAGTCATACAATACAATAGCATCGGCAGTAGAATCTGACTCATAAGATTTCATCTCCAGGTCAGCCATATTAAACTCTCCGAATTTGATTTTGGGTAAAGCTATTTTTTGGGCATAAAGCAGGTTAGTACAGCATACAAGCCATAGCAAGAGTACAGTTTTTTTCATAAAAGATAGTGCAAAAAAAGTTAGTCAATAGCAAAGAACAAATATCAAAAAATTATTCTATCATAGCAGAATATTAGTTACTATTTTTTAGTCAATGCCTAATAAATTATCTATTTACTATCAAAAATAGAGCCAAAACACTATAAATTAAAAAAAGAAGGCCATTTCTCAATTCCTGAAAAATGACCTCCTTTTAAAATAGAATCATTAAATTAGTTAATAACAGCTTTTATTACCACAGGTTGGTGGTCTGATGGATACCGTTGGTCTTTGGCATCTGTCAATACACCGTATTTCAAAACATTGATTCTTTTATCTGTAAAAATATAATCAATTCTGTTTTTCATGGGTGCATCAAACTTAAAGGCATTAAAGGTACCCTCGGGGCCATAAGGCGGCATAGCACTTACATTATGCGCATCATTCAGAATAGTCTGTATTTCTTTTACTTGCTCTGTATCAGGCAAAGAGTTTAAATCTCCCACACATATCACGGGTGCATCATTAGCTATTTCTTGTATCTTTTTTACCATTAGTTTTCCAGACTGGCGACGTGCTTCAACGCCCTGATGGTCAAAATGTACACTAAAGAAATAAAAATCTTTTTTGGTTTTAAGGTCTTTGAATTTAGCCCACGAACATATCCTGTTACAACAGGTTGCATCCCAGCCTTTACCGGGTTTTTCTGGTGTTTCACTCAACCAGAAATTCCCAGACTTTAATACTTTAAATCTATCCTTTCTATAAAAAATAGCCGAGTGTTCGCCGGCCTCCTTGCCGTCATCACGCCCCGCTCCTAAAAAAGCAAACTCGTTTAATTCGGCAATATCGTTTAATTGCCCACGCAAGCCCTCCTGTGTTCCAAAAATATCAAATCCATGATAGCTCACAAGTGCTTTTACAAATTCTTTACGATTAGGCCAGGCGTTCACACCATCATTAGCTGTATTATAGCGTAGGTTGTAAGTAGCTACAGTAATGGGTGTTCCTTTCTGAGAAAAAACTGTGGAGACTGACATGACGCCACAAAGCATAAGAATAAAACTTAATTTCATGTAATTGGTGCAGGTTTTATAGGTTGAAAATTGAATCACGATGCAGTAATTGGCTTTACCTTATCTATCGCAAAGTAAATCATAGATTCGCAATTCTTATAAAAAACTACCATTAATTTACTGTCTGCATTTTTAACAATTTGGTAAAGATAAAAGGGCTGGCAACGCTATTTACCAACCCCTATCTGACTAAACTGTATACCTATACAAAACCATTAATTTTTCCCGACATTCAATTTTACTGTATCAGCATTAACGCCTGTAAAAACACCTAATCCATTAATTATACTTGAAGGCGGCGTACTCAGGTTCTGGGTCGTTGTTCCACTTGACTGATACAAAGCCGAATAATCAGGATTGATTCGGTACAATATCACATCATAATTTCCGAAATACTCCAAACTTTGCGGCTGAATATTATTGTGTGTTCCTAAAAGTGGCTCATTGGTAAATCTGAATCTGAAAGTCGGAAACTCAGAACCTGTGGGCGGAATAATAATCTGTTGTGGTTCTGTTTCTGTATTCTCCACAGCAATAAAATGATAAACATTGTCAGGGTTACTCCACGATAATTCAACAGGCGTATTATCGCTCCCTCCAAAACCTCCACCGGGGAAACCGCCGCTTGATAAATCTATCTGGGTTCGGTATATCTGATTTGTGCTAATGGTAAAATCTAAGGGTTTTTCAGGAATTTCTGTTTCGGCACTTACTATCCTGCCTTTGTATTCAAATTCCATTTTATATTTCAAAGGTGCGCCCTCTATCAGTTCAGTATTGTCTGAAACATATACGCCATCTCCCATTGATTTTAAGTTAAAAACTTTTCCATTACTGCCTGTAATCTTTATATTCAGTCCATCAATAGGTTCTGAAATGCCCTCTGATGTCTCAGCATAAGGTATTTCAGTGAAAACTTTCATACTTACCGGATGACCCGGTGCCAGATAAGCCTCTACTATGGGTTTCTCTCCGGGATTGATGACATCATTGGTATCCGTACAACTAATGATACAGTTTATAATTAATAAAATAAACAGAATACTATATATCTTTTTCATTGTCTTGTTAGCTTATTTAAGTTTCCACGAGAGGGTTACATTAGGTGTAAATCCGAGATAATTGACATTGGTAGTTTGCAAAACTGTCAGGTCTTCATCAGTAATTACCTGAAATCTCTTATACCACACATTGGTATGATTATATAAATTGAAAACAGAAAAACCTATGTTAAATTTGGGACTGAAATTATAAGTAGCAGAGACATCAAGGCGATGGTAAGCCGGGAAACGATTGGCATTTTTGTCAGACGGATTGGTAAAATTTCTAACTGTACCATCCAGCAGCGTAACCTGATAGGCACCCAAAATGGAAGTGTAAGGGCGACCACTTGAATAAATCCAGGTAGCTGCAAAATCCCATTTCTTGTATTTATAAGAACCAATTATTTTAAACTGATGCCTCACATCCTGGTCTGAATAATAAGGTTTATCTGAAAAAGCAGCAATACTTCGTTTGGCCTCAGCCAGAGTATAGCCTATCCAGCCGTTAAAATTTCCGAATTTCTTTTGCACTAAAATATCAACGCCATTGATAGTTTCATCACCATTAAAAAAGGTCTCACTGGCGGCTAACATCCGGTTTAGCTGTGGAACAAAGCGCAGGGTATATTCAGTAATATCTGTACTTTTTTTCTGATAAAACTCTACATCAAACAAATAATCTGCCGTTTCATAGCTTCCCCCTAAAATCAGGTGTTTAGAACGTGTAACCGGAAGTGTAGAAGAATTGGATAAAACCCAGAAATTCCGGTTTCCTTGTGAAATGTCTTCACGGTTAATTTGTTTCACAAACTGATAATAAATACCTGCTGCTCCTTTCAGTTTAAGTTTTGAGGTAACATTAAAATTTCCGGAAATTCTTGGTTCAAAGTATACTTTTTGGGTTACGTCAAAATACGTCATTCTGATACCAGGATTAATGTGCAGTTTGCCATCAAATAATCTGATTTGGTCTTGCACATAAGCCGTGTATAAACTTCCGGTATCATTTCTATCCAGAACCTTAATTGTATCATTCTGACTATAAGTATATTTAATAGTATTCCTGGCGGCTTGCAAGCCAAAATCAAACTGATTATTTAGAATAGGCTTCCATTCAAAATCTATTTTAGCTGTAACATCGCTTAAACTATTATCTTCAATTTGTCCTATTCTTACGTCTGTATCCACACTATCTCTGGTTATAGTCATTAAGCGGCTATTATCACGATTACTGTAATAATTTGAGTAGCTTATCAGTGCATTGCTATAAAATTTCTCATTCCACTGTCTCGACCATTTCAGACTACCTCCTAAATTACCCCAGTTAGAAATATCATTGGTAGCCGTATTAAACCCTCTGCCACTAAAACCACCGCCTCCTCTTGGAGGGCCAAAACCTGTCAGACTCGAACTGCTCGAATTATCCATATTATCGGTGCCATTATAAAGGCTTAGTGAAAGAATATCATTTTTGGTAGGTCTGAAAGTGAGTTTAGAATTCAAATCGTAGAAGTACGAACTGGCAACCTGTTCTTGTCCAAACGAGCCGAATGGATTACGACCTGTGCCACCGGGTAAGTTACCACCTGTCTGTGTATTCTGAGTAGTATTTTCAGTGGTAAATCTTTCAAATAGTTTTTTATACAAAGGGCCTTTCCACGAACGACGGGCAGCTAATAAAAATGTCCATTTATCGCCTATCGGTGTTTCTATATAGCCATTGGCACTTAATAAACTTACATCGGCGCCTGCATTAAATTCTTTCTTGTTTCCCTCTTTTCCGGTTATTTCAGCTACTGCCGAAATTCTTCCGCCAAACTTTGCGTCAAACCCACCTTTATACAACTGAATGTCTTTGATGGCATTGTAATTAAAAGCTGAAAAAAAGCCAAATAAATGGTCAACATGATATACGGTAAAACCATCGTACAAAACCAGTGTCTGGTCAGGCGTACCCCCTCTTACATATAAGCCGGAAGACGATTCGTTAGAGGCACTTACGCCCGGCATTAACTGAAAAGCTCTGAATGGGTCTCTTTCACCTACATTGGGCAAACGGGCAATATTGCGTGGTGTCATCTTAATCATACCTACCACTTCATTTGCTTTCAGTACCTCAGTCTTCTTTTCCGTTACGGTTACTTCTTCCAATACTCCGGTAGCGGGGTCAATTTCAATTTTCAAGTCCTCCATATTCAATCTTGGATGTAAATGAAAAAGCCTCGTAACAAATCCAACATAGCTTACTTCAAGCGTAACTGTATCTGAAGGTACTTTTAGTAAAGTAAAATACCCATCAACATTAGTCTGGCTACCCGATTTGGAGTTTTTTATGGTTACAGTAGCAAAAGGCAGGTTTTCGCCGTTGGTGGCATCAACCACTCTACCAGTTAGTGTAAAATCGCTTTTAGTAGGTTGCCCCTCAAATTTAGTATCGGCTATCGTTTCTATTTTTTTATTCTTACCTACTATATGTATCACATCGTTTTCATCCATATAAAACTTCAAAGGCATTTTTTTGAAGATGACTTTCAGACCTTCCTGAAAAGTCTCATTGGCAAACCAATAGGTAATGTTATAAGGTTTTAGCTCAGTCTTGTCATAAATAAGTTTGATAGGATATTTTTTTTCCATATCAGCCAAAACATTAGCTAACGGGATATTATTAAAGAATTCATCCTTTATCAATGGGTTATTTACGGTAGTTTTTTTAGAATTCTGTGCATAGGTTTTTCCGGCAAGGCAAATCCATAACACAATCAATGAAAAGTAGGATAGTCTTTTTCGCATACAGGCATTTTAAATGGTTTATCGTCAAGGACGCAACCACTCTGATTTCAGATGCCTGCCTTTTGCAGAGTGTAGAGATTTAAAAGATTTGTGTAGATTATATAAGCCGGTTTGCTTAAACCTGTTGGTATTTTGCTCTGAATGTGTCTAAAAAACTTCTGCCTATCGGAATCTCCTGTTGAGCAATCAATAATTTGGTCTTTTGAAAAGAGGTAATTTTATTTAAAGCAACAATATACGATTGATGCACCCGACAAAATTGAGTATTCATCAATTTACTATCTATTGCTTTTAGATTCATACGGGTTAATATAGGCTTTGGATTATTTTTAATGAATATTTTTACATAGTCTTTCAGTCCTTCAATATATAAAATATCATCATAAAATAGTTTTATCTGCTTGTATTCAGAGTGAATAAAGAAGAATAAACGTTCATCAAGCACTTCTGGCAATTCATCTTTTACTTTTAGCAAATGCAATTCAAATGCACGGTTTGCAGCTCTTAAAAAACGCTCAAACGGTACAGGTTTCAATAAGTAGTCCAAAACATTCAGATCATATCCTTCAAGTGCATACTGTTCGTAGGCTGTCGTAAAAATCACCATAGGTGATAGTTCAAGTCTTTTTAACAATTGAATGCCAGTAAGCGTGGGCATCTGAATATCAAGAAAAATCAAATCAACCGCATTTTCTTTCAGAAACAGCTCGGCATCTAAAGCATTTGAAAATACATTAATTAACTCAAGGAATGGCACTTTTCGAATATCATCTACTATGATTTGCAACGCAAAGGGTTCATCGTCAATGGCTATACACCTGATTTTTTCTTTATTGAGCTGGTTCAGCATCTGAGAGAAGTATGGTTAAATCAATACTAAAATACCCTTCTATATTCACAATATTTAATTCATGCCTGGCCGGATAATGTAGCATTAAACGCTTTTCTACATTCTGAATACCAATACCTGAATCTTCAATATCTGAGGGAAAACTATTATCAAAGACGGGATTCTTCACAAATAGGTTGAGTTTATTAGCATTAACTTTCAGAATAATTTCTATAAGGCTTTCATGTTGGCTGTGCAAACCGTATTTAAAAGCATTTTCTACAAATGGAATAAACAGTAATGGCTCAATACTCCAGTTTTTAATAGCTCCCTCATATATGAACCTTACTTCATTTTTTTCAGAAAGCCTCATTTTCTGCAATTCAATATAGTTCTGCAAATAATTGATTTCCTGTTCCAACGATACTCTGTCATGTCTGGCCTGATAAATCATATATCTGAGCAATTGAGACAATTTCACAACTGAATCTTCTGTTTCTTCAGATTTTTGTCTGGCCAACCAACGAATATTATTGAGCGTATTGAATAAAAAGTGCGGACTGATTTGTAATTTTAATACAGCTAATTCGGCAGCAGTTTTTTCTAAGGCCATTTGCTGTTTTTCTTCTTTATGAATACCGTGTTGTTTTATTAGGGCTACTAATGAACTGGCTAATATCACCAAAGAAAATGAGATAGTAGTTCTGAAAAAAAAAGGTAATGGAATAAAAAAAAATGTTGGCACTTCTCTACTCCTGAACTCTGGTATATCAGTTCTTGAAAATCTTTGAAAATCAGGTTTTACAAAAGTGTCGAAAGTAAATTTATTGAGTAGCAGCATTAATATAAATATACCTGCCAGATATAGAATAAAGGCTGTTGTGTCCTTCTTAATAAACAGGTTGGGTGTCAGAAAATTAAGATTAAAATAGAAGATAGCTATCAGAACAACATCATTGATTACTTGTGAAATCAGAAATGATGGAAAATTAGCCTGACGAAAGGCATTGAAATTGCCGTTGGGAACTGTCAGAAAAGGCATGATTATAAAAACTATCCAACCAATAAGGTGGAGCCAGATAGAGTAGCGTTTCAGAAAATTCATTAAAGGGAGTTTAAGGTAATAAGTACCAAACCATAAATTGCTACAGATTGATATAGCTAAAACCGCAGAAACGTCAGTCTGTATATAATCTGTATAATTGTGTAGATAATCAGGCAGGATTGTTTTTAATAAAGATTTATAATTTTTATTGTTAACCTCTACACATTTACGTAAATTTTCTACACTTTGTTACCATTATAATGTATTCGTCGTCTTTGTGAATAAAAGAACCTTAAATACCACTAAAAAAATGGTTAGCTCTTGATTTTAGATACTAATTTACTCGGACAAACAAGGCTTTATTATTGCTATACATTAAACACTTATTACCCTTATACCAACAAAATCATCAATGAAAAAACACTTTTTAATAATTCTCTTTATTATACCAGTAGCCGGATTATCTCAGGAAAGAAATACAAATCTTTGGACAGGGATAAATGTAAGCAAAAGTATTACCAAGAAAATATTTCTTGAAGCTGATGCCCAATGGAGAATAACCAATAACCTGAGTACAACAGGGTCATACATTGGAGAATTAGGTGCCGGTTATAAATTCAATAAACATTGGGAGGTCAGCGCATTTTATCGGTATATAAGTCGCAGAAAATACGATAACGGTGATGAAGCCTACGTTTTTAAATCTTATCATCGTTTTTATGCCAACCTCAATTATGACCACAAAATAGCTTTTCTGAAATTTGCCTATCGCCTGCGTTATCAGAACCAGTTTAAAGATGATAACGGTACACTTGAAAATGACAAGAGTTATCTGAGAAACAGAATAGAGCTTTCTTACCCTAATAAAACCAAATTTACACCTGCCCTATCAGCCGATTTATTTTATAGAATGGGAGAAGCCTTTGATGAAGTAAGGTATAAAGCAGATGTTGACTTTAAAATCAATAAAAAAAATACCATTACTTTAGGCGGTTTTATATCTCATGAATTTGCCGATACCGAATTAGATGATTTTACAATTCAGCTTACTTATAAACTGAAATTATAGTATTTCATAAAGACCATATATAAAGCCAT
The DNA here is from genome assembly GCF_004168285.1 of Emticicia agri. Classification (GTDB taxonomy): domain Bacteria; phylum Bacteroidota; class Bacteroidia; order Cytophagales; family Spirosomataceae; genus Emticicia; species Emticicia agri. The sequence continues at coordinate 22,257 of NZ_SEWF01000003.1, read as the reverse complement.
AGAATGATTTCTATGGCTTTATCGTTATGCAGCCAATTGGTAATCAGAAATTAATTATCAAAGAATTAAAAGTTTTGTACAATAAACAGTAGTGAAAATTCGCTATTTAAAAAAGTATCTATTAATAAAAGAGGTGGTTTGGTACAGAGGTAAAGTAATTGACTGAGGATGGTTCTGATACAATAAGATTATCATATAAATAATACAATAGTTTCTGAGTATATACATATTAGTTACAGGAATATTCTCCATAATATTAATTTTAATCTTTTTTTCAGAAAAAGTTTGCGAGAATCAATTGAAAAATCTACTTTCGCAAATAGTTGATTATCAAATACTTAACTGTCCCTAAAACTAACCCCTAATAAAGTATAAAGAAATGGAATTCCGTACTGAAATTGAAGTGAGTCCTTCTCGCTTCCGTATCGGCACTGACTCCAGAATAATGACCGTTGGTTCTTGTTTCTCCGAGGTTATTGGAAGTCAATTAGCTGATAATAAGATTCAATGCTTATGTAATCCCTACGGGACTGTTTTTAACCCTTCTTCCATTTTCAAGTTGGTAAGTAATAGCCTGCAGAGTCAGCCTGTTTATAAACACCTCATGGTAGAAAATTCAGGTATCTGGCAACACTACGACTATCATTCAAAATTCTATGCTAATTCAAGAGAAGAATTAGAAGATTTGTTGAACCAAACCAACAAAAAAGCACAGCAGTTTTTAAGAAAAGCCAATTTCTTAATCATCACACTGGGCACATCCATTGTTCATCAGTTAAAAGAAAATGGTCTGGCAGTCGCCAATTGTCATAAAGCTCCGGCAGCTAATTTCAAAAAAGAGATTTTGAGTATTAAAGATATTACGCTGCGTTTTCGCTCTATGTATGAGTTATTGAAAATGCACAACAATAAAATAAAAATTTTGCTGACTGTAAGCCCTGTAAGGCACACCCGTGAAACCTTACAATTAAATTCAGTGAGTAAAAGTATTCTTCGTACTGCCTGCTATCATATTGAGCAAGATTTTGCCGATGTACATTATTTCCCAAGCTATGAAATAATGATGGACGACTTACGGGATTATCGTTTCTATAAAGCTGACATGATTCATCCGAACGAACAGGCAGAAAAATATATATTTGAAAAATTCTCTGAAACATATTTTACCGAAGACCTGAGTAGCTTTCTGAAAGAATGGTATAAAGTAAAAATGTCGTTGAATCATCGCCCTATTCAGACAGATACGCCTGCTCATCAGAAATTCCTGACTGAGTTACTGGCTAAATTAGATGGCTTTAGTGAAAAATTTGATGTATCGAGCGAGAAAGAAAAAGTACTTTCACAACTGGTAGCAGCATAATTTTAATAAAAATATTATCAAAACTGACATAAGCCTGCTTACCTTTGTAAGCAAGTTATGTCAGTTTTTGTATTAACCTATCCTCAATCCTGGCAATGCAAGAGAAACCTTCCGGAAAAACTACTTTTTTAGATGCTCAATGGAGAAAACTTCTCATGGCCAACTATGAGGTTTCACCGGAGATTCTGCAAAAATACCTGCCTTATAAAACCGAACTGGATATATGGAATAATAGATGCTACGTGAGTTTAGTAGGTTTTCTTTTTGTAGAGACCAAAGTATTAGGTATTAAATTCCCGTTTCATGTCAATTTCGAAGAAGTGAATCTTCGTTTTTATGTACGTTACAACGATAATGGTAACTGGAAAAGAGGGGTAGTTTTTATCAAAGAGATTGTCCCTAAAATGATGATTACATTGGTGGCTAATACAGTTTATAATGAAAATTATGCCACCCATGCCTGCAAACACGAAATTACCGAAAGCGACTCACAGTTATTTGTGAAGTATTCCTGGAAATCAAAAAGTGGATGGAATCATTTACAGGCTACTGCCAGTAATCAGTCTCATGCCATTCTGCCTGATAGTGAAGAAGAATTTATTACTGAGCATTATTGGGGTTACGCCAGATATTCGGATAAAAAAACCAATGAATATGAAGTAACACACCCTCGCTGGAATGTCTACCCCGTTACAGACTATGAGATACAATGTAATTTCAGTGAACTTTATGGCGATGATTTTGCTTTTTTAAAGAACACCATTCCTGCTTCTGTTTTACTTGCCGAGGGTTCTGAAATAGCTGTCTTGAAAGGAAAAACAATAAACTAAAAATCTACTTTCCTTGTTGATTGGAGAGGTACGACAAAAGTATTTACGAATTAATTACCATTGCATGGGAGAATTTACTATCACCAAAGAAAAAATATTACAAGCATTAAGTACGGTTGAAGAGCCGGATTTAAAAAAAGACCTCGTAACCCTTAACATGATTCGCGACATTGTGGTCGGCGTCAATCAGGTTACATTTACTGTAGTTTTAACCACTCCTGCCTGCCCGTTAAAGGAACTCATCAGAAAAAATTGTATAGATGCCATTCATAATCTGCTTAGCAAAGATATACAGGTAACCATTAATATGACGGCTGACGTTACTTCTATCCGAAGTAATGCGCCAATGCTGGAAGGTGTTAAAAATATTATTGCTATTTCATCAGGTAAAGGTGGCGTAGGCAAATCAACGGTTACGGTCAACTTAGCGATGGCTTTAAAGAAATCAGGAGCTAAGGTAGGCATTATTGATGCCGATATTTCAGGGCCTTCTATCCCATTAATGTTTGGGGCTGAAACTATGCAGCCTCTAATTTCGCAGAAAAATGGCAAAAACATGATTTCGCCTATTATGCAATATGGCATAAAAATGATTTCAATCGGCTTTTTAACTCCGCCAGACAGTGCCGTGGTATGGCGTGGTCCGATGGCAAGCCAGGCATTGCGCCAGTTTTTTGGAGATGTTGACTGGGGAGAATTAGATTATATTCTGATTGATTTACCCCCGGGCACTAGTGATATACATTTAACTTTAGTACAAACAGTTCCGCTCACCGGAGCCGTAGTGGTTACTACTCCTCAAAAAGTAGCACTCGCCGACGTGAACAAAGGTATTTCCATGTTCCGCCAACCACAAATCAACGTACCGATTCTTGGTATTGTAGAAAATATGGCCTACTTCACCCCTGCCGAATTGCCGGATAATAAATATTTTCTGTTTGGGAAAGATGGAGGGAAAGAAATGGCAGAAAAATATAATGTGCCTTTATTAGGACAAATTCCAATCGTTCAAAGCATAAGAGAAGGTGGCGATGAAGGGCGGCCGATTATGATGGATGACGAGCCAATTACCAGCGAAGCTTTTAAATCTACAGCAGAGGCATTAGCCCAACAGGTAGCTATCCGCAATGCTTCGGGCCAGCGAACTGCGAGAGTTGAGGTAAGATAAAAAATGAAAGCCTTCAGACATAAACCTGAAGGCTTTTTGTTTACTCTTCTTTTTCGACAGATTGATTATTTTCATCAACTATCACAAAAACAGTTTCTCCGGTCTTTTTCATGAGGTATTTCTCACGGGCAAATTTTTCCATAGCATCGGCATTGCCCATTACCTCTTTTTCTTCATACTTCACTTTTTTCAGGGCCTCAACATAGTATTCTTTCTCATCTTCGAGTTCTCGGTATTTTTGCCAGAGTCGAAATTGGGAAATAAGATTGCTACCGTCGAAAAAAGCTATCCAGACCAGTAGAACTACCGTAGTGAGTACATAAAAACGGTACTTGTGCAGAAAAGCAGGGACGTAAATTTTCATAGACTTATAAAGCTTGGCATCTTTGAATAAACAAATAGTTTAGCCCAAAGGTTTTAATTAGGAATTGTTAAAAGCACGAATTAGAAATTATTTGAATCAGCTTTTTCAGAACAAAATAGAGTATTTTTTGTAAAGACAAGGCACTAAAACCGGAATTTAGCAGAGCTAAATGAGGATTTTAGTAACGCAGTATTTATAAAAAATAATCATTTTGGATGAAACAAGATTGATTCAAATAGTTTCTTAACCTCAAAACTATAAATTTGGTGCAAAAAAACAAAAAGCACCGAAACAATTTTATTGTCTGGTGCTTTTGCCTGCTATATAACAGGTATTAGAATTTTAAACCTGGGAAGTAGGCCATTTCACCTAATTCTTCTTCAATACGAAGCAATTGGTTGTATTTAGCCATACGGTCTGAACGAGAAGCCGAACCTGTTTTGATTTGGCCTGTGTTCAAAGCTACTGCCAAGTCAGCAATAGTAGAGTCTTCTGTTTCACCTGAACGGTGCGACATAATGCTCTTATATTTGTTTCTATGTGCTAAATTAACCGCATTGATAGTTTCAGTTAAAGAACCAATCTGGTTTACTTTTACCAATATAGCATTCGCAATTCCTTTGTCGATACCTTCTTGTAAACGTGTTACGTTGGTTACGAAAAGGTCATCACCTACTAACTGGCATTTGTCACCAATCAATCTGGTTTGTTCTGCCCATCCACCCCAATCATCTTCAGCCATACCATCTTCGATTGAAATAATCGGATATTTATTTACCCAACTTTCCCAATATCCGGCCATTTCAGACGAATTTAATTGTTTGCCATCTGATTTTTTGAAGGTATACAAGCCCGTTTCTGCATTGTAAAACTCAGAAGCAGCAGCATCCATAGCAATAAACACATCTTCGCCCGGTTTGAAACCTGCTTTCTCAATTGATTGCAATACGATTTCGATAGCCTCTTCGTTCGATTTGATGTTTGGTGCAAAACCACCTTCATCACCTACGTTTGTAGAATAACCTTTCGATTTTAAAACTTTTTTCAGATTATGGAAAATCTCTGTACCCATTTGAAGAGCCTGAGAGAAAGAGTCTGCTTTAGCAGGCATTACCATAAACTCCTGGAAGTCAATTGAGTTATCTGCATGAGATCCTCCATTCAGGATGTTCATCATTGGTACAGGTAAGGTATTGGCATTCACACCGCCTAAATAGCGGAACAAAGACAAACCAGCTTCAAAAGCAGCCGCTTTAGCTACTGCCAACGAAACTCCCAAAATAGCATTAGCTCCCAAGTTACCTTTGTTTGGCGTGCCATCAAGGTCAATCATGATTTTGTCAATCAATCCTTGCTCGAAAACATTTGCTCCCAGAATTTCAGGCGCTATTGTATTATTTACGTTAGCAACGGCTTTTGTTACACCCTTACCCACGTAAGTTTTAGGATCATCATCTCGTAATTCAACTGCTTCGTGTGCACCTGTTGAGGCACCTGAAGGTACAGCGGCACGTCCCAAATAACCGTTATCGGTTAGGATATCTACTTCTACAGTAGGATTTCCTCTTGAATCAAGAATTTGTCTGGCGTGTACTCTAACAATTTGGCTCATAATTCAGAAATTAAAATTTAGAGTTATTGGTAATAAATATAAGAAATATAAAAATAAGGTGGTTTCTTGCCTGATTTGGCGCAGATAATCTGGAGCAAAAATAAAGATATTTTAAACAATATTCATTGTTTGTTCTTTTATCTTTTCCAATTCGTCTTTCATCTGAACAACCAGTCGCTGAATAATCGAGTCATTCGCTTTAGAGCCGATAGTATTTACTTCACGGCCAATTTCCTGCGCAATAAAGTTCAGACGCTTGCCATTAGAAGCCGTCTTTAACTCTTTAATAAAGTATTCGAGGTGGTTTTTCAAGCGTACTTTTTCTTCCGAAATATCAAATTTCTCTACATAATAGATTAATTCCTGCTCAAATCGGTTTTTGTCAAAGTTTTCATTCTGTATCCATTCCGATACAGCTTTCTCAATCCGCTCACGTACGAGCGGAATACGCTTAGGTGCTTGTTCTTCAACTTGTGCCAGTAACGCTTCAATATTTTCGATATACTCTCTGAATTTCAACTCAGTATTTTTTCCTTCCTGCAAGCGAAAATCCTTGCATTTCGAAATAGCTACAGTAACTGCATTTTTTATCAGGTCCCACTCTTCCTGTGCATCAGTTTCACTTAACCCATCAGTATTAAACGCATTCGGCATCATGGTTGCCATTCGTAGTATTTCGGTAGGACTCGGTTCAAATCCAAGTTCAAGAGAAGTTTCTTTTAAATCTTTGAAATAGGCTTTTACCAATGCCCGGTTAACCGCAGTCGATGCCGCAGCTTCATCTTTGGGTGTGATAGACATCATAAACTCTACCTTACCCCTTTCTAACTCTTGAGTAAGTATATTTCTGATTTCAACTTCACGTTCTGAATAACCTCTTGGGATTCGGCAATAGATATCAAAAAATTTTGAATTGAGCGATTTTATTTCGACAGTTACAGAGATTTTGGAGTTCTCGATAGTCGCCGAGCCAAAACCAGTCATTGAGTGTAGCATACAAAAAGTTTTACATCCTATAAATTGTTACAAAGAACGCTAAAAAAAGGGAGTATTTGATGGTTAAAAACTAAAATTCTTATTAAAATTATTTAGATAACAGGTATTGCCTTAACTACCAATCCTATCCTCTACTTTTTCTATCGAATATCTTAGGTTATAAGCAGAATTTAAAAGAAAAGGCAAACCATATTCAAAACAGGTTTGCCTTACCTAAACCGATAACAAGTATCAATAATGGTTTTAATTCATTTCAGATAATCTCCTTGTAGTGCCTACTGAATTATTTAAGAGGTGCATCTAATATACTCACTACTTTCACCCCTTTCTCTCTGAATATTTTAGTCATGATAGCGGCATGATTTGCTCCTACCACAATCATCACCTTTTTAAAGCCGTTCGCTTTGGCACGTTCAATGGTATTATTACACATATCGTTATTTCTGTGCCACCACCAATGTAACATCCATCCATACAAATCAGCCGGAAAAATAGAGAGTTCCTGATATTCGTTGGAATAGAAATTAATTCTGAAAAGCCATTCTGTCATTTCCGGGCCATTCATGCCTTCAGTATGATGGTTATTGCCATAAGTTTGAATCGCATCTTTAATGAGGTAATCCATTCTATTTTTTACAATTCCCGAAATTTCTCTGGCTCTCTTTCCTTCGGCCGATAATGAATCTTTTTTCAACTCATTCAACCGGGCATAAAAAACTGAATCAGCCTTACTCCATGCTTCACTCCATTCATTATCCCAGCGTTGCGAATCCATCGGATAAATTTTCTTCATACCCAACTCTACCATCATAGGATGAGCCACATAATCGTACTCATCATCTATATAAGGGTTAATTGCTTCGTGTAAAGAATCAACCGAGGCGGTAAAGAACTTCTTACGGGCATAGTTAAATACACTGGTATCTTTCGGGTTTTTCTGCAGATGCTTGGCAATATGCCACATCTGATAATACCCATTGCCTGCATCATAACTCAGATAATAGGCTACTGCCAGGTCTATCCTGTTTTTCATATCCTCAGGGCTTTTATCTAAAGTTTTTTCATAACGAGCAATCGCAGCAGGTAAATCCTTCTCGTTGATGTTGTTTTTTTGTTTCAGACGTTCCAGACGCTTTAATACGCCTGCTTTGTTCCAATAGGTTTTTATAGCTTTTTCATCTTCCGGCGACAGCCATTCCCCAAAAACTGCATCCGGTTTAAATGCTCTGATTCTGGCATGTACTCCGCTCATATCTTGTTTGGGTTCAGGGTCATACTGGTGCGATGCACCAATCATGAGTACTTCTAAATCTTGCGTAGGTCTTTGAGCAAAAAGTGCGAAACCTGATAGATTAATCAATAGAATAAATAACAGCTTTTTCATATGTGAGTATGGTTTTTGATTATGATACTCAAAAGTAGAAGAGCCATCAATAACAAATCGTTTCCAATCGTCATAGAAGTCTTTTTCACCGTCTAACACGATAATCGCTCGACTAATAGACTTTATGGACTTCGTCGGTTCAGAAGAGTGTTTGACGGTGTTTTATCGGTGTTTGTCGGTATCTGTTTGAGATATGATAGAGAACAAGTACTTTCAACGCCAATTTCAACAATATTCTTATGAATAAGCGTCAGCGTAATCTGCTTCATATTATTTTCTGGCTGTTTCTCTACTTCAAAGGAGATATATTAAGCCTGATTGGAGATAAAAACTATCAGTTCTCTTGGGAAAGATACCAGAACCCATTTTACTGGACTACTATTTTCTTCACTATACTTATCTCTTATTTAATACTTTTTATTCTTAACCGCTACTTTTCTTCTAAACAATACCTCAATCTCGCTTTAGGTTTTGTAGCAGTCTGCTTCATTTATGTGGCTCTGCGTTATTTGATTGAAGAGATTCTTTTCTGGCATTTATTCGGTTATCATAATTACTCAGAAGAATCAAGATATTTTCCTTATTACATTACTGATAGTACCTATAATGTCATTACTTTTTCATTCAATGCTTTCTTTTTAAAAATGATTGAAGATTTCTTCGCCAACGAAAAAGAAAAAACTGCTTTACTTACCGAAAAACTGAATGCAGAGAATGCATTTCTGAAAAATCAGTTAAATCCACATTTTCTATTCAATACGCTTAATAATATTTATTCGTTAGCACTCAATCAATCGTCTAAAACTCCGGAGGCGATTATGAAACTCTCTGAGTTAATGCGCTATATGCTGTATGAGTCAAATCAGGAGAAAGTGAGTCTTTATACGGAATTAACTTATCTGAATAATTTTATAGAATTGCAGAAGATACGATACTCAGGACAAACTTATGTTGATTTTGAAGTAATAGGTGACGTATCTTCGCAGAGAATAGCACCTCTGATGTTGATTCCTTTTGTGGAGAATGCATTTAAGCATGGGAATGTGCAAGATATAAATCATCCCCTTTCAATTCAATTATTGTTAAATCAGAATAATCTGATTTTTACAGTAAAGAACCAGCTAACGAACCAGAATAAAGATAGATATGGGGGTGTTGGTCTTGAAAACATCAAAAAAAGACTGAACCTGATTTATCCTAAAAACCATCACTTAGAAATACAAAACGATGGCAATAAATATTCGTCTGAACTAAATTTGATATTATAATATGGAGAAAATACGATGTCTGGCAGTAGATGATGAACCTCTGGCATTAGATATTCTGGTAAAATACATTAACCAACTCCCTTCTTTAACCCTGGTAGATGCCTGTACCGATCCACTTGAAGCCCTAAGTCTGATACAACAAGGAAAAGTTGATTTGGTTTTTGTGGACATTCAGATGCCAAGCCTGACAGGCATTCAGTTTTTAAGGGTAGTAAATGGCAAATGCAAGGCAATCCTGACGACGGCCTATTCTGAATATGCTATGGATGGATATGAGTTAGATGTAATTGACTACTTACTGAAACCTATTTCGTTCGAAAGATTTCTGAAAGCCGTTCAAAAAGTCAGTGGCCGACTTCAGCATATACCTGTTAATCATTCCATACTACAGATACCTGAACCTATTGAGAACAAAGCCCCTGTCTCTGAACAACAATTAGATTTTATCTTCGTAAAAACTGAATACAAAATCATCAAACTTAACCTCTCATCTATTCTTTACATAGAAGGGTTAAAAGATTATGTTTCCATTTATACCGTAGACGAAAGAATTCTGACCTTGCAAACCATGAAGAAAATGGAAGAATTATTACCTGCCAATCGCTTTGTAAGAGTACATAAATCTTATATCATTTCCTTAGAAAAAATCAATTCAATTGAGCGCCAACGAATATTTATCGGCCGTGCTACTATTCCTGTTGGAGAAAGCTATTACAAAGATTTTATCAGATTAATAGGTAGCCATTAAAAGAGTTATCCTATTCGTTTCTGGCTAATACCTCTTCAATTTGTGAGATAAGTGTTTTACCTTCTTCATCACTGGGGTCAACTACTTTTGCTACCGCAAAATTGCCGCTTTTATCTATCAGAAAATAAGAAGGTACTCCCGAAATGGCATAATTTTTTACAATAGCACTATTATCATCCGTCCGAACATTAATACCTTTCAAATCATACATTTTCACTGCTTCTTTCCATTCAGCTTCATTATCAATCGAAATCTGAATAAATACTACCTCTTTATTTTTAAAATGTTCCTTTACTTTCTCGGCAAACTTCATATCATAAATACACGGCCCACACCAACTTGCCCAGAAATCAAGATAAACTACTTTGCCTTTGTAATCTTTCAGCGAAACTTCCTTACCCTCTATATCTCGCAGCGAAAAATCTTTGGCTGGCGACCCTTTCGCCAAAGTTCTTTGCAAACTAATCAATTGATTGATATAATTCTTATAAGTTTTGTTCTGTACAAAACCTATATAATCATAAGCAGGAGTTAAAATTTTTGAAGTTGCTCCGTTGGCTTCAATAGCATTCTGAAGTTTAAAACCCAATATACGCTCCCCCAACTCCTGAGAGATTTGCTTTTTTGTATAAAGCGATTTTATAAAATTATACTCATCCACTTCTGTCAGTTCTTTTTTCCTACGTATCGCCTCTTTAGCAATAAATAAATCTATCAGATTCAGATAAGTATTTCCATACTCTAAAGAAGCCGCCTGCGCTACTGGTGGTATATCTCCCATTTTTAAACTATTCCTGATACTGTCCGGCGATAATGAAGTATATTGGTCGCCTGACAAGGCTTCAACTTTATAGTTCTGAATAATACCTATAATATCTGCCTTGCGTGTATCTTTAAAACTCTGTGAAAGGTTCTGATAGTTCTCTAAGAATTCAATCTGTTTAGCTTGTTCCTCATCAAGTTTCTCAAAATAAGCTTTCAGTGGCAGTTTGCGCCATTTTTCGACCTGTAGTTCCCAGTCATTTGCTATTTCAAATTTATTCTGATGCTCGGCATAATATTTACCCTTTTCCGAACCTTGCCCATCTACCTGTAAAGTACTCCAGAATTTTTTAGGGTCAAATTTGATAGTGATTTCGTCATTGGGTTCTACAATCCAGAAATGTAAACTCTGGTCTCCGTAATAAAAATCTATATAAGCCAGGTCTTTGATAGTAGTAATAAAACTAAAGCGATTATCGCTATTTAAAGTTAATTCATACTCTTCTTCTTTACCAACCCAATCACGGTGAAGTACTAAAATAGCCCTTTTTTCTGTAGGTTCCTGTATCTCGGCCGATATTCTGAACTGGCTGTAAGCAAAATTAGAGGCAGTAATAAACAATAATGTAGTAAGTATGCGAATCATAGTGTTATGGATTGAAGTCGGACAAAAAATAATGTTTCTTAAAAACGAACGCAGCGATTGAAAAATTTATAAGAGCCATCAAAATTACAGGAATCTTGAACATTATCAACACCAGAAAAAGAATACCCGTAAAAAAAAGCCTTTGCATAAAGGCATCATGCGAAATATTATTGATATACTGCACATGATGATTCAGAAATATCATTGATAAAACAAATAGCATCAGAAACACTATAAACAGATAACTTACCGTATCGGGTAGGTTTCTGGCTAATACAATTATTTCAGGTAATAAAAGCAGAAAATACGCTAATAAATAATGTACTAACCGTTGTGAATCACTCAATGGCAGATTTTTAGTAATAAGCATAAACTTATTCTCAAAAATAAAATATTGCTGACAGAATACTGTATGACCCGCCGCTACAAATAAACCACCTAAGGCAAGCAATCGCTCATCATAATCATCTGTCGGATACAAATTACAAATTCCCAACAGTATCAAACAGCAGAAAAGTTTTGTCAGCAAAAGCAAAACAGGTTGTTTAGAGAACAGATACCTTACAAAAAAAAGATAAGGTGGCGTACGGAATTGCGCAAACAATTTCTGAATAGGCTTGCTTCTGACCTGCTCTGCATTAGGTCTTTGTATGCGGTATTCATAAATCAAAGCTCCTACTACTATTAAAACTACATTAAACCCTATAATGTACCCAATCTCTAACAATTTCCCCTCCTCAATACCGAATTTTATCATAGCCAGCGAATAAAGAAAAGTCAGTTGAATCAGGCTGAGTTGTAACAAGCAAAATGCACAAAACCTCTTCAAAGGTGGAAATAACCTTGCATGATACAGAAATTCATTCTGCTTGGACTCCAACAAGCGTAGCGTAAATAAAGTAACTTTCAGCCCGTGCAATGCCCATGCTAAGAAAAAAAAGCCCAATATAGAAGGATATTTAAGTGCATGCTTTATAATGGTTATATGCTCAACGGCTCTCAGAAAGCCAAAAGCAAACATCATTACAGCAAAAATAAATACAGCATTCTGGCGGTAATATTCTTTAATGATTGTCAGATTTAGTATCCTGATTAAACTTTTCATTGCTGAGTTACTGTCTGGTTCTGAACCAGATAAATGTTTTTAATAGCTAATCTTTCAAAACGAAAATCCTGATGCGAGGATAACAGAAAACTGACACCTTGTTTTTCGTAATAATCCTTTACCAATTCATAGACAATTTGCACACTTCGGTCATCTATCGTAATCAGGGGTTCATCAAGCATAATTAATTTCGGGCTTCCTAAAAAAGCAGATAGCAAGGATATTTTCTTTTGCATACCGCTGGAATAAGTCCCGATAGGAGATTTCCAGTATTGGCTTACTCCGAGGCTATCTGCTAATTTTTTTAATTGTCCATCCCGGGCTTTTTTAGCTTCAGCCATAAAACTCAATAAATCATATCCACTCAGATAATCAGGATATAGCGGCTCGGCTTCACTTAAATTTACAAGCAACCGATAAGCTACTACCTCTTTCCGACAGTCTGTATTGTTAAATAAGATATTACCTTTAAATGGAATTATTCCGGCAATTGACCTGAAAAGCGTTGACTTCCCTGAGCCATTAATCCCCTTAAACCAATGGATACCTTCCGGAATCTGCAGATTTTCAATTTCTAAAATCTTATGGTTATTATAAGTTTTCAGAAAATTTTGAATATTAAGCATATGTTTAATTACTGAATTTTACTGCGAAAGAAATAAATTTTTATGAATTATCCCCGATAAAATATTTATTTACTTAGAGACCTCAAAAAGCACATTTTTTACTGCTTTTTGGCTTTTTGTATTATTCATAGCTACAGTTTAATCATTTTTACCCAAATAAAATTCTGATGCCTAAATTAGTCTACTTTTTTGATAGGATTATTTAAACTTTCTCTTGCAATTTTCCTTAAAACATTGTACTATTTTAATAATGACGTATATTATTAAAACAACTTTTCGAAATTAACAATTTATTAATTGACTTGTATTCAATTAGTTACGTAAATTTGCATCAACAAAGGTTTTCAGAGGAGGCAATAAATGGTATAACTTTTTTTAGTTTAATCTTTTAAGTATTTACTCCAATAGAAAACAAAATTCAAAGAAAATTATGAAAGCACTAATTGTAGCAATCGCAATCATCGCAACATCAGCAAGCACAAGCTTTGCACAAACAAACAAAGGCACTTCAAACGGGAAAGTAAGTGCAGCAGAGAAGGTAGCTAATCTAAATGTTCAGAACTTAGGAAGCCTACGTTTCAAATTGTCATTCGAAAATCCGAATAAACAAAAAGCGCAGATATTTTTAGTAGATAAGGATAATACCGTTTACTACAACGAATATGCCTCAGGTGATGCGCAATATTCAAAAGCATTTAATCTTACTAATTTAGTAGATGGCGAGTACACTTTCGTTGTTCAGACACCAACAGAAAAAGCAACTCAAAGTTTTGTTATCAAAACACAAATTAATCGTGGTGCAACATTAGCACAAAATCGTTAATCACCATGAATTACAGTCAAACAACCAATAATTTATAGTCCCCACAAAACCTTTGTCATAACAGCATCGCTTCTTTCTGGAGCGATGCTGTTTTTCTTATGTACCTACCTCTAACCATCACAGTTTTCAAGCAACCTGCAATAACCTGCCGATGATTAAGCATTACCCATTCTCATCTTAAACATTTTAATCACGAATTCAATATTTGGAATTTTTTATTTTTTTATTTGGATTTAGTCTAAATAAACTATTACATTTGCATAATTATTTATATTTAGTCTAAATAAAAACAATATACAGAATGAGGTTTCTTTATCTATTCTTATTCATATTCAACATTGCTATTACTGCTCACACACAAGAACGTTCAGGAAAAATTGAAGGCAAAGTAATTGATAATAATGGCGTGGTAGCAGGTGCATCGGTTATACTCAAAAATACACGGTTAGGTCAGTTGACACAGGCTGATGGAAGTTTTTCACTCAAGGCTCCGGCCGGCAAACAAACACTGGTTATACAATTCATTGGCTATAAGTCTTTTGAGAAAGTAATTGAAGTAAAAGCAGAAGAAATTGTTGGGCTTGGTACAATTACATTAGACGAAAAAAACAACGAATTACAAGACGTAGTCATTACTGGACAGTTCGACCCGCAATCAGTTCGAAACTCTGTTTATCAGGTACGTACCATTACCAACGAACAAATCAGATTACGAGGTGCTACCAATATCCAGACTGTTCTGAATACAGAATTAGGTATGCGTTTCTCAAACGATTTAACTCTGGGTACTACTGATGTGCAACTAATGGGCATGTCAGGCCAGAATGTAAAGGTATTATTAGATGGTGTCCCATTAGTCGATAGAGGGTCAACACGTGAAAGTATCGGACAGATTGATATTAATATTATTGATAGAATAGAGATTGTAGAAGGGCCTATGTCAGTAACTTATGGTTCTGATGCCTTGGCAGGAGTTATTAATATTATTACTAAAAAAGGTGAAGAAGGTGCAAACTGGACACTTACAGCCAGAGCACAGGAAGAAACTGCTGGCAATGAATATCAGGCCTTTCAGGGAGAAGGCACACACAATGAGTTTTTAGGCTTGGCATGGCAGAAAAAAGGCTTGCAGTTATCCGGTAATTTCACGAGAAATTTCTTTGGTGGCTGGCAAGGTCTCTCAACTGGAAGGTCTAAAGAATGGATGCCTAAAGAACAATATCTTACCACTGCAGGCATATCTTATCGGACACAGAAATTTAATGGCTGGTACCGTTTTAATGGCACAAACGAAACACTGAAAAGTCTGGGAAATACTTACATCAGTACCCAAACCAACAATCTTTCAGCAACAGACCAATACTATATTACCAATCGCTGGTTCCATCAGGTACAGGGCGAATACCAGTTTAATACTAAAAATAGTCTGAATTTAGCGGCTTCTTACACCGATTATAGCAGACAAACCCAAACAACTGATATTGATTTGGTAAGAGACAGAAGAACATTATCATTGACCTCAGGCGCACAGGATAAAGCTATTTTTCAGACAACATTTGCACGGGTAACAAGTCAGCATAAGTTCTCTTCAAAAATCTCTTTGCAACATGGGTTAGAAGCAAATATCAATTCAAGTGCAGGAGCAAGGATTCAAGGCACACCAACCATTAGCGAATTTGCCTATTTTGCTTCTTCCGAATTAAGACTAAACACCAATATAAACATTCGTCCGGGTTTAAGATTTATCAAAAACTCTGTTTACGATGCCCCACCTGTCATTCCATCTATCAATACCAAATTTACATTAGCTAAAGGTCTTGATTTAAGAATGGCCTATGCAAGAGGTTTCCGTTCCCCGGCCTTGCGTGAGTTATATTTCACTTTCTTCGACAGCAACCACTCTATCAGAGGAAACACAAACCTGAAAGCTGAAAACTCTAATAGCTTCAACACATTTTTATCTTATCAGTTAATCGAAAAACCTAAATTTCGTCTGAACTCTACCTTGGGCGGTTTTTATAATGTATTCAATAACCTGATTTCAATTGGTGTTGACCCTAATGATACCAAAGTATCAACTTATCTGAATGTAGACTTGTATAAAACTACTGGTACAACCTGGACTAATACCTTATACTGGGAAAATCTTCAGGCAACATTAGGCTATTCATACATAGGTCGTTTCAATCGTTTCTCAACTACAGAGAGTCTTCCAGAATTTGTATGGTCAAGTGAAATAAATACCAATGTCCGTTACACATTTCCTAAAATTGCCGCAAGCATCAGTTTATTCTATAAATATACAGGTAAACAACCAAGCTATCAGGCTATCTCAACCGAGTCAGGCTTGCAGACACGATTGGCTGAAACTTCCGGCTTTCATACCTCTGACCTGACTTTCAATAAAGTTTTCTATAAAAACTTCTCGTTGTTAGCAGGTGTTAAAAACCTGTTTAATGTAACGCGTGTAAACAATTCCGCCGTGGACTCAGGTGGTGCGCATAGTTCAGGCGGCGGAGCAGTGCCTATGTCTTACGGGCGCTCTTATTTTCTGGGGCTGACCGCACAATTATCAAAGCATTAATTATTTTTTCTAATACAAACCAAAGTTTTAAATCCCATGAATCGTTTATTCAACAAATTTCTTATTATATGTGGTATTGTAGTGCTGGGAGCATGCAAAGAAGATGTAGAATTGCCTGACAATTTAGCCGGATTTACCACTGCTACACAAGGTATTGACGGAGAAGAAGCTACTGTTCAAATCTCATTGAGTCGGGCTGCTGATGTAGCTATTCCTATAAGTATTCAATTAACTCCATATTTAGTAACCTACGATAAGGAGTTCGTAACAGAACCTGCAGCCGTTAACAACGTATTAAACGTAACAATCCCTGCCGGACAATCGGGTGTGTCTTTCAAAGTAAAGAAAAAAGCAAATGTATTTTTGAACGGTGATGAAACCCTGACACTTAAAATGACTTCAGTAGGTAGCCCTGTATTAACTGGCAATAGTACTGAATTGAAATTAAGCTTTGCGGCTATCACTTCAACAGGAAGTACCTTGACATTAGAAGGTAAAACTGCTGAATCGAACTATACAAACGCTGTATATGCCGACTTGAGCGCAAATACTTCTACGGCTGTCAACAGAAAAAGCTGGAACTTAGGTTTCTATCAAGGCGGACAATTCAGAGTAATCCTGAATCCGGGCTACCAATCATCGGCTGCTCCAACTGCTAAAACAGATATTGCAGCGGTAACTCTGGCTGATACTACTTCAGTACCAAATCTTGATTTCGCACCGGGTGGAGAAGGCACACTTGCTTTAGCAGATTCTTGGGACGGAGACCTTACTAAAACAGTTTTTGCAGAAGTTTCAGCTACAGAAGCACAAAACAAAGTATATTTAGTAAGCTTTGAAGGAAGCAAAACCAAAAGCAAATGGTTTAAAGTAAAAGTAAACCGTAATGGCGAAGGTTACAAAGTACAATTTGCCAGAATTGGTGAAACAACCATTCAAACAGTTGACATTGCTAAAAATGCCGACGTAAACTTTACTTTCTTGTCTTTGGAAACAGGTAAAACAGCAGAGGTAGAGCCACGTAAAGTTAACTGGGATATTCAGTGGGGATACAGCACTTCAAATGCAGGTACTGTACCTCCTACACCATACTGGTTCCAGGATTTCGTATTGCTTAACTATGCTGCCGGAGCAGAAGCAGCCGAAGTGCTTGAAAGCACAGTTACTTATGCCAACTATGCAGAAGCAAATATTGCTACTACTACTTTTGTTAAAACAAGAGATGCAATTGGTAGCAAATGGCGCTCAACCGCACCTGGTACTACAGCAGGTATCAGAAAAGACCGTTTCTATGTAATCAAAGACCCACTTGGCAATATCTATAAATTGAAATTTGTAAGTATGGGTCTTGCAGCTGACGGTGGAGAGCGTGGAAAACCAGTAATTGAATACAAATTAGTGAAGAAAAAATAAAAATAGAGTTAGAATAAAACAGTGCAGAAAAGGTCATAGAGCTTCTATGGCCTTTTTTATTGGCTCATGCCAAGGCATCTTTCCTATAATCTTACCATTGGTCGTTGAATACAGTAGAATAGTCTATATTAGCCTGTCTGTACCCTTGAATGCTTTGGGTTTCTAACCTATATTTTGTTATTATTTTTTTAAGTATCTGCTGAAACTCATAAAAGTGTTAAGAAAAATTCTTAAAATTGGTAGATTTTAAAACCATCAAAGTCAACCCCCTCAATTTCTAATGAATAACTTTAATATTAACCGACGACGCTTCATGCAAGGGGCGTCTGCCTCGCTTGCCTTATCTACTTTTGGTGCAAGAGGCATGGACCTTATCAATCCACCAAGTGCCTATCGTGTCGCATTAATTGGTACAGGCTGGTACGGCAAAAGTGATTTGTTCCGACTGATTCAAGTGGCTCCTGTTGAAGTAGTAGCACTTTGCGACGTTGACAAAAATATGCTTGAGGCTGCCGGAAAATTGGTAGGTCAACGCCAGAAGTCAGGCAAAGTACCCAAATTATATACCGATTACAAAAAATTACTGGCTGATAATCAATTGGATATTGTACTGGTAGGTACACCCGACCACTGGCATGCACTGAATATGATTGATGCTGTAAAAGCAGGTGCCCATGTATATGTACAAAAACCTATTAGTGTTGATGTAATGGAGGGTGAAGCAATGGTGGCTGCCGCCCGTAAATATAATAAAGTAGTGCAGGTAGGTACTCAACGTAAAAGCACACCACACCTGATAGATGCCAAAAAGAACATTGTTGATGCGGGCTTGTTAGGCAAAGTTTCGCATGTTGAAATGTGTTGCTATTTCCATATGAGAAACAATGGCAATCCTCCTGTACAGGCTGTACCTGATTTTTTAGATTATGAGATGTGGACAGGGCCTGCTCCTATGCGCCCTTATGATGGCTTACCACATATCCGTTGGTGGCGTACATTTAAAGAATATGGCAATGGAATTATGGGTGATATGTGTATCCATATGTTTGACACCGTGCGTTGGATGCTGAAATTAGGCTGGCCTACCAAAATTTCTTCAACAGGGGGCATTTATGTACAAAAAGAAGGAAAATCGAATATTGAAGACACCCAATCGGCTATTTTTGAATATCCAGAACTAAACTGTGTATGGCAACACCGTACATGGGGTACACCAAACAATCCTGACTATCCTTGGTCGTTTACTTTATATGGCGAAAAAGGCACATTATGGGCAAGTACAATGGCTTATGACTTTATCCCACAGGGTAAAGGAGAAAAAATCCATAAGGATGTGGTCTATGAAAGAGAAAAATACCCGGAAGATTTGACAGAAGAAAGAATAGAATTGAATGCAGCTCCGGCTACACGCTTGCACATGTTAGATTTTATAGCTGCTATCGAAAACAAAGGCAGACCGGTAGCTGACATTGAACAGGGGCATATCTCAACAGCCAGTTGTTTGTTAGCTAATATTTCTATGCAAACAGGCCGCCCGATAGTCTATGACCCCATAAAACGTGAAATAGTAGGCGACCGTGAAGCCAATGGTCTTTTGGCTCGTCCGTATCGCAAACCTTATATTCACCCGGATCCAAAAAAGGTTTAGAAGTTTTTATTTCTTTATAACTGAGAGGTAAGCAAAACTTACCTCTTTTTTAATGTTCGTCAATATCAAATGTCTTGGCTATTTTTTCTAAATTCAGACTTCTGGCAGAGGCATCGAAAATTTCCCGATAGACACCATTTTTTTCATATAAATCCTGATGAACTCCTTGTTCAACTATCCTACCCTTTTTCATCACAACAATCTTATCTGAATCAATAATCTGCGATAAGCTATGAGAGATAATCACTACCGTACGCCCTTTCTTAATAGCATCCAGACTATTTTTAATCTGCTCAGTAGCAATGGCATCAAGGCTGGCCGTGGGTTCATCTAAAATAATTATCGGTGGATTCTTCAGAAATAAGCGGGCAATAGCTATGCGTTGTTGTTGCCCGCCTGATAAAAGTTGTGCATCTGATTCATATTTATCGGGTAGTTCCATAATCTGTTCATGCAAAGAAGCCTGTTTAGCCGCTTCCATGATTTCTTCCTTAGATGCAGTCATCTGGCCATAGCGGATATTCTCTTCAATATTTCCTTTGAAAATATGGTTTTTCTGTAAAACCATCCCTATATCATCACGCAATACTTGCGTATCATATTTTGCTAAATCTATATCATCTAACAATATTTGTCCCGAATCAGGCGCATAAAATTTCACTAAAAGATTAATCAATGTACTCTTACCCGCTCCTGAAAGCCCAACTAAAGCAGTTGTTTTTCCATTTTCAATTTCAATAGATATATCATTTAACGCCTTTGTTCCATTCGGGTACGTGAAATTCACATTCTTCAATAAATAGTCTCCTTTAATTTGGACCGGCTGAAAAGTACCTGTTTTTTCAATAGCTTTCTTACTATCTAAAATATCAAAAAAACCTTCTGAATAAGTAAGCGCATCGTTCATTTCATCATAAATACGATGCAACTGGCGGATAGGTGCCGAAACATTATTGAAGAGCATAATATGAAACATAATAGCCCCAATAGAGATTTGCCGGTCTAAAACCAGATAAGCCGTCAGAATAATAATCAACACTACGCCTATCTGCTCTACAAAACTCTTGATAGCATCAAACAAAAAGTTGGTTCGGCGGGTAGTCAACTGCAAGTCCATCAACTTCATTTGTAAACCATATTGCTTAGTCTCTTCATATTTTTCTCTTACAAATGATTTGATTACGACAATAGACTCTATCAGATTAATAATACCATTACTCTTATTTTCTCGTTGAAACTTTAGTTTTCTTCTCACTCCCTGTAATTTATCAGCCTGTACATAACTTATCCAGAAATAAACAGGCAGAATTATCGTAGCAACCAAACCCACATAAACATTGGCAGTGTACATCACTATCAAAGCCATGATTGAGTTGGCAAAAAGCGGGAGAATATCAATGAAAAAGTTCTGAACCAGCTTCGTGAGGCTTTCAACGCCCCTGTCAATGCGTGTCTGTAGCTTACCTTTCTGGTTTTCGCTGTCGGCATAAAAAGCCATCTGATAGCTCAGAATTCTGTTAACTACCTCCTGCGATAAATCGCTCGAAATATTTATCCTGATTTTTTCACCATAAAATTTCTGCCCGAAAGTGATAAAGGAGTTGATTACTTCTTTAATGCAAAGAATTAAGGTAATCTCTAATAGTAGTGGATAGCCTTGTTGAATCGTCAGATGTTTATCTAACATGCCTTGAATAGTGTCAACCGTATAACGCAATACCCAGGGGTTTACCTGTGCGGTAATAGAGCCCAATAAAGTAAGTATTAAGGCAAAGTAAATTAAGCCCCTGTAAGGCTTCACAAAAGGCTGTAAACGCTTAAATATACTCCAGATGTTCATAGAATTGTCAGGTAGAAATAGTAGTATTCAAAAGCAAATTTGCTTCCTCAATAAAAACCGGATTCACTTAAATATAACGTGAGTTCGATGGTTAAAATATTGTATTTCAATTAGTTATAATAAGAATTGGAGTAAAAATGAGAAATTTATGAATTCCCGTCCATAAACCTCAAAAATCACCCCAATTCTTATGCAATATAATGAAAATAAGCTAATTGAAATCTTTGTGAGATGCGATGATTTCTGTCAATTATTTGATAATTGGTTAGCAAAAAGGGGGGTACCTGCAAACCAAAACCAACCCTTAAGTACCTTAAGTGATAGTGAAATTTTGACACTTATTATATTCTATCATTATTCAGGATATAAATGCTTTCAGTACTATTATCAAGATTTAGTAAGGAATGTTTTAGTGAAAGATTTCCCTAAAATACCTTCATATAATCGTTTTATTGAATTAATTCCCTATCAGACTCTGAGATTACAAATGTTCTTAAAATACCTTTCTTTGTTTTCTATTAGGACGGGTAATTATTTTATTGATAGTAAGAAAATGCCCGTTTGTGATAATAGACGAATTCATTCAAATAAAGTCTTTGTAGGGTTTGCTGGTCGTGGAAAATCTTCTACTGGTTGGTTCTATGGACTAAAAACCCACCTGATAATCAATGAATTAGGTCAAATTATTAATTTCGCCCTTACACCAGCCAATATCTCTGATAATGATGACAGACTTATGAATTATATGTTTGATGGTCTAAAAGGACAATGCTTTGGTGATAAAGGATATCTAACTAAACTCTTTGAACAATACTATCTCAGAGGGCTTTTATTGATTACTAAAGTCAGAAAAAATATGAAAAATAAACTGATGAAAATAAAAGACAAAATCAACCTAAAAAAACGGGCTTTGATAGAATCTGTCAATGACATTCTAATGACTGTTTTTGACATAGATCATACCAGACATAGAAATCCTATCAATGCTATGGCTCATACTTTTGGTGGACTAATTGCATATTGCTTTTATGAGACTAAACCAGCTACTTTCATCATTAAATAAACATCGAATTCACGTTA